>JAJDZB010000054.1:0-52407 GCA_022824835.1 Candidatus Poribacteria bacterium | reverse complement strand
TTTGAGAGTCTAAAGAAATAATTCTCCTCTTCTAACCACTGCAGCGGAATCTTATGGTCCGGACAGATTCTATCCTCTGTTAGCTCCTTCTCAGCAAAGAACTTCTCACATGAGATACAGTAAAATCCTTCATATTTGGCTTTATAGACGTCACCGTTCTCATATAGAACGTTAAGGAACTTTTGTGCCCCGCGTTTATGTATATCGCTGGTTGTACGAAAGAAAATGTCATGTGAGATGTTAAGACGTTCCCACAGGTTGACGAACGTTGGTGCGATCTTATCGCAATATTCTTGGGGTGTCAGTCCCTCCTCTTTAGCAGCATTAAACACATTAGCAGCATGCTCATCAACGCCAGTCAAGAAGCATACTTCATATCCTTTGAGTCTATGATAGCGTGCCAAGACATCCGCAGCAATTGTAGTATATGCATTCCCCGCATGGGGTTCACTGTTGGGATAGTAGATTGGGGTAGTGACATAAAATGTGTTCATGATACCTTTTTACCTAACTATTTTGATCGTTTTCCTCTGAGACCCAATTCTCTGTGGCGTCAGAGAATTCTTTTGAAAGTTCTTCAGAAATTGTTTGTTCTATTAAGTCAATTAAGTCCTTACGAAATTTCAACCAATCTTGTCCGCGTCGGGTGAATCTATGCAACCCCTCAATCTCAACATACATTGTATCTTGTGGTTCTGACATTGATTCAAGATAACGTCTGACCTGCATTTTTTCTTCTCCTAACAATTCAGGAATATTCTACGATAGTTTCTTATGATGCTTGCATCCATTCATGCATTTCCCATCCTGTTGAGAGTGCTTTTTGCCGTAATGCTCTGCTTGGATTTACGACAACAGGATTTCCAACACAATTCAACATCGGTAAGTCTGAATGGCTATCACCATAAGCATAGCAAACATCAAGTGATATACCGACTTCTTCTGCAAACTTTTTCATTACAATTGCTTTCTGTTGTCCAATAAGTGGTTCTGATTTCAACTCCCCCACAAACCTACCGCCAAGTTCCCCGAGTGAGGGAGCCAGCACAGAATCTACTCCCAGATATTCAGCAATTGGCATGACAATAAAGTCAAGTGACCCTGTCAGCAATACGATCTGATCACCTTTTTCCTTATGTTCCTCAATTTGAGAAATTGCTTCAGGAAAGATTTTCTGTCTTAGGTAACTGTTGAACATGTCAATAGATAATGATTTTAACTCAGTGCTTTCTAATCCATCATAGTTTCTATAAAATACTTTATTAAAGCGAGTTCTACTTATTTTGTCCAGTATGAGATAATAGACAACCTTTGGTAAGAAACCTATTGTCCAGAAAAACTTCATAAGAGGAGTCAATGTATGGGTACGAAGCCAGACGTAGCAATGCACAATGGTTGAGCTTAACAATGTACCATCTACATCAAAAAACGCGATCGCTTGTGTCTGGGGGGAATCCATCGGGTATCCTAAGTTAATGTCTCTTTGAGCTTTTCTACACGGTTTTCAAGTTCTGTTAAGAACGTTTTATATTTACCTGTGTTATCTACTGCATCTCCAGGGTTTTTGTTGACCTCAAATAGTAACGGTTCACCAAAGACGATCTGTATCGGGTGTCTTCTTGGGAAGTTCTGTCCTTTTGGAAGAACTTCATAAGCACCTTGAATGTAAGTAGGTATAATTGGGACTTGCTGTCCGTACATCAATAGACTGAGAATACCCGGTTTAAAAGGTTGTAAATTTCCGTCAACTGAACGTGTACCTTCAGGAAAAATTAGAACACCGTTATTCTGTTCTAAAACATTATTTGCCAATCTCAAGTCTTGCATGAACTGTACGAAATTCCCATCCCGTTCTATCGGCAGAGCGTTCATACAGTTGTGTGCAAACCATCCTTGAAACCGTTTTCCAAACCAATAATCTCTTGCAGCGAGTGTCCACAAACGGTGTGATTCCTTCCCTAACGCCGTGATAACCGTTAACGTATCTAAATGGCTCGTGTGGTTAGGGGTGATGATATAAGGTTTATCTTTCGGTATATTCTCTAAACCGAAGACCTTAAATGAAAACATACCTTGATAGAGACCTCGGATCCCCGCACGAAACAACCTTGCATACCAGTGCGGTTCACGACGAAGTTCCAGCGTATTTTCAGAATCTACGATTGCGCGTTCAGATGTCCCATCAAACGTTTGTGATAGTTCAACTACATCCCTTACTGTTTGAAGATTGGCAAGAATCCCATCTGGAATCGTTTGACCAATCCGTGATTCAAGTAACATTAATAGATCAAGTCGCGTAAGGGAATCCAAACCGAGATCAGCTTCAAGATGACTTTCAAGGTGTATTTTATTTGTAGGCATACGTGCCAATTGTGCAAGGCGCGTCAGTATCTCTTCGGGGATAACAGTATTCGATTCTGTCTCAGCTGAATGTTCCATACGCATCTCATCATCTACCAGATGTTTAAGTAACATCTCTTTAACGCGTTTACGGTCAAATTTATGGTCAGCGGTCTTGGGTAACGCATCGTAGAAAATATGTGATTTATGGAAATGCTGATAACTCGGTAAACATTTCGCAGTTTTCTGAAGATGTTCATGTATTTCCACTTCAACTGATTCACTGTTCTGTTTAGGAACAATGATAGCGTGTACGTCTGTGTCAGAACCATCATGATAGGGTAATCCGATAACACAGATCTCCGCAATTGCAGGATGGTCTCTATAGAGTGTCTCTAACTCAACCGGATAGATGTTTTTGCCAGAAGCGGGAACGATGACATCCTTACAATGGCCTGTGATATATAGAAACCCTTCATCATCAATATATCCGAGGTCTCCTGTGTAGAGCCATCCATCTCGTATGGTATTATCTGTAGCGATGGGATTTTTAAAGTACCCTTTCATATTGCTTGGCCCTTTAGCGACAATTTCTCCTATTCCATTTTTGTCTGGTTTATCTATGCGGAATTCCACACCTTCAACAGGTAGTCCGACGGAACCGCGTCTGCTATTCTGGTATGGATTTACACTCAGTACAGGAGCAGTTTCTGTCATACCATATCCTTGATAAAGCGTCAATCCAAATTTTTGAAATCCATCGTATACGGTATCTGCAAGTGCAGCCCCGCCGCTCACGAGAACCCGTATATGACCCCCCATGACGTTTTGAGTCTTTTCTTCATAGCAGCTGCCGAGAGTTTCCTCACGTATTGCTTGTCTCTCAATCGTGCTCTGTAGTAACTGGAAAAGTCTTGGCACCCCGATAAAGGCGGTGGTCTTGTCCTCACGCATTGTCTTTAAGAGCGTGGTTGGTCGGAACGCATTGACATAAGTTGCTGTTGTGCCGCTGTAAAGTGCCATCAATAGACTACAAGAAAAACTCAATGCATGATACAGAGGGAGAGCTGAGAGAATCCTTTCTGAATCTGTTGGTGGCAATGCCTTGGCAACTGCTTTTACGTTGGAGATGAAACCGCCATGTGTGAGCATAGCTCCCTTAGGGTCTACTGTTGTACCCATTGTGAATATTATGGAAGCAACAGAATCTGGTGATATTTTTACACTCGGAAAGTCCGCAGGTAAGTTTTTATCAGAACTCACAATATGTTTAAATTGATTGATATTGAGAACAGGTACCTGTGATTTAGCAAAACCTATTTCAGAATTTGCAATGACTGCTTCCGAAGCAAGAATAGATTTTGCTTCTGTGAATTCAGTTAGAGAAAGGATTTCCTCAATGGGAGTCTGTGCATCAATGGGAACTACAGTAGCACCTAACTGTGACACTGCCAGATAAGCGATACACCATTCCGGTTGGTTTTCAGATACCAATATAACACGACTACCTTCACCTATACCATTTTGCCATAGATGGTAGGCAGTCTGAAGTGTAAAGCTGTAAGTTTCTGCATACGTATACTTTTCCCATTCTCCCTCGGTGACCATTTGAAGTGCGATTTTCTCTGGTATACGGTTCGCTTGAATCGCAATCAGATCCACGATTGTTTTTGGTGAAATGTCATCTATGGGATTTGGTGCGGCAGAAGGCATTTCCTCAGACACATCATGTGAAGTTCCATTTTTTGTAACCTTTCCCGTTTGATCCTCAAGTTTTAGTACGTGTCGCTTGATACCGGGTATATGTATTTCTTGAAAATACTGCTGCCATTGAATCCGAGACACATCAAAATTGAAGGTTTTCTTCTCTGTTGGAGAGAGTGAGTCAAATAAGACGCGCGTTTTATCCGTTTCAAATTCAAAGTTCGTTCTTGTATAAGGACCGTAAATCTGAATATAATGCAACAGTGCTTTTACACTGCTCTGCTTCACAATTAGTTTTCTACGTTGACGTTTTGCTGACCGCGTAGGTAATAGGGATAACGCTTTTATGAAGCGATTGAGCAGACGCATTTTACCCGTTAACTTTTTCTGAAATTCTTCCAGACTGGGGAATTGCCATACGGGAACTGATATGGGGTTACCATTCTCCATCATAGGATTCTCTGTAAAGTACCCATAGGTTGCATCTACAATACCCCTGAAATACAAAGGATTTTGAGTGCCAGTTGCCACATGATAAACATCAATCCCGCCTCTATTTGCTATTGCTTCAGCCGCTGCTAACATGGCATTTACGACGAAATCTACGGGTATAATGTCTAATATAATATCTGGATCGGCAGGAAAATCTGGCAATCTCCCCTTGGCAAATCCGACAATTAGCGGTTCTGACATCCGATATTTACCCAGCCATCCTGGACGGGGTTCAGCAATACTACTTTCTATAATTGAGGGACGGATTATAGCAGTAGGCAGGTCCCCTCGTAATTCCATTATGACCTGTTCAGCAAGGAATTTCATATAGGTATAGGTGTCGTTCCAACCACGAGCGCGGGCATGTTCAAGTCCTACCTCAACAAGACGAGATTCAAGCCATTCTTCCTTGATTTCCTCTATAAGTTTTTCAATGTTCTTTCTGTTCGCCCGTTTATCAGCATTGTATTGCTTCTGAGCAAGTTGTTTGAACTTAGATGATTGTTCAGGCGACTCCGCTTCCTCTCGGATTGACCGGTTTAATGAGAGGAGATAGTCAATCTCTTCAGTAAGTGTTGTGGAAATGGAGATATCACTGTTTTCGTTGTGTCGTGATGCAAACTTTTCAAAAGGGGGATGCAGTTCTTCTTCTACTCTCTTAGGTTCTTTTCCACATACATAAGCGGTTGACACATGGAGAAAGACGATGTCAGAACACCCTCTGGCAAATGTGATTGCATGTTTGGCAGCGAGCGCATTTCCTTTTAAGGATGCATCAAAAGGAGGATCGAAATCTACAAGACCAGCAATATTGATGAATACATCAATTTCATTTTGCAGATTATTATAGGTCTCATCACTGAATCCGAGATATGCATCAGTTAGGTCGCCTTCAACAGCTGATACTTTCTCTTTTGCCCAAGTTTCAAATTCTGATCCGCGCGTATCTCGTAAGACATCAAAAACATCTGATGTCAAGAGTTCATTTTCAAGACGTTCTTGAGCAGTCGTTATTTTTCCGTTTGACTCTACGCGTTTTCTAATGAGAAGGTAGATCTTTTTGACATCTGGCAGTGAAGTAAGAATTTTCGCAACCATCGGTTGCCCGAGGAAGGCAGTCCCACCCGTAATCAGTAATACCTTACCTCTAAAGAATTCGGTTATTGACATGTTCACCCTATATTGTAGAATGTAGTGTTATGCTAATAGGTAGGACAATATAAATAGTCCAATTTAAGCTTCTTTCAGTTATGTTCATAGAAGTTCATTCGCTTGATTATATTAGGTGTAGTTTAACACAATTAGGATTTAATGTCAAGTATAGATGTTGCTTTGATTGACAATAGTGAATTGACAAAAATGCATCCTTTAGATATAATCATGCGATGCTTGAACGGGAATATCAACTTATATTCAAAATCAGAAACTACATTAATAGGAATCATAACAGATATGTTATTAGAACAGAAGAAAAGCTTTTTAAAAGATACCGATCTATTTGAAGGACTTCCAGATGAAAGATTAAACCTAATTGCAGAAATAACTTACCGAGTAGACTATCCAGCCAGTCATATTATTTTTGAAGAGGGAACAGAAGGCGATTCGCTTTACCTACTTGTTGAAGGAGAAGTAGCTATCATTAAAGATGATACTGAGGTGTTGTCCTTTAATGAGAAAGGCTACTGTTTCGGTGAAGTGGCATTGATAGATGATAAACCGAGAAGCGCAACAATCAAAACAACAGCCCAAACATGTCTGTTAAAAATTACAAGAGATGATTTCTTTCAGGTATTAGCAACTGAACCACTCATCGGTAGAGGTATGTTTCGTGTGCTGAATAATAAAATAAGAAACGATCTCGAAGTGCAGATGAGTTCCATTCGCAAGGAAGTTGCCCAAGAGGAATCGCTCCGACTCGCAGCTGAAGTGCAGCAGTCAATCCTGCCCAATGAAGAGATAAAACACCGTAGTCTTACCTCTGCTGGTTACTGTAAACCGACGAATCGTGTCGGTGGTGACTACTATGATTATTTGTATCTACCGAATGATTGTATCGGTATTTTCATCGGGGACGTGATGGGTCACGGATTCCATTCTGCTCTACTCGCCGCAATGACAAAAAGTTGTATTCAGACTCAGATTCGTTTTGATGCTTCTGTTCCCGAAGTTATGAAAGCAATAAAACGTGTAACAGATGAAGATGCACAGACCTTTATTTACATGACGTGTTGCTATGTTTTAATCCACAATGACAACACAATGTATTATGCAAATGCGGGCCATCCATCAATGTTATTCCTACCAGCAAATAGTAATGAATGTATTGAGTTAGAGTCCCAGTTTCCTCCTGTCGGTATCGCTTTGCCAGATAGGGACTCAGTTATACAGTATTATAGTGCCAAAACTACATGGCGACCTGGTGATCTCCTCGTACTTTATTCAGATGGTATTACCGAAGCCTTAAATGCTGATAATCAGATGTATGGTATTGAGCGATTTAGAGAGATATTATCTGACACAAGAAATCTTTCGGCAACCGAGATTAGAGAAGAAGTACTTGCTGACCTTCAAGAATATCAACAAGGAGTCAATGCCAACGACGACATAACATTGGTGATCGCAAAGTTCCAATAGTGCAGTTAAACAAGTAGGTCGGGTAGAGCAAGCGAAACCCGACTTTGCTTATGATATGTGGGTCCATGTCGGGTTTCGTTCCTCTACCCGACCTACATATTTAGTCTGGACTGTCCATTAGTAGAGATGAAACTTACTTCTGCATTTTACTTGCAGCATAATGTAGTATGTTTTCCATCAGAGCCTTGTTCATGGATACGGTATATTGGTTGTCGTTTCTCAGACTGGTGATGATATAGAGTCCTTTACCATATTTTCGAGCTCCCACAACAAGTTCGTTGTTATCAGGTGTAGTAGCAAATACTTCATCATCTGCTTCCCATTCTGTCCAGGCATCGTCAATATAGATTTTACCAGATTGGATTTTATTTGGAGTGGAAAATAGTTTATCGGCATTTTCAGATTTAACAAACACTCTTTTAGGTGGACTTTCAACCCCTTTTAGTTTCCCATCCAACCATCCAATACCACAAGGTTTATTTGGCGTGCTATCTTGGCCTGAAACGACAACTATTCCACCGTTTTTTACATAGTCTTTAATGGCTTGTTCAGTATTTTTTGATAGCAGATATCTACCATAACTTGAAATTTCTTCGTAACCGATCCACAATATATCGGCATCTTTAAGGTGTGGAAGTGTTCTTACTTTCGTGTATTCAAAAGCCAACGGACGTTTTCCGATCTTTTTGATATTGCGTAACGCTTGGTATTCGTACGTCATGGAGTTTGTTTCAAGATGTGTTTGTCCCCAAGTGGGTGAAGTGCTATTCCCTGTTAGGACATAAGCTTTCAGTGTGTTTTCAGTAGCCATAACCCACATTTTACCGTCTAACATATCTCTAACGACCTTCTGAAAGGCAACAGTCTTTCCATCAAAAGTGCGAGACATCATTGGGTCAATATGTGTAAAACTCCACCATGAGCTTCGACTTCTACGGTGGTATCCTCGCATTTGGAACCAAGTATTATCTATAAAGCACATGCTATCAACACCGTAATTACTCGCGCGATAGAACACAATGATCGGCATACCCGGTTTTAAGAGTCTCACCAATTTCTGCGGTGACGAACCTTGTTTATAATGTCCAGTTGCCAGATTAAACTTTAATTCAGTTGTACTACTCTTACCTTTTACATCTTCATTTACTTTGACGATTGTCTGATACCGAGTTTTGTTTACAGATTCAATTTCTCCAAAAACGATGTTTGTGCATGCATCAAGCACTTCACGAATTGTATATTCTCGTTCAATAAAACCGAGTGCTGGTGCTGTGGTAATGAAACAGATAAAACATAGTGAAACGAACAGTGTAGTCAAGGTTTTTGTAAAACGCATTATAACACCTCTATCCAACGAATTAATTGTTTTTCTATTGACAGATATTGTATCATATATTTTGTAGATTGACAATAATTTTATAAATCCTTATTGAATTAAGCAATACCATGAACATAAGAGCAAAACCTGTTGACATCTCAAAAGTAAAAACCCTTCCATTAAAAGACCGAATTAATAAAGTGTCAGTCAACGATTTCGCAACATTAACGGACTCGGGGGAAGGTATTTCATCCTTCTTGGATGCACTGCCTAAAATTCTGAAGGGTGAAGATTTTTTAGAACTTGTTGACATAATCATTGCAGCGCATCAAAGAAAAAAGCCTGTCATCGTGATGATGGGGGGACATGTTATTAAATGCGGTCTTAGTCCACTCCTGATATCATTAGCTAAGCAAGGAATCATCACAGCGTTTGTCTTCAATGGTGCCAGTAGCATACACGATTTTGAAATCGCATTGATTGGTGAGACATCTGAAGACGTCTCTCTATACCTACAAGCTGGACAGTTTGGGATGTGGGAAGAAACAGGAAATCTAATGAATGCGGCTATACAGAAGGCAGCTGATTCGAAAATCGGTATGGGGGAAGCATTGGGAAATAGCCTGATAGAACTTAATGCACCCTACAACGCATTTAGTCTACTTGCATCCTGCAGTGAGTTGAATATACCAATTACAGTTCACGTTGCTATAGGGACAGATATAATACATCAACACCCAAGCGCGAAGGGTGCTGCAATCGGGGAAGCAAGTTTCACAGATTTTAGAATCCTAACGAACTTAGTAACACAGTTGGAGGATGGCGGTGTTATTCTCAACTTTGGTTCCGCGGTAATTCTTCCCGAAGTGTTCCTGAAAGCATTGACGATTGCCCGTAATCTTGGACATACAGTTTCACATTTCACTGCTGCTGACTTTGACATGCAACAACAATATCGACCATCGGAAAATGTAGTAAAACGGCCAACAGAGATGGGAGGAAAAGGATATAACTTTACTGGACATCATGAACTGATGATACCGCTCTTGGTGCATGCAATCCAGTCGCGTTTATAGACCATAACGTGAGTTTGATAAATGTAGTGCAAACTTTCCAGTTTGCACCAGATGTGCCACAAACTGAAAGTTTGTGCTACAATTCGCGCCTGATGCTGCATCAATATCTATCCATCTCAATGCCTATGACACATCATGCGTCGAATAGTTTTCAAACATTTCTGTCTTGAAGCTGGACAACGATTTAAGGATTTCTTTATTTCAAACAACAAAGCACGGGCTGCTTGTAGTTTCGGTAAAGTAGGAGTCTGGAGATAGATTCTTAATAACTCTCTTCTTTTGGCACTATCTATATCTTCTTTTAGTTCAAGTATCTTACGAAATCGTGTATAATCCATTCTTATTCTCTCCATTCTGTTGGGCACGTGTGTAGTGTGTGTTAAACTTTTGATGTTTTTTGTATTGACATATCACTATAAGAAACAGCAATGGGTTCAGCAAGGTTTAGTTCAAGCGTGTGTTTTACATGATCATGCTCAGTTATTGCATCAGTTTCAGTCTGTCCCTGAAATACAGTCTCTAACTCTACGTATTCACCGAAATCAACAACTGTATCCAGGTGAATACGCGTGTTATTATACATCCAGACTGACCTCTCTTTTTTGACGACTGTTTTTATACGTAAAGCTGCAGTTAAGAGTTCCTTTAGGCTTGATCCATGCGTAATTTTACTCAGTTGATATAGGCTATAACGAGAATCTTTCTTATTCGGACGTTCATAATATATGAGCCAACTCTCATCCGAGCCATCCGTCTCGCGTAATTTTAACCTCCCTTTAGGACTATTAAAATAGGTATCCACTTGGTGAATGGTTTCACGGTGTGTTGCTCCTAAAGTTTTCAATTTCGGGAGTAATCTATCAAGTGCTTCATATCGCACTTTATATTCTAAATTCTTCGCCATCTTACGACTGATTGACACGTAATTTTTATTTTTGATTAGAATGGATCGTATCGATTATTCGGGTCCATTTCAGGTTCAATGAACTCCTCTCCAACATCTATAAAGTCCTCTTCGGTCTGATAGCTGTCAACACAAGAGCGGTTGCATTTTTCTCCACGGGCCTGCAAGCCACAGACTTGATGCTTCATCCTTAGTGAACTGACAAGACATGTTCGGAGTTGTTCTGTGTCAAAGTTCCTTCCAACAAGAAAACTGTAACTCCCATATCTCATCAGATCGCGTGCTCTTCTTTCATCTGATACGATAGAGATTATCTTTACATGGGGTTGAAATCTTCTGACAAAGGAGAAAATATTGGATCGCCTAAACCGAGTGAAGTCAACTATTATCAACTCATATTTAGCCATTTTAAGCATGCCAACAGCGATGGAGCTACGTTCAGCGATGTCACATCGGTAGTTCTCAGATACAAGAACATCCTTTATTCTCTGTTGTAGAGCATCATTATATGATATAATTAAAACTTGACCTTTCAACTGGGAGATACCGTGTTTTTCCTGAACGGTGAGTGGTATCTTTGCTTCATCAACTCTCCAACGTAAACGTCCCCGTGCTTCGCGAAACCTTCTATCGGCTTGATCAAGTTTCTCCTTCATTTCTGGTCGTCGTTCTCTGTTCCTCTTCATAAATAAACACCTTCTATTGCCAGTATTATCTACAGTTTATTACTCCACAATTGATGAAAAGTTGCATTAATTAGTGAACCGTCATAAAGCGGATAATACTCGCGTACTTATATAACGAGATTTTTTGAAATTGTATACATAATTTAACGCTAGTTTGATAATAAAAGATGTCAGTTCTATAAGCAGTATTTTGTCCCAAGGACCGCCTTGTAGCACAAACTTTCCAGTTTGTGTGCTATGAAACAAACTAAAAGTTTGTCCTACAATGTGTTTTATCAAACTCACGTTAATTTAACAAATACTTTGATCCCTAAAGAATTATCTGATCTATTAGACGTTTAGACCCGATTTTTGTTGTAAGAAATCGCAATTTACTATAAAATAACGGTACATCGTCAAGACAATCCAATGAATGCTACACTTTATAGACGCAAATGAACGAATTAAGATAGTAAAAACTGAACGTTGTCTATTGGGAAGACATAAATTAGACATAGGATTGAAAAATGCGAATCAACCATCAGAATATACCCTTGCCGATTCCTGACCATTTCGATGAAAAAACTGTAGGTGATGTTTGGAGAATACCCTACCAATCCCATCTCACAGTTGCCCGTGAATGGTCAGAAAGATATAAAATTGCCCCCGCATCTGAGGATCACATCAGAACCTGCTTATTACTGATTGATGTCCAGAATACTTTCTGTATTCCAGACTATGAGCTGTTTGTTGGTGGCAGGTCAGGTAATGGTGCAGTTGAAGACAACGTCCGTTTGTGTCAATTCATCTATCACAACCTTCAGAGCATTACTAAAATTGCATGTACATTAGATACACATACCACAATGCAGATATTCCACGAGGTATTCTGGATTGATGATGCGGGAAATCACCCAACACCACTACAAACTCTTATCACCCAAGAAGATATTGAAGCAGGAAAATGGCGTGTAAATCCTGCTATCGCTGATAATCTGTATCGTGATTCAAATAAACTAACTTGGTTAGAAACTTATGTCAAGCACTATGTCAAAACACTCACCGCCGATGGAAAGTATCCACTGACAATATGGCCCTACCATGCCATGCTGGGTGGGATTGGACATGCTGTTGTCTCCGCTGTTGATGAGGCATGCTTTTTCCATACAATTGTCAGACAAAGTCAGACACATTACGAACTAAAAGGACAAAATCCACTGACAGAGAATTATTCAGTGTTACGTCCTGAAGTGCTTTATGATGAGAACGGGAAACCTATTGCCAAAAAGAATAATGCGTTTCTTCAGATGCTTTTAGATTATGATCGGCTGATTATTGCTGGACAAGCAAAAAGCCACTGTGTTGCTTGGACAATCAGTGATCTTTTGCATGAGATACAACAGACTGATGCCAGTTTAGCTGAAAAGGTATATCTCGTTGAAGATTTGACATCACCCGTTGTTGTTCCCGATATTGTCGACTATACTGATGCAGCTGACGCTGCTTTTGCAAAGTTTTCTGATGCAGGGATGCATATTGTTAAGTCTACAGACATGATAGATCATTGGGTATGATAGACTAACGTGAGTTTGATAAATCAGAACAAATAACTTACGTAGGTTGGGTTGAGGCACGAAACCCAACATCTTGACACATTATAGAACAACACATGTTGGGTTTCGCTTCGCTCAACCCAACCTACAAGTTTAACTTGGACAGAACACTACGACGATTCTTCTGGATACATTCCCTCTATGTCATCTGAGAACTTTTCTATAATCACGTTACGCTTTAATTTCAACGTTGGAGTCATCTCATCTTCCTCTTGTGAGAATTCTCTTTCAAGTAAAGCGAACCTTCGGACCTGTTCAAAGTCAGCAAAATCTGTCAACCTTTCCCGAATTTCCTTCTGAATGAGTTGGTGTACCTCTCGCGTTTTTAACATTGCACTCATATCTGATGTATCTACTTCGTTCTCTTTACCCCACGAATTTAGAGCATCAAAGTTTGGCACAATCAGAGCAGCAACGTTCTTCCTTTCATTCCCAACTAACATAATCTGGTTGATGAAAGGACTCTGTATGAGTTGACTTTCTATCGGTTGCGGTGCGACATTTTTACCATTTGATAGGACGATGATGTTCTTCTTCCTATCCGTAATTTTGATAAAACCATCTTCGTCTATTATGCCTATGTCTCCTGTATAGAACCATCCCTCCGAATCAATTACTTCTGCTGTTGCTTCATCATTATTGAAGTAACCCTTCATCACATGCGGACCCCGAGTCAATATTTCACCATCTTCTGCAATCTGTACTTCTATACCGGGAACAGGTTCACCCACTGTGCCAAATTTCCATTTTTCAGGATAATTAAGACTAATAACGGGAGATGTTTCAGTGAGTCCATATCCCTCCAGAATTAGTATACCCGCTGCATGAAAAAACTCAGCGATGGATTGTGATAATGCGGCACCACCGGATATGAAAAACCTAAGACTTCCACCTGTGGCTGCTTTCAATTTTGCGAAAACCAATTTGTCAGCAATACCTTGCTTGATACTTAACATTAATGACGGATTCCGGCCTTGTTGGATACTTGAACTAACTTTTGAGCCGACAGCCACACCCCAGTGAAATATCTTCTGTTTGAGTGATGACCCCGCTTCAACGGCGCGTAGCACTCTGTCGTGCATAGTCTCATATAAACGGGGAACGCTGAGCATCACAGTCGGTGATACCTCTTGCATATTTTGTGCTACGGTGAATGTACTTTCAGCATAAGCAATTTTCGCACCAGAAAACAACGGAACATAATGTCCACCAAGTCTTTCAAATACATGTGATAACGGTAGGAAAGACAATAAAACATCAGTTTCTCCGACATCAACGAGAGATTTACAAGCATTGAAATTGAAGAGGAAATTCGCATGCGTTAACATGACACCCTTAGGATTTCCCGTAGTACCAGATGTGTAGATGATCGTCGCAATGTCATCTTCAGTTATGTTATTATCATTTTCTGTTTCTACGTCTTTTCCGTTTTCGCAGACATCAACATAACTGACAACCCCATCGGGTAATTCGTCTTCAGTTGAATCGTAGAGGATAATAGTTTCAAGTGTTTCAACATTATCACGAATTGTAACCACTTTCTCCAGCTGCTTAACAGTGGATACACATATAATCTTTGCACCGGAATCATTTAAAATATAACCAACTTGGGCGGCAGTAAGTGTTGAGAACATCGGCACATTAATTGCGCCAATCTTCAGAATACTAAAGTCTGAGATTGCCCATTCAGGTCGATTCTCAGATATGATTGCGATCCTATCACCTTTTTCTACACCTAAAGAACGTAAGCCGTTACTGAACTGTTGAATAGAGTCACCAAAGTCAGCATAAGAGATGTCTTGATATGTATCACCTTTCTGTTTATATGCTAAAGCGGGTTTATTAGCATGCTTCTGAATTGAATCTTCAATCATGGCAATAAGTGTCATGTTTCCCTCCTATCTATTATTGAAAGGATTCTATAATATCATAGTAGCTGCCTTGTGTCAAATTTCCATAATACCCTAAAAAAATTTGACATTTCTGCAGATTTAGCGTATACTTATATCAAGCGCATGCATTGTAAACTTACGCGATGTGTTGATTGATTGCCAATGCAGTCAAAATTGCCCCTGAACATAGATGGGGACTGGTTTTAGCGTTATTTTTGCTATCAAATCGTGTTTGGTGTAGTGTTCATAAGGGTTTTTACCGTTTTTAACAATAATTATCACAAAAAAACCCCTCGCGCAGTTCGTGTTTGGTTTTAGCAATTTTAGCCCTTACTGTGACTGGGTTCGCAGAGGGGTAAGTTCAGAAAGACCTTCCCGTTTGAAGGGAATTGAAACTCGTCATCCTGAGGGGTGAATGTTACACGCTTTGATGGATCTGTTCAGAAAGACCTTCCCGTTTGAAGGGAATTGAAACCGGACTCCCAATAGAGATAAATCTCATCTCGAGAGACGTTCAGAAAGACCTTCCCGTTTGAAGGGAATTGAAACCGTCCTCACCATATTCTTCACGTTTACCTTCATAGTTCAGAAAGACCTTCCCGTTTGAAGGGAATTGAAACATTGCCAATCTTCTTGCCACAGATCCCAATGTTTAGTTCAGAAAGACCTTCCCGTTTGAAGGGAATTGAAACTCAAGTCAGAAGCTATTGACTTGTTGGTGGATTGCTAGTTCAGAAAGACCTTCCCGTTTGAAGGGAATTGAAACAAAAATAGAAAATATCCCCTGTTGCCTCATCTTCCCAAGTTCAGAAAGACCTTCCCGTTTGAAGGGAATTGAAACATTCCTCCTGCTCTTTCTCGCTTAAGTCTTCCCACTCAGTTCAGAAAGACCTTCCCGTTTGAAGGGAATTGAAACTTTTAACATTTTAATAAATCTCCTATATTGTACTATAGTTTAGACGGTTTTTATAATGACTTTTTATAATGACTTAACATAAGACTACAATAATTGTCTGCATTACTATACACCTGTCGCCCCGCTGGGGCTAAAGATTATTGTATATTCGCATTTCTATACACCTGTCGCCCCGCTGGGGCTGCTCTGTTCTATTAGTGAAGTTATATGGGGTTTAGAAACTCAGCGAAAATAGAAACGACATCAATGCGACAGTCCCAGAGGGACGAAAGGTGTATAGTAACATATTCGTATCTCAAACCTAAGCCCCAGAGGGGCGAAAGGTGTATTTCATTCAGAATAAGAGGGTTTTGCTGAAATCACCCTATAATCATCAATTTAGCGACTCCCAAGACTATGCCTGTAGCACATTCTGTTAGATTGTGCTTCTTACCCCCTTCATCCTTCATTGGTGTTGTCCGCACCCCATCCACGTTGATATATCTGTAGCACATTCATCCTTGATTGTGCTTCTTTCAACCCTTTCCGTGTCCTCCGCGTAATCCGCGTAATCCGCGATTCTGACAAATAGAGTGCCAAAACTTTACACACCCGTAATTTGATTGACACTTTTTCAGAAAGTTGTTATACTTTTAAAGTATTGAAAAGGAAATGAGGCAAGATCGGTATGAGGTACTTCTGTCTCACTGTTTTACTGAAAACCCTCTTTTTTATTTTATGGAATATATTATGGCGGGAAATAAGTCTCTGCACGCTGCGAATAAAGCAAAGCAGGATGAATTTTACACACAACTCCCAGACATTGAGAATGAGTTAAAGCATTACAGAAAGCATTTTAGTGACACGACTGTTTACTGCAATTGCGACGATCCTACCATAAGCAATTTCTCTCGCTACTTTCACCTTAATTTCGCGAAACTTGGACTCAAAAGATTGATCACAACCTGCTACAAAAATCGGCAGATTGATTTATTCAGTAAACACGACATGGAAGCTGCTGCCGGAGTTGAATATAGCGGTAATGGAACAGAACCTACCGAATTTCAACTTGAGGAAGATGGGGATTTCAGGAGCCAGGAATGTATTGAATTGCTTAAACAGGCAGACATTGTGGTTACAAATCCACCGTTTTCATTGTTCAGGGAGTATATTGCGCAACTTGTTGAGTACGACAAGAAATTCCTCGTCATTGGGAACAAAAATGCGATAACTTACAAAGAGATATTCAGTTTAATCAAGGGAGACAAATTATGGGTCGGGTATACCCCCATGAGTCAAGACTTGTTGTTTGATGTCCCTAAACAATATGCTCAAGAATTACTTAGAACCAAGAAGGAGGGGAGTGCCTATAAGATAGTGGATGGGATTGTAAAAGGTAGATCACAGAGTATTTGGTTTACCAATCTCGACCATAGGAAGCGGCATGAAGACCTAATCCTTTACAAGAGATACTCTCCTGATGAATATCCGAAGTACGATAATTACGATGCTATCAACGTGAATAAAACGGACCATATCCCTATGGACTATCCTGGAGAAATGGGTGTGCCGATTACCTTCTTAGACAAATACAATCCGGAACAGTTTGAAATTATCGGTATGGACCGACCCCTCATAACGCAGCTAACAGGCAAGCAGAGCAGATTTAAAATCAATGGCAAAGAGATTTATGCGCGCATCGTGATCCGCAACAAGAGGATATAACAATGAAAATCGAGTTGTTAGACCTCACAGTGCGAGAACTTGTTGAGGATTACAGCGACGATGGCGAAGGTGGTGTGAAGGGGTACGGCGGCAAACTGGATATACGTCCACCATTTCAACGGGAGTTTATCTACAATGAAAAGGAACGCAATGCTGTTATTGACTCCATACAGAAAGGATTCCCATTGAACGTGATGTACTGGTCGGATCGGGAAAACGGAGAATACGAAATCATTGATGGGCAGCAGCGTACAATTTCCATTGCTCAATATGTAGATGGCGATTTCTCGGTTGAAGGTAAATACTTCCACAATCTCACATCAGACAAACAAGAATTGATATTGGATTACAAGTTGATGGTCTACGTGTGTACCGGTAAAGACAGTGAGAAATTGGAGTGGTTCAAGACGATTAACATCGCGGGAAAAGTGTTGACCAATCAAGAGTTGCGAAATGCTGTTTACGCCGGAACCTGGTTGTCAGACGCGAAGCGATACTTTAGTCGGACCGGTTGCGCTGCATATCAAATCGGTAATGCCTATGTCAATGGCTCGCCAATCCGACAACAGTACTTAGAGACAGTGATTAAGTGGGTCAGCGATGGTGATATTGAAGACTACATGGGGAAGCATCAGCACGACGAAAACGCGTTGCCTCTATGGGAGTATTTTCAGACGGTAATCAACTGGATTGAATCCACTTTCACGACCACAAGACCAAAAATGATGAGGGGTGTAGACTGGGGTTCGCTGCACAACGACTATAAAGATGTCGACCTTGATGCTGATGAGATTGAGCAGGAAACCGCCCGCCTTATATCTGACGATGATGTGCAACGAAAACAGGGTATATACCCTTACATTCTCACTGGTGAGGAGAAGCATCTGAACATACGCGCCTTTTCAAACAGCATGAAGCAAAAGGTCTACGAAAAACAGTCAGGTATTTGTGTTATCTGTGACGAAGAATTCGCAATTAAAGAGATGGAAGCAGACCATATAACCCCCTGGACCGAGGGAGGCAAGACCAACGAGGATAATTGCCAGATGCTTTGTAAAAAATGTAACAGGCAGAAGTCCATACGGTAACTACAAGATACTATGGGAAAATTTACTTGCCTGTTCACATGATGCAGGTTCACTCCCCCTGCTGGCGAGGTTTCCTAACCTCGCTAAATTACCTAAAATATTTTTTTAACTTAATTAGAGACGATATGTTTATAGTTAAACGTTACACAAACCCTCTTTAGTCCCGTAAGGACGATATGTGTAGTAACTCATCCTGATATAAACATATCGTCCCTACGGGACTGAAGAGAGGCGAGGTACATATTTTTCTATAAACATATCGTCCCTACGGGACTAAAGAGAAGACAACCCCCATAACCATAAGGATGCAGAGTGATGCATCAGGGTTCTAAGTTTTCGTAACTTCACATACGATGAATGCCATACGCGCATTCACATCGTTGATTTATAGGTCTCGCTTCTTTCTACCCGACATACAAAAGAACTTGAAAAAGCATTAGATCGGAAAGTCCTTAACGTTTTAAAGAAATTGAAACACAACCTATCAATACGAGAAAATACCTCTTATCCTGAAAAAATCCTATTAATCCTGAAAATCATGGTTCAGACAAGCGTTCAGAAAAACCTGCCCGTTTCAACAGATGAAGATCAAGAATTTAATCGGGTAATATTCAGTTTCTTGTAGAATCCGGTTCGGTTAGGAAACCGAACCTACCGTGTCTGGGTCCTAATGCCTAATTTGTTTTTTAAACTTCATGAATTAAAACACAACCTATCAATACGAGAAAATACCTCTTATCCCGAAAAAATCCTATTAATCCTGAAAATCATGGTTCAGACAAGCGTTCAGAAAAACCTGCCCGTTTCAATAGAATTAAAACAAAACCTATCAATACAAGAAGATAACTCTTATCCTGAAAAAATCCTAAAATCCTGAAAATCATGGTTCAGACAAGCGTTCGGAAAGACCTGCCCGTTTGAAGGAAATGGAAAAACACTTGCAAATTATCACTAAATCGGGTATTCTTTTGTATATTGGCAGTGTCTTAGTTTATCCTCAGCAATAATCTGAGGATTTTATCTAACAATATACAAACTGGAGGAATCTGGATGGCGCAGACACTATCCATAGTGATTCCGATTTACAATGAAGCGGACCATTTAGAAGAAGTTCTCAGACAGATAGAGGCAGTTGAAATCGGATTGAAAAAGGAACTAATCTTGGTTGATGATTGTTCAACCGATGGTACTCGTGAGATATTGGAAAAACTCCAAAATTCAGACGATAATGATGCTAAAATATTCTATCACGAGATCAATCGTGGTAAGGGAGCGACTCTAAGAACCGGTTTTGAACATATAACAGGTGATATTACCCTGATTCAAGATGCGGATTTGGAATATGACCCACAAGACTATCCAAAATTACTCGAACCCATTCTAAATGAGACTGCAGATGTCGTGTACGGGTCGCGTTTTATGGAAGGTAGACAGGAAGGCTTATTAAGAAGTTACCTCGCAAATAGATTCCTAACCTTTCTCTCAAATCTTGTGAACGGTACAAAAATCACAGACATGGAAACCTGCTACAAGGTGATGAAATCGGATATATTGAAAAACATATCACTCACTTCAGATAGGTTCGGTTTTGAACCAGAAATAACAGCAAAATTGGCAAAACGAAAGTGTAGAATTGTTGACGTGCCGATCAGTTACCGAGGTAGAGACTATCATGAAGGAAAAACTGTGAGTTGGAAGGATGGTGTGGCAGCCATTTTTCATATTTTTAGGTTCCGTTTTTTTTCCTAATAGAACCAGCTTAGTCCTTCAAACAAACGGATATGTTGTAAATGCGTAATCTACAGGATTTATTAAGCGAAGTTGATAGTATACTCAAAAATGCCATCGCACTTGATGCGGAGGCGGGTATTATACAACCTGAAGTGAAGGATGATAAACTATTAGCTGAATTAGAGAAGCATTTCCAATACAAGGATTTTCGGCCCGGTCAACGTGAGATAATTGAGACAATCCTCGACGGTGAAGATGTTTTTGCTGTATATCCAACCGGACACGGTAAGTCGCTATGTTTCCAACTACCAGCACTGATGTTACCGGGTTTAACGGTAGTAGTATCACCCTTAATATCCTTAATGAAAGATCAGGTTGATACTTTAAGGCAACAAGGTATAAAGCACGTTTCTCTCATCAATAGTATGCAATCTTGGGATGAGAATCGTAAGGAAATGAACCGGGTCCAGAATGGGGATGTCAAACTCATCTATGTCTCACCTGAAAGACTGCGTAGTAGAAAGTTCTTAGACCTATTAAACACTTCTCTTATTTCACTGTTTGTAATTGATGAGGCACACTGTATTTCTCAATGGGGACACGACTTCCGTCCTGCATATCTGGCTATCTGTAACGCAATTGACTCGCTGTTCCCTAAGTCTATTGCGTTATTCACAGCGACAGCACCCCCAGACATTCAGGATGATGTGTTACGTATCTTGAAAATCACAAAAACCAAGGTGCTTACCGGAGGGATTGAACGTTCCAATTTAAGACTCAGCGTTAATGCAATTGAAGGAAAAGACAGAGAAGAACAGAAATACGAACTCCTAAAACAGTATGTATCTTCATTTGCAGGCAAAGGCATCATATATGCAGGACGCCGCAGAGAGACGGAAGAGATTGCAAACTTCCTTCAGGGACAAGGATATGCCGCTGATTTTTACCATGCTGGCAGAGAGACAACTGAACGCAAACATATACAGGAAGCATTCTTTGACGATAGCACAAACGGGTTGAACATCGTTGCTGCAACGAATGCATTCGGTATGGGAATAGATAAACCGGATATCCGTTTTATAATCCATTGGACAGTGCCTGGAACATTAGAGGAATACTGTCAAGAAATTGGGCGCGCAGGTAGAGATGGAAAACCATCAGAGTGCATCCTGTTTTATATGCATAAAGATACTGAGTTACATGAATGGTTCATTAGAGAAAGTGCCCCCGATAAATCCTCACTGCTGAGACTCTTACAAGAACTTGAAAACATCAATGGGGCTGGAGAATATCGATTGATTGCAATGGAGGAATTAGCGTGGAGAATAGGTTTTAAGGACACAAAATTACAAGTCGGCCTATCTTATTTAGAGAAATTAGGATTTATTAAAAGATGGAATAATCTACCTTCTCGTGTATCAGTGACATTTAGGTCGCAACCTGAAGATACCAATTTTGAGCAGTCAAAACTCTATTCACAACTTAGGCAACAACGCGTGACAGATATATTGAGTTTTTGTCAAACGCTTGAACTCAGTCCAAAGTCTTTAATGGAACAACTCGTCGAACTGCAGAATGAAGGACATCTTCAGTATTGGGGTAAAGATGAATTAATGCTGATTGAAATACGAGAAGATAGCGAGTTCTTTGCTTCAATATCGGAAGAACAGATGGGGCTTGGGGACTATGTAAAACACAGAAAAAGCAGAATAGATAAAATGGTCTACTATGCAACTTCTGAAGGGTGCAGGATGAAAATTATACGAGATTATTTCGGAGAGAAGGTGGCAGAGGATTATAGGTGCAACAACTGTGATAGGTGTTCATAAATTAGGATTTATTGTGTGTATATATTGCGAAGAGCTTCTTGGAAGACTGTTTGCAGCGGGATTCCGGTCTGTTCAGCGATGCTTTTACAATCTTCATACTCAGGAACTGTTTTAATGGAAACGCCATTTAGGTAACCCCGTTTAGCACGGATAGGTCCCCACGGGGTGGTGATTTCAACAGTCTCACGTTTTAGGATTACACGATCAGCAGCGTAATACCTAACACCGAAAGTGGTGGTTTCTGTGAGGAGAATATGCAGCAGTTTCTGTCTATTTTCTGTAGAACAGATGACATTGATCTGTATTGCAGGTCGCCCCTTTTTCATGAGGAGCGGGACAAAAAAGACATCTAACGCACCACAATCAAATAATTTCTCCATGACATACCCCGAAACTTCAGGTGACATGTCATCTACATTTGTTTCTATAATTTCTATACAATCATTGGTTTCAGACACGTTGGAGATGTCGCCTATACATATACGTAGGAGGTTTGGCTGCATGTCAAGGTCCCTTGAACCAGCACCGTAGCCGACATGAGATACCGTCATGTTAGGCATGACTCCAAATCTATCAGCAAGTGTTGAAATAATCGCTGCCCCTGTTGGTGTAACTAATTCTTTAGGAATGTCTGTCTGACGAATGGGTATATCTTGCAACAGAGTCATCGTGCCAGGGACAGGAACAGGCATCATACCGTGGGCACATTCAACAAAACCGCAACCGAGAGAGAGAGGCGAAGCGTATATCTTCTCTACTCCGAGTTTATTTAGTCCGATGACCGCTCCGACGATGTCCACTATAGAATCTATGCCACTGACTTCATGAAGATGCACATTTTCTTTTTCAGTATTGTGGACTTTAGCCTCTGCTTCAGCAAGTCTGTCAAAAATGTTTTTTGATTTTTCACGAACGGTTGTGTCTAATTCACTTGAATCAATGAGCCTGAATATATCGGAAAGGTGTCTGCTGGAAGCATGTGAGTGTTTGTGATGGTTGCTTTCCTGGGAATGCTCATGAACTTCAACTTTAGCTTGCGTACCAAAAATGCCATGTTTCTCTGTTTTGTGAAAATCAAGACTGAATTCTTCATCCAATTTAAGTTTTGATAGTTCTGTTTTGATATAATCTGGGTCGATTCCTGTGTCAACAAGAGCTCCAAGAACCATATCACCACTAATGCCGGAGAAGCAGTCAAAGTACACAATTTTCAATTGGGGATAGTCCTTTGGTAATGATAACTAGAATGAAGACGATTTCTATTGAACCGAATACTAAAGGCAATGTGTTTATACATCATCAGCAGATGTATAATTTCCTATTATCTGCTGATGATGCACAAAGAATCGTCATTTTTGGAACAGCTCCAGGAGCAATTCTTTCGGTTCGTTCCTTCTAAGTTTGTTTAGTGCCTCTACTTCGATCTGTCGGACGCGTTCACGACTAATTTGAAGTTTCGTACCAATTTCAGCGAGGGTGTATTCTGTTCCATCAATTAGTCCGTATCGTAGCACAATCACATGTGTTTCACGAGGATTGAGCGTTCTATTCAGAACTTCTTCCAACGCCTCGATTTTGGAGTAGTTAACTAATTCTGTTTCAGGTGTAATCTGTGAGTGGTCCGGTATGATTTCACGAAATGACACCTCAGGGGATGCCTCATTTATCGGCGCGTCTAATGAGATCGGGTCTCTTGTTGCTTGTAAGATTTCATCAACCTTTTTCTCAGAAAGTTTAACCTCTTGAGCGATCTCTTTTGTAGTGGGTTCACGTCCCAGTTTGATAGTAAGATTAGATTGTACCTGTTTTATCAACCGACGTGTCTCGCCAATATAACATGGGACACGAATGATCTGACCTTGTTGGTCTATTGCACGTTTTATTGACTGCATCACCCACCATGTTGCATAAGTGCTGAAGCGGAAACGTAGTGTGTGGTCGAATTTTTCAACTGCTTTCATCAGACCGATACTACCTTCCTGCATCAGATCGAGGAAGGTAAGAGCAGTTCTATTAAAATGATGCTGTTTTGCTATGCTTGCCACTAATCTTAAATTGGCTTCAACAATTTTCATTTTTGTACCGTGTGCAAGCTCATCAGCTTCGGTTAGTTTAGATAGGACGTTCTTGAGATGTGCCAATTCTGTCTGAATAGTTTCAAATAGTGGATGTAGTGTGTTCGGACTACACTCCTTATCTGAAGTTTTGACAATATTGGAGTAAGTAATCTCATCCAAGAAATCAGTCGGTAATTTATCCAAGAGTTGATTGATCTCGTATAACGTGATGTTGAACGTCTCAAGCAAACGCAGCTCTTCATGCTTATCAATGGGTTCTGCGTTTAGAATAGAATCGTATTCAGGACTTTGAACAGATGTATTATCTTTATCGTTCTTGGATTTGGCCGTCAGTTCAGATTTTTTTAGTAAGGCATCTAAATTTTTACGAACTGTTTCACTTGCGAATGAACGGAATGAGCGCCCACGTTCAGGACTCCAACTTTCGATTGCACTTATGATAGCAAGGTAACCAACTTGCTGAAAATCAGGACTCACAATACTGGAATATTCAGGTTTGGTAATGTATGCCTTGAGGATGTGCAGATTTCCCGTTAAGAGTTTCGCTTTCGTTTTATCTAACTTTTGTTGTTTTTTATTCAATCTATCTAAGATGCTCTCTATAGATTGCAAATGCGATGATATTTGATCAATGATACGTCCGTGATCTTTCTGAAATGGATTTACTTTGTGCCCTGGTGTTTTACGGCTTTTTGTTGGATAATCCAGGGCATTTAACACCCACATCGGAAGCAGTTTAAAGTTTGATGTAAACGCTTGTACACCCTCTTGGTATGACGCAAAGAGTTCTCTTTCTTGTTCAGGTTCTAATAGAGGTGTCTTTGCAATTGTCTGCAAGTAGGCAAATGTTTCATCTTTGATAGGAGCAGTGCTGTCCTCCTTTTTTTCTTCTGAAGGAAGCACTTCAAACGCTACTGAATCAATTGGGTTATAATCTTTCATTTTGATTTTCCTTATTTCAGTGCTAATCTGATACCATCTCTATTAGTTTTCCGTCATTTCCGACTGTTAGAAATGAAAAGGAGAACGGCACAAACTAAAAGTTTATGCTACAATTAATATAAATTCAATTTGAAATGGTATAGGTGCAATCGCATAATCAATGATACTCTATTGAACAATCTTGAACATAATAAGTGAATTACACATCTATGTCGAATTGTCGCATAATTTAATTACTGTAGAATATTGAGATATATTGAGGTAAAATACGTCTAATCATTATCTCTGTTTCAACTTGTTACTGTTACACGAAGTACTATAAGTTTCTGTGGTTTTAAACCCTTACTATGAATAAAGGAGACATTCTATGCAAGAAGAACTTCAATCTGATGTAATCAAAAGAATCTTAGTTGGTGAATCACTCGCCAATGAAAACTTATCCAATATTGACCTATCCAACCAATCGCTTGTTGGTGCAGATCTGTCCTCGTCAGATTTGAGCAATGCCAATTTAAACGGTGCTGATCTGACTGATGCCAATCTGAACGATGCTGACCTGACTGGGGCAGATTTATCAAACGCAACGTTATTAAGAACCTATTTGGTCGGTGCTAATCTAACAGAGACAAAACTCGAGAACGCGAATTTGTTCGGGGCATTCCTGAGTGGGAGTCTACTTTCTGGCACAAATTTCCGTAATGCTGACTTGCGAAGAGCGACAATGGGGTGTCCAAAATGTATACCCACTGCACCATTCGGTAATCTTACAACATTTGAGAATGCTAACCTTGAAGAGGCAATTTTTGGCGAAATCAAATTAGAAGGTGTCGTGTTACTCGGTGCTAATTTCAAGGACACATACCTATATGAGGTAGACCTGACTGAAGCCATCTACAGAGAATCAGACCTTGAGGGTGCAATAACAAAACAAGGATTAAACTAAACCTCAAGTGCTATATTGTAGGTCGGGTAGAGCGAAGCGAAACCCGACATGTATTGATTGTGTCTATCCTGTCGCCAGTTAATATTTTAATGACGCTTCGCTCTACCCGACCTACTTATTTAGTCTGGACTGTCCACTTAGTTGTAATTTTACCGATGTAATTCAATAAATGCTGCCAAGCGATAGTATCTGTTGAAAACCTGATGCTATTATATGTTTAGAGCGGTCTACAATATAATGAGACGAATCTAAACATAAATAGTTTACAGACCGTCTTTTTTTCAATGGATTCGTTAGAATGCTATAATAGGTATTATAACACAAGCCAGATTATTTGTCAAATAAATATTAACAATATCAGAACTTATTCAAAAACCTGTTGTTCACACATTTTTTGATAAAGTCCGCCTTTTTCAACTAAGTCAGCATGTGTTCCCCTTTCAACGATACTGCCATCTTTAAGGACAAGAATCGTATCCGCGCGTTGAACAGTTGAAAGTCGATGTGCAATTATAAAGCAGGTTCTGCCATGCATCAGCTCCAGTAGCGACTTCTGTATGACTGCCTCAGATTGTGAATCCAGTGCAGAAGTCGCTTCATCCAAAATCAGAATTGGAGCATCTTTCAAAAATGCACGCGCAATTGAGATCCGTTGTTGTTCACCCCCTGAAAGTTTACCGCCTGATTCACCAATTTGTTCATTGTACCTATCTGTCATGGACATAATGAAATCGTGTGCGTTCGCTTTTTTGGCGGCATCTGCGATAGCATTCAAGCTCACATCCGGTGTACCGTAGGCAATATTCTCTTGTACTGTCCCATCAAACAGAAACGTATCTTGTGGAACAAGGGCAATATTCTGTCTCAGCGATTCAAGCGTAACCGTTTCTATCGGATTGTCGTCAATTAATATCGTACCAGAACTCACAGTATAGAATCTTTGCAGCAGATGCAATAGTGTTGTCTTACCACTACCACTTGGACCGACAAATGCAATTACCTGACCGGGATCAGCCTTAAAGCTCACATTTTTCACTACTAAGTCTTCCTGATAGGCGAAATCCACATCTCGGAATTCTACCACGCCTTTTATATTAGATAATTCCGTTTCTTTCTCTGAAGTCCTATCCTGTTCCCTTTCAATCTTCATCAATTCAAAGATCCGTTCACCAGATGCCAAACTCTGCTGTAGTACTGTATTTACACTGCCGATAATTTTGACAGGTTTATACATTAAAGCTACCATCACGATATAACTTGCGAACCAACCGATTGATAATGCCCCATTTATAACTTGCCAACACCCCAGACCAAAGACTAAAGCGGTGCCTATTGCACCCATCCATTCAATCAGCGGTGGCAAAAGAACTGCAAAACGGGAACGACGAATTGCCATGCGGTATTGTGATGTCGTGATGTCTTCAAATCGTTGCCTCTCAAAATCTTCAGCCGTAAAACTCTTTATGATACTGATACCAGATAAGGTCTCTTTCAGCTGTGTATAAATGTCAGAGCTTTTCTGTTGTATCTCCTCGCTTGCTTTTCGAACCCTACCGCCAATACGATAAATAGAGAATGCAACCAAGGGAAGAACAAGAATTGAGAGGAGAGTCATCAGAATACTCTTATACAGCATCACAGACACAAAAATGACAACCTGAATTAAAGCACGCAAAATTGACGCAGTAGCTGTAACAGCCTGCTGCATACCTCGGACATCATCTGTAACCCGTGTCATTATATCGCCACTGTGCTGTTGCGAAATCTTCCGAAGTGATGTAGAAATGATCTTATCGTATAGATCATTACGTATCCTTAAACTGACCTTATTGCCAACCCTGTCCATCAGAAAATCACTAATATAGACAAAGACTCCTTTTATTAAGACGATAGCAAGCACACCGAGTAAGATCCAGAAATAGAAACGGAACGCATCACCCGTACCCGTTAGTGTGATTTCAATACCTCGAAACAGATGCTCATGATAGAAAATACGTATGGATTCGTTGACACCTGAATCCTTGAAGTTTTCAAGATCCTTTAGGGAGTCAAGCGTATCTGCTAAGAGTTGTATCCTGGCAAGTTCACAGATTGATACGACTAAAGCACAACCCATAGCAATAAAGATTGAAATTCTGAAGGATTTCAGATATTGCAAAAACTGATGCAGGACTTTTTTCTCTGGCAAGGATATCGCCCCAGATAGGCGATGTAAGACTTTTTTCATAGTATGTTTTTACGTAACGGCACACGGCGTGTGCCTACTACTTTGCAGGTAACGGCACACGGAATGTGTCTACTACTTTGCAGGTAACGGCACACGGCGTGTGCCTACTACTATGCAGGAATGAAAACTAATCCGTTGGATTAGGTGTTTCAAAATGCTGATAATCTCCAAACTGAATCATCGCTGTTTTACTGAGGACACCAGAATGGCAACGAATTCTCAGTTCTTGATTCTTAAAATCAACTGCCTCTATTATACCGATACCTATTGTCGTTCCTGATGTGTCAACTAAGCCGACGCTTCTTTGATGAAAATATGAAGGAGTCTCTGTAGTTATGTTCTTCAAGCTTAGATAGCTCTTGATTCTATTTATATCACTTAAAATTAGTCTTCTGTTGGCAATTAATGCTAATTCACGATGTCCCCATTCCGCATATAGTATATCTTCCTCAGTAAGTTCCATAAGAATGTCTACCTCTCTCTGATTCGCAATTCTACCTTTAAAGAAGGGGGTACGCACACTGTTTATGTCTGAAAACGTAATGTTCTGAATTTCACTATTTCCAAAATACGTCTTAAACTTCGTCCGTCGATGCTCTTGACGTCTCTGTGGACTTTTTTGTCGAACCATCTTATGTACTGGCAGATAGTGTATCTTTAACCAATTCATCAACTTGTAACTTGCAGTGATCTTTTCCATTTCTCTTGAACGTCCTATACAGACGATATGATGTGGTTGAATTATGTCTATTTTCTGCTGTTTGAGCATTACAGCTGCGGGTTCATGAATATATCCTGTTGTGTCTATAACAACAAACTCGGCAGACGCTTCCTGTGCAGCATCTACCATCAGACGGGTACCAGATACTAAGGGAAGAAAGTTCCTTACAGGGGATATTGCACCAACATAGTATAGCGAATCAGCATTCAAGACGGTGGTTACACTGTTTGCATCTTCAACGATCTGATTCTGACTACCATTCACCCCATCTAAAAGCTTACCAGTAGAATCATCATTGGAATGAAGTAGTTTCAAACCTACTGTCGTTGGAGGACCAACGGTAGATTGACCAATGTCTGTGTCTATGAGTGCAGTTTTTAAACCCAGATTGACAGCGACATCAATAAGATATTGACAGAAGGTAGTTTTACCCGCGTCTAATGCTCCCAGAACCAGGATGTGTTGATCCGGTTTGACTATTTCATCCGACAGACTTTCCCAATCGGGATTAATTTGGTATGTGCGACTCATCATGCATTGGTGTTAATCACCCAAACTCAGTTCATATCGGAAAGTAACGCCGGGGAAACTGATGAAGTTTTCAATTTGAGAATTGTGTTCAATACCTATGAGTTGTTCAAGCAGAGAAGCTCTGCGTTCTTTTCGGATTATCTTCGGTTTTCCTTCAATTTCACCGAGTTTTCCAGCAACGATTATCGCATCTTGCAGGTTACCTATCTGATCAATCAGTTTGTGTGATAAAGCTTGGTTACCAGAATATATCCTACCATCCGCAAGTTCAACGATTTCATCACGGGTTAGGTGTTCATTCCGCGATTGGTGGATAGCGTCAACAAATTGATTATAGACATCATCTACTGTCTCTTGAAGTATTGCTTTATCTTCAGCTGAAAGGTCACGGAACATGGATCCAGCATCTTTGAACTGACCGCTCTTAATCACCTGTTGTTCCAATCCAACTTTCTCGTAAAGTCCCTTTATTTTGGTAAACTGCATGATGACACCGATACTTCCAGTCAATGTACCCGGATTCGCCATGATAGTATCTGCTGCACATGCTATATAGTACCCCCCAGATGCCGCTGAACCAGCCATAGATGCAACTATCGGTTTATCCAACTTCGTTAATTCACGGTGTATCTCCTGAACAGGTGCAACACTGCCACCGGGTGAGTTGATCCTTAACACAATTGCTTTCACATTTGGATTATCTCGGTATGCATGAATAAGGCTAATCGTAGCATCTGATTTGGTAATGATACCTGGAATATCAATCACGGCTACCCTTGGACCGATTGTCGGTGGATTGATGACAAAAGGCAGTATTAGAGTAACAAAAAACAGTATGACAATCACAAGTATGATCAGATATACACTTTTTTTTCTCATAGAATTGCTTCCATAGTAGGTGAGATTACGGTGCCTATTCAGTCAGGATTGGTTACGAACAGAGCGGATTAGGAGTGTTTATAGTGCTTGTCACGTTTCCCAGGAAAAAAGATAACCCAAAGTGTTCTCACCAACCAAGCGATATCACGAAAGAAACTTCGATTTGCAAGATAATGTAGGTCAAGTTCTAATTTCTTAGGCATTAATTCCGTAATGTAATAATGTTCTGGATTCTCTGTAGTTTTCAGTTTTTTCTCCTCGTCTCTATTTTCAATTTGAGAGGGACCGGTAATACCCGGCTTTACTTGTAGAACTTGCCCTTGTCGCTCAGAGTAAAATTTGACATATTCCGGAGCCTCTGGACGAGGACCTATTAAGCTCATGTCCCCTTTCACAACATTGATGAGATTAGGCAGTTCGTCTAATTTCAACTTCCGCAAGAATCCGCCAATCACAGTGATGCGAACATCCTGATGCGTTGTTAGTCCTATTCCAATTTGATCAGCATTCTCAACCATGGTCCGGAATTTATACATTTTAAAATGCTTCCCATTCTTACCTACTCTTGTTGCTTTGTAAAACACAGGGCCACGCGATTGGAATTTCGCAAGAAAAATACTCACGATGAAGACAGGGGATGTGATTGTTAAGAGTATCAGGGATAGGATAAAATCAAAACAACGTTTTATCCAACGTGACCCACTTGACCATTTAATACATGGCGATGTTTCGTCAATGGCTGTAAAGCAATCCTGTGGCGGAGAATCCTGAGTGAGCATTACACGCCTCTATCTGTATCAGAAGGTTCGGTTGATTCGGTGTCTTGACTTGAACTCATCAGATGTCTTCTAATATTCTCTTGGTTTTCAACCTCACGACTTTGAACAAATTCACGATTCGGTTCATAAGTAGGAACTAACTCCTGTAGTTTCGCAATAATCCCATCTGTTTCAAGTGAATCGGCATATTTAGAAAGTTCATCAATCTGAGAAAGCAGTTGTTCCTCCTCAATCGTCTCTAATTGTGCCACAAAGATACGTTGGTGTTTGGTTGCAGTGACGCCTTCTTGCGGTGTGAGGAGTTCTTCATAGAGTTTCTCACCGGGTTCCAACCCAGTAAAGTCTATCTTTATGTCTATATCTAATTCTAAACCTGATAGTCGAATTAAGTCTCTTGCCAGGTCAAGTATCTTTATCGGTTCTCCCATATCTAACATCAAGATTTCACCACCATTACCCATTGCACCCGCCTGTATTAGAAGTTGTACCGCTTCAGGTATCGTCATAAAGTAACGCGTAGCCTCTCTATGTGTGACCGTAACGGGTCCACCTTTTGCGATCTGTCGTTTAAAGTTAGGCAGAACGCTTGCTCTACTACCGATAACATTTCCAAAACGAACAGCGATGAATTTCGTTCCGTTTCTATTTGCCTTACACTGAATTAACTTCTCTGTTACCCGTTTAGATGCCCCGTAAACACTTGTAGGATTAACCGATTTGTCAGATGAAACCAGGATAAATGCCTCTACATGATGCTTGATTGCAGAATCAATAAGATTCTTTGTACCAATAATATTATTCTTTACCGCTTCGTCAGGGTGAGCCTCCATGAATTTGACGTGTTTGTGTGCAGCAGCATGAAATATAATATGAGGTCTGTATCGCTTGATAATCTGAAAAACTTTAGAATTATCACGAATATCACCTATTACAAGTTCGCGATTAATTGGGGGATCCAATTCTCGCAATTCCATATCAATGTGATAAATGCTGTTTTCGCCACGACCAAATAAGATCAATAACTCCGGATCAAGTTTAGCAACTTGTCTACACAACTCAGAACCGATAGACCCACCAGCACCCGTAACCATCACACGCTTACCAGATAGATACTTTGAAATTTCAGCCAAATCTATCGGAGATGTAGAACGGTTAAGAAGGTCTTCTAACTTGACTTCACGGATATGATTGATACTAACCTTACCCTCCAGGATCGCATGAATACTCGGTACAATTTTGAAATGACATCTTCTATATTCACATTGACGAATAATGTCCCTTATCTTTCCGCCGGGGGCAGATGGCATGGCGATTATAACTTCTTCAATCGTCCGCTTTCTTGCGATATAGGTAAGGTCTTTTGTCGTACCGAGCACTTCAAGACCCGCAATCGTTTTACCGACTTTCTGCAAATTGTCATCAATAAAACCTATAGGCAGATAACCTTTCTCAGGATGAGACCGCAATTCCCTCAAAACACCGATTCCAGCAGCACCAGCTCCAACTATCAATACCTTGGTTCGCGGTAATGCAACCTCATTATGTCTGCCTTCACGGAATAACTTATATGAGAACTTAGCGAATCCAATGATGAATGCGTTGTAGAAAATGTCAACTAAGAAGAAACTCCATGTATCAAACCTTTGAAAAAATGCCGATATAGTATATAACACCAAGCCTGACACACATACTGCATAGATTATAGAACGAAATTCTTTCACGCCAGCATATTGCCAAATAGGTTTATACAGACGAAAACATACGAAGGTGAAAAGACGGACCAACGTAACAACAGCACATAACGTTAAAACTAAAGGATATGTTCCCACATTGGAAAACATCGTTATCTGCTTGAATTGATCTATTATATCAAAGTTAAGCTGACTACATGTAAAGTATGTTAATATTAATGCAAGATTAACAAGAAAAAAATCAATTACAATTGAAGAACTCCATCTGACTTTTGTTTTTTCCATATTACCTCCCTTGGCTACTTTTGCAATTAGATTTCAGTATAGACCTGTTCCAATCTCTCAACGAGTACATTCCAATCATAACTGTCCTCAACCCTTTTTCTACCTGCCCTTGCGATACTTTCACGTCTCTCACGATCCTCAATTAAATCTATAACGGTTTCAGCAAAACCTTCTGGTGTATCTGCAATGACAACTTCCTTCTCACGTTCCGCCTCTAAACCCATTGCACCAATGGATGTTGTTACGACAGGTGTCTGCATTGCCATTGCTTCTAAGTTCTTAGTCTGTATTCCTGAACCGGCTCTTAAGGGGGCAACAAATATCGTTGCCTTCTCAAAGTACGGTCGTATATCAGGAACATAACCTGTAACAACTACACCTTTAGTTTTCTCCAACTGCTTTACTTGGTTGGTAGGATGATTACCCACAATCTGAAAAGATACATCAGGATAACGTTTCTGTATCAATGGTAAAACATCTTCACAAAAATAGATAACAGCATCAGAATTTGGAAAATAGTTCATAGTTCCTGTAAATAGCAGGTTTATAGATTCTTCTGATGTCAATCCACGATGGATACCAGATTGCCTGTCGGTTTCTGTGCTTATACTCTCATCGGCATTACTATGATGAAAGTACTTTAAATCAACTCCCATCGGGACAACGGATAAGTCGAGATTTTCATCCTGTTTAAGCAGATAGTCTTTATCGAATTGTGCTACGACTGTTCCACGATCAAATGATCTCATTATCTCAACTTCATAACTTCTGACACGTTTTTCCTCTAATCTTACCAAAAATCGTTTTGGTGTGCAATCTAAATCTGCTCTACGACTCAGATTTAAGGCTAACGAATCGCATAAATCCAATACCTTAGAGACACGTTTTTCATCTTTTACATATTGTCCCATGCGAAAGAGTTGTGCATGAATGAGATCAATATCCTCCTCCTGCAGAAGTTGATTTATCTTATGTTGCATCTGTTGTGAGTACCAATAATGAACTTGTAAAGGTAGTCGAGAAAAGAAGTGAATAGCAGTATTTACTTTCGCCAAAAAAGAACGAAAACGAACCCATTCAATTCGTTTACAGTAAGGTCTAAGATGTTTTACCGCAGCAATGTCATCATCAGACTCTGCGAAAAAAACTAAGGTAATTTCATGACGTTTTGACAGTTGTCTGATAAAGTGATATGAGCGAATACGGTCTCCTCGCTGTGGTGGATATGGACACCGTAAACTCAAGTAAAGGATACGCATAAGTTGACTTTCCAATACATCCCTGGTAGGTGCGGTTTCCTAACCGCACCGGCGTGTTCACATATTTATATATTTTATAATAATCAGACTATTCTGCTTAAGCAGGCAATTCTGCCTCGTCGATTAACATGACGGGTATCCCATCGCGAATTGGATATCGACGTTTACATTCACCTCGACATACCAATTTCTGCTCTGTTTCTATATACTCTATTTTACCCTTACAAGCAGGGCATGCAAGAATATCAAGCAAAGTCTGTGATAACGTATAAGGTTTTTCAGATTTCAATTCATCTCTCCCAGAAGGAATCTATAGCATACGGATTTAGAACTGCATTACCTTCCATGACACTTCTTATATTTTACACCACTGCCACATGGACAAAGTTCATTCCTTCCAACTTTTGGTACTGTTCCCATGGCTTGTTGTGAAGCAAATTCTGCTTCAGACTGACTGCTAAAGTCTGGACGTCTCCGTTGTGCCGGACGACGTTGTCTGCTCTGACGTCTTTCAGGCACAGGACGCGTAGGTTGCGTCGTTACTTCCATCTTAAAAATAAATTCGCTAACCTGCTTCTCAATATTCTTATACATGGATTCAAAAATACCCAATGCCTCGCTCTTAAATACAACGATAGGGTCTTTTCCTCCATATTGTTCAAACCTTATGCCGTGCTGAATATAGTCAATGTTATGCAAATGATCTTTCCAATGGTGGTCAATCGCATTTAAGACCAGTAAACGTTCAAGTAGACGCATGTTTTCTGAACCCAACTCTTCTTCGCGTCGTTTATAAAAACTCTTTAATTCATTCAATATCTCACTATGAAGTTCTTCTGCGGATATCTCCTTGAGAGGCGTTTTGAAATTAGGACTAATTAAAAAGGTTGTAACTAACCACTTCTCAAACTGATCAAGTTCTTCAGGTTCACGGGGTCCCCTTTCTGGAATGACTTCGTATACCTCATCAGCGACAACATTGTCTATCATATTCCAAACTGTATCTTTGGGATCCTCTTCAGAAAGTATTGAATCTCTTAATGAGTATATTGTATCGCGCTGTGCTTCCATAACATCATCAAACTTCAGGATGTTTTTTCGTGCTTCAAAGTTTATTTCCTCAACGCGGGTCTGTGCTTTTTCTATTGACTTTGTTACCCAAGGATGTTCAAGTGGAATGGTGTCATCCATACCAGCTCTTGTCATGGTATTTGTCATAAATCCTTGTAATCGTTCTGATCCGAATTTTCGCATCAGATCATCTTCAAGTGATAAGTAAAAGCGCGATGAACCTGGATCACCTTGTCTTCCAGAACGACCCCTTAATTGGTTATCAATTCGTCGCGAATCATGTCTTTCTGTACCGACAATATGCAATCCGCCCGCGTTCAGCACATGTTCTTTATTCTTTTCGCAGATCGCTTCCGCCTCAGAAAATGCAGTTTGCCATTCTTCAGATTCTGTAGATAATGTTCTTAAATCTACCTTCTTTTTCCGTAATGTGTCCTTTGCTAAACCTTCAGGATTGCCCCCAAGAAGAATATCCACGCCTCGACCTGCCATATTGGTAGCAATCGTTACTGCCCCCGGCATACCTGCTTGTGCGATGATGTCTGCTTCACGCGCGTGTTCCTTAGCATTCAGTACTTGATGCTTAATGTTTCTATTTTTTGCTCTTAGGAGTTTGCTTAGCTTTTCGGAATTCTCAATTGAAATCGTACCCACGAGCACAGGTCTGCCTTTCTCATGCTGCTCCTGAATATCCTCCAAGACTGCGTTATATTTCGCTTCCTCTGTCCTATAAATCTGATCAGGATTGTCAATACGGATCATCGGTTCATTCGTCGGTACGACGACTACATCTAAACCGTATATATGTGCAAATTCGTTTGCTTCTGTCGCAGCGGTTCCTGTCATACCTGCAAGTTTATCATATAGACGGAAATAATTTTGGTAGGTGATCGTTGCAAATGTTTCGCTCTCTTGTGCTATGCGGACACGCTCTTTTGCCTCAATTGCCTGATGCAAACCTTCATTAAGACGGCGACCTACCAGTTTTCTACCCGTAAATTCATCAATAAGCAAAACCTCTCCATTCTCCACAAGATAGTCTATATCCCGATTCCAAAGATGGTGCGCATTCAAGGACTGATTGACATGATGCACAAGCATAACATGATCAGGTTCATACATATTCGCGATACCGAGTAGCCGTTGCACCTCTTCTATACCATCATCCGTGAGTGAGACATTACCCCGAGATTTGCCTTTATCATCAATAACAAAATGCTCTTCAGTACGTAACTGTGTAACGATATAATTGACTCTTCTGTAAAGTTCTGCGGGTTTGTCTGATGCGTCTGATATAATAAGCGGAGTGCGTGCTTCATCAACGAGAATACTATCTACTTCATCCAAAATAGCATAGATATGTCCCCGTTGAACCTTGTTTTCCAGTGTGAGTGCTCTGTTGTCATTCAGGTAATCAAAACCGAACTGACTATGCACCCCATAGGTGATGTCTGCTTTATATGCAAGTTTTCTTTGTTCATAAGGCATCTGGTTCAGTGTTAAACCGACAGACATACCCAGAAAGTTATATACTTGCCCCATCCATTCAGCATCACGTTGTGCCAGATAGTCGTTGACAGTGGCGAGGTGAACACCGTTTCCGGTAAGCGCATTCAAGTAGACTGCGAGTGTTGATGTTAATGTCTTACCTTCACCCGTTCTCATTTCAGCGATGGACCCGTTATGTAAGGCTGCACCTCCAATAATCTGGACATCATAGTGTCGTTGTTTCAATGTGCGTACCGCAGTTTCTCGCACGACAGCGAAGGCATCGGGTAATAATTCGTCAAGTGTAGCACCTGATTCTATCTGTTGTCTGAAGTGTGGTGTTTTTGCCTGTAATTGTGCATCGGTTAATTTCTTAATCGCCGGTTCTCGCTGGTTAACCGCTTCAACTATGTCTGTAAATTTCTTTATGTCTCTGTCCTCTTTACTACCAAAGACCTTGGTCATTATTGTATCAAACATTTCTCTCCTTGAAGAATATCAAGTTAAGCACACACTAAAAGGCAGCTTGTTTTTTGATATCATTCGTCTCCTGTCAATAAAGGCTGCTGTTCCTCAACAGCATTCGGCTTTATAATATTCTCTCCATCAACGTGTTTTTTAAGTATAACATATATCAGAGTCGTTCCTACAGAGGCTAATGAAAAAAGATAACCGAGAATGCCTCCAAATAAAGATATTAACATAAATGCTAAAAAGATAGCACAGATAGTTGTGGAAAAACTCAGATCGGGAAGTTCTGTATTAAAAAAAGCACCATCATCACTTAGAAAAATACCTGAGATTTTTTCTATAATGCCACCCAACCATTTATTTACATATAGCAACGCGCCCTGCAAAAATGATGCGTGCAGATAGTAGGTCGGCAGCAGTGCGATTAAGAACCCACCTATACAGAACAGTGCCCAAATCGGGACATGAAACAACTTTAAAGCAGACAAAAGTAACCCATAACTAATCAGACGCCACGGCTGATTCCATAGAATAGAAAAAAGTTGATAGATAATCTCAAAAGCATCTACTTCTGTTGTGGCAGCCATCGTAGGAATAAGGAATAAACCTGCAAAAATGACTAAAAGTATAGATAGGATGAGTATGCCATTAAGAAATCCAATAGGTGAAAAAATAGAAGATATCGTAAGGATGGTTCCTTTAAGAAACGGTATTTTTGCTAATAATCCGAGGCAGATAGGTATTATTAGTAGGCAAAGGATGAGTAAAAATAACCAAAGAAATGACCCTATAACTGTTTTCCATCTCCTTCTCAATACACCTAATGCATTACCGATAGTATAGAGTGAATCACCACGTAACTGTTCAATAGTAATCTTTGATGACAGTGTACTGCTTAATAGATATATGATACCACAAATTACAATGCCAAACCACATCGCAACAGATGAAATAACACCTAAGTCATTGTCAACGAATGGTAGAATAGGAAGTAATCCGTGAGATGACCAAATATCCTGTGCCTTTGCGCCATCCCCTATAATCAGGCTGAGATAAACTAAAATCTGATAAATTAGGTAAGCAAGTATTATCCCCGTAAAATGAATTCCAATCCTGCGACCGCTGAATCCATATCGGTAAACCCGGAGAATATCCTTGTAATTGAAGTGAATCTGTTCCATACTATTTCATACTATTGGTTATCTAATATCTGGTGTTGATTTAACTTCTGATGATAGACTATATTCACAGAATTATGTCTGCCGACGCATTGATTAATCCTTGCAAATATTACCATAATTTACCGATTCATGTCAAATATATTATTTTTGAAGGGAAGGATGGAATGGAAAAGATTGGAAGTGTGGAAGGATGAAAGATGGATGGAAGGACGGGTGTTAGATGTTTTGGATGGGATTCTCGAATTTGAAGGAAAAAAGAAATTTAAACATGGGAGAACAACAATCAGTGAAAAGAATACTTGAACCAGAAGTCATGGATACCAAGGAAGAAGCTGAAGCTTATGACGCAATGGGGCACGGTGAAGTTGATAAAGCTTTTGTTGATCGTGTCATCACACTCGGTGCAGAATCCGGACATTTTCTTGATGTTGGTACGGGTCCAGCTCAAATCCCGATCCTACTTGCACAAAGGTGTCCGCATATAAATATCACTGCGATAGATTTGTCAATTGAGATGTTAAAAATTGCCAAACGACACATTGCGGACAGTGACCTAACAGAACGTATCACGGTTGAACGTGTAGATGCGAAATCCTTACCTTATCCTGACAACACCTTTGACGGTCTGATTTCAAACAGTATTGTGCATCACATCCATGATTCATTGCGTGCACTCAAAGAGATGGCGAGAGTCATGAAACCTAAAGGTGTAGTTCTTATAAGAGACCTTATCCGACCAGAAACACCAGAGGCAGCACAAGCATTCGTAGACAAATATGCTGCGGAGGATACGCCTATACAACAGAAACTCTATTATGAATCTTTCCTGGCATCTTTTACAATTGCTGAAGTAGAACAGATGTTGATACAAGCGGACATACCAGGGGCAGTCGTAGTGCAAAGCACTGATAGACATTGGTCTATTGAACGAGCTGCCTGATTAAGCATTTACTGATGAAACGGCACTCGGAGAGTGCCTACTACTATTAAGAGTAAAAAACGTTTGACAATTTCTTGCTAATGTGATATGCTGCCTTATTTCAATTTTATAGATTCACGATATAGCAAACTTACATACAAGTGAAATTCATTTTTTAAGGAGGATACACAACATGAAAATGCTATCAGTATTAGCAGCACTTACCTTGATGATACCCTTTTTAGTTATCTATTCGAGCAACATGGCACAAGCTGAGGAAGTGTTGGGTACAGGAACAGGTTCACTGTTAGGAGGCGACCTAACCGACCCAGAAGACGATGGTGATCCTGAGGCAGATAAAATTACAACGCCATTTTCTCATCCAGCAATGAACCCGGGTTCGCGGGCGGAGAATTCGCGTTTAACGTCTTTGATAACGTACTTGGCGGCGGTAATGCAAAATGGTGCTGAGGACCTGGCGGAGGCATTCCGGAGGAAGGCCTACACGTGACAGCTGAGTTTGATATGCCTTATGCATTGACACACTTCACAGTCTCGTCAGCGAACGATGTTCCTAACAGAGACCCTATAGAGTGGGAAATTCAAGGATCAAACGACGGCGAGGATTTTACCACTATTTTTTCTCACGACGGTGATAGTTTCTGGAACGAGCGACTGCAAGTCGTCCGTTTTGATGCAGGAGACGATTTTGACGTTCAGAAAGTCGGGTATCGGTTTTTCCGACACGTTACTTTTAACACCGTAGCGAACCCAGCTGGGGCGTATTTTCAAATCGGCGAAATTGAATACTTTGGCGATGATAAGTTCCCTGTAGAAGCAGAAGGAAAACTTGCAACCCAATGGGGAAACATCAAAAAAGTCCGATAAACACAAATATCACCTATTTACTAAAACGGCTTGAATCTAAGTAATTACTTAGGTTTGAGTCGTTTTCATTTCCACAACAAATAGAAACAGATAGAATAGGTATAATTTCAAACAATATCTGTATTTTAATTCCCGCTAAATAAGAAAACATGGTATACTATTAATAACAACCCATGATATATATTAGAACACAACATTTAAGGAGATTAAAAATGTCAAAAGTTAGTTTAGTACTCTTTCTTTGCCTACTCTTAGCTATAAGCAGTGTCTGTATAGCAAATGTTGCTGAAGATGGACTCGTTATATTCTTACCCTTTGATGAAGGTGCTGGTAAATCGGTAAAAGATGTAACAGGAAATGGTCATGATGGCGCGTTTGAAGGCGCACCGAAATGGGTCGATGGAAAATTCAATTCAGCACTTGAATTTGACGGTGAAGATGACTATGTGGTCGTCGCTGATAACAACGCATTAGATTTTACAAACAAAATCACAATGATGGCATGGTTCAGTCCAAATGATGATTTAACAAGCAGACGTCTCATGGTAAAAAACGATTCCATCTTCGTCATCTTTGACTTTGGAGATACAAAAAGCATAGATTTCCTCGTAAAACCGAATAACCTATTCGCTGAATCTGATACTATCGACTGGAAAATCGGTGAATGGTACCACTTTGCGGGGACATTCGACGGAAAGACACTGCAAGTTTTTGTCAACGGTAAACTGGAAGGGGAAGCAGACAATCCAACTGATATTACACCCTCAGACTTAGATCTCTGGATTGGTGGTGATGATTACGGACGCCCCTCCGATATGTTCCCAGGGAAAATTGATGAAGTACGGATATATAATAAAGTCCTCACTGAATCACAAATCCAGCGTGTGATGGATACCCCACAAGATGTTGACGCAAAAGGAAAACTTACAACGACTTGGGGAAAAATTAAGGGTCGGTAACTGCATATATAGGAGGTTTATGACAAGCCACCAGACTCGTCCTGTCGTTCTCATCATCAGAGATGGATGGGGCAATAACCCATATCCTGAATATCAGGAATCAAATGCGGTGCATTTGGCAAAAACACCTGTAGATGACTGGTTGCGGAAAACATATCCGCACGTGCAAATTCACACTTCCGGTGAAGATGTCGGTCTACCTGCAGGTGTCATTGGTAACAGCGAAGTCGGACATCAAAATATTGGTGCTGGTCGGATAGTCAATCAAGAACTACTTCGCATTAGCACAATGATACGTTCTGGCGAATTCAACAAAAACGAAATACTCTTGAAGACGTTTGCAAAAGTAAAGAACAGTGGAACGCATTTACATCTCATGGGGTTAGCAAGTGATGCAGGTGTTCACAGTTCACTTGAACATCTCTACGGTCTGCTTGCACTCGCTAAATCTAAGGGTCTGACAGAAAATCAAGTATTTATACATAATTTTAGTGATGGACGAGACTGTCAACCTGATCTTGGGATAAAATTTTGTCAACAGATTGAGGCAAAATTAAATGAGATCGGAATCGGGAAGATCGCATCCGTGATCGGTCGTTTCTACGCAATGGACCGTGATGACAGATGGGAACGTGTAGAGATTGCCTATAGATTATTGACAGAGGGTGTTGGATCACACGTAAAAGATGCAACAGCGGCATACAGTGCGTATTATAAGGATCCTGATGATCAGAACCGTAAAGGTGATGAATTCATTAGACCGACTGTAATTGTTGACAACGAAGGGAAACCGCTACCCAGAATATCTGATGGTGATTCAGTAATTTTCTATAACTTCCGTGGAGATCGTCCCCGTGAACTCACCAAAGCATTCTGCCTGGATAACTTCCCATTTCGAGCGGAAGGTAAAGATGGCGTTGTGCGAGAAATGGGTTTTAAACGGAATTGCAAAATGAGCGTTAACTTTGTTACAATGACTCAATATGAACAGGGATTACCGGTCAAAGCAGTTGTTTCCAAACCGCCAAAAATGCGAAATACGCTCGGAGCATACCTCAGTGAAGTTGGGATGAAACAGTTCCGGTGTGCCGAGACAGAGAAATTTCCACATGTCACTTTTTTCTTCAATGATTATATAGATGAGGCTTATGAAGGTGAAGACAGACAGATAATTGCATCACCCCGCGATGTAATGACTTATGATCAAAAACCTGAGATGTCTGCCCCTGATGTAACAGATGAAATGTTGCGACGCATCGCAACCGACAAGTATGATCTGATAGTCCTAAACTATGCAAACGGGGATATGGTGGGACATACAGGATCGCTCCCCGCAGCGATAAAAGCTGTTGAAGCCGTTGATAAGGGTGTCGGAAAGATCGTGAATGCTGTTTTAGCAAAAGGTGGCGCACTCATTGTAACTGCTGATCATGGGAATTGTGAACAGATGATTGATCCTGAAACGGGTGGTATACATACCGCCCACACAACTTACGATGTTGATCTCATCGTCGTTGATGATCGGTATAAAGGCAAACAACTGAGGATAGGAGGAAGACTTGCTGACATTGCTCCGACAGCACTTCGTCTCCTCGGATTAAAACAGCCGACTGGTATGACAGGTGAATCCTTAATCTAACATGAGTTTGATAAATCAGATTTCCCAGGCCGGTAGGTTCGGTTTCCTAACCGAACCGGGTCTATGCAAGTGATATTTTGGACAAAATGAAGTCCATATACCTATTATCAAACTCACGTTAATCTAATAGGTTCCAAACTCATAATTATAAGAACATTAGGGACTATTAACAATGTACACTGTCAATTCCTACAAAATTGGACTTGACAAAGCAAAAGTTGCAAACTAAGGAGATTTAGCATGTCCATGTCCACGCTCCCCCCGTATGACCAACATGTCCGACACGATTTCAGGCTGTTTGCAGGACGCGCGAATCCAGGATTGGCTAAAGATATCGCTTCAATTTTAGGTGTAGAATTAGGGAAAATATCGATCGGTACTTTTCCAAACAGTGAAACACGCGTACAAATTGAAGAGAGTATTCGCGGAACCGATAGCTACATCATACAACCAACAAGTGAACCTGCAAATGAGAACCTAATGGAACTCCTCATCACTATTGATGCTCTGAAACGGGCATCCGCAAAGCAGATTACCGCAATCATCCCATACTTCGGCTATGCACGGCAAGATCACAAGACAACAGGACGAGAACCTATTAGTGCAAAACTCGTGGCTGATCTCCTCACCACCGCAGGCGCAAGTCGTGTTATGGCTATTGACCTCCATGTGCCACAGATACAGGGATTCTTTGATATTCCGATGGACCATCTAACGGCTGTTACGACATTAACAAACTACTTTCGCGAGAAGAACATCGAAAACGGTGTAATTGTCGCACCAGATGTCGGACGCGCAAAACTCGCTGAAAAATATACCGACATCCTACGACTTCCGTTAGCTATCATGCACAAACGCCGAAATGGAAAAGATGGACAAGATGTCAAATTTGTTGAACTTGTCGGAGATGTCAAAAATAAAACGCCTATCATAATAGACGATGAAATAGCAACCGGCGGCAGTATATCCGAACAAGCACAAGCATTAGCAGAAGCTGGCGCAAAACCTGCTTATGTCAGCATTACACATCCCGTACTTGTCGGACCCGCAATAGAAAGACTGCAGCACGATTCAATAAAAGAAGTGGTGACGACAAACACAATACCGGTATCAGGAAAGAAAGAGACTGAACTTGAGGGTAAAATCGAAGTACTCTCTATCGCACCACTGCTCGCAGAAGCAATCCTAAGAGTTCATCAACACAGATCTGTTAGTCAAGTCTTCAGAGACCAACATCTCGATTTTGCTGTTTAACCTGAAACTTCGCCTCTACTGATAAGATAGATGATACCTATACTCTACCTCAGTCATTATCGATCAATTATCGGTGGGGGCGAAAGACAACTCTACTATCTCACGGCAAACTTAGATAAGACCAAATTCCAACCTATCGTAGTCTGTCCAAATGAGGGACCTTATGTCCATCAATTAAAGAGAGCTGATGTCAACACATCTGTTATGAAACTCCCACCTTGGCGAAGAACCGTTTCATTGTTGACACGACACCTGACTGTAATCAGATTAACAGATCTTGCCAAGAAACATAATATACAACTCATACATTCCGCTGACCCTTGGTTAAACCCCTATGCCAACCGAATTAAAAGGAGACTGGATATACCCGTAGTTTCACATGTTCCTAATCTCCTTACACCTGAACAGGTTGATAAGTACGAGTGTGCGTTCATGGATCGTTTTATCTCAATCTCAGCACAAGGCAAGAAACCCCTGGTAAATGCAGGTATATCATCTCAAAAGATAGAAGTTGTAACAAATTGTGTAGATCTGTCTATGTTCAAACCTAATTCTATCCAAAACAGAACAGACTCAGACCTTTTCGTCGTGGGTATAGTTGGTAGGATAGAACCTTTCAAGCGACAGAAGTCATTCATTGATATTGCCAGACAGGTACATCAACAGTGTGATAATGTTCGTTTTCACATCATCGGTTCGTCCCCTGACACCAACAGACATCGTATTTATGAAAATGAAGTCAGACGTTCGGTTTTAGACTATAAGCTTCAAGACGTAGTTTATTTTATGGGGTATATGAATGATATGCCGAAAGCCATGACTGAACTTGATCTATTGGTAACGCTTTCCGCTGGTAGTGTCATCGCTGAAGCAATGGCATGTGGGAAACCGGTTATTGGAACGCCAATCGGCAGCACGGCTGATATGATTGTGGACGGTGAGACAGGTTACATTTTACCAGAAGATGCAATAGAACGCATATCTGAAAAAATTGTACACCTTGTAAGAAATCCTGACACATGTATACAACTCGGGAATACTGCCAGAAAATATGCTGAAAGAAACTTCAGTATAGAAAAATATGTACACAGGATACAAGCAATTTATGAGACGCTCGTGTAAAAGTAATAGTTAATCAGTATTTGACACGATTAAATCATGCTTGACAATTATCTGAATATGTGATTAACTATAGTGTGTTATGAGGAATATAAAAACCTTAGTTCCTTCATTTCCTTTTAGAAATAGTAGTTTTCAATAAACATCTTATTGATTTGTATGAGGAAAACCACAGGAGCAGATAATGCCTACAGGACGGATAAAGTATTTCAATTTGGATAAAGGTTTCGGTTTTATTGCACAAGATAGTAGTGAAGAAGATGTCTTCTTACACAGTTCTGCGATTAAAAACGCAGACTACGAAGAACTTCGTGTAGGACAACGGGTTAAGTATATCGTTGTAGAAGGTGATAGAGGATTAGTAGCGAAGAATGTAGAGGTTTTACTGACACCCACCGAACGACGATGGTTACGTCAAGGAAAGACTATTATTCCACGTGGTTATTCAGGTTTTCCAAATCAGAACCAAGATCAGTATTATGGTGAAGAGAGACGACAGCCGCGCAGACAAACTACCAGAAATTCTAACATTGAATCTGAATTACAGAAGGAACAGACAACGGATAACTCACAGGTAAAAACAGCTAATGATACCGATGATGCAAAAGTAACCGTATCAAGACAATTGAGTTTTGGAGATTTATACATTCTGAAACAGATAAATCTGGAAACACCCATGTATTTTGCCTTGTACAATCATGTTCAATTACCTGCTATTGTATTAGAGATGACACTTTCTAGCTTAACGCTAAACTGCAACGGTGAAGAAAAAAGTTTACAAAAAACTGAAATAAAATATTGTTATAAAGATGAAGATGCTGAGAATGTTAAATCTCTGCTTACATTCAATGAGGAGATCAAAGCTCAACAGCTTAAACCGGTTCAGACACAAGACAGTGTCTACAGTCTTGACACTGAATCCATCCAAGAATCTCGTCAAGAAGGCAAACGCATTGAAATTACTTTACGTGAAGGAGAAGTATTTCAAGGAACTGTCGATTGGATTAGTCCGTATGAAATAAAACTGGTATTAGATAATGCCTCAAAGGTTGTTGTTTTCCGACATGCAATCTGTAACTTCATCCTAATATAGATAAGGAAAAATAATATGAGTTCAATTGCTGATGATGTGATGCTTACGTATCAAGAACTTATTGATGAGATCAATCAGGAGATAGATCGTATACGTAATGAATACGGTAGATCCCCGTGTCCATCCAATTGCTTTCAATGTTGCTCAAATACCTCCACAATACCTATCAGTGAAGTGGAAGCGCGTGATCTAAAAAAAGGTTTAGATGCACTTCCGTCTGAGATTCGTCAACACATACGTCAGAAAGCTGAACGGACTATAAGGGAATTAGAAGCGAAAGGTTACACACCTGAGAACATGGTTAAGGACACAGGAATGAAAGCAATTGATGTTGTCAAAGGTAAATCTTCTGGGGAATGTCCAATGCTTATCGGTGGCGTCTGTTCTGTCTATGAACATCGACCCGTGATATGTCGTGTATGGGGTTACCCGATAGATAATGGACAGAATTTAGCATGCTGTAAGAAGACATTTATCGGTCAACACCGTAACTATAAACCGCTAAAATATGCAGATTATTGGCAACGGTGCAAGAATCTTAGTGACGCACTTGGTAGTAAACAGAAGACTCCCAATTGTTATTTAGTGGTTGCGTTGTTGGAGGATGCGTCTTGATGTGTATCTGTAGAGAGTTCGTATAGAAAACTGAAGGTATAAATTCCTGTCTTATGTCCATCACTCCACTGTAGCTGCACAGCATAACGTCCTACCGGCTTAATTCCCACCAGATGTAGATTATTCCAGTATTCTGCAGTTGGAAGGACTCTAAACGGGTCATTTTCTTGTTTGATAGCACTACACCTGGCACACGGACATTTTTCCCTGAGTATGCGGTATGGTATCTCGCTGCGTAGTCCGTCCTTCCATTTTATAGATAGACTCTGTGGTAAACGTCTGATTTCAGTTGGTTGATGATTTTGCATGTGAAGTTAGAAAGGTATCCTCTTCATTTGTATGACGTATTCGGTTCGATATGACATCTATTGGCATGATACACGCTTCTTACGCAACGGCAACGATCGCTATTTTCCATTTGTCTGCTTGATTGCATAAAACTTCAGGTTCCATTACAAAAGTGCGTCCTGCTTCTACTGCCAATACACTTGCTCTGGCATCATGCAAAGTCTTTAGTGTCTGCATACCAACTGTAGGCACATCAATTCGAAAATCGTGGTTCTTTTCAGCAGCCTTAGCAACGACAACTCCCTTACCGCCTAACTCTCCACCTCGTAAAATAGTTTTGTCAGTTCCCTCAATGGCTTCAATTGCAACAACCATCTGATTTTTTACAACAACTGTCTGTCCGATACCGAGTTCGGCAATTTTGCGTGCAGTAAGAATACCTGCTTTTATCTCTTCCCACTGAGCAGCAGTTGGATGCCGCTTTGTGAGAACGCCTGGGTCAGGTAAGAGATGTTTAAGGAACTGATCCTGTCTTAGGATCATCAGTCCAGCATTTTCAAAGTGCTCAAGGACAGCTGAGATGATTGCAGAAGTTTTCTTGTTAAGGTTTTGTGTCAAGATTTTAATTGTCGTTGCATCTACTTTAAAGGGATTAAGTAATATGCTTGGTTCAATCTTACCAATAATTACAATCTCTTTTGTGTTGAGTTCAAGCAATTTTCTCGTGATTTTCTGGATCTGTCCAACACCGAAAGGATGTATTTCACACGGTATATCTTTAAAGCGGTTTTCTTCGTCGTTTGTGATGGGTATGACGACAAGTTCCCGTCCTTGTGAAACTATACTTTTTGCGGTTAGAACAGGCAGTTGACCTGCTCCAGCAATTATACCAACTCTGTCCAAGACACTGTTCCTTTATGTAGTGCTTTGTCAAGTGCTTTTGAAAATAAATTACACACTTTCGGACCACGGTAGGTGCGGTTTCCCAACCGCACTGGTACAGACCGTATAATTATAATTACACACTTTCGGACCACGGTAGGTGCGGTTTCCCAACCGCACTGGTACAGACTGTATAATTAATTCAAAAATTTACTATAATGGCACTTCGCTCTACCCAACCTACAGAAGAAAACTATACCTTCAAATTAGAAGTTGACAGTATTGTAGGTCGGGTAGAGCGAAGCGAAACCCGACAAATACCAATTAGAAGTTGACAGAACAGTAGAGGAATTCGGTTATGTATGCCGAATTGCTTCAATCGGACTAAGTTTTGCAGCCTGACTCGCTGGATAGTAACCGAAAAACACACCAACTGCAGTTCCCGCAGCGACAGATGTGAGAACTGATTTAATAGTGACAACAGAGGGCCACCCAAACATATCTGGCATAAATTTTCCAACTGCCCATGCAAATCCCTGTCCAGCAATTGCCCCGAGAGCGATACCGAGTAAACTTCCAAACAGACACAATAGAACAGATTCTGTCAAGAATTGGAAACGGATATGATAGTTTTTCGCCCCGACAGCTTTACGTAGACCTATCTCAGGGATACGTTCCGTAACGGAAACAAGCATGATGTTAAGGATTCCGATTCCCCCGACGACCAATGAAACTGATGCGATCACGACCAGCACCATCTCAATAATGAAGATAGTCTTTTTTGCACTTTCAATGCCTTTCTGTGCCTGCCAAGTTCTGAAGAAAGTATCATCTCCACCGTGGTTGCGTCTGATGACCGTCTGCACCTCTTTTACTGCTTGGTCAACAACCAAGGGGCTTTTTGCCCGAACCATAATATGACCGACATTACTGTGTCCCCAAAATCTGGTTTGAGCAGTTGTGATTGGAATGAATATCATATTATCATCGCTTTTACCTGCCTCCAACCCCGGACCGCGACTATTCATGACACCAATAATATTGAAACGTCTGTTATTGATAGACACCTCTTTTCCTATCGGGTCCAGACCTTTGAACTGTTCCTTCCAAACCTGTGAACCGATAACACAGACTTTGTTCCAGAGGTCCATATCCGTATCAGCAAGGAATCTTCCGATTTGCGTATGCCATTGTCTGACAGCTTGGTATTCAACGGTAGTAGCACGCATGTAAGTCTTTTGGTGTTTTCCTGCTACCTCTAAGTTTATGTAATAACTGCCTTCGACGGTTGCCACTTCAACGGATGGACATTCAGTCAGAACATCTCGCAAATCATCCATATTAAGGTAGTTGGGACTATTGTTTCGTTGCCATCTATTGTTCTTCTTAATGTATCCAGGGCGGTATACACCAAACATACTCGGTCCACCGATTTTCTCAAACTCTAACATGATGAGTTTTTCTGCACCTGCGCCTAATGACATCATAGCGATCACACCAGCAATACCTATAGTAATACCTAACAAGGTCAGAATAGTTCTAAGTTTGCTTGCGAAGAGTGCAGACAGTGCTGTAATAAGATTCTCAAGGATTCTCATTTAGTTCTTTCCAAATAAAGGTTGATTCCGGAGATTTGAAATACATCATAAAGATAACTTATGAACATTGCTTCTGTTAGCAATTCGTGGTAAAAGTGCTAAATCTTATGTATAACGTGAGTTTGATAAATCAGATTTTCCCAGGCCGGTAGGTTCGGTTTCCTAACCGAACCGGATCCTATGCAAAAACCTTTATAAACGCAAGTGGCACAAAGCCTGCAGAATACGCGTTTGGTATTCTGCATTGGTTAGGAAACCGAACCTACCGAGTCTATGCAAGTGATATTTTGGGCAAAATGAAGTCTATATACCTATTATCAAACTCACACTATGTATATCATGCCCTCAGTGCTAAGTATAACACACAATGAGAGTAATTTGCAAATTAGTCCTTCGATATGCATTTATCGCTATACTCAAATATTCTTAGACACCTGTTCCGCTAACCGGGTCAGTGCGCGCGACATGTCCGATTTATCAAGTTTTACCTCAATCAGGACATAGTGTTGTGTCTCTGCAAGCGCGATTTTCATGGCACTGTCAAATTCACCTTCAGTGTGAACAACGAATCCGCGTCCTGTGCCGAGGAGTTCCGGCAGCCGGGCATAGTGCCAATTCTCTATATCGTTGAAGCTGCCTTCAATGAACGGACGAAGGGTGCCATAGCCAGAATTGTTCAGGACAAGGATGATCGGATTGAGTCCGTAACGGATAGTCGTTGACAACTCGGTGCCGGTCATTTGGAATGCCCCATCTCCTACAATAACAAGTGGTCGGGAAGAAGGTTTGCCGAGTTGTGCACCAATTGCAGCAGGGACTGCGAATCCCATTGAGGTATAATAGGCAAGGCTAATAAACTCCGTGTGTTCAGGCAGTCGTAGGTCCGCAGCAGCCCAAAGACCATCACCAACATCCGGAATAACTGTCATGTCTTTCTGTAACAGCAGGTTCAGTTGTTGAAATAGGCGGCGCACTGTTAGGGGTTGGTCAGGCACCATCTCAAAAGGTTCTGGCACTGTCAGCACCCATTCCAAGTCTATGTCCCCACGTTTATGGAGTTTTGAAGTATGCAAGCCATCCATAAAATCCTCTAATGTGACATCTTCATAAGTAGAGTAACCGACTGAGATTCTATCCGAAGTTGCATATACACAACGACTTCGCTCAAGATTTGATTTATAAGTCCCAAAGTTCACATCTGTCATGAATGCACCGCAAACGATAACACAATCGGATGATTCAACAAGCATCGTGACTTCATCTCTGGCTGTCGCGCCCCCATAAATGCCCAAGTAAAGCGGATGTGCCTCTGGCATCACCGATTTGCCCAACAACGTTGTCGCCACAGGGAATTGTCTCGTTTCAACAAGCCGAAGTAACTTGTCTTGATAGCCGAATCTATGGATTTCCGCTCCTGCTAAAATAACTGAATTTTCGGATTGATTTATAAACGCAACGGCATCCGTTAAGGCGGCATCCAAAGTTTTAGGGTCACTGTGATGTCCGCCCGTTGAAGGACGTTGGTTGACTGCTCCCTGCGTACTTACCATGTCGCGCGGTAGCTCAATGTATCCCGGACGTTTATGCCAATACACAGTATCCAGAACTCTATCTATCTCGTTGAAGGCAGTAAAAGGTTCGTCAAGAAGTGCTGAGGCAACAGTTATCTCGTCATAGATACGTTGCTGTGTATAAAAATCTCTACCTTTATGATGTAAAAGCGCATCCGCTGTCCGTTCCTTTACCCCCGGGCTACCGCTAATAACGACAAGTGGTGATTTTTCAGCGTAAGCTGCGGTGACTGCGTTGATCATGGATAATCCACCGACACCATAAGTCACGCACGCAGCTCCCATACCTTTTGTCCGAGCATAGGCATCTGCAGCATATCCCGCCGTTTCTTCCCGCGTAGTGCCGATATGTTGAATAGGACTCTGCTCAATCATATCAAAGAACTGCACAATATAATCACCGGCTATGCCAAAAATGTGGTCAATATCGTAACTCTTTAGTTTTCTCAGAAGATACTCACCGATTGTGGGAGTCGGTTGGCTATTTGACATAAAATACCTCTCTAACATTTGGATACCTTTGCTCCATAAAACATTTAGAAAAATAGGATAAAAGACTACAAAACTCGTCAAGTGTATAACTGGTCAACGACAGAAAACTTTTTGAATGTTTCTTTATTTTTTCATATTTTGTCCTATGTTAGAATCCATAAAAGCGAATGTTGTCAATATATCATAGACTAATTATGACAGAATGTAAATCGTTTTAATGTCTAATGGTGTGTAGAGTTTTTGTCACTTTATTTGTCTGAACCAGGATTTCCAGGATAAGAGGTTTCTTGTGCTATCGGATGGATAGGATGGAAATGTATCCTTTGTCTGAACCTGGATTTGCAGGATTATAGGATTTTCAGGATAATTTGTCCTTTGTGTCCCGCCTGGTATGTTCGGTTTACTAACCAATGCAGAATACCAAACGCGTATTCTGCAATAGGCGTTAATTGCGTGAAAAACGTTAGTGGGTTTAATACACCTTTCGCTCCTCTGAGGCTTGCTATTGGTTGGATCCATATAGAAAACGGTTATTCTGAAGACTGTTCAATCATGTTTACATGCCTCAATACGTGTTGAAATATACAGGCTGAGCAGAACTGAGATTGTGAAAAGAATGATTCCCCAACTCGGTTTTA
>JAJDZB010000110.1:0-17731 GCA_022824835.1 Candidatus Poribacteria bacterium | reverse complement strand
GTCCGTTATCTTTTAGGGAGGTGAGCATGTGCTGTGCCCATGCCCAATCTGCTGAGGAACTTGGCGGTGTTCCATAAGTAAATCGATTCCAATTATCATTTTCGTAAAAGTCCTCGTCATATTCTTTCTGATTCCACATCGGATTAGCAATCACATAGTCAAAACGTTTGAGTTTTGAATTGTCAGCAACGAAACGTGGATTACGGAAGGTGTCACCTATCTGAATATCCGCGCTGATAAAGTCATGTAGAAAGGCATTCATCTTTGCCATTGCGTAAGTTGTTGGGGTTAATTCCTGTCCATAGATTTTCGGAGCTTGGTTTTTTTCATCTGGGTGTATTTCATCAAATTGCAATCGTCCCTTGATAAGCAGCCCACCAGAACCACAGGCAGGATCGTAGATAGTAGAATAGGGTTCGGGGTTAAGCAGTTTCACCATTAACCATCCGACCTCTTTTGGTGTGTAGAATTCACCTGCGCTTTGCCCTTGTCCTTCAGCAAACTTTCGTAACAGATATTCATAAGCACGTCCGAGGATATCTGGCTCCGCATCTTCAAGTCCAAGTCGATGTTGACTGATGATCTCAATCAGTTTTTCGAGACGTTCGTCATCAATGAGTCGTTGTCCGCTCTGCTTTTCGTTGAAATCTTCTACATTAAGCACACCTTGTAACCGTGGATTTTTATTTGCTACCTCGCGCATCGCTTCTGTAACAAACTGTCCCAAGTTACCATCTGCGGGGTGGTTACGGAGAACATCCCAATTGTACTGTTGCGGAATGTAGAACCGAACAATTGGATGGCGTCCAGATTTTAGTGCGTCTTCATGGTCAGCTTCAATAATTTCCCGTGCGGCATCTTCATCTCCGAATACTTCAATCTGTTTCGTGAATTCATCATCAAATACATCTGAGAGTCGTTTGTAGAAGATTAGGGGTAGGATAAAATCCTTGAATTTGGGTGCGTCTGTTGCTCCGCGTATTACACAAGCTGCATCCCACAACCATGTTTCAAGCGTGGATATGTCAAGATGTTCTTGTTCATTCTCGGAAAAAAGCAATGGGATTTGAGAGGAGGCTGATTGAGTTTTCTTTTTTGCCAAGAGTGGAGTTCCTTCAGTCTATTTGTACTACAACTTTACTATAGGTAAAATTATAGCACATATTTTAAAAACTATCAATGTTTTATCATGGACAACACTTATCTGTAACGCATTCTCAGATTTACTCGTTACACTATTTACTATATTCTACACAAACCTCGATTCTTTAACACAACCCTTAGGACAGCACTTACGCATTCTTCCCGTTTTCAGACGTTAAAGTGTTTAATGTGGATGTATTTAATGTTAATGGCAAACGTGCATTCACTAAGCACGATTCTTTGTGCGTTCTTTGCAATTTGTCGTGAAATCAATTTCTTTGCGTAAGTCCTGTAGGAGTATACCCTCTATGGTTCTCGGTGCACATGTTTCAACAGCTGGAGGTATCTATAACGCCATCAAGAATGGTGATGAACTACAATGTGATGCTATACAGATTTTCCTGTCAAATCCACATAGATGGGAATCTAAACCGCCAATAACAGAAGTATTAGAAGAATTTCGGATTGCTTGGTTCGACTCTCCTATTCAGGATGTAATTGTTCATGATATACATCTTAGTAATCTGGCATCACCCAAAAAAGATGTATTAGAAAAGTCACGTATTCAGTTTAAAAAACAGATGGAACTTGCACAAGAGATTGATATACGTCATCTTGTAACACATCTCGGCGCACATCTTGGAGAAGGTGAAGAATTTGGTTTGAAAAGACTCACTGAGAGTTTTGACTTACTCTTCGAAACAACAGATGCAGAAGATGTGATAATATTACTTGAGACGACTGCAGGACAGGGGACAAACCTTGGCTATACTTTTGAACATTTGCGGGATGTGATAGCCATGTCAAAACATTCGGATAGGTTTGGTGTCTGTTTAGATACTTGCCATGTCTTTGCAGCTGGATACGATGTCAGAACTGAAGCAGATTGTGATTCAACATTCGACAAATTTGATGAAATTATAGGTTTAGATAGGTTGAAAGCATTTCATATCAATGATGCAAAATCGGAGTTTCAAAGCCGGGTTGACAGACATGAACACATCGGAGAAGGCAATATAGGAGAGACTGCATTCTCATATATACTTAATGATCCGAGATTCTCTGAGATACCCCTTATTATTGAAACGCCGCAAATGAATACAATGCACGGGAAGAACCTGAAGACTTTACGCGGTTTAGTAAGAACCCATTAATTACTGGTCCATTTAATTATTTGCCCATTAAATTACTGGGGAAGACTGAAGAATAGCACAATTGAGACAGGTTTTGAGTTGAGAGGATAGAACATGGATACAGCAAGAATTCAGGTCAAAGCCGGTAACGGCGGTAATGGCTGCATCAGTTTTCGACGAGAGAAATATGTACCACGCGGCGGTCCCGACGGTGGTGATGGAGGGAATGGTGGCAGCATCATACTAGTCGCCACTTTGGGTATGAGTACTCTTATCGATCTACATCACAATCCACGCCAAGTTGCAGAAAACGGTGGACACGGCTCAGGTAAACAACGAGACGGAGCAAACGGTGGGGATCGTCTCATCAAAGTACCCGTTGGAACTATCATCAAAGATCGCGATACTGGTGAGTTGCTTGCAGATCTCACGGAACCAGAGCAGAAAGTTATTGTAGCATCTGGTGGACTTGGGGGTAAGGGTAATTCTCGCTTTAAGAGTAGTACGTTTCAGGTTCCACGGGTGGCAGAAAAAGGTGAACCCGGTCATGAACGTGAGATTAGTCTTGAAATCAAACTGATCGCTGATGTCGGTTTAGTTGGTTACCCAAACGCAGGAAAATCCACACTCCTTGCAAGCAGTTCTGCTGCAACTCCCAAAATTGCGTCATATCCATTTACAACTCTTATACCCAACTTAGGCGTTGTCCGCATTGATAAAGAACAGAACTTTGTTCTTGCCGACATCCCTGGACTGATAGAAGGAGCACACAAAGGTGCTGGATTAGGACACCAGTTCTTAAGGCACATTGAGCGAACAAAAATGTTGATCCATGTGATAGACCTGAGTTCGACGGATGGTAGAGATCCTATTGAAGACTATGAACAACTGAACCTTGAACTTGGACACTATAACGAGATGTTGACAGATTTACCCCAGATTATCGCTCTTAATAAAGTTGATATACCAGAAGCAGAAGCAAATATAGAACGAGTTCAGAGATATTTTGGTAAACGAAAAGTATTCCCAATCTCCGCAATTACGGGACAAGGTGTTGAGACTTTGATGCAACAAGCATATCGTTCCTTACAATATATTGAAGCGAAGGCGCGTAAAGAGAAGGAAACTACGATTACGTTTGAGCCTGAATTACCATCGGAACCACGATCACGTTTTTTACTCAAAAAAACCGAAGATGCATTTATAATTACTGGAGATGAACCGACACGCGCCGTCGTCATGACGGATATGGAGAATGAACAGGCACTCATGTTATTGTTTCGAAAATTAAAAAAGATGGGGGTAATAAACGCTCTTACCCGTGCAGGCGTCAAAGAAGGTGATACAATCATAATTGATGACTTTGAATTCCTATTTAATTCAAGAGTTATCAGATAGGTTATTAAATATTGGGACTAAAGCATGGGTAGTGTCTCAAATAGTTTCACTAAATCAGCATTACTGCAGACTAAAAAGAGTGTTCAGAAACCTCAGACAATTCAAAAACGCGAAAACTTGTCTCAAGTAAAGCGTATTGTTGTCAAGGTTGGTAGTAGCACTATTTCAGATGACCTTCGAATTAATGAAGCTGCACTTGACGGACTTGTTCACGATTTAGCAACGGTTCGACACAGTGGTTATGAGGTTATATTGGTAACTTCAGGTGCAATTGCTGCTGGATGGCCTCATCTTGGTCTATCAACCCGACCCCAGACATTACCTGCATTACAAGCATCGGCAGCCGTTGGACAGATTCGCCTGATGGCTGCTTATGAGGAACGTTTCCGACATTATGGACAATGTCCAGCACTGATGTTGCTGACCCAAGATGATTTTTCTGACAGAACTCGTTACAACCGAATGAACGATACACTACATACCTTACTTCAACTCGGTGCAATACCTATCATCAATGAGAATGACAGTGTATCAGTAGAGGAAATAAAGGTCGGAGATAATGATACGCTTTCAGCTTATGTTACAAACTTGGCACAAGCTGATATGTTGATCATACTCTCTGATCAACTCGGATTTTTTACTGAAGATCCCAGGCTCAATCCAGACTCAGAATTGATATACACGGTTGATGAAATCAATGAAGATATGTGGCAAGCAGCAGGTCAAGCTGGAACAAAGGGGACAGGTGGCATGTTGACGAAATTACATGCAGCCGAAATCGTGACTAGTTCTGGTGAGATGGTAGCGATTGCTTATGGAAGAGAACCACTCGTCATAACACGTATCCTGAAAGGTGAATTACTTGGAACACTCTTTCTCCCAAATTCGCGTATTTCTGGACGAAAGCGTTGGATCGCTTATTCCCGTCCCCCGCAAGGAACACTTGTAGTAGATAATGGAGCACATCTCGCGCTATTGCAAGGTGGAAAAAGTCTATTGCCGGCTGGTGTTAAGGGGGTTGAAGGACACTTCAACTATAGTGATACAGTTTCTTGTGTTAATGAAGATAGAGTTGAATTTGCCAGAGGCTTAACAAACTACAACTCTACAGACGCATCCAAACTTGCAGGAAGGCAGACACAAGATATCGTAAATATCCTCGGTTATCACGATTACGATGAAATTATTCATAGAGATAATTTAGTATTGCTGAATTATAATAAAACTTAGAAAGGATGTGGATAGTCCAGACTTAATAAGTAGGTTGGGTAGAGGAACGCCATTAAAATATTAACTGGCAACACGTAAATAGGAGCGTTATGAACAAAGACATACAGAAAATCGTACAAACTAAAGCCAAAAAAGCAAAATCAGCGATGCGTGTCCTGTCCCGTAGCTCAGCAGACATCCGCAATAGTGCTTTATTAGCAATGGCAGAAAACCTCCTAAACGCAAAAGATGTAATACAAGAAGCAAATTGCATTGATCTTGAAAAAGGTGAAGAAACGGGTCTTGAAAAACCTTTGATGCAACGACTATTACTTGATGATAAGAAAATAGAACGGATGGCAGACAATTTACGACAGGTTGCTGCACTTCCCGACCCTATCGGGGACGTGATTAGCATGGGGGAAAGACCAAATGGGCTCAAAATAGGAAGAGTGAGGGTTCCAATCGGAGTTGTTGGCGTCGTATATGAGTCACGACCTGACGTAACTGTTGAGGTTTCTGCTCTGTGTATTAAATCTGGGAATGGTGTGATCTTAAGGGGGGGTTCAGAAGCAATTCGTTCTAACACCATACTTGCAAGTTTACTCAGTGATACCGCAGCAAAGCAAGGTGTACCTGATGCGATTCAATTCGTTGATACGACTGACCGACAAGCGGTCTATGAACTTATCCGATTACCTGAATATATTGATCTTGTCATACCTCGCGGTAGTAATGAATTCGTTCAGTTTCTGATGAGGGAATCAGATGTCCCGGTTCTTGGTCATGCAGATGGTATCTGCCATATCTATGTTGACGCAGATGCGGACCTTGAAATGGCAACGAAACTGTGTATGAATGCTAAGGTTGGTTATAAAGTTGGTGTCTGTAATGCGATTGAAACCTTATTGGTTCATGAACAAGTTGCCGAGAAGTACTTACCTTCTATCTGTGAGAAGCTGCAAAAAGCTGATGTTGAAATTCGTGGATGTAATCAGACACGAAATATTTTCCCGGAAGCAGGAACAGCATCGGAAGAAGACTGGCGTACTGAATACCTTGACTATATCTTGTCAGTACGTGTGGTGGGGAGCATGGAAGAAGCAATTGACCATATAGAAGAATACGGTTCACATCATTCGGATGCAATTATAACTGAAAGCTATCATGCAGCAGAACGATTTCTGAAAGAGGTAGATTCAGCTGCCGTATATGTCAATGCCAGTACTGTCTTTACTGATGGTTATGAATTTGGACTGGGGGCAGAAGTCGGTATTAGCACGCAGAAACTACATTCTCGGGGACCCATGGGCCTTGAGGGATTAACAAGTTATAAATATATTGTTTATGGGAATGGCCAAGTTCGTGAATAGTTAACATTTATAAAAATCTAATCACATGATGAAACTCATATCTATCAACGTTTCTAAACCTAAGCCTATTGAATATGGCGGTAAGACAATTCAGACAGGGATATTTAAAGAACCTGTAACGGGTAGCGTGATGGTGAAAGATGATAACATTGAAGGTGATGGACAGGGTGATTTAAAAGTACACGGTGGCACTTACAAAGCGATTTACGGTTATCCCATTGAACACTATTCTCATTGGAAACATGTGCTAATTAGAGATGACTTGACCTATGGTCAGTTTGGAGAAAATCTTACTGTAAGAGGGATGCTTGAAGCTGAGGTACATATTGGAGATGTCTTTCAGATTGGACAAATTGTGAAACTTCAGATTACACAACCCCGTGTACCGTGTTTCAAACTGGGATACAAAATGGGAATGCCTGAGTTTCCAAAACAGTTTTTGGAGAGCAGAAGGGTAGGATTCTATTTTCGAGTATTAACAGAAGGTGAGATTAAAGCCGGTGATACTATATCGCATGTTGAAAAAGTTGATAAATCGATGAGTATTACAGAGATACTAAATCTTCGCTTTTTTGATACCAAAAACTTTGAGAGAATTCACAAGGCAAGAAAGTTACAGGCTCTTTCACCAAGTTGGAAAAAGGACTTTCTTCGTATATTACAAGCGAATAACAGAGTGTAGACATTATGGAAGTTCACTTAGCTGCAACAAAGAGAGAGACAAGTCATGCAGCAGCATCTGCTGCCAGTCAAAAGCTACAGAAGTCCATCAGAAACCAGGGATCTGCGAATTTTATTGTGGCAACGGGAGCATCCCAATTTGACTTCCTGAAGGCTCTAACGGCTGACAGTGATATCAACTGGAAAAAGACCACGATGTTTCATCTGGATGAATATATCGGTATCCCAGAGACACATCCTGCCAGTTTCCGAAAGTATCTAAAGGACAGGTTCGTTGAAATTGTCCAGCCAGGAACGGTGCATTTTATCAATGGGGAAGCACATGATCCACAAACTGAATGCGATAGATTAAATGAAATAATTTCTGACCATCTGATAGATGTAGCGTTTGTTGGTATTGGTGAAAATGGACATCTTGCCTTCAACGACCCACCAGCAGATTTTGAGACAGCAGCCCCTTATATCGTAGTAGAATTAGATGAGGGATGCCGTCTACAACAGGTCGGTGAAGGATGGTTCAACGGTTTAGATGATGTCCCGACGCACGCAATCTCTATGTCCATAAAACAGATAATGAAATCTGAAAAAATAATCTGTACTGTTCCAGATAAACGGAAGGCTGAAGCCGTACGTGCTTGTCTGCAAGGTGATATCACACCCATGCATCCTGCTTCAATACTACAGAAACACAAGGATTGTACGATATATTTGGATTCTGGATCGTCTTCTCTTTTGACTCCTACTGAAAAATGATAGCATGGTGTTCCAAATGCTAACAAAAAACCATTCTATTGAGTAGACTGCAGTCCCTTCTTTCAGAATATCATCCTTGACAAATACGTTCTTTTATGTAAAAATACTTGTAAGAATAAAATGTCAGAGATAATTCGAGCAGTTATAAAAGTTGGACTATGTTCATCTTTCCGCAAGAGGTGTTTCCATGCAAACAGATCCAATTCAGTTAGCAGATAACGAGCTTCCACTTATTCCATTAAATGTTGTGCTATTCCCTGGAGGATACCTTCCGCTTCACATTTTTGAGCAGCGTTATCGTGAATTGGTGAAGTATTGTATAAGAAACGAATCCTCGTTTGGCATCGTGATGATAAAGGAGGGTGATGAGGTAGGAGACACGGCGACACCGTGTAAAGTCGGCACTGTAGTAGATCTGGTTGACGTTAATCGTTTTCCTGATGGCCGTATGAACATTATGACGATGGGACGTTCTCGATTTGAAATTCTGGAAGTGGAAGAGGACTTACCCTATTTGGTTGCACGTGTCCGTATGTTGGATTCGTTGAATGATACAGATAACTCTGAATTAGATGATATTTTTACGGAAACTCGGGAGATTTATATAGAATACGAAACCTTATCTAACTGTTTGATGTTTACTTGGCGACCTCCATCTGAAATTCCGGAAACACCTAATGAACTCGCTTTCCAAATTGGCACACGGTTACGTGTCTCACTTGAAGCAAAGCAAGAATTATTGGAAATTGCAACTATTGATGAACTTCTTAAACGTGAGATTGAAATACTAAAAGAACTAAACAAACAGATTGCTTTTAGATTGGCTGCACGAAACAATTGAAGTCTTCAAGAATATCTTAGTGTTGTAATTCGGTTTTGTGTGTAGTAATTGCCTTTAGGTTTATCATCAAGGGACAGTTTTCTAAAGTATTGACATTGGTGCGTGAGACAACAACAGGTAAAATGGGTTGATGGCACTCAAGAATCCTATTCACCAATTTACAGAAACTCGTACGATTCAAATTTCACCACGAGACTTTTTATATATTAGCAATCTATTGTCAACATTCAGGCTGTTACTCGTACCGTTGCTTTTTTGGTTAATCTACCAGAAGGATTATAAGTACGCTATATTTGTTGGTATAATTGCGATTCTCTCGGATTTATTGGATGGTTTTTTCGCTCGTGTTCTGAATCAACATTCTGAGCTTGGTTACATTCTTGACCCGATAGCGGATAAATTTGCGATTGGTGCGGGTATTCTTGCCCTCGTATTATCAGGGGCAACCCAATTTCCGCTGTGGGCATTCCTTGCAGTCGTCATCCGAGATATCGCGATAGTAATAGGAAATGCTTATCTTGCACATAAAGCAAAGATGATTACAAGGTCAAATTGGTGGGGAAAATGCACGAGTTTTTCACTGTCAATTGCTGTCATACTATATCTATTCCATGCGTATCTAAACCATGCGTTTCAAGACAATTTTTTACCCGAGTGGATACCCTTTACAACACTTTGTGTGGCTTTAGTATTTGTAGCGATCTCTGCAGTAAGTTATGCGCGGAATATGCTTCGCGCTCTGAAGTTGAATCAATCACAATAAGTCTGCTTTCATATCAGCACTCAAGATAGAGAAGCAAGGAAAAGACAATGGAACTCTATTTGAACCCTTCTGATGTCGCCGAAGTAATCGGTGTTGATGAAGAGATTATCAGACAAACCATAAACCGAAAACATCCCGATATTGAACCCTATCTTCGTGTTTCCGCTGCACCCTCTGAAGATGATGAGGACACTGAAACGATACTTCAATTAAGGGTTGACGGTTTGGCACCCTTAATCACACAACTCAGCTATAATATACCTACGGCTGACATCATTGAAAACCTTATATGCCAGATTGTCCACATCGCCTATCTACGTGAGACGAATGAAAAATTGGAATCAGACATTTCTGAGCTTAAAGAGAAAATTAACGCACTTCACGAAGAGAGAGCCGATTTGAGGGTTCAGATAAACATGCTACAAGAAGAAAAATCGAAGTCCTGGGTAGATCGCATCTTCAAATCTGGGTGATTGAGTAGAATTACCTTTGATATAATATTTGTTATTGCCCATTTCTTTTTAAAATTGATACTTATGTCAGCACAGAAACGAAATCAGATTCTTAGCATTAGTCTTTTCGTTATCGGGTCTGTTTTTCTTTACAACAGTCTTGGTAATATATCCTCTCTCCCAAAGGCGTTTTCCCAAATTGATGTGCTTTTAAAAGGTATCGCGTTTATTTCGTTAAGCGTTGCTGCCATCCTTGCCAGTATATCCTTTCAGAATAAGGTATATGTTCTACTTTCTTCTCTATTCGGTTTAGTGATTGGGTTCTCTTTCCTATACCTTCCAACGCCATCGCTTGTTAGTGGTTCTGCCTTCCACATTCTTTTCAGTAGCGCGATAGCGTTCGGTATGACGACAACATCAAAGAGAATTGCAGCTGTTGTTTCATCGGTTGTGGTGTGTATAGGAATAGGATTTCTTTATCAGACAACTTCTGAAATACTCAACAATTCAGCACTTTACCTAATAATTCCTGGTATGATTGTGTTTGCTTTAGTCTATTCTAAGAAAGTTATCTGTGAACGCATATCTATCGTGCTAATTGCGCTTGGACTCATATCCTTATGTCAACCGTTTCTCATCGTTTTTTATCAGACAGGATTTCAATTACTGCTTGGTGGATTGACCGGTTTTATTGTCGTCGCACATCGGTAAATTGTCAATAAGACAATTAAGTAATATTAGTGCATCCTTTCGTTGATACGTTTCTGTAGATCACAGAATTCATTACCCCATTGTAGGTAACGCATAAGTATATGGCATCAGCAAAAACAAAACATATAGCGGTCGTAGGTGCGGGAGTTATAGGTGTTTCAATTGCCTACTTCTTGTCCCGTAGACCCAATACTGTCATAGAAATTTTTGAACAGGATGTCCCGGGTTCTGGAGCATCTGGACATTCCTTTGCATGGGTAAATGCATTCGGAAAGGATCCTCGTGAATACCATACACTCAACAGACGTTCCTTAGATATGTGGTACCGATTTGCACATCTATTGAATGCTGACGTTGGTGTTCACTATGGTGGGGAAATGCGTTGGGAAAACAGAACGGACAAGGCAATACAGTTAGAAAACCGTATTAAAAAACTACAGAATTGGGGTTATCCGTGTAGACTTATTTCAACTGAGGAGATGTTAACGTTAGAGCCTGACTTGAAGGTAGAATCTGCTAAAGCCATCTCACATTCTGAAGCGGATGTCCATGTGGAGACTGACAAGTTCACTTCTGTATGTTTGACACACGCAATAGACAATGGTGTAACACTGCATTCTAAGACAGCAGTCACAGGTTTTGTGATGCATAATCGCAGGATCGCTGCTGTTCAATCGAAAGATACCGAATTCCTCTGTGATGCGGTTGTCTTAGCAAGCGGCATTCAAACAACCGAGCTCGCTTCTCTCGTTGATATCAACATTCCACAACAGCGAAGTCCGGGTATCGTCATAAAAACATCCCCATGTGTACAGGTCTTACACAGTGTCGCCGTGATACATGCACCACCAAAAACCGAAAAGCAACAACACTTACATCTCAGACAACTGCGTGATGGTTCGCTCAGAATTGGTCAAGGGACACAAGAAGGAATCAATCGGAACGACTCACAAGAACATGCGGATATGCTTCTTGATCATGCGAAAGAAGTTCTTCCAGCGATCGGTGATGCAGAAGCAATACCTTCTCTGGTAGGTTACCGTCCGATGCCTTTTGATGGATTTCCTGTCATCGGTTTTACGGAGAAAGTTCCGAATCTTTATATTGCCTTAATGCATAGTGGTGTAACATTGGCACCACTTGTGGGTGAAATGTGTGCATTGGAAGTTGCGGACGGTGCCTGTGTAGATTGGTTCTCGTCATATAGGTTAGAAAGGTTTGCGTAGACACTTCTTTACATCACGTCTGATATGATAAGACTAATCATAGCGTTTTCTCATACATATCCGTATATTCCTTGACAAGGTCAGCTTTCCGAAATCCGGGTACAGCAGTAGCACATTTCTGAGCCAAGTTTTCATAATCAATATTCATCAATCGCTCTAAAACCGTAAGATTCTCTGCTTTTATCAGTATCCACTGTTTAGTTCTTTCACATTTTTTTTCATCTATTTCCTTCCGAGAATAATCTTGCCAGCCTTGGCAAGGAACAGCAAAATCAAACTCGTTATAGAAGAATTTTAAAGCGTCTGTTGTATTGTTATACTGCCAAAGTTGGAAATCCTGATGAAATATGGGTAATGGTTTCCATTCTCGCATATTGCTATGTTTACTTTCTAAACGGGTCCATATCTGAAATTCAGTATTAACAGAAAACAGTTTTCCGTTATCAAGGTGAAATGCATCTCTTGGTAGAACTATTTTCTCAATGAATCGCATGGAAGAATCAAGACGTTTATGAACAGCGTACTTTCTAAAATTAAGAGGCACAATAAACGCTACAATATCAGCAAAATAGGATGCATGGTTAAAAAACTCTATTGCTAATTTTCCTCGCTTTCCAAATGGTGGATTGCCGATAACAGCGGTATCTTGTGGTGCAAAAGGAATCTCAGACACATCAAAAAAGTTTTTTGTTATTACCCCGTCACATTTTGGTACAAGGTCAATTCCTAATCTCCTATCTATAGGTAAGAGATCAAAAAACGCACCAGTACCCGCAGAAGGTTCGAAAAAAAATAGGTCGTTAGTGTTTTTATTCAGTGTAGAAAGTGTATCTGTGAAAACCTCCCAACATAATTGAGCGATCTCTTTTCTTGTATAAAATTGATCTAATGATTGTTGCATGACGCGATTTTCGTATCCGAAAGGTGCGAATTGTAGCACGAACTTTCAAATTGTGGCATATCTGACGCAAACTGGAAAGTTTGCGCTACATTTATCAAACTCACATTTATAGTAGAAGTCAGAATTAATTGGACATTATGTTAGGTTCGGTTAGGAAACCGAACCTACCGTGGTGTACTACAAAAGTGTCTCATTAATTGTATGTTTTACTATAGTTATTCAAACAGTTCTAACGTGCCATTTTTAACGATCAGGATTTTTGGTTCGTAAACAGCATCGCCAACTTCATCAAATGAAAACGTGCCAAAGACGGTCTCAAAACCGCTGATTTGTGCAAGTGCATCTCTTATGTCTTTAGAAGTGTGGCTTGCAGCGTTTTTTATACCTTCTGCTAAAACATGTAGTGCTGTATAGGCTCGGGCTACATAGTTATTGGGGGGCATACCGTAAGCATCACTGTAGTTCTTAATAAACGCTTGATTAATCTGCGTGTCAACAGATTTACCCCATCCAACAAATGTGATTACATTTTCTGCTGCTTCACCTGCTGCTGCAACATTATCCTCGGTAAAAGTACGAATGATGAACTGAGCAGTTATTCCCAATTCTTGTGCTTGAATTAGTATTGGTGGCTTCTCTTGTGATAGAGATGAGAGAAAGATCACGTCCGGATTTAACGCCTTGATACGTGTAAGTTGTTCTGTAAAATCGGTGTCACCACTGTTAAATGTCTCAGTAGTCAGAACATTTACATTTAAGTCAACAAGTGTTTCTTGCACCGCAGCATCTCCATCCCTTGAAAACTCATCGTCTATATCATATAGTGTTGCTGCGTTCTCATAAGCAAGTTTTGCATGCGTCGCTGCAATACCGTTTGGTATTAATTTATCTGTTGTTAGTGCTATACGAAAAACATAGTCGCCAATTGCGCTAAGACCGCGTGATGCTGAAGTGGGACTGATTGCGACGATCTGGTTTTCTTGTGCGATCGGAAATGTTGCTTTTGTCATTGATGAAGTTGAGGGACCAAGCACAATTGATACGCCAGCTTCATGTATCAGTTTGTTATAAGCCGAAACTGCTCCTTCAACTGTGCTACCTGAGTCTTCAACAATAAACGCCAAATTAGTGCCTGCAAGTTGTCCTGCGTTTATTTCATTTAGTGCAAGGTCAAGACCATTCTGAATAGGTTCACCAAAAGTAGATATGTATCTACCTGATAGTGGTAACACGACGCCTATAGTCAATTGTTCACCTGAGTCATCTTCCTGTGATTTTGAGAGTTCAATTATATTGGAAATATTATCACAGCTGGAAAAAGACAACATAACAACAAAAACGGTTAATACTACAAATATTGTAGTTGTTCTAATTTTCATGTATTCTCCTTTTGTGGTATGAAATGAATTTGTTTATTTGGTATTGTATCAGAATTTTTCAGAAAAAACAAATCCGATTCAGTAAGAAATTTGACTGTTTTTGTATTTTTTTATCAACGTTCAGTGTCAAGGCCCCGTTGCTTTAGCGCGGGGATTAGACACTGCTAACCCCTTTATTGTATGAAATAGATTTGACTTTCGCTGTGTTTGATGGTATGCTATTATTAGCATTGTAGTGGTGGATGTGACCTCCCGCAAGGGAGTGCCACCACACCATTTCACAGTGGCATTACAATAATAAAAGAAACACAATGCAAACCTATAAATACAAGAAAAAGAATATAGCAACATCAGAATTAGAGAAGTTTAATCAATCATCTGCAGGTGAACCGAGTTTTATTCACGGATTGGATCCTACTAAAACAGAAAGCAAAACGTTCTAAATCACCGAAGAGGGATTAGAACTTCAAAACTACCTACAACAAAAAGAGATTCCCAAAGCATGTGCTGAGTGGATAGAAAAGAAGGTATAGATCAAGTCTGTACGAAAATCTAATTTTTTACATGGCAATCGGAGTATAACCGAAAGGTGAACGATCACCTTGATTCAAGCCCTAATGCACTGCCACCAACTGCAGATGAACAGATTACAGAAAAGACCGAATTTGAACTGATTACATGGCTCGTGATAACGCGTTAATGTGGAAAAGTTATACCTCTATGAATTCAGAACTATCAATTAAGCAGAACATTGAGAACGCACTAAAAAACTTCCTTGATAACCAACAATCGTTGAGAGATACCTCAACAAACCTCCTGAATACACTCGGTTATTACAGTAAGCGAGTCGGAACCGAGGGCGTTGACAACGTTAGGTTTGAACGTCTCGTTGAATCCGCGCTTGAGACTGCTAATCCTTATGAGAAACTTCACATTGAAGACTGGCAATCCTTTTACCGGATCATGCAGGTATCAGATGACGAAATTAATCAACAGATAAATCCACAACAAGGAACGTTGTTTGAAAGCTCGGGCATAGACGATATGTTAAGGGAATCTTACATGTTCGTTACTGTGAAACTCACCGGTGACACCTACACACGCACACAACTTGCCAATATCACCCGATTTATCAATAAAGAGTTAGATAAATCAATTATGGTGATATTCCGGTATAGTGATGTGCTTACGCTTGCTATTATCAATATGAGAGAGCATAAGATAGACCCATCAAAAAAAGTGCTGGAAAAGGTGACACTTATTAAAGATATAAATTTAGAATCTCCCAAGCGTGCCCATATTGAAATAATCTACGACCTATATCTCAGCAATCTCATCCAGACTGAAGATGTTAAAAACTTTGATACACTCCACGATGCTTGGGAAAAGATTCTGAATACAGAAGAGCTCAATAAACAGTTCTATAGAAAACTTTTCGCGTGGTATGAATGGGCGGTTGAGACAGCAAGATTCCCAACAGATGAGAACCGTGTCATAAAACCGGAGGAGCATGTCATCCGCCTCATCACACGCCTACTCTTTATCTGGTTTATCAAGGAAAAAGGGTTAGTAGCAGATGAACTATTTAAGAGGGAAAAAATCCGAGACCTATTGAAAACTGATGATTTTGATAACGGTGACTCATACTATCGTGCAGTGTTGCAAAACCTCTTTTTCGCGACGTTAAACACAGAGATAGATAAACGGAAGTTTAGCAAAGAAAGTTATGATACCAATCGCGATTTCTCTTGTTACCGATACAAAAAACAGATGGACGACCCAGATAAACTTCTATTTCTTTTTGCCCAAACACCGTTCATCAACGGCGGCTTGTTCGATTGTCTTGATACCTTCAAAGCAATAGGTAAAGAGAGTTACCGAATAGACTGTTTCTCCGATAATCAGTACAAAAAGTTATCCATTCCGAACCTCCTCTTTTTTGACGAAAACAGAGGACTCATCCCCTTACTTGAACATTACAAATTCACCGTTGAGGAGAACACACCGTTAGATCAAGAGGTAGCACTTGACCCTGAATTGCTTGGTAGAGTGTTCGAAAACCTACTCGCCGCTATCAACCCAGAAACGGGAGAAACGGCGCGCAAGATGACCGGTTCCTACTACACCCCGCGCGCTATCGTAGATTATATGGTGGAGGAGGCGTTAGTCGCCACAATCTCTCAAAAATGTCAACCGACTGATGCTAACACGGAACTTTGGGATGAAAGACTGCATTACTTGTTTGACTATGCAAAGGTGTGTGATGATGCAAACGAATGGTTTGACGACATAGAAATAGACGCGATTGTCAAAACAATCTCTGAACTCAAGATTTTGGACCCAGCAGTTGGTTCAGGGGCGTTTCCGATGGGAGTGTTACACAAACTCACACTTGCACTCAGACAGCTTGACTCAGATAACACCCGATGGGAAACATTACAACGGAACATTGCTGTCAAACGTTCAGAGGCAGCGTACAACACACAAGATCAACAGGAACGCAACGATGAACTCACAGAAATCAGTGATACCTTTGAACGTTATCGAGATTCTGACTTCGGACGGAAGTTGTATCTGATTCAGAATAGTATCTTCGGTGTGGACATCCAACCGATTGCCTGTCAGATTGCCAAACTCCGATTTTTTATCTCACTCGCGATTGAGCAGGAAGCGGACAGAAATGCTGATAATTTCGGCATCAAACCGCTGCCGAACTTAGAGACGCGGTTTGTTGCTGCGAATACACTGATAGGACTTCAACAACAGATGTCGTTGAAAAGTCAAAAGGCGAGTCGTTTGGAGCAGGCACTCCGCAACAACCGTGAAAAGCATTTCCATGCAACCACACGACGACAGAAGCGCGCATGCAAAGATAAAGACAAAGAATTGCGCGCTGAATTGGCAACGGAATTAAAAGGACTCGGTGCGTTGGCAGATGATGCAGATAACATTGCACAGTGGGATCCGTATGACCAGAATGAAAAAGCAGATTGGTTTGACTCTGAATTGATGTTTGGTGTTACAGATGGGTTTGATGTGGTGATTGGGAATCCACCGTACGTTGATTCTGAAAATATGACAAAAACGAATCCAGAGGAGAGACAACTTCTAGCGAAAATGTATGAAACCACCAAAGGTAATTGGGATTTATATATTCCTTTTTGGGAAATATCTCTTAAGTTAATTCATAGTCAGGGATTTACTACACTTATCACCCCGAACAAATGGTTATCAATTGGGTATGGAAAATCTTTGAGACAATATTCAAAATTTCTCGTGTATAAAATTGTTGATTACTCTCGTTTTCGAGTCTTTGAAAATGCTGGTGTTTTTCCTGTGGTTGTGTTTATGAGTAAATGTCCACAGGATTCTATTTATGCAGAACGTTATTCTGATAATCACAATTTATTCTCAAAGCAAAATTTACCTGCTAACATTACGCAAAAATTTGAAAATTGGGGAGTTTTTCTATCAAATAATTTAGATTTAATAGTAACTATAATTGAAAAAGGTAAAAAGTTATCAGAGTATTGTGATGTAGAATCGGCTTTTACAGTAGCAGAGGCATATAAACTTAAAGAATATTTGAGTGAGTTTAGTTCATCGGAGAATGACATCTTTAAGTTTGTTAATACTGGGACAATTGATCCTTTTATGTCATTGTGGGGCATAAAGAAAACAACATATTTAAAACAAAAATATGATAAACCTGTAGTTAAAAAAGAGAGTTTTAGACAGTACTTTGAAAAAAGGTATATTCAGACGACC
>JAJDZB010000087.1:0-31232 GCA_022824835.1 Candidatus Poribacteria bacterium | reverse complement strand
CGCGGTCGTCCGTGAACGTCATTTCTTCTTTAACGCTATTGCCCCGGTCTGGATAGACGACCACACACTTGTGACAGATTGTTGGGACGGTATCGTCCTGTTAGATATTGATAATAGGTCTATTATAGAACATCAGTTTTTTGATGACTATATAGGTGATTATGTGGTAATGCCTTCAGGAGAGATAATCGTTCTTCACTGTCATAATGATCATCGCACTAAGGTATGGCGACTTCGGACACACGAAAAACCTATCACTGAAATCCCTGTCCCTGATGACCTATTTGAAAGGAGCTGTGGTCTACAGTTCTCACCTAAGGGAGATAAGATTGTGTGTGGATGTGAGACGGGGAACGTGTATCTATGGAATATTGACGACCCCGAGAATCCATCAGTGCTGAAAGGGCATAATGGGGATATCTATTCGGTTATGTTTTCACCGGATGGACAAAGACTCATCAGCAGAGATCATGATAAGACTGTTCTTTTCTGGGATTTAAAAACGGGTCAAGAAATAGATAGGTCGTCTATAGGTATGTGTTTTTTCTTCTCTCCGTGCGGTGGTATGATTGCTGCTTATTTGAAAACCGAAATCCGCATTTTAAATGCACACACGTTCACGACATTGCAGACAATTCCACTCCCTAAACCTAACTGTGATGGCGTTACGTTCGCGTTTACACATTGTGGTCAATACCTTGCAGGAGCATTATGGTATCAGACAGAACCGGACATAGTGTGTATTTGGGAAGTTGAGACAGGAAAACAGGTCACAGTTTTGCATGGTCAATCCGACACAGTAGCATTTCTCGCCTTTTCCCCTAACGGTAAATTACTTTCCGGCAGCTGCATAGATGGAACCATAGTGTTGTGGGATGTGCCGTAAGCATCCATGTGCTGCTTTTTATCACATGGATGCTTGATTGTGCTACCAATGAAGATTCAATAAATACAACTTGAACTTTCGGAACAAAGAGATATGCTGCCTGAACTTAGATCGCATGTTCATGATGAATAGACGAAAGAACGCTGATAAAAATTGAGTTTGGAACATCTCTGATAAATATCAGTTGAATTATTTATCAAACTCACGTTATAATATGACAGTAAAAATCAGTTTTATTTTAGATGTTTGGAAAATTCAGTTTACTATACATCACTAAACAAAAAGGGACATAACTTGGCGCGCTTAGAAGAACTTAAACAGGGTTGCATTGTTAAAGGCATATTACCTAATGAACAGGTTACAGTTGTAGCAGTAAAACCTTTAGGCACTGTCGGAATAGAACTCACCTACAAGAAATCAGACGGATCCCTCCATAGCCAGCTTATTTATAGGCACGATGAATCCGCCCTTGAAATTGTTACTGCAGGACTTCCGTGGAGTTTTGATGGAGACGGAGAAATGTTCCGCCTCGCGTCTGAGGCTTACCGAATCCGTTTAGCACATCTCTTTGATATACGACTTGCAGTCCATACGTCAAGCGTAGACCCATTGCCACATCAGATTACCGCAGTCTATGAAGAAATGCTACCGCGTCAACCCTTACGCTATCTACTTGCTGATGATCCGGGAGCAGGCAAAACGATTATGACAGGCTTATATCTCAAGGAACTTCTCGTACGGGGCGATTTAAAACGTTGCCTAATTGTATGCCCTGGTAGCCTTGTGGAGCAATGGCAAAGTGAACTTGACCAACGATTCCACCTCCCTTTTGAAATCCTTACCCGTGAAAGAATTAACAGCTCACGTACAGGAAATCCATTCCAAGAACATAACTTATTTATCTGCCGACTTGATCAACTCAGCCGAAACGATGATATTCAAGAAAAGTTAAAGCACACAGATTGGGACATTATCGTTTGTGATGAAGCACACAAGATGTCAGCTTCCTTTTTTGGAGGGGACGTACGTGCTACGAAACGTTACCGACTCGGACAACTGCTCGGGAAAATCACACGCCACTTTTTATTGTTAACTGCCACACCCCATAATGGTAAAGAAGAAGATTTCCAACTGTTCATGGCGTTACTGGATGCTGACCGGTTTGAGGGACGTTTTCGAGGGGGTGTTAACCCTGTGGACACCTCCGATCTGATGCGCCGAATGGTTAAAGAGGATCTGCTAAAATTTGATGGAACGCGTTTATTCCCAGAACGTTACGCCTCAACTCTCAACTACGAGCTCTCTGAATTAGAAGCACATCTATATGAAGAGGTTACCAACTATGTCCGTGAAGAGATGAACCGTGCTGATAATATTGAAGGGCAACGCGGAAACCGAGTCGGATTTGCTCTCACTATCTTACAACGACGCTTAGCTTCATCGCCAGAGGCAATCTACCGCTCTATTCAACGCCGCAGAGAACGCTTAGAAGGACGACTGCTGGAAGAGAAAAATAACAGATCTGATACTTCAATCCGCTTAGATACACCAACAGACAGTGATGCGCCAACAGACCCAGAGGAGGTAGACAACTTTTATGATGAGGCGACTGCTGAAGAAGTAGAATCAATAGAGGAAGAAGTCATAGCACAAGCATCAGCTGCCCGAACAATCTCTGAACTTGAAGCGGAGATACAGACACTTATACGTTTAGAAAAATTAGCGCAAGAAGTACGTAATAGTAATACTGACAAAAAATGGGAAGAACTATCTAATCTTTTACAAAAAGAAGGTAATGCCTCTGAATCTGGCAAATTATTTAACGCAGAAGGGCACCGTCGTAAACTTATTATCTTCACTGAACATCGCGATACACTTCAATATCTAACTGATAAAATTCAAACGTTAATAGGTCGCTCCGAAGCCGTTGTCACGATTTATGGCAGTATGCAACGGAAAAAACGTCAAGAAGCACAAGAAGCATTTACACAGGACCCGAATGTGCAAATCCTAATCGCTACCGATGCCGCTGGTGAGGGTATAAACCTTCAACGGGCACGCTTGATGGTAAACTATGACCTACCATGGAACCCAAACCGCATTGAACAAAGATTTGGGAGGATTCACAGAATCGGGCAGACAGAGGTGTGTCATCTCTGGAATCTCGTTGCACCAAAAACGCGAGAGGGAGAAGTGTTCAACACCTTACTTCACAAACTTAATCAACAGCGCAGCTCCTTAGGGGGTGCTGTTTTTGATGTGTTAGGGAAATGTTTTACCGATGAACCGCTGAGGAGACTTCTCATTCGAGCTATCCGAGAAGGAGACGACCCGAAAGTTAAAGCACGATTAACGGAAGTAATTGACGGGGCATTAGACCACGATCATATCCAAGGCTTAATCAGAGAAAATAGTTTGGTTCATGGAACAATTGATACTAGCCGTCTCAATGATATCCGTGAAGATATGGAGCGTGCAGAAGCGAAACGTTTGCAACCACACTTTATCGCTTCGTTCTTCCGAGAGGCGTTCACACAACTCGGTGGAACACTGCGTGAACGCGAGTCTAAACGTTATCAAATTCGCAACGTTCCCGCGATAATCCGTAAACGAGACGTTGCAATTGGTGTCGGTACACCAGTCCTAAAACAGTATGAACGGATTACCTTTGAAAAAGATTATATCACTGTTCCGGGGAAACCTCTGGCAGAATTTGTCTGCCCCGGTCATTCACTGCTTGATGCAACACTTGATTTAGTCCTGGAACAACACCGTCCGCTGCTTAAACAGGGAACGGTTTTGGTTGATCCAAATGCAACTGATGATCAGATTCGTGTCCTCTTCTACCTTGAACATGCAATCCAAGATGGACGAACTCTTAAAGATGGAAATAGACTAACAGTTTCACGTCAGATGCAGTTCGTAGAAATCTATATGGATGGAACGGTAAAAACACCCGGATATGCCCCCTACTTGGATTATCGATCAATCACTGATGAAGAACAATCACAGGTATCTACATTACGCGAAGCAGAATGGCTACAGAACGGTGAGGAATTAGAATCTCGGATTATTGCCTATGCGGCAGAACACCTTATTCCACAACACCTCGACGAAGTAAAGAAGCATAAAGATGAATTGGTGGAGAAAACAAGACGAGCGGTTCATGAACGACTCACGAAGGAAATTATTTATTGGGATAACAGAGCAAGCCATTTGAAACGACAAGAGGAAGCAGGAAAACCGATGGCAAAAATCAACGCAGACCAAGCACAAAGGCGCGCCAATGAGTTAGAGGAACGGCTTGGAAAACGTATGGAAGAATTAGATCAGGAACAGCATATTTCCCCGATGGCACCAATTGTCATTGGGGGTACACTCATCGTACCACAAACGCTTTTGGAGACCACCGAAAGCAACACTGACAGTACGGTTCTGATTGCACAAGCAGACCGAGATAGGATTGATAAACTTGCAGTTGATGCAGTGATGGAAGCGGAACAGAAACTTGGACGTGTACCCAAAGAGATGCCACATCATAACCCAGGCTATGACATTGAGTCAAAAGATCCAAATAATAACAGTCTACTGTTCATTGAGGTAAAAGGGAAATCGTTTGGAGCAACGAGCGTTACCGTTTCTAAAACACAGATTTTCACTGCTTTTAACAAGCCAAAGAATTTTATCCTTGCTATTGTTGAAGTAGAGGGTGATAAAGCGAAAGAACCGCGCTATATCCGTGAGCCGTTTCAGAAAGAACCGGACTTCGGTGCAAACAGTGTCAATTACGATCTCAACGAACTCCTTGCGCGTTCAGAGACACCGAATTAGAAAAATGAAGTCCAATTAATTTGAGGAGATTAAGGAATCATGGCAAACGTTCAGACATACTTTAATAAATTTGATGAAAAGATCAGAAGAAGTTACGATGATAGTAGTACTTTGCGAGATAAAAGAGATTTGCTTTTAAATGACTTACGGGATGGGTTACGAAGATATGCACAAAACCACAACGTAAGAATCCCAAGGTTTGAACATTTCAATCAGGGAAGTTACGCAATAGGTACAGGTGTTGAACCACTCCCCAGCGAAGATTATGATATTGATGTTGGATTGAATTTCCATCTTTTAAAAAATAACTATGCTCCTGTACAAGTTAAACAGTGGGTTTATGAGGCTTTGAATACTGGGAATCGGACAGTGGAATTTAAACGTCCCTGTGTGAGGGTGCAATATCATCGTGCAGGTAGTGAAGTTTATCATGTAGATTTAGCAGTTTATTCAGAAAGTCCCTCTGATTGGGATAATCAAATGTATCTCGCGAAAGGTTTTCCGGGATCCGGACCAGAAAATCGTATATGGGAAGTCGCTGACCCCAAAAAACTGGTAGAAATCTTTCAACAAAAATTTCAACATCAAAGAGATCAGAATCAATTCAGAAAAATCATCCGGTTTCTGAAGCGATGGAAAGACGTTACCTTTTCTGCAAATGGTAACGAACGGCCCACTGGAATTGCTATATCCGCATGTGCATTGAAATGGTTCCAGGTAGGGAGTGTTTATAATTTCATAGATGGAAAGAATTATTATGACGATTTGACAGCACTCAAATATCTTACCGAGTCAATCATCAATTATTTTAACTTTGGGGGCCGAATTACCGTATCCCTTCCTGTTCCACCACACAACGACCTCTTTGAAAAAATGAGTGACAAACAGATGTCGAATTTTAAAATAAAACTGTTAGGACTCAGATATGAGTTGATTCGGGCTGAAGAAGCGCATAATGCTTCGCGAGCTTGTGAGATCTTACAAGGTGTCTTTGGTGGCGATTTTCCAACGCAATAATTGGTTTCGAACCTATGAATAGAAAAAAGAAGTCAAAACCAGAAATTAACGACAGAACCGTACCACAGCATACTCGGTTAAAATTATGGGTTAAGGCAGCGGGTAGGTGTGAGTTTCGCGGGTGTAACAAACCCCTCTGGCAGAATAACTTGACCTTAAGTGATGGTAATTTCGGAGAGAGGTGTCATATTATTGCGGCAAGCGAGGATGGGCCCCGAGGCAGCGAGGAGTCAGTGGATTTGCAAGTTGCTTATTCCAATCTTATGCTTTTATGTCCACGATGCCACATAGAAATTGATCGCAATCCTAATAAGTATTCTACAGAGTTACTCCGCCAGTGGAAACAGGATCACGAAAAAAGAATTGAGATTCAAACAAATTATCCAGAGGAGATTCATAAGTCAACGGTTGTGCTATTCACAGTAAAAATTAAAGACAGGATTCCTCGAATTAACCACGAGGTATTTCGCAATGCAATGTTCCCGAAATATCCAGTTGATGAGGGAATTAAGATTGAAATACCTGATTTTGATCGGCATGGGGATGAGTCTGAGTGGATTACTTACGCGAGAACCATTGAAAGAAAAATTAAAGCGCGTGTTGAGGAAGGAATAGACGAAAATACAGTTAAACATTTCTCAGTATTTGCCATTGGACCGATGCCGCTGCTTATGTTTCTGGGTAAATGTATCGGAGACACCATTCCGACTGATTTATACCAAAGCCATAGAAACATCAAGGATACAAGCAAAACATGGTCATGGCAAGCAGAAGAAGGTGAGGTACAAACCTCTTACATAGTCAAGCCCATTAAGATAACAGAAAAGAGTGAAAACGTTGCAATCGTGTTAGCCCTAAGCGATACAATAGAGAAGGACAAATATACTAACTTCGTTGACGATACTTTTAGCATTTACGAGATTACAATTGAAAAACCGTCCCCACATTTTTTGAAAAACACAAAGCAGCTTGAGCATTTCAGTTATGAATATCGGAAGTTGTTGAATCAAATTCAAGTCACGCATGGACACCGCTGCAAAATCTATATTTTTCCGGCGGTTCCTGTATCAATCGCGGTTGAATGCGGACGAGTACTACTACCAACAAAAGACCCTGATATTTTTGCATGTGAATATTATGGTCAGAGTGGATTTAGGAAGGTTTTGAAAATAAATTGATTCCAGTAGGCTACTTAAGCCGTGTTTCTAATCGTGACAAATGACTATATTATCCTTAAAATCTAATTTTGGGAGTCAACAAATGCCAAACATAATTATAGACGAATTGATTGAAGAACGGATAGATATATTTCGTTCTGCGTTCGCGCAACGTGCCAAAGTCCTATTTCGAGATGATGAGAAACACAACAATCTCAGACATCCTGGGGAATTTGGTACATACCGGGAAGCGATCACTCGTGATTTCCTTCAATCGTTCCTTCCACAACACTTGGCAATTGACACAGGGTTTATCATAAACGCGTTAGGAGATGCAAGTGGCCAGATAGATCTGGTTATTTACGACTCATCGCTTACACCGCCTTTGGATTCCAAGAATAGACAAAGATTCTTTCCTGTGGAAACAGTTATAGCTGCTGGTGAGGTGAAGTCCAATGTAGACAAAAGCCAATTTAAAGATGCCCTGCTTCGGCTTGCAAAAATAAAACAAATACGTTCACTTATAACTAATAAAATGTCTACGGTTAAAAGGCGATACAGATTAGAAAAAGCTAAATATAATCCTGACAAAATTTCTTTCGATCAAGTATTCACTTTTCTAATATGTAATAGTATAGATTTTCCACTGAGCGGTGATACTATTTCTTCAACTCTAAATGGAATATACGAGTCTGTGGGTTACGCGCATAGGCATAGTGCAGTGTTAAGCATTGAAGACGGTCTATTCTTCTATATTGATCCGGATAATGAGACTTGCTCTTTTCCTATATCCACGACGGGGATAGAAAACAACCGAAACTATTGGGTTCACAGTCCGGATAACGAATATGCTCATTTCAAACGTTTCTGTTCAGATTTATTTTTCCATGCAGCGCATTGCACAGTAGGATATGTCAACCTATTAAAGTATGCAAATTTCGGTAAGGATAAGATGAACCATTGGGTCGAGAAACCAAAGTCAAACGAGTAATTTTGATTCAGACACTTTACAAGTAATTTGCGACTTTAGTGATCTGATTGAACAAGATTTGCTCAATTTCCCGTTTTATGTTATGATATGCCAAAATAAACAAAGGAAACACCATGTCCGACCGCAAAAAACTAATTGAAGTCGCATTACCGTTAGAAGACATCAACCGCGAAGCAGCAAGCGAAAAATCAGTGCCTCGTAGAGGTCATCCTGCTACTTTACATTTATGGTGGGCACGACGACCGTTAGCTGCCTGTCGCGCAGTGCTATTTGCCTCCCTTGTTGATGACCCTTCTAGTCCCCACCTCGCCCATAAATATCCAACAGAATCAGATCAAAAACGTGAACGCGAATGTTTATTTGACATCATTAGAGACTTAGTAAAATGGGAGAATACCAATAACGAGGAAATTTTGGGAAAAGCGCGTGCTGCGATTCTTAAGTCCACGAATGGAAATCCTCCACCCGTGTTAGATCCTTTTTGCGGTGGTGGATCAATACCTTTAGAGGCCCAACGACTTGGTTTAGAGGCACACGCTAGTGACCTTAATCCAGTTCCGGTATTAATTACCAAGGCAATGATTGAAATACCGGCACGCTTTGCGGGGCAGCCGCCGGTTAATCCCAATAGCCAAAAACAACACCCTACAGAGCCAAACTGGGAAAGCACGGCAGTCTTATCAGAAGATGTTCGTTACTACGGGAAATGGATGCGTGATGAGGCTGAAAAATTAATCGGCAATTGTTATCCAAAAGTTCATTTATCTAAAAAAGGCGGAGGCCAAAAGTTGCCTACTCTTGCTTGGTTTTGGGCCAGAACGGTGAAATGTCCAAATCCCGCTTGTGGCGCACACATGCCGCTTTTAACCTCATACTGGCTAGCGAAGAAACGAAAGGGAAAGGGAGGAGTATGGGTTGAACCAAATATTGATAAAGTTCAAAAAAGGGTGCGTTTTGAAGTGAAAACAGGAATTGGAACCCCACCAATACCATCAAAAATTGGAAGAGGAGCTCGATTTCGCTGTCTTGTTTGTGAGCAAGATGCATTAGAGAATTACATCAAGGGAGAAAGCATAGCTGGCAAAATGGGGACACAGTTAATGGCAATTGTTGCAAAAGGTGATCAAGGTAGAATGTACCTTTCGCCTTCAGAAGCACACATAGAAATTGCAGAATCCGTTAAGCCTAAGTGGGAACCTGATATTGAAATGAATCGTGATACCACTAATTTAGTCAGTGGTCGTGGATATGGATTTTTCAATTGGTCAGATCTCTTTACGCAACGGCAACTTGTTGCTATAACGACTTTTTGCGACTTAATAGAAAAGGTTCAAGAAAAAATTAAAGAAGATGCTATTGCAGCTGGATTGTCTAATGATAATATTCCACTTAACGCAGGAGGTAAAAACGCACAAGCTTACTCTGAAGCTATAGTGATCTACCTCAGTTGTGCTTTAAGTAGACTTGCAAGTTACAATAATAGTATGTGTTATTGGAATGAAAGAGGAGGCAGCATTGCACAAGTTTTTACTAAACAGGCAATAGCAATGACGTGGAATTTCATAGAAACCAACCCTCTTGAAAAAATGAGTGGAAACTGGGTAGGTGCGGTTGAATGGGTAAGTGATGTTATCAAGGCTCTACCTATGAGGCCTGAAGGAAATGTGGCACAGATAGACGCATCACAAGCGTTACCATTTACGAATGATATGCCTCTTATCTCAACTGATCCTCCCTACTATGACAATATCAGTTATGCTGATCTCTCTGACTTTTTTTATATTTGGTTGCGTCAGAGCGTAAAGAATATCTATCCTGATCTATTTAAGCTTATGCTCGTCCCTAAATCCGAGGAACTAGTTGCAACCTCTTACCGTTTCAACGGTGATAAGTCAAAAGCAGAAGAACATTTTCTGAGAGGTTTAAGCAGAACCTTTCACCTCATGCGAACTCGCACACATCCAGACTATCCGATGACTGTCTACTATGCCTTTAAGCAATCTGAAACAGATGCTGAAGACGGGAGTGTTGCTTCAACAGGTTGGGAAACAATGCTTGAAGGACTACTAAAAGCGGGTTTCCAGATTACAGGTACACTACCAATGAGAACAGAACGAGGAGCTCGGACTATTGCAATTGGCACAAATGCCCTTGCTTCTTCAATCGTCCTTGTCTGTCGCGTGCGTCCTAATAATGCTAGCATGGCAACCAGACGAGACTTCATATCCGAACTTCGTCGTGAACTTCCCAACGCACTTAGACACATGCAGCAAGGTAACATCGCCCCAGTCGATTTGGCGCAAGCATCAATTGGACCCGGCATGGCAGTCTATTCTCAATATGGCAAAGTCCTTGAGGCAGGTGGAAATCCTATGCGTGTCCGCACTGCCCTACAAATCATCAACGATGAACTTGATGCGTATTTCACCGAACAAGAGGGCGATCTTGATGCTGATACGCGCTTCTGTATCGTGGTTTGAACAGTACGGGACGAGAGAGGCAGACTATGGTGAGGCTGATGTGCTTGCGCGTGCCAGAGACACTAGCGTCCAAGGTATAGTCGAGTCTGGAGTTCTCTATGCCCGTGCTGGCAAGGTCCGTTTGCTAAACCGGGAAGAGTATCCGGATGAATGGGATCCTGCATCGGATAGTGATCTCAATACATGGAAATGCACACAGTATCTAATTCGCGCACTTGAACAAGGTGGTGAAACTGAAACGGCAAGGTTAGTTTTTCAACTGGAGAGTGAACAGAGTGAAAATGCACGTGATTTAGCTTACCGACTATACGCCATCTGCGACCGAAATGGATGGGCACAAGAGGCGATTCCTTATAACACACTCGTCACCTCATGGGCAAATATTCAGGAGGAACGTAAGGATATATCTGAGCTGCCTGAACAACAAAAACTATTACCTGATGAATCTTGAAATGAATAAAGTCATTTCAATAGAGAACTTGGAATTGGAGGTATACTGTGACACTAAAACCGTGGAGAGAAGTTGTTACCCCACATCCAGATGTCGCTGAAGGACGGTACCATAATGCGGAGTTTGCTGTTAACTTGGCAGAGGTTATCGCAGGTACAGCTGACACAGAATATCAAGACCCGATAGAATTTTTTGAACGCACCTACTTAACGGACGGCATGGCGCAACTCCTTACCTCCGCTGTTGAGCGGTTAGCTGGCAACGGTGGAGAACCGATCATCCAGCTCAAAACAGCGTTTGGTGGCGGTAAAACGCATAGCATGCTGGCGTTATATCATCTTCTCAGTGGTAAGGTTACACCTGACCAGATGGAAGGGGTAGAACACATCCTCAGTGCAGCACAGGTGAGTGAAGTGCCTGATGCACGGATCGCTGTTATTGTAGGAACAGACCTCAGTCCCACTGTGACACGGGATGTCAATGGCGTTAATGTCCGGACACTTTGGGGGGATATCGCTGCACAACTCGGTGGACAAGAGGGTTATGCGATAGTAAAAGAGGCGGATGCGAAAAGCGTTGCCCCTGGTGCTAACGATTTAACAACACTTCTCAACGAATTCGGGCCCGCTGTCATCCTCATTGATGAATTGGTGGCTTATGCACGCAACATCTACGTTGATAACGAATTGCCTGCGGGAACATTTGACTCTAATTTGACCTTTTTTCAGTCTTTAACGGAAGCTATCAAACGTTCGACTCATAGCCAACTCATCGCATCCATACCAGAGTCTGACATTGAAATCGGAGGCGATGCGGGGCAAGCAACGTTAGCACGAATTGAAGCAATTGTCGGAAGACTTGAAAATATATGGAGACCTGTTGGGGCTAACGAAGGGTTTGAGATTGTTAGACGACGACTTTTTTCACAAGTGAATGACACAGCCGCACGCGATGCGGTATGTCGTGCATTTATCAAATTATACGATGACAATCCTTCCGATTTTCCCTCTGAATGCCGAGAAACAACTTATCTTGATAGACTCCGTCAAGCGTACCCGATACACCCGGAACTCTTTGACAGACTCTATGACGACTGGTCACCGCTTGATACTTTTCAGAAAACCCGTGGTGTGTTGCGTCTCATGGCAGCTGTCATTCATCACTTATGGGCGAACAATGATCGTTCAGGGCTGATTTTACCGGGTTCAATCCCATTAAATGCTCGGAATGTTAGAGAAGAATTGCTTTGTTATCTCGCTGATGGGTGGAACGCTGTTGTAGACAAAGACGTTGATGGACCAAATTCTGAAACACGCGCAATTGACGCAGGAAACACACGTTTTGGCAAACACGCTGCAGCACAAAACGTTGCCCGGGCAATCTTCATGGGCAGCGCACCGCATGCAAGCGATCAAAATGTGCGCGGTATTGAGGAGATACGGATTAATCTCGGCGTTGCACACCCCGATGAGTCTGTCTCTGTGTTTATAGATGCCAAGAAACACATGGAAAATCGGCTAACGCACCTTTACTCCCGTGTTCAACGATACTGGTATGACACACATCCTAACCTGCGCAGAACAATGGATGATCGCGCTGCAAAATTAGATCCTGAGAAGGTAGAAGCGGAGATTATCCGCCGCTTACGACAGGTCCGGGACCGAGGCGATTTCAAAGCTGTCCACATTTGCCCTACATCAACCGACGTGCCAGATGAATCAGAAACAAGATTGGTAATTCTATCACCTGCAAGTGGACATAAAACAAGACAGCAAAATTCAGAGGCAATCAGAGCCGCAGCAGAGATTTTAAACAAACGCGGTGATAGTCCAAGAACCTACAGCAACATGCTTATCTTCGTTGCACTCGATGATGGTGAATGGGAATCGCTTGATAAGGAAACACGTCGCTACCTCGCGTGGGATTCAATTGTCCAAGACTCAGAGGCACTGAACCTTGATGCTAATCAACGGCGCGAGGCGACTGAAGGAAAAAATCAGTGCAACGAAACCGTTGGTATGCGCCTCAACGATGCATATAGATGGCTGCTGGTGCCAACACAAGAAGGCACAGACGCAGTAGAATGGGAAATTGTCCGCATTTCCGGTGCTGAGGAGAATCCTGTCACCAAAGCCGTAAAGAAAGTCCGAAGCGATGAGCAGTTAATTACCAAATGGTCCCCGGCACTACTACAAATGGAACTGGATCGTTGGCTATGGAAAGAAGACGAACCTAATGTTCGTCTCAAGCACGTGTGGGATTGTCTTACGACGTATTTGTATATGCCGCGTCTGCGTGATTCTGATGTTCTGCTCGCTACTGTCAGCGAGGGACTCAAAACAACGGAATGGTTCGGATACGCTGATAGCGTTGACGACGATGGCAAATATAAAGGATTGCAATTCGGTAGAGTCAGTGGTTCAATATATATCAATGAGGCGAGTGTGCTAATAAAACCTTCCGTGGCAGCAGCGCAACTTGCAGAAGAACAAGCAACTGATGAACCAAAAGATAAACAAGGTATAAAAGACCCTGTCAAAGGTCAACGCGATCAAGGTTCTACTGAGTCAAAAGGTGAAACAGAGGATAAAACTGGACCCGATCCTACTCAGACTGTCCCCCCGAAACGTTTTTACGGATCCGTTACTCTTGATCCGATACGAGCAGCCAGAGATGCTCAAAATGTTATAGACGAAGTAGTGAAGCATCTTACCAGTCTCACAGGGGCAAAAGTTGAAATAACAATGGATATTCAAGCCAATGTGCCGGATGGTGTGCCAGAAAATGTAGTTGTTATTGTGTCGGAGAATTGTAAAACCTTGAAGTTTACTGCTCAAGGATTTGAGGAAGAGTAGACCGAAACTCCGAAACTTTTGACATAATACTTACACGCCAGCTACACGAGATCCAGTTGCAATCTGTTCGCCTTGCATGTTATCATTACCCTCAAGTAATCCGTATTGTGCAGGAGAGAAAGTTATGTTACAGCCAAACTTTGATTTTCTTGTCCCGAGTAATTCTTACCGTTCCATAGGCACGCCTAATCAGGATATTGAAGATTACAATACAGTTGTAGCCAGCACTCCTCACGACGCCAAAGCTTACAACATTCTCGGTATCGTTCACAATAATAATGGAGAGTATGATCTTGCAATATCGAATTTCAGCAAAGCTATAGAATTAGATTCCGAAGTTATTGCTGCTTACAATAATCGCGGTATTGCTTATGCGGAAAAAAGCGAGTTTGATCTTGCCATCGTAGATTTTACGAAAGCGATAGAATTAGATCCACATCTTTCTGCAGCTTACTCGAACCGGGCGACCGTCTATTTTGCCAAAGGAGATTTTAAGAAGGGCATTAAAGACTATACCATAGCAATACAACTTGAACCTAATGATGCAGTGGCTTATTACAATCGCGGAACTGCGAACAGTAAGATAGGTGAAATTGATTCTGCAATTGAAGACTATAACACTGCGATAAAAATCATACCATCATTCGCCGAAGTTTATGTTAATCGAGGTAATGCTTACAGATCAAAACACAATTTTGATCGTGCCATTGGTGACTATAATAGGGCAATAAAACTAAAACCTGATCTCGCTGAAGCCTATAATCATCGTGGTCTTACCTATCAATCTATTGGTGCTTTTGACAGAGCACTTGATGACTTTAACACTGTTATAAAACTAAAACCTGACTATGCTGGCGGCTATAATAACCGCGGCATTGCCTATCAGTTCACTGGAGTTCTTGACAAGGCTATTGAAGACTTCAATATGGCAATAAATTTAGCCCCAAACGATCCGAACGCATATAACAGTCGTTCAGCTATCTACTACCTGACAGATGATTTTGACAGTGCTATTAAAAACCTTAGTATCGCTATAGAATGTGATCCAAATTCTGTTATTTCCTATAACAACCGAGGTATAGTTTACTACGCCAAGGGTGAGTTTGATAAGGCTATTGAAGATCATAACAAAGCAATAGTACTGAATCCAGAGTATACCGATGCGTATTTTAATCGTGGGAATGCTTATAATGCTAAAAACTATTTTGATGAGGCAGTCCAAGACTACACTAAATCAATAGAATTGAATCCAAGTTATTACTTTGCTTATATCAATCGTGGTAATGTTTATGATATTAGAGGAAAAGTCGATAATGCTATTGCAGATTATAATACTGCAATCACCTTCAATCCAGAGTGTTCCATTGCCTATAACAATCGTGGTCTTGCTTATAGTAAAAAAGGTGAAGGAAACCTTGCTATCAAAGATTTTAGCACTGTGATTCAACTAGATCCGAAATTTGCTATTGCCTATTACAATCGGGCAGAAGTTTGGTTACAACTTAATGAATGGAAAAAAGCTGAAAACGATCTAACCCTTGCCAAAGACTTCGGAGTAGATATTATCACTGCTTTCAATTACAACTATGAAAACGTTGGTGATTTTGAACAAAAAACAGGCATTCGATTACCCACAGACATCACTGCAATGCTGACCCCACACACAAAAGAAACGTCTGATAAAGATATACATATCGCTCGTGGAATGGATTTAGTACAAAAAGGCAAGTTTGATCTTGCTATCTCAGAATTTGGCAAAGCGATCAAAATAGATCCTAATTATGCTGAGGCTTACTGCTATCTTGGAAATGTCTACGACATTAAAAGCGAATTTGACCTTGCGATAGAGAATTATACACAAGCCATACAGCTCAAACCAGAATATGTAGAGGCTTATAACAATCGGGGTATAACTTACGGCGAAAACGGCAAAAACAATCTTGCAATAAAAGATTTCAATAAAGCGATCAAACTCAAACCTGATTATGCCAAAGCCTATAACAATAGAGGTGCTGTCTATCGCGACAAAGGTGAATATGATCAATCCATTGAAGACTGTAGCAAAGCGATAGAACTTGATCCTAATTATGATGACCCTTATAGCAATCGGGGTGCTGCTTACCGGAATAAAGGTGAACTTGATCTTGCTATTGAAGACTATAATAAAGCAATACAGCTGAACCCTAATTTTTTCAAAACCTACTACAATCGCGGTATTGCTTACCATGACAAGCGCGAGTACGATCTTGCTATTAAAGATTATAGCAAGGCAATAGCACTCAATCCAAAACATTATTATCCTTATTACAATCGCGGTAATACTTATTTCATCAAAGGCGATTTTGATCGTGCCATTGAAGACTATAGCAAAGCAATAGAACTCAATCCAAAACTTGCCCATGCATATTACAATAGAGGTGAGGTTCTACTAAACCAACAAGAGTGGGAAAAAGCCAAAACTGATCTAATTGCCGCCAAAGAAATGGGATTAGATATTGTGGCTGCATTTCGGAATGATTACAAAAACGTTGAGGCGTTTGAGCAAAAACACAAGGTTAAGTTACCTGAAGACATTGCCGTTTTGGTCAGACAAGGCTTCAGATACCGGTACCCCATGGAGGAAAAAATATTAAACTCCGAAGGAAAACCCCTTGAATCTCCAGAGGTTTTAAATCTGCTGAAGGAGTTCCGCAAAACTAACATTACGCTGGGTGAATATGTTAAAATAAAACCTTACTTTGGTATAGAAACAGTCCCAACTGAAGTGTTTGTTGTAAATAAGGAAACACGAGATAAACTCATGGCAGATCACCCCTCATCATCTAATATTTTAAAGCCATTTTTGCGGGGACAAGATATTATACGCTGGCATGTAGAAGAGCAAAATCAGTGGCTAATATTGACATATCGCGATATAGAGATTAATAATTATCCAGCTATCCTGAAATACTTGAAAAAATACAGAGATGCTCTAAACGTAAAAAGTGACGAACAGAAATGGTACGAACTCCCAATTTCTCTTGACGAGATAGAACGTTTCAATCAACCAAAACTGGTTTGTCCAAACCTCTATAATAAGCAAACTTTCGCTGTTGAGACCCAAGGTTTAATATGTGGACACACTTGCTATATTATCCCCACTGAGGAAAGGTGGTTATGTGGTCTGCTCAATACACTGGCAGTGGAATGGTTCTATTCGCAAATATCTAAACAGTTACATGCAGGTGAACTTGAGGCGCGGCATGATTATATAAGGAAAATACCTATCCCGAATATTGATACAGTACAGAAAGACTTGGTTCGTAAACTCGTTGATTACCTCATTTTTCTTCACCAACAACCGACAATAAGAAGCAAGGATTTGGCAAACTCTCGCGACATCGCGGTGTTTAGATATTTTGAGTGGATCATCAACGGGTTGATTTATGAGTTTTATCTGCCTGATGTGCTTCAAAATGCTGATAGAGATATTTTTAAACACTTGATAGCAGAGCAGTTGCCTGAGATAGATGAGATACCCGGAGATAAAATGTCTGTGTTCCGATCTCTTTACAAGCATTTGCACGATAGAGAACACCCGGTTCGAGTAAACCTATTTTTTCAGGATAGGTTAAGACCTATCAGTATCATAGAGGGTAAATGGTGAAAATTACTAAAATCGAGGTCAAAAATTTTAAAGCCTTCCGAGGACCAGATGTAATTGACCTTAGTGGCGTTAATGGAAAAGGACAGAATCTTTTACTTTACGGTGAAAACGGTAGCGGTAAAACGTCACTATATGATGCCCTAAGGTTATTCCTTGAGTCCAGTGAAGATACTTCCACTGAATTTAATCAAAATGTTTTTGTGGATAAAACTGATAAGGGTTATATCAAACTTTATTTTACATCTGATCCAAGATTAAATAAAGATAACTATGAATGGTCCGAGGATGTTCAAGAACACACATCAGTTCAACCGATTATTGAGGCATCATGGGCAAAAGGATTCCTTGATTATAAGGACCTCTTGAAGACAAATTTTCTTCATCAAGATGAAAATAGTGTGAATGTATTTGATCTGTTGATCAATACTTTATTAAAAAATGTTGTCAATGAACAAGCTGTTCCTACGCGCAAATTTTCAGAACAGTGGGATGTAATATTTAAGGCTGTTTCTTCGGATCAGGAAGCAACACAAGAAATTATAAATCTTGAGGAACAACTTGAGACTTTCAATACAGGCCTTCAAGATACACTGAACGATTTGGAAAAAGATGCAAATGACATCCTAAACAAGTTTGGATACGAAAACAACGATTTGAAGATTGAACTGGATTTTGAGGATGTGACATTCAGATCTGATAAACCTGAAAGGAACAGTCTTTATCCACAACAGGTTCTCATAAAAGTTCATTATTTGGGAAAAGACCTTAAAGATGAACTGGCACATCATCGATTTCTGAATGAAGCAAAACTATCTGCTATTGCACTTTCAATCTTTTTCGCAGGATTCAAGTTACAACCTGACAGTCCCCTAAGACTTATCGTTCTGGATGATGTTTTAATCGGCTTAGATATGTCACATCGTTTGTCTTTATTTAAAATTTTGGAAGAAAAAGAATGGACAGAATACCAAATCATTTTAATGACTTATGACCGGACATTTTATGAGATGGTCAAAATGCTTAAATCTGAAGATGAAAAATGGAAAGCAGCCGAACTCTATTGCGGAAAAGTTGATGGATACGAAGTACCAGTCTACGTAGAAGATAAAACATACCTTGAAAAAGCGAAGGAATATCTTGATGCAAATGATTACAAAGCCTGTGCAGTTTACACTCGTAGTGCTTTCGAAGCGATAATCAAAGGATATTGTGAGAAAGAAAATATCCCTATCAAATACCGAGAGGATGTAAATGCGTTAAACAGCAATGATTTTTGGTCAGTAATCAAAGATAGAAAAATATTATTGCCAGATAGAAAGAATAAAAGGCGTATTATAAAAGTTGCCCTCGTTAAAAAGATAGAATCATCTAAAAAATTCATTCTAAACCCACTAAGTCATGCTAACATTGTGAACATCACCAAGAAAGACCTTGAGGATGCCATTGAAGCAGTTGAATGGCTTGAAGATGCATTGTCTTAGGTTGATAGAACTTATACCAAAACATGATGCGGTTCTGACCTGTACTGCCACCTGATATATGCAAGATCACTTTCCGCTCTGATCTATAGTAACTAGCGTGTTTTCCGTGCCAGCTATATAATCGGCGCGATTCTAACAAGCATAGTCAAGTAACTTTACACATCCAATGTAATTATTGTTGCAATTCGGTTTGCAATGTGATATACTATTAAGTAACCGATTTGAAAGTGCCAGCAGCACTTCGCAACAAGGAGGAACTGGTGGACTTAACGCTGTCTTGCGTTTTGAGGAGACCCAGGTATCTTAATGAATAACGAACAAACCCACACAATCGCTTCCATAATTGATGTGGAAGATGAAAAACAATCAGTTGAAAACTCAACTGAAGTTACACACGAAGAAGTAAACGAAACGGAAACAGAGGCAGAAGTTGAAACAACTACTGATGATGCCGAAACAGAGTTATCGGAATCCGATGAAAACGACTCTGAACAAGTTGATTCTAACGATGAAGCAGGAGATACGGCTGAAACCGAAGAAGTAACCGAAAGCGATTCTTCTGAAAAATCCCAGCCTGCTAACGATACTGAGAACGATACATCAGAAACAGAACCTGATGAAAGTGAAACGACTCTGACCACTGAGACCACTTCTGCCGAAACCATGTCTGAAGATCACGAACAACCTACCGAAGTTGAGAGTGATACATCAGAAACAGACCCCACTGTAACTACTCCCGCTGATGATGAAACTGAAGTATCTGCATCTGATACTGAAGAACTATCCACGACTGATGAACCTGCAAGTGAACCAGAAGAAGAGCAAGCTACCACAATGAGCCAGGAATCTCTTGAGGAAGCTTATGATAACTCAATGAAAGCCTTCACAGATGGCGAGATCGTTAAAGGCACTGTCGTTGATGTAAGTCGTGACGAAGTTATGATCGACATCGGCTTTAAATCTGAAGGGTACATTCCAGCTTCCGAGTTTGAATCTGGTGAAGATTCCATCCCTTTGGTACAAGTCGGCGACCAGATAGATGTCTATATTGTCCGTCGTGAAGATTCTGAAGGACAGATCAACCTATCTAAGAAAATTGCCGATCAAACATTAATTTGGGACGAGATCGGCAGCGCATTTGAAAGCGGAACCCCCGTCGAAGGGCATATTACAGAACGTATTAAGGGCGGTCTACGTGTTTCTGTCGGTTCTTTACCCGGTTTCTTGCCAGCATCACAAGTCGAAATGCGTCCAATTCAGAACCTTGACCAGTACATCGGTGAAACATTCCAGATGAAGGTCATCAGCATGAACAGACGACGCAACAATATCGTCCTGTCTCGTCGAGCCTGGCTCGAAACTGAAATGGCTGAAAAGAAAGAGGAAGTCCTAAAAACCCTGGAAGTTGGTCAACTCGTTAAAGGTGTTGTAAAAAATATTACCACTTTTGGCGCATTCGTCGACCTTGGCGGCGTTGATGGATTACTACATAAAACCGATATGGCATGGAAGCGAATTCATCACCCATCTGAAATTGTTGAACTGGGAGACGAAATTGAAGTCCAAGTTATTGCTATTGATATAGAAACCGAAAAAATATCATTAGGTCTGAAACAGAAGACATCTGACCCATGGGGAAACGTCGAAGAAAAATATCCCATCGGTTCAAGAGTCTCCGGCGCAGTCGTAAATATCGTCAATTACGGTGTCTTTGTTCAACTGGAAGAAGCAGTAGAAGGATTGATACACGTCTCTGAAATGGCTTGGACCAGACGCAACGTCGCACCTTCAAGAATAGTTAGTAAGGGTGAAGAAATTGAAGCTATCGTACTTGAGATCTCTAAAGAAGATAAACGAATATCTTTAGGAATCAAACAATTACAGCCAAACCCTTGGGAAATCTTGGAACAGAAATATCCTGTCGGTACAAAAATTACAGGACGCATACGAAACCTGACAAACTTCGGGGCTTTTGTTGAAATTGAAGAAGGGATTGATGGATTAATACATACGTCAGACCTGTCCTGGACAGACCGAGGCTCCAACCCACAGGAATTGCTAAAGGAAGGCGAAGAAGTTGAGGTAGTCGTACTACAGATCGACGCATCCGAACGCCGCGTGTCATTAGGACTCAAGCAAACACAACCTGACCCATGGGATGAAGTTCCAGAGAAATATAAAGTCGGTTCAGTCGTACGAGGCAAAATCGTGAATCTAACCAGTTTCGGCGCATTTACGAAACTCGAAGAAGGGATTGATGGACTGATACATATTTCTGAAATCGCCGACAGAAGAATTGAACGACCTGAAGAAGTCGTTACAGTCGGGGATGAACTGGATGTTAAAGTCATAAATCTTGATGCCAAAAACCGACGTATCGGTTTAAGTCTAAAAGCAGCACAGGCTGACCAAGAACGGGCTTCTACACCACCAGAAGAACGACAAGAACGCCCGCGCAGACAACGCCCAGCACCAATACGCGAACCAAGACAACCCAAACCTATAGAGGAAGAGGAAACAATTATGGGGGCTCTCCTCAAGCAGGAAATGGGGAAAAATAACGTTGATAATCTACTCAATTCTCAGACTTCTGAGGAAACGCAAGAAGACACTGAAATCGTTGAAGAGAACGCTCCCATAGAAGTCGCTGAGAATCTTGACAACGTGGACGCCTCTGAAGATGCTGAAAACACAGATGCAACCGAAGATGTTGAGAACACAGATGCCTCTGAGGATGCTGAAAACACAGATGCAACCGAAGATGTTGAGAACACAGATACAACCGAAAATGCTGAAGATTCTGTGAGTTAAGTGTTGATTGAACATAAACCCCTACCCTTTCTGCAGGCGGGGATGTCTAAATGGTATTCATACCGTTGATTGGGAAAATATGGAGCGCGTTATGCTGACAGGAGAACCTAATTGAGTCGTAATTTTTTGTTTACGTCGGAATCTGTTACAGAAGGACACCCGGATAAGCTGGCTGACCAGATATCCGATGCTGTTCTGGATGCTATTCTAACTGAAGACCCGCAAGGAAGGGTGGCGTGTGAAACACTTGTAACTACAGGACTTGCTGTCATCGCTGGTGAAATCACTACCACTGCTACGCCACATTTACAAGAAATCGCTCGCGGTGTAATAGCAGACATCGGGTATACTGACCCAAGTTATGGGTTTGATGCTGAATATAGTGCAATATTAATCACACTTGATAAACAATCACCTGACATTGCCATGGGGGTCAATCCTGGAGGTGCTGGAGATCAAGGTATAATGTTCGGATATGCATGCAAAGATACGTCTGAACTCATGCCACTGCCGATTACTTTAGCACATCAATTGACCCACCGTTTAGCACAAGTACGAAAAGAATCAATCCTTGATTTTATCCGACCTGACGGTAAATCACAAGTTACAGTTGAATATGTAGATAATAAACCAACCTATGTAACTACCGTTGTCATCTCATCACAACATCATCCTGATATCAGTGATTCTGACCTTAAAGAAGGCATCATTGAAGAGGTTATAAATAGAGTTATACCTGAAGAACTAAAAAGTCCGGACATTGTCTACCACATTAATCCTACAGGCAGATTTGTAACTGGCGGCCCTCACGGTGATGCAGGATTAACGGGTCGAAAAATTATAGTGGATACTTATGGGGGTATGGGACGCCATGGCGGCGGTGCACTCTCCGGGAAAGACCCAACGAAAGTTGATAGAAGTGCTGCTTATGCAGCACGACACGCAGCCAAGAATATAGTTGCAGCAGGTTTAGCAGAAAGATGTGAAATACAGATCGCTTATGCAATCGGAAAAAAAGCTCCTGTTTCCGTTATGGTTGATACTTTTGGAACAGGAGACGATGAAAAGGCAGCGAAATTAATTAAACAACATTTTGATTTAACCCCCGCAGGTATCATAAATAGATTAGATCTACGCAAGCCTATATACAAAAATACTGCCGCTTATGGACATTTTGGTCGGAATGAACCTGGATTCACATGGGAAAAAACAGACTATGTTGATAAGCTAACAACCTAAGGAGGACAATGGACTACGATATCAAAACAACAAACCTGGCAGATGTAGGGAAACAACGTATTGAATGGGCAAATCGGTTTATGCCAGTTCTAACGTCAATACGCGAACGTTTTACTAAAGAAAAACCGCTACAAGGAATCAAAGTTGCCGCGTGTTTACATGTAACTACTGAAACAGCAAATCTGATGCAAACACTGAAAGCAGGTGGGGCTGAATTAGCATTATGTGCATCCAATCCACTCAGCACACAGGATGATGTCGCTGCATCTCTCGTTGTAAATGATGACATTGCGGTATTTGCTATCAATGGTGAAGACACAGAAACATACTACAAGCACATTCATGCTACACTTGCCACACAATCAAACATCACGATGGATGATGGCGCAGACTTAGTCTCACAACTACATGCTGAAGAAATAGATCCAGCACTCGTTGAACAGGTCATCGCTGGAACTGAAGAAACCACAACAGGTGTTATCAGACTAAAAAGCATGGCTGCCGAAGGTGTTCTGAAATATCCCATTATCGCAGTAAACGACGCCAACACAAAACACTTCTTTGATAACCGATATGGTACAGGACAAAGCACATTAGATGGTATCATTCGCGCTACGAATCTGCTCATCGCTGGAACAACCATCGTTATCGCCGGATACGGTTGGTGTGGAAGGGGTGTTGCAAGTCGTGCACGCGGTTTAGGGGCTAATGTCATCGTAACAGAAGTAGACGCGCTGAAAGCGTTAGAGGCTGTTATGGATGGTTTCCGCGTCATGCCGATGCAAAATGCTGTCCAAGAAGCTGACCTGGTTATTACACTCACAGGTGATATTCATGTCCTCCGAAAAGAACATTTTGAAGTGATGAAAGATGGTGCTATCATCGCAAACTCTGGACACTTTAATGTTGAAATAGACATACCTGCACTGGAAGAACTCGCCGTTGAGAAAGCAGAGTCACGCGAATATGTAGAATCATACACACTCGCTGATGGACGGACACTGTTTCTTATCGGTGAAGGCAGGTTAGTCAACTTAGCATCTGCAGAAGGACACCCCGCAAGCGTTATGGACATGAGTTTCGCGAATCAGGCACTGTCACTTGAATATATCACAAAGAATCATCAAAACCTTGAAGACAAGGTCTATGATGTTCCCGCCTCTATTGACGATGAAGTCGCAAGACTGAAATTAGCTGCCTTCGGTGTAAACATTGATACGCTAACAGAAGAACAAGAGAAATATCTCAACTCATGGGAGATGGGGACATAGGATTCACTTTGATCACCATTAGAACTTGATGAAGAAAACTGAAATCTGGGAAGGTATACTTCTACTCATTTCAGCAGTGCTGTTGCTGCCGATATGGTTATCACGAACAGGTACAATTCAGTTTCCTCCACCAATTTTCAGACTCCTTGATTTCTTACTGTATCCACTCCTGATTGTACTTGCCGTGATACTGGTGCGACGCCTACGTCGTATCGTCAAGGCATTCCGAGAAAACAAAAACCGACCCGGTACATTTTAGTCATACCGATGGTGAGAAAATGGCGATAACAGTTGTTGGGACGGTCACATTAGATACCGTAGAAACACCGCAGAAACGGGTTGAAGATGTACTCGGAGGTTCAGGTGTTTATGCCGCAATCGCCGCAAGTTTTTTTGGACAACCTGTTCGTCTCGTGGGTATCGTAGGTGATGATTTTCCACAGGAATACATAGACATCATGCAATCCAGCGGTATTGATCTTGAAGGATTGACACAGGTTGAAAACGCCAAGTCCTTCCGATGGGGCGGTAGATATTCTGAAGATTTCAATGTACGTGATACACTCTTTACGGAGTTGAATGTCATTGCAGATTTCCATCCCGTCTTACCCGATGCATATAAGGATACGTCTTTTCTTTTTTTAGCAAACGATCCACCGCAATTACAACTCAGCATCATAGAACAAACATCAAACCCGAAACTTGTTGTCTGTGATACGATGGACTTTTGGATCAACGAAGAACGAGAAGCATTAGAGAAAACGATAGAACGGGTTGACATCCTTATCCTAAACGACAGCGAAGCACGATTGCTGACTGGAGAGTCAAATCTAATACAGGCAGCACGAGAAATTCTATGCTATGGACCAGAACGCGTCATCATCAAGAAGGGAGAGCACGGCGCAATAAGCATCACTGAATCATCTTACTTCAGCGCGCCAGCGTATCCGCTAAAAAAGGTAATAGACCCGACTGGTGCAGGAGATAGTTTCGCTGGTGGATTTATGGGATATCTTGCCTCTGTGAAAGATGTATCAGACCGTTCTATCCGCAAAGCCATGATATATGGAACAGTGATCGCTTCATTTAATATTGAAGATTTCAGTGTCAACCGACAGAGGACTGTGCAGTTTAGGGGAATTGCACAACGGTATCGGGAGTTGCAGGAGGCTGTGCGGTTTTGACAAGATGTATCCGTAAGTGTAATTATGACAACCTAAAACACATGCACCGCGCGATCATACGCAGCCTCAGCAGATTCCATTACCATCTCTGATAATGTCGGATGCGCATGCACTGTATGTGCGATATCCATCGCCGATGCCCCCAAACGAATTGCAACAGCAGCTTCATGAATTAATGTTGATGCCTGTGCACCCACAATATGAACCCCAAGGATATCACCACTACCAACATCCGTGATAGTCTTCACAAATCCATCCGATTCTCCCATTCCTAATGCCATGCCACTTGCACCATAAGGAAACCTACCTACCTTAACTTCATATCCCTCATCTGTTGCCTCTTTTTCCGTCATACCTGCATGTCCAATTTCGGGTAATGTGAAAACACACCACGGAATAACTTGATAATCCATTTCGTTCACTTCACCGAGGCAGTTCTGCGCGGCAACCTTCCCTTCAGCAGAAGCGACATGTGCTAAGAGATATCGACTGGCAACATCACCAACAGCATAGATATTGGGGATATTCGTTTCCATCTGTTCGTTCACAACGATTTTTCCGTTTTCTGTACGCACACCAATCTTTTCTAAACCTAAACCTTCCGTATTGTAACGTCTACCGATTGAAACAAGCATCTTATGTGCTGTTAGTCTTTCACCGGACTCAAGCACCGCCGTAACACCTTCATCCGACTTTTGGACTTCTGTTAGTTTCGCGTCTGTATGGATTGTGATACCTTTCCGTTTCATGAAAAGTTGAATATGACGTATGACTTGAACATCTTCAGTTGCAAGAATGGTAGGAAGCAGTTCTAAGACGGTCACCTTACAACCCAATGCATTGAGAATGGAAGCGAACTCACATCCTGAAACGCCTCCACCAACAATAATTAGACTTTCTGGCAGTTCAGTGAGGTTAAGAATCCCTGTCGTTGTCAGTACATCAGTTTCATCAACTTCAAAAATAGGGGGTTCGGCAGGTTCAGAACCCGTAGCGATAATGACGTTTTTTGCATTTACCTGTTCGGTCGAGCCGTCCGATTTTTTCACAACGATCGTGTTCTTGTTCTCAAGTGACGCAATTCCGTTAATAGTATCTATTTTGTTCGCTTTAAGGAGTTTTCCAATACCACCTACCAACTTCTGGATAACCTCTACCTTGTGATTCAAGACGTTAGCGTAATCAACGGTAGAATCAGGAATATTAAACGCAGGATTACTCTGAACCTGTTCTGCAAGGTGGGCAATAGAGAAAAGTGTTTTTGTTGGGATACAACCTCTATTTAAGCAAGTTCCTCCCCATTCGCCTTTTTCTATGAGACACACAGTCCCACCGAGTTGTGCTGCTCTGATAGCAGCTACATATCCACCCGGGCCACCTCCAATAATACCAATATTATACGTATCCATACCTGCTCCTATTTTTTGAGATAGATTCAATTTTAACACAGCAGATTAGGGTTGTCAAGTTGCGTTAATCTTTTTTATAGTATTTACTATAATAAATACTTGCAAATCAGGTAGCAATATGCTATACTATTAAATAAAATCAAGTGGTAATTTAGACTATGAAAAAGACACTCCTTGACAGTTTTGGACGGATTCATACGAACCTAAGAATCTCCGTCACAGATGTATGTAATTTTCGCTGTATCTATTGCATGCCCGAAGATATGGTATTTATGCCAGATTCAGCACTGATGACGTACGACGAGATTCTGCATTTCACCCGAATTTTTGTCGGGTTAGGGGTTAACAAGATAAGAATTACAGGAGGAGAACCGCTCGTCCGACCTGGTGTATCGCAACTGATTGAACAACTTAGCGAGATAGATTCACTGAAAGACATCAGTTTGACAACTAACGGCATCGGACTAATTACACAAGCACAAGCACTTTACGATGCAGGACTGAGACGGATCAATGTTAGTTTAGACACGCTCAACGAAGAGAAGTTTGAACAGATGACGCGACGCAAAGTCCTCTCTCGTGTACTGAAAGGACTCAAAGCAGCACACGACTGTGGGTTTAATCCGATTAAAGTTAATGCCGTTGCAATGCGTGGATTTACCGATGATGAAATCGTAGATTTAGCCACTTTTGCACGTCAAAACAGTTATCAACTCCGTTTCATAGAGTTTATGCCGCTTGATGCCGATGACATCTGGGGACGCAATATGTTCATCCCTGGCAAAGAAATTATTGATAAAATTAGTAACGTTTATCCACTGGAACGGATGCCTCTAAATGGCGATGCAAAGAGCGATACGGCACAACGTTACCGTTTCGCTGATAGTGGTACTGAGCTTGGCGTTATACCTTCGGTGAGTGAACCGTTTTGTGAAAGCTGCAACCGTATCCGTCTCACTGCTGATGGCAAGTTCCGAACATGCCTTTTCTCAATAACTGAGACTGATCTACTCACACCATTACGCGAAGGTGCAGACGATGAAACAATTGAACAACTCATAATTGATGCAGTAGCAAAAAAAGAGGCGGGACATAAAATCAATGCTGCAGATTTCATAAAACCTGAGCGAAATATGTCAAGGATTGGCGGGTAAATAGGAATTTGTAGGAGTCCCGTAGATTGGGGGTAAAGCATCAGCGAAATCTATAACTGTCAACTTAAGGATTTTCCGAATATTAAGTAATGCTCTTCAGTCCCGTATGAAGATCAAAAAATAAATTGGGTAATTAGGACCCAGACACGGTAGGTTCGGTTTCCTAACCGAACCGGATTATACAAGAAACTGAATATTACCCGATTAAATTCTTGATCTTCATTAGGGACGATATGTTTATAGACATCGAATTAAAAAAAGAAATATTAAAAAGGAGACCGAAGTTAAGAAAATGAGCAATGAATTGATAATAAAAGACCTGCATATCAGTGTGCAAGGAAATGAAATCATCAAAGGGTTAGATATAACCGTCAAACAGGGAGAGGTGCATGCACTCATGGGACCGAACGGCTCAGGGAAAAGCACACTCGCGTACGGCTTGATGGGACACCCCTCTTATGAAATTAATTCTGGTGAAGTCATCTTCAATGGCGTAGATGTATTGGAATTGGAACCGAATGAACGTGCAAAATTAGGACTTTTCCTTGCTTTTCAATATCCGACAACAATTCCAGGTGTCAGTATGGCGAATTTCCTACGGAGTGCTGTCAGTGCAGTGCGCGCGAAAGAGACAAACGGATCCGAAAACATAGAACTCATACCGATGCGGGAATTCCGCGTAGAACTACGCGAAAAAATGACACAACTGGATATGGATGAATCCTTCGCCAGACGTTATCTCAACGATGGATTCTCAGGCGGTGAGAAAAAACGTGCCGAAATACTACAACTCGCGATGTTGGAACCGAAAATCGCTGTGCTTGATGAAACTGACTCAGGACTTGATATTGATGCTGTCCGCATTGTCGGCGAAAGTGTCAGTAGTTTGGTTGGACCTGAACTCGGTGTACTGATCATCACACACTATCCGAGGTTGTTGGACTACATTCGTCCGCAGTTTGTGCATATACTACTTGATGGTAGAATTGTTGAGTCTGGCGGATATGAACTCACACAGTTGTTAGAAGCAGAAGGCTATGATCCGATTCGTGAAAAACACGGTATTGAAGAAACGGGTCAAGTTGAAGAAACCGTTCAGTAAGTTTACAGTAAAGTCTAAAATACCTGGATATTTTATTTTAGTTTTGTAATGTTTGTAGTTGCACAATTCATTTTATACTCGAGATATAGCAGAATGCATTGACCTGATTTGTACCGTACAATAACCAGGAAGTTATACATGAAAAAGGCGTTGTTTACGCTCACTTTACTAATCTGCTTAGTATTCATTGTTTGGCTACTGTATATCGTCTCAAATGTAGATATGCGCAATTCTGAGTCTATTATCCATGATTCTCCACAAGTACATCTGCCTGATGGTGTGAAAATTCGGCTTGGTAAAGGTGAAATGAATCAGATTGCACTGTCTCCTAACGGTACTCTGTTAGCAGTCGCGACAAGAATTGGTATTTGGATTGATGATATAACCAATACAGGGAACAATTCCCTATTTATTCCGCATACATCAAGCATTGAATGCATTGCCTTCAGTCCAGATGGACAGACAATCGCAGGCGGAAGTGAAGACAATATTATTCGCTTATGGAGTGTTGACACGGGCAAGCAAAAGCAGACGCTTATAGGTCATACCAATAAAATATATAATAAAATATATACTATGGTATTCAGTTCGGATGGGAAAACACTTGCAAGTGCAAATATCCATGAAATAAATCTGTGGGATATGGACACGGCTACGCACAAACAAACAATCCCACAGCAGGCACGATCTATTATTCGTACTATTTCTCGTATGATATTTAACACGAAGGGGTTAACACTGGCAAGTGTTGACGGTGAAATCATTCAGTTGACCGATATCTTTACTGGAAAGCAGAAACACACTCTCAAAGGACATATAGAAGCAGTAGAAAGTGTGTCATTTAGTCCGGATGGAAATACCTTAGTCAGTGTAGATGGGGACAGTAATATATACTTGTGGGATGTCAACACTGGGGAACAAAAGAAAATTCTTAAAGGAAATAAAAGTGTAACTAAAGATATTATATTCAGTCCAGATGGAAAAACAATCGCTGCAGGAAGTTGGGATGATAACATCTATTTTTGGGATGTTGAAACTGGAAAACTTAAGAAAACATTAAAAGGACATAAGTCATCTGTAAATCATTTGTCTTTCAGTGCTGACGGAAAAACGCTCGCAAGTGGGAGTAAAGACGGAACTATTCGTCTGTGGGATATCAACACAGGCAAATATAAAACAACGTCTACAGGACATATTGAAAATGTACAACAAATATGGTTTAGTCCAGACGCAAAAACACTCGTAAGTCGGAGTTTTGGAGAAATGCACTTGTGGGATGTCAACTCAGGAAAACATAAGAAAACACTTGAAGAACATAAGAAAAATGTTACGGGTTTTGCGTTTAGTCCTAATGGAAAAACATTCGCTACTGGAAGTAGTGACAAAACAATTCGTTTATGGGACGCAGATTCGAGTCTGTCAAAGAAGGTCCTTAAAGGACATACAGAGAGTATTTATCACCTATCCTATAGTCCAAACGGGAAAATACTCATGAGTTCGAGCGGGGACGAAACGATCCGTCTATGGGATGCAGACACGGGTGTACATAAACATACCCTTACAGGACATACTGATTCTATTAGAAGTGTTTTGTTTAGTCCAGATGGAAAAACACTTGCCAGTGGGAGTTCCGATAAAACTGTTCGGTTATGGGATGTTGAAACGGGCACTCACAAGCAAACCTTCACAGGACACACGTCTAATGTTAGACACCTATCATTCAGTCCAGATGGAAACATCTTAGCAAGTGGAGGTGGATATAAGGACAGTGTCATCCACTTGTGGAATGTCAATACAGGCAAATCCACACAATTACTTACGGTTTATGAGAATAAGTTTTTTGGTGATGGTGTGATGTTTAGTCCAGATGGAAAAATACTTGCAAGTTACAGTCAGAATGATGTTCAATTGTGGGATGCTGTTACATGGAAACTTAAAAAGACACTCAAGGGACATACACGTTTTATTGAAAGCATTATATTTAGTCCAGATGGAAACAGGCTTGTCAGTGCAAGTTGGGATAGAACTATACACTTATGGGATGTTAAAACAGGAACACTCATGAAAGTTCTGAAAGGACACACGTTTCACGTTGAGGATATAACGTTTAGTCCGGATGGTCAAACCCTTGCAAGTGCAAGTTCGGATGGTACTGTGCTATTGTGGGATCTAGTAGACAGTCCAGACTAAAAAAGTAGGTCGGGTAGAGGAACGAAACCCGACAGGATAGCTATAATCAATACATGTCGGGTTTCGTTCCTCTACCC
>JAJDZB010000040.1:0-5880 GCA_022824835.1 Candidatus Poribacteria bacterium | reverse complement strand
CAAAGTTGGATTGAGATGGTATTTTGCGTCTTTTTCAGCATCCTTGACCGCTTGTTCAGCAACGGACTCCAGACGATCCGGTGAAACTACTGGATCCTCTACCTCAACGATCTCATACCGTTTAGTTTCAATAACATCGTACCTTTTCGTCCTTCCATCATTCTCAAATGTGATCCGCTCATGTTCCTTGCAAAACACTAATAGATTTGATCCAATGATAAATACAAATATGGAAATTGCCAAAAAATAATAATGCTTTTTTCTTTTCACTATCTTCCCCCATGTTGCTGTGAGTCTAATAAACCCTAATTTGTAGATACATCACACGCTTATTTCAACTTCTGGTAAACATGTCCTGTAGCCGTAGCTGTCCAATATAGGACTAATAATTCACCATCCCATGTATAATTACTCACAACGGGTTCGGCACTCCCATCTGATAACCAATAGATTATACCTTTACGCGCATCAAACGGTTCAATCAACCTATAGGATCCGTAGAAAAAAGTTCCATCGCCTTGATAATCTCTGGAAAATGTTGATGTTGTTAATCGCATTGCTCCGAAGGCTTCCGTTGTCTCACCATCAACCTGAGCGCGGACGAGTTCATACGTGCCACTCAGTGTTTTTGCGACTCTGAATGCCTTTGAATAGACGATAATTGAAGTAGACTTTACGACAGTATCCTCACCCTTATCTCTAACAGTTACGTGAACCGTAACTTTCTCATCAGGTGCGATTTCTGCATCAGTCAGTTCGGGAGCAGTCCACTGTACTTGCGCGCCTTCCCCTATAATCAGTGTGCCAGCAGATACTTCCCATATATAGGTTAAATCGTCATTCTCAGGATCGGTCACACCAATCTTAAGGTCAACTGTTGCGCCATACCGCACTTCGGTGGGTATAGTGAATGTATTGATTTCAGGTGGATCGTTTGTCCATTGCTCGTATTCATCGCAACTACTGAATATAAACAACTGACAAGCTAACAGAATAAAAAAAACGAAACGTGTCGAGAAAATCAAATAATTTATAGTATTCATGATGTGTCTCCATCTCTAAGGAACAAACTTAACAAGTCAAATGTCGGAGTATCGTAAAAACGACTTTACCATTAGTGATAAATAAATATTGCTAATAATATCAGAGCCATTTTTTTAACTTTAAAAAGATGAACATGCCGATGCTAATACCTAACATAACTAATAAAACAATTGGGTATCCCCACGCGTTATCCAGTTCAGGCATGTATTTGAAATTCATACCGTAAATACCAGCGATGAAGGTTAATGGAATAAAGAACGTGGCAACGATAGTTAACACCTTCATCACCTCATTCATCCTTTGACTAACTGTGGAGGTATAGATATCAAACAGTCCAGTAATACTCGTCCGAATTACCTCTAACATCTGAATCACTTGCAGGAGATGTTCGTAAACATCTTGGAAGTATGGATGTAAGCCTTCGTCCAATAGTGGGATTTCATCGTCCAAAATCTCTATCAGGACATCCCTTAACGGGAAGATGGGTCTGCGTAGCAACAGCTGTTCTGCTCTTAAATCATTAACTTTTTTAAGAACTTCTGGTGAAGATTCATTCATGATCTCTTCTTCCAATACATGCACTCGTTCATTGACTTCATCAAGTACCACAAAATAGTGGTCAACAATTACATCTATCAACGCATAGGCAAGATAACCGGAATGCATTCGTCGAATTCTCCCTTGTTCATTTTGAAGTCTGTTTCGGATAGAAGCGAAAATATTGCTATCGTTCTCTTGTAGCGAGATTACATAGTTATGACCGACGATAAGACAAATCTGTTCTCTGGAAATCTTATCGGATTCAGTATCATAGTCAAGGCTTTTAAAAAAAATACATACAAAGTTTTCAGTAAGTTCTATCTTGGGCATCTGAGTTGGACTCAGTATATCCTCAAGTAAGAGCGGATCAACACCAAAACACTCGCCAATATCTTCAATAACAGATATATCATGTATTCCCTCAATCTGTATCCATGTTACAGTCTCAGTATCCTTGTAGGATAAACAAGTCTCAAGTGTTTGTATTTTTTCTATATGAAAGTGTGTTTCATCGTAATCCAATACTGTAATACGAGTAGGTTCCGTTTGTTCTTCACCAAGATATTCAAGGGTACCGGGAGGTTTTCCCACCTTTTGAGTATATCTTTTAAATGTGTTCAAGAATGGAATTCTCAACTTATCATCTCCTAAATGTTCTGATTACATCGTGTTCAAAGAGACTTCTGCAATAAAAACACTATTAAATAATCTATCACAGAAAAGGATAAAATTCAAGCAAATTGTACCTCTGTATTGACATAAAAGTTGACTCTTTAGCACATAATGATTATAATATTGTAGTTTTGTATTCGCAATTAGAACAAAGTTCTATAATTATGGTGAAGTTTAAAAATAAGTACACACTTTCGGACCACGGTAGGTGCGGTTTCCCAACCGCACCGGTACAGACTGTATAATATAATTCAAAAATTTACTATAAGACTAAAAAAGGACAGATGATTACCATCATACCGTAATGATATATGTGGAACATTCGATCCCAATATAGTTGTAGAAAACAGCCGATAGCTGCAATTGTCCTGTTTTTTTCTACTTTCATTTTTGCATCGTCGTGTTTTTGTCAGTTTGCAGATCTGCCACAAGATGCTAAGACAGTTGACATCGGTTTCTCTGGTGATGATGCACTGCAGACGCTTACACTAACAAGCGTCATGCCACTTAAAAACATCAACGGTTGGGCAGGTGTTTTTGGTTCCCGCGGAACAGGTAAGGAGGGTGTTATCACTGAAATTGCAAAAGGACGTATCCAGGGAGGTGTTCGTATTAAGACGTTTGGTATCGAACTGTTTACGGATTTTGAGCGAAACATTTCAAAAGGAACCGCCTTAACCTTCCAGATCGGTAGTTATATCCGTCCTGGGATTTATGAAAATGGAACTTTACGGATTTCTGGTGGCATAGGGTATTTTCTTGAGAACGTCCAACCCCACAAGAACCTTACGATAAAGAAATTTGATCCGACTCAATTTCGCTGGTTAGGGTTTACGTCAATCGGATGGGAGAATTTGAATGTTTCTATGAAATACTCACCAGAAGTAGGTTTTAGGAATTTTAAGTATTCTGCTGAACCAGCATTTAGCATTTACTGTGACGTTAACCTCGCGTTTAGGGTTACGGTTGAGTGGTTCATTAAGTTACAATAGCAAACCCTTAACAGAAAATCTACATTATAAGTACTTGTCTATATTACGAATTAAGTTATAATGTTTCGAATTGGTAAAAACACTTTTGAGGTAAATTAGTATGTTCTCAAAGTTAGGACAACAGAATGGTAACAGATTTAGCAGCAATCTTGCATCCCATCAACACGGTCACGGTTTCGGGACTGCTCCGGTCTTTTTAGCTTCAATCAGTACGATTTTAGGTGCGATTCTTTTCTTAAGATTTGGCTATGCTGTCGGTCATATTGGTCTCTTGCAGAGTCTCGGCGTTATTGCTCTGGGTCATCTTGTGACTATTCCCACAGTTTTAGCAGTGTCGGAGATTGCAACCAACAGACGTGTTGCTGGGGGTGGTGCGTATTACATCGTGAGTCGATCGTTCGGTGCCAGTATTGGAGGAACGATCGGTTTTGCCTTATTCCTTTCACAAGCGATCTCTATTGCATTTTATATGGTTGCGTTAGCAGCGGCTTTTGAACCTCTCTTTGAGTTCATAAGAACCAAGTATGAATTGGAGAACCCGATTAATATTCGTTTCTTGAGCATTCCGAGTACAATCATTCTCATCATCCTCATGTTGACAAAGGGGGCTAACATGGGTGTGTCGATGCTCTGGGTTATCTGTGGGATACTGGCTGCGTCGCTCGCAGCTTTCTTCTTGGGTTCTGAGCTACCTGTTGTGGAAATGGTTAACGGGATTGATGCTGCTGAGCTAACAGAGAGGTTGGCTAATGGAGATGTTCCTGTTGAACAGGCGTCGAAGGGGCTGGATTTTAACGCAAGAATTGAGAATGGAGATTCGTTTGAAAGGGTATTTGCAATCTGTTTCCCTGCATTTACAGGTATGATTGCGGGTTTAGGACTATCTGGTGATTTGCGGAATCCGCAACGGAGTTTACCCCTCGGCACGATCGCTGCTACTGTAGCAGGCATGGTGGTTTATGTTCTTGTAGCCTTTAAACTTGCACAAAGTGCAACACCTGAACAACTCGCTGGCGACAAGTTCATTATGGCACGCATATCAATATGGGATAAAGCAATATATATCGGATTAGGCGCAGCATCGTTGTCTTCAGCGTTAGGGTCAATTATGATTGCCCCGAGAACGTTACAAGCACTTGCTAAAGATAGTGTGCTTCCAATTCCAGCACTGAACCGTCTGATGCAAACAGGGGTTGGCAAAACACAAGAGCCGATTCCTGCAACATTTGTTTCGGGCGCAATTGCCATAGTGTTTGTGGCAATAGGTGAACTAAACTTCATTGCACAGATTCTGACCATGTTTTTCTTAGTTACTTATGGTGCGTTATGTGTCGTCTCTTTTCTTGAACATTTTACTGGCAATCCATCTTACCGTCCTACGTTCCATTCACGGTGGTATGTCTCACTCTTAGGTATTGTGATGTCGGGTATGATGATGATACAGATCAGTTTGCTATATGCGTTCATATCTATATTCCTAATGATAGCGATATACATCGGATTGCGTCGTGGTCATCGTGAACATCGTGGTATGTCAGGTATCTTCCAAGGGGCAATGATACAGCTAACGCGTTGGTTACAGACCACGCTGCAGAAAAACCGTGTGAACCTATCAGAAAGTGGATGGAGACCTTCAATCGTAGGCATTACCCAATTCGGAGAGAGACGGCTTGGGCACTTCGATTTACTACGATGGATATGCCATCGACAAGGATTTGGACATTTCATTCAGTTTTTCCCTGGAGATTACTCGTTTCCCGAAGAAATCTCTGCTCGGTTACACGTTGACGCGTTGATTCAGCAGACAGAAGCAAGTAAAGCAGGCATTTTTGTCGATTCGTTGATATGTCCAAATTTCCAACTTGCGTTGGCACAAGTGTTACAGATGCCAGGATATGCTGGGTTACCGAACAACTCTATCCTGCTTGAATTTGATAAGGACCATCCTGAAGAGATCCCGGAGGTAACACAAGGTGCTTTACTTGCAGCGGAATCACTCTTTAACGTGTTGATACTGCGGTCAACAAAATACCGATTCGGTTATCGGTCCTCAATTCATGTGTGGGTTACCGATGATAACATCTCTAATGTTCCGATGATGCTGCTGCTTGCTTACATATTAGTCGGTCATCCGGAATGGAAACGTGCAAAAATAAGGCTCTTTGCCTGCTCAGATTCTTGGGATACAGAATTGGATGCAGATCAACTTTCAACCGTTATCAAAGAGGGTAGGCTCCCTATCTCCATGCAGAATGTAACCTCTGTCAACTATGACAGCCCAGAAGCCTTGGAACAAGAAGTAACACAACGATCTTCACAGACTGACCTTGTCATAGTCGGTCTAACAGCAGAAGATCTGAATTCTGAGGATTTAGATCTGATATTACAACGTTATAATGGTGTGAACGATGTTTTGTTTGTACATTCTATTGAACAGATACCAATTGAATAAAAAAGTTACTTTAAAATAACGTGAGTTTGATTAATCATTTTGGTTGCGTTCACTCACACCATTTCGTATCTGAGAGGCGTGAATTGTAGCACAAACTTTCAGTTTGTGGCACATTTTCGCAAACTGGAAAGTTTGCGCTACATTTATCAAACTCACGTTAAAATAGAGAATTAGGTCGTA
>JAJDZB010000081.1:0-87359 GCA_022824835.1 Candidatus Poribacteria bacterium | reverse complement strand
AGTTTAGAAGCACAAGGGAAGGATATTATCCATTTAGAGATTGGGCAACCGGACTTCACAACCCCGATGAATATTTGTGAAGCAGCATTCAAGGCAATGAAAGACGGTCATACAGGTTATTGTCCTTCCGCAGGACTACCTGAATTTCGTGAGGTCGTTGCACAACACATTTCTGAAACCCGAAAGATTGATATTCATCCTGATGAAGTGACAGTCACACCTGGTGCTAAACCGATAATCTTTTTCACTATTTTAGCATTAGTAGATGATGGAGATGAGGTGATTTATCCTGAACCAGGATTCCCTGTCTATGAATCCGTCATCGATTTTATTGGTGGAAAAGCTATTCCGTTACCATTACGTGAAGAGGTAGATTTTCGATTTCGTATTGAGGATTTAGTTGACTCTATTTCTGACCGCACGAGATTGCTGATACTTAATTCCCCTCAGAATCCGACGGGTGGCACTTTGACCGCATCAGACCTTACAGCGATAGCAGAGCTTGCACAGCAACATCGCTTTTACATCCTCACAGATGAAGTCTATTCAAGACTTCTGTACGAAGGAACACATCAAAGCATCCTCAGTTTACCTGGGATGAAAGAACAGACGATTCTAATTGATGGGCATTCAAAGACCTATGCTATGACAGGCTGGCGTCTCGGCTATGGTGTTGCCCCACGCGAAATTGCTGATAAGATAACCCGTTTGACGATCAATTCAAACTCTTGTACGGCAACATTCACTCAAATTGCGGGTATAGAAGCGCTAACGGGTCCTCAAACGTTTGTTACGCAGATGGTAAACGAATTCCAAAAACGGCGCGATGTCATCGTAGATGGACTCAATGCAATTAATGGCATAAAATGTGTTAAACCTCTCGGTTCATTTTACGTTTTTCCTAACGTAACAGAGCTCCCGCTTTCTTGCGAAGAAATGGCTGATTATCTGATGGATGAAGTCGGCGTTGCACTATTACCCGGTACAGCTTTTGGTAAATTTGGAGACGGTTACCTACGCCTCTCTTATGCGAATTCGTTGAAAAATATTGAGGATGCATTAGGGCGTATTCAGACAGCAATTGATAAATTATAATCAATATAGGTAGTTCCTCGTATGTCTTGTAAAGCAACAGCGCGTATACCTGCCAGCACCACAAACCTGGGACCTGGGTTTGATGTGTTAGGACTTGCATTGCAACTTTACAGTACTGTCACCTTGGAAATAACGGGTGAGGATACAGAAGTTGTCGTCAGCGGGGTTGACTTTGAGAAGATTCCAAGCACGCCGGAACATAGTGGGTTTAAAGCTGTTGAGACGATTTTCCAACGTAGTGGTATACCGCAACCGAAGGGTATGAGACTACGTATAGAAAACGGAATTCCGGCTATTCGCGGGTTAGGTGGCAGCGGAACTGCTATACTTGGTGGATTACTCACTGCAAATGAATTATGTGATTCACCATTCTCGCTGTCAGACATTCTGGATATTGCATCAGAGATAGAAGGACACCCCGACAATGTTGCTGCTTCTCTTTACGGTGGCATGGTCATTTCTGTGCAGGACGGAAACAGCATTCACACGATTAAGTTAGATTGTGATCCTGCGCTTCACTTGGTGTTGGCAATTCCTGAATTCACACTATCTACGCAGGCAGCAAGGGATATTCTACCAGACACGGTAAAATTCTCAGATGCTATCTACAATATTAGTAGGTGCTCATTGCTTGTTGCCAGTATCGCAACGGGAAAGTTAGACATGTTAGCCTTATCTATGAAGGATGTGCTACATCAACCCTACCGTAGTAATCTAATTCCAGGATTTGATGAAGTTGTTGAAGCTGCATCAGCTGCTGGGGCACTTAGTATTACATTGAGTGGGGCAGGACCCACTATCGCTGCCTTCTGTTTGAACAATATGGAAATAGTTGGTAAACAGATGAAAGCTGCCTTTATGAGACACAATATTTCGTGTGAGATAAAGGTTCTACGTGCGGACCCAGAAGGAGCACGTGTTTGGACTCACGATAAAGAAAACCGATAGTAGTTGGGAACTCCGATTCCTGACTATAGTAATAAACCTCGATTTGCCTATATCTTATAACTATTTTGACTATGGACTATGGTAAATTTTTGAATTAATTATACAGTCTGTACCAGTGCGGTTGGGAAACCGCACCTACCGTGGTCCGAAAGCGTGTAATTGTTTTTAAACTTCACCATATAATTTAGGTCGTTAGGAATACTTATGTCTAATTTCTATGCAGAAAGTATCTCTTTCCTGCTGAACCATTTTAATACCGACCTTGAGAACGGTCTGAGCCATGCAAATGTAATTGATGCGAGAAAACGTCATGGTACGAATGAACACAAGTCTAAAATGGTGAAATCAGAAATCGGACTGTTCTTTGAACAGGTGCTTAATTGGAAATTATTACTATTGATTGCTACAGCAGTAGTCTTTGTTTTAACTGATGACGACACGTTGAGAATACCAAGAGTTGTGTTTATCGGTAGTGTTTTTATCATCACACTATCTTGGTCAATTTTCGTTGCAGTCAACTTACGAAAGAAGCAGGACCGATGTAATACACATTTCAGTGTTACTGTGTCAGTTATTCGTCAAGGCAAGCAAGAAAAGTGTTCACCGGGCGAAATTGTTCCTGGCGATCTCCTGCTGCTGAAACCTGGTAATTTTATACCGGCAGATGCGCGAATAGTACAATCTGAGGGGTTGACAGTTAACGAATCAGCTCTTTTCGGCAGTAGTGGTTCTGCTCAAAAGTCTGATAATGATTTAGAGGAAGCCGGACTAACACCTGAAAAACAGACAAATATGGTATTTGGCGGAACTTATGTAGATAGCGGAGTGGGGAAGGCGATTGTCGTAAGCATAGGTAAACAGTTGGAAATGTATCAGCATGACAGAAGCACAAGAACGATGCCGAATGAGATGACTGTTGCAGAAAATCAGATCAAGTTCTTTGTTGATATACTCAAAATTACAGGGGTAGTCGTTGGTGGTATAGCAGTTGCTATTTTCTGGTGGAATGGATCACAGCAGACGAACGCGATTGATTGGCAAGTGTTTGTACAATTCGCATTACTTTTTGCTATTGCGGCCACCCCTCATGATCTGTTATTGCTACTAAATACGATTCTTACGCAAAAAGTTGCAAGTTTACTAAAAATAGGAGTGGTTCTAAGAAACCGCCAATTCCTTGAAAGGTTGAATCGGCTGACTGCCTTTTGTTCAGACGAGAAAGGTATTGCCAGTAGAAAAGCACTCACTATATCCAATATTTACGTTGATGAGCAGCTTGTGAATCGACCTATATGGGAAAGTTGGTTAAAAACACTTGACACGTTGTCGAAAGATGATAAAAGCGCAAGAGTCAACAGTATTTCTCCGCGATTCCAAGTGCCTCAAGGTGCTCCCGGTCTTGTGTTGACAGCTGGTTTAGGCACTTCAGGTGAAAGATATTACGATAGATCTGATATTGATCATGCCCATCAGCAAGTCATCAAAGAAACGATGAAACAGCTTGGATATGAATTGACTGAACTTCGGTCTAAAATGGAACTTGTTGCTGAATATCCTTGGACTTCAAACTTCGGATATGAACTGCATGTATTTCAATCTGCCGAAAATGAGTACCTTAACATCTTATTTGGTGATGCACGCAATGTGCTTGAGGCATGCGACTACATTCTCGTCAACAAAGAGCTAAAGGAATTCAGCTATGACCAGTATGAGATGAGTAATGAGATCCTAAATTACATGCAGAATTCAAGAGATACTGTCTACGGTGTAGCCTCCGTACATTCTGAAGTGCCTCTGACACCACCAGAAGTGCAAAGAATGTCAACTTTCTTAGGGTTTATCGGTTTCTCTGCAAATGATGACGAGGAGATAAGAGAGGCAATTAAGTCTTTCACGGATACGGGACTTAAGGTTATTTTGATCAGTGACAGCGATGAACAGTCGACTACCGATTTAGCCAGAGAGTTAGGACTTATTCACTCTCGAAATGCAGTCGGTACAAGAGAAGAGCTGATGGAACTTTCTACACAAGAGTTTGATAAAGAAGTTCCAAATTGGAATGCGTATTCGCAACCGACTCAGGAACAACGGCGGAATATTGTTCTAAGTCTAAAACGGCACAATCATTCGGTAGGATTTTTAGGACGAGATGTGAATGACCAACGTGCTATGATTACGGCGGATCTCGCTTTTGCAGATACACGCTATGCATCACATTTCGCCTTAGAACATGCGGATTGTCTCATAGTTGAAAAAGGTTTTAAGGCTGTTAAAGACTGTCTACTTTTTGCCCGTGAAGCATATCAGAACCTTTCCGGTTCACTGAGATGGTGTTTATCCTGCACACTCTCACAGTTTTTAACTGTTATTTTTGGATTAGTACTTTTTGTAGCATTTGAATTCGAAATGCCGTTGACACTAACACAGGTTATTTGGGTTCAATTCTTAACGACAATGCTTCCGGCATTGGGATTAGGTTTTGAAAAGATATATCTCAATGAAAAACAACAACGGCCTGGTCGTGTGGTGCTGTTACTACCAAAAACAGCAGTACTTGATGTGGTATGCCGTAGTGTTGTTATCAGTCTGATGACGATTATCCATTTTTTAGTTTTGACGACTTTTGCGACCGATGCCAGTATAGAAGTAGCACGAACCGCAGCATGTACGACACTTATTTTTACACAGGTGGCTTCCTATTTCCAATGCACACGTTATCCATGGGAATCTCTATTCAAAAGAATGTTCGCAAACATACGTCTTTTCTTTATTCTGATTGGTATCATCGGGCTTCATCTGGGTGTCATGTACGTAGAGCCTTTACATGAGCTTCTTGAAATTGTACCGTTGCGAGAAGAATGGGTTGTGACCTCCTTATGTAGTTTGATTCTCTTGTTACTGCCGTTGAATTTAGCTATAAATCCAAGACGAGATGGACATTAGACCCAAAACCCGTAAGTTGGAACGCCTGCAATAATACCGATGATAGTCCAGGTGCTGCCGATAGTAAACTCGCCGAGAATTAGACCTAAGAACAATGGAGCAATCATTCGGTATTTCACGGGTCCACCATACTTGAGAATGATCAACTTAATCAACCAACTCATAAACAGACAACCCCAGGTAACGTTCATTCCCCAACTTGTGGATATAGCAAATCCTGCTGGATGAAAGGGCCACCATACAAAACGCATTCTAAATAGCATAAGTATAGTTGTTTGTAGGATACCGAGCCCCATAAAACTGCTTTCGGGTATTAGCGTATCGGAAGGTGTTTGCAGCCAACCCGTTAGACGCCGGTACGGTTCTATACCGAATGCCGTTAGGGATGGAGACGCCGCCCGAATTTCCATCCCTAACTGATAACCTCTATCGATCAAAGCCCAGAAACCTGCAAGTGAACCTAAGACTGTAGCGAACATAAGCGCGAATATAATACGATGCATCGTCATGTTTGTTCGTTCTATTATCTTAAATCCTTCTAATTGATGTGGCATTGGATGACTTCGATAGGCGCGGTTGATGAACCAGAACATTGAAAACATAACAAGATTGCCTCTACCCAAACGCTGTGTTCCAACTGTCCGTGTCAAAATCTGGTCTGGACCAGAATGGTGTAAATCATGCACAGGCGTACCTAATTCTGCCCGCATACGCGTAATAGCGATGGAGATCATATAGTAAATCACAAAAAATGCGATCATAATGCATAAGTTCGCGCCACCATAATAGGAAAACATAACCAAGAATCCCAATACAGCAATGATGCCAATAACCGCAAAACGGTAAGAAACCGGAATATCATTACCCTCTGCAGAATTATTCTTAATGAAGAGTAGACGACCCACCTGCATTAGATGTCTACGACTTGTCCACAACGCTAAGACACACAGCGCGAGGTATCCGCCAGATGCTTGTTCATTCATATAGGGAAACCCAGGCAGATTACGAAAACCAAACACTGCCCCAACAACGCGCAAAATTCGCCAATACCAAAAGAAAAACCAGCAAGAAAAGGATAGATCCAGCGGTATGAAAAAGCCGAGACCAATCGCAAACGGATAGAGTGAAAAAGGTATTCTTCCCATAGCATTCCAGGGACTTTCTGTGAATACAGTATAACTTCTATTGCGGGTAGGTAGTTCAGGTAAAAAAGGATATAGGTAACTCATACCGTTCCATAGTGTCAGACCCCCTGCAACCGCAAAACCGATCCACATTAACCTGTTTCTGAAAAAGCGATTGCTGTGTGTTTCTGTCATCTGAAGTGGCAGCTGTATAATGGGATAACTCAATTTCTCATATTCTATCCACTGCTTTCTGATTATTATATTAATGCAGAGCATACCGAAGACCAACACGGTAATAAAGGATGTCCACCACAATATGGGTGTTGTCCATCTAAGCAATGTATCCAATGTATAAAGAGGGAGATCCCCTTCATAATAGCCTTGCAGGAGTCTGTCATCGCTCACTGTCAGCCATTCTGGAAGAAAAGGCAGAAACAACTGTTGCCATTCGTTCTCTGGTGTCGCAAAGCGGAAAGCATGTCCTAACATTGGAACCAAAATCTCAAGCATATCGTGACCTGTAATCCCTGATGCGATAGAAAGCATTAGATAGACAATGACCAACTCGCTTTGGATTAAGGCTAAACGCGGTATGAAACGCTTCAGCAACTGGTTGAAACTCATCACGACTAAAAGGCTAAATATGACATTGAAGAAGAGTGAAATCGTTACAGGATGTCCAGAATAACGAATAACTTCCATCTCAATAACCCAATAACAATTGATCGGAATCAGAATGGAGGCAATTAATATGGATTTTAGTGTAACACCGTGGGTAGGTATTTTTGAAGGTGTTAACGGTTGGGACTTTTGTATATCCATGACGTAATTTAGGCACACAAGAGAACGTATAGTTTTGTGTAGTTTACACGAATATGTCCTACTTGTCAATTGAATGCCTCTGTGACTCTCTGTTGTTTCTATTTTCTTAACGGACTTTTCATGGTATAATTGGATATGAGAAGTAATCACATGAGAAATTATTGAAACTACTGACACATTCTGAGGTTAGAAACATAATTAACATTTTCACAGTATCTCTTTACAGAAAGAAATAACATGAACCCATTCAAATACCTTAAGTTTAGAATAGAAAAATGGTTTTACAACACGTACCAGAAAAGACTGGAAGCCGAAGCGGGCACGTGGAATATCCCACGTCATATAGGCGTTATCCTTGATGGAAACCGACGCTATGCTAAGGCGACCGGGTTAGACAATGTTATAAAAGGACATTATGAAGGTGCCGATAAACTTGAAGAAGTGTTACATTGGTGTGATGAACTTGGTGTTGAAATCTTTTCAATCTGGATTTTCTCACTTGATAACTTCAACCGGGGAGATGACGAAGTAAAAGGCATCTTAGGTCTTATTGAAAGGAAAATGCGAGAACTTGCAACTATTGAAGGACTTCATACAAATCAGATTAAGGTGCGTGCTATGGGTCAAATTGAACGGCTACCACAGAGTCTTCAGGAAGCGATTCGAGAGGCTGAAGAAGCAACAAAAAACTACGATAAGTTCATCCTTAATGTTGCAGTTGCTTATGGGGGACGCGAGGAAATCATAGAAGCATGTCGGGGCCATCTGAATGCAGAAATTCGAGATGGCAAAGACGCTCAACAGATTGCAGAGGAATTAAGTGTTGACAAAATAGCCCCCTATCTATATACTTCAAACTTACCCGACCCGGAGCTGATCATTCGCACGAGTGGAGAGATAAGATTGTCTGGATTTCTACTCTGGCAGAGTGTCTATTCAGAATTCTACTTCTGTGACACCTATTGGCCCTCATTTCGCAAGATAGATTTCCTTCGTGCAATACGGGATTACAGTCAACGTAAACGAAGATTCGGTAAGTGAAAATGGGATGACATGAGCAAGAACTATTACAATATTGAATACCGCATAGACATTTTTAGGAGGTGGCGTTTATCCTAAAACAGATACAAGGCAAAGTCATTCGGGCAAGATCTGGATTTTACGATGTTCAGCATGGTGGACTTGTGCTTCGATGCACGCTACGGGGTACTTTAAAAAGAGATCGGAAATCTAAAGGGGGACGTAGACTGTTCGCTGATCCTGTCGCAGTTGGCGACCAAGTTATCTTCACACAAATTGATGCGGAGGAAGGTGTCGTTGAGGAGATAAAACCACGTCAAACGAAGTTTTCAAGGCGATACGCAGGTAGGCATGAAGATATTGAACAGATAATCGTCGCCAACGCTCATCAGGTCTTAGCAGTAGTTTCAACGTTGATGCCGCCCCTAAATTACCGAACGCTTGATAGATTCCTCATCTTAGCAGAAGCTGGAGAGATGCAGGCAGTTATCTGTGTGAATAAGATGGATCTGTTGGACATTGATGACCGCAATCAACTTATCCAAACCTTCACAATCTATCAGAACCTCGGTTATCAGGTCATTTTCACAAGCATTGAAGAATCGAGCAGTATAGAAACGCTTAAGGAGATACTAAAAGATAGATTCACTGTGATCGTTGGTTCTTCTGGTGTTGGTAAATCCAGTCTGCTGAATGTTATTCAACCTGACCTAAAATTGCGTACTGGAGAAGTGGGTGAAAAGACGAGGAAAGGTAGGCATACGACAACTCTGGTAGAGATGTTCACACTTGACATTGGTGGCGAAGTGGCAGATACACCTGGCATAAGGGAAGTTGGACTATGGGGTGTAGACACAGACAACCTTGAATATTATTTCCCCGAGATGGAACCCTTCATCAACACTTGTAAATACAACGACTGTGCGCATGTAAAAGAAGATGATTGCGCGATCCAAACCGCAGTTGAAAGCGGAGAGATACATCCCGAACGATATCGCAGCTACGTCGTATTGAAAACTGGCGGACCTTTAGACACTTAGACAGAAGGCACTTAAACGTGAGTTTGATAATTAAGTGCAATATGCGTTGTAGGTCGGGTTGAGGCACGAAACCCGACATGTATTGCTCTATAATGGGTCAAGATGTTGGGTTTCGTTCCTCAACCCAACCTACGTAAGTTATTTGTTCTGATTTATCAAACTCACGTTACTTAATCAAATTTGTATCTGGATTTTATCATAGACCAAGTCGTTGGTAATTTGTCTCTGGATTGGACTGGAAAGGGATGCATTGCTTCATTAACTGAAATTGCACTATCCCATAGGGCAAGTTCATCAACGATTCCAGTGAAATGGTTTCGTCCGTTTCTGCTGCCGATGGTTAGAGGTAAACCCTCAGTTATGTGTACTGGATCAGAGGCTTTCATAGTACCTTCCAATTTACCGTTAACATAGACTCTGACAAACTCACCGTCATAAGAACCGAAGATATGATACCATTCTCCAATATTGAGTTCAACATCACCGACACAACAGATAAGATTATTGTTGGGACTGGTAGAAATTTCGAACGACAGTGTTCCATCTGGTTCAACAAAAAAGCCGTAACTCCAATTCTCGTGAACCCCTTTCTCTATAACAGCGACCCATGTTCCGTGTCTTTTTGCTTGTATCCAGGCAGCCACAGACAATGTCTCCAATTCTGAAATTGCTGGGTCGTGAGGAATTGCTACATAATCGTTCAATCCGTTAAACTCTAATGCTTCTCCTCTTCTACCATCTACGAAGAGGGGGTTTCCGTGTATAATTCCATTGTGTCCATTACCACTCAAGTCTTTTACACCGTCTTCCTGATCGAATGACCAATAACCTACCAAATCCGCATCTGTCTCGGTGACCATAAGGCATAAAAAAAGACAGACTGATATTATGAACAGTGTTCCGAATCTACGCACAGTTTCATCTCCTCAAGTAAACAATGTATTTGCCTGCATCCAAGTTCTTATGACGATGGACAGATATGCTACAACTTTTCTCGGAGTAAATCCATTAATCCATCAGGCGGATTGAATGGGAGTTCAATTACTTTATTGGTGATGCCGCTATAGTAGATGCCTAAAAGCAGGTTAAATTCTGCAAGGGACTGTTTTAGGTGTGTAGGATGCACTCTGTTTTCGTCATCAAGCCAGTCAAAAACGGCATCAGTCAGATTGCCTTGTGCAATGGTATCTTGTTCACCGTAGTTGAGTGGTCCACCTTCATACCCACCGTCTTGCGTAAAACGTTCCCAACTGCTAAAACGCCAATGTACAAATCCTTGTGTTCCCATAACAAAGACGCGTTTATGAACATGGGTTCCGCTAGCTTCGGAAGCCAATGTACCCATTTCAGTACCGAAAGCCAGTGAGACATGGAGTCCATTTTCATATAGAACATGTGCTGCAGCATTCATCGGTGAGGGTTCATCTGAAACCAAACGTTCACTTCCAGATACCTGTCCGAGAACTTTTACCGGTCTCGAATTATCAATATAGGATGACACGAGTTGAAGTACGTGGGGTGCTTGGTTTACGGGTGGATTTCGTGCACTTGCATCAATGAACTTAAGTTCACCAATTCTGCTTTCTGCTACATCCCGTTTTAATTCAAGGTTCTTTGGATGGAAGTTAAGCTGTGTGTTTACGACAATCTTTGTTTTTGTTTCTTCTGCTAACTCAGCAATTTGTTTCCAGTCTTCGGTTTCCACAGCGACAGGTTTCTCAACAATTACTGCGGGGACACCGTGGTCTGATGCCTGCTTCATTAACGGATACCGAATACGTTGATTCGTGCCGCGTAAGACAGGTGCGGTAACGATGTGCAACAGGTCCGGTTTCTCCTTTTCCAGCATCACATCCAGATCTGTGTAACGTGAAGAGATTTCAAAACGCTCCCCGAAATCATTGAGAAGTTCTTCATTCATATCGCAGATTGCTGCGAGTTTTCCACCTTTAACAAAGCGATATGCATTTGCATGTGCACGGGCACGACCCCTGCATCCTAATATCGCTGTTTTGTACATACATTTCTCCTTAGAATGTTTAGCCTTCTAATACAGTAACTGGCATTACACTAACCTGTCAAGCAATTCACATTATAGTGGAAGGATCACTTTTCCATCCTTCCACTCTTCCAATCTTGCATTCTTCCAACCTACAAATGCTGCCTGAGAGAATCCATCAAACCATCGGGTGGGTCAAACGGAAGATCTACTATCTGACATGTTACCCCACTATGATAGATTCCAAGGAGTAGATTGAATTCTGCCAGAGATTGTTTTAGATGCGTTGGATGAACATTGTTTTCATCGTCAAGCCAGTCGAAGACTGCAGTCGTAAGATTTCCTTGTGCAATGGTATCCTGTTCCCCATAGTTGATAGGTCCACTTTCGTAACCCCCTTCTTGTGTGGAACGTTCCCAGCTACTAAATCTCCAATGAACAAAACCTTTTGTTCCGACAACAAAGACCCGTTTATGTCTATTGTTACCCCCACTTTCAGATGCTAAAGTTCCCATACCTGTACCAAAGGCAAGAGAGACATGGAGTCCGTTTTCATACAATGCTTGAGCGGCAGCATGCATAGGTGAGGGTTGTGCGGAGTCCAGACCTTGTCCACCAGAGACTTGTCCGAGTACTCGCACTGGACGTGAGTTGTCTATGTATGACGAGACGAGTTGCAACACGTGGGGAGCTTGGTCTACAGGTGTGCTGCGTGCACTTGCATCAATGAACTTTATATCTCCAATTCTGCCTTCTGCGACATCCTGCTTCAGTTCTAAGTTTTTCGGATGGAAATTGAGTTGTGTATTTACGACAAACTTCGTTTTTGTTTCTTCAGCTAATCCTGCAATGTCTCGCCAGTCTTCACTTTCAACAGCAATCGGTTTCTCTACTATTGCCGCGGGTACACCGTGATCGGATGCCTGCTTCATTAACGGATACCGAATGCGTTGATCTGTTCCACGAAGGACAGGTGCTGTGACGATGTGTAGGACATCCGGTTTTTCTTTTTCCAGCATCTCATCTAAGTCTGTGTAGCGAGAAGAGATATTGAAGTGGTCTCCGAAGTTGTTCAATTGCTCCTCATTCATGTCGCAAATCGCTGCGAGTTTGCCATTTTTTACAAATTGATATGCATTTGCATGTGCACGGGCACGACCACCACACCCTAATATCGCTGTTTTGTACATACATTCCTCCTTAGAATGTTTAGCCTTCTAATACAGTAACTGGCATTACACTAACCTGTCAACCAATTCACATTATAGTGGAAGGATCACTTTTCCATCCTTCCACTCTTCCAATCTTGCATGCTTCCAACCTATAAATGCTGCCTAAGAGATTCCATCAGACCATCGGGTGGGTCAAACGGAAGATCAATTATTCTGTTCGTTATTCCACTGTAGTATATACCTAACAATAGGTTGAATTCTGCCAGAGATTGTTTTAGATGCGTTGGATGCACGTTATTTTCATCATCAAGCCAATTAAAAGCTGCTTCAGTGAGGTTACCTTGTGCTTGTATATCTTGCTCACCATAGTTGAGGGGTCCGCCTTCATAGCCGCTTTCAGGTGTTGCCCGTTCCCAACTACTGAACCGCCAATGCACGAATCCTTTTGTACCGATGACAAAAACCCGTTTGTGTGCAACGGTGCTACCGCTGTCTGACGCCAATGTTCCCATACCCGTTCCAAATGCAACAGAAGCGTGGAGGCCGTTTTCATACATGACATGTCCAGCTGCGTGCATCGGGGATGGTTGTGCAGAATCTAACTGCTCTTTTCCAGCTATCTGACCTAACACGCGTACTGGACGTGAGTTGTCAATATATGAGGAGACAAGTTGTAGTACGTGAGGTGCTTGGTCAACAGGGGTGCTGCGTGCACTTGCATCAATAAACTTTATGTCGCCGATTTTACCGTCAGCAACATCCTTCTTCAGTTCAAGGTTTTTGGGATGGAAGTTAAGCTGGGTGTTAACAATAAACTTCGTTTCTGTCTCTTCTGCTAATTCAGCAATTTCTTTCCAGTCTTCACTTTCAACAGCAATAGGTTTTTCGACGATTGCCGCTGGAACACCATGGTCGGATGCCTGCTTCATCAACGGGTATCTGATACGTTGATTTGTTCCTCGTAAGACCGGAGCCGTAACAATGTGTAGAAGATCGGGTTTTTCCTTTTCAAGCATCTCGTCCAAGTTGGTATATCGTGCAGATACATCAAAGTCATCACCGAACCTGTTGAGGAGTTCTTCGTTCATATCGCAAATTGCACCGATCTTACCACCTTTGACGAAACGGTACGCGCTTGCGTGTGCGCGTGCCCGTCCACCGCACCCTAAAAATGCACTTTTATACATCCTTATTTCTCCTTATGGTAAATGTTTGAATTAATTATACAGTCTGTACCAGTGCGGTTGGGAAACCGCACCTACCGTGGTCCGAAAGTGTGTAATTATTTTTAGACTTCACCATAAATAGTAGAATCCAAAAATTTTTACAGATTCTCTCTGAGAGTATCCATTAATCCGTTTGGCGGATCAAACGGGAGATCGATTATCTCACATGTTATTCCGCTGTGATATATTCCTAATAGGAGATTGAATTCTGCCAGAGATTGCTTGAGATGTGTCGGATGGATGTTTTTCTCATCATCCAACCAATCAAATACAGCTTCAGTCAGATTGCCTTGTGCTTCAACATCCTGTTCGCCGTAGTTGAGGGGTCCACCTTCGTATCCGCCTTTTTGTGTTGCCCGTTCCCAACTACTGAACCGCCAATGCACAAATCCTTCTGTTCCGACAACAAAGACGCGTTTGTGACAATATATGCCTTGATTATCAGATGCCATTGTTCCAACACCTTGCCCGAAAGCAACTGAGACATGCATGCCATTTTCATACAAGACATGCGCAGCTGCGTGCATGGGTGATGGTTGTGCTGAATCCAGATGGTCTCTGCCAGCAATCTGTCCTAAGACGCTTACAGGCCGTGAGTTGTCTATGTATGATGATACGAGTTGCAGCACGTGTGGACCTTGATCTACAGGTGTACTTCGCGCACTTGCATCAATGAACTTTAACTCACCGATTTTTCCATCTGCTACATCTCTTTTCAGTTCAAGGTTTTTAGGATGGAAGTTAAGCTGTGTATTAACGACAAACTTTGTTTTGGTTTCTTCAGCTAAACCCGCGATCTGTTTCCAGTCTTCGCTTTCAACTGCAATTGGTTTTTCGACGATTGCAGCGGGTACTCCGTGGTCAGATGCTTGTTTCATCAACGAATATCTGATTCGTTCATTTGAGCCACGCAGAACAGGTGCTGTTACTATGTGTAGAAGATCAGGTTTCTCTTTCTCCAACATTTCATCTAAATCTGTGTAGCGGGAAGAGATTTCAAAGCGATCACCGAAACCGTTGAGTCGTTCTTCGTCCAGGTCGCAGATAGCTGCGAGTTTACCACCTTTGACAAAACGATAGGCACTTGCATGTCCTCCGGCGCGTCCACCGCACCCTAACATTGCACTTTTATACATGAAAATTTCTCCTAAGTTAGGAATTTGTTTGCTAATACATTGAAAACATAGAATATAGAGTTCTCGTGAATGAGGAATCTATTCTGATATAGATTAACAGAAAGTTGTGTTTTTGTCAAACTTTATTACACCCAAACTTTCTCGTCACTTTTCGCACTATCGTAAAGGGCATCCAGTATCTGCATGAAGGTATATGCATCAGACGCATCAACATCTGGAGCTACTTCACCTGCAATAGCCATAGCAAAATGGTTGAGTTCATAATAAAAGACAGGTATTTCTTCAGGCAGTTCTCCATGATCTATCTCAACAGGTTCATCTATCGGTTCTCGGATGAACTCGCCATCTTTAAATCGTGAGATACCACCGTTTGTAATTGCTCCTATAGTACCGTAGAGTTCCACAACACTCCCAGAATCCGAATGGCTCATCCGTGAACAGTCAATCTGGATGGTTTTCCCACCTTCACAACCGAGGATACCGGTGAAGTAGTCCTCAGCTGCGCCTTCTGGTCCGTCATATTGTGGGTAAAGCACATGCTTTGATGCAAATGCCCACTCCGGTTTCGGACATCCCATCCACCACCACGTAAGGTTGAGTTCGTGGGAATAGTGTTGTCCTAATGACCCGCCTTTCTGTCCATATACGTGTAGCCAGCGACTGTTCGCATTAAAGTCGGGGATGGCGTTGAATTTTCCGAAGATGCGTGCGTGATATAGGTCTCCGATTGCGCCGTTGAGGACAGCACGCCGAATTTGTCGGTTGTTTGGAAAGTGGCGCATAAAGTAGCAGAATTGGAGCGTTTTCCCGGCTTCTTGTGCTGCTGACTCCATCTCTAAAATTTCTGGGGCGCGGATCGCGTGCGGCTTTTGCACCAAGACATGCTTCCCTGCATTGAGCGTATTCAAGACTTGTTGTAGCCTCCCGTCTGGAGAAGTCGCGAGATACACAGCTTCTACATCAGGGTTTTCAAGCAGTTCTTGATAATCAGTATAGCGGTGCGGGACTGTACACTCATTTCCTGCTTCCGCGAGACGAGTAGGATCGCGCTCCGCAATCGCAATGACGTTTAGGCGAGAGGTGGCATTGGCTGCTTGGATAGCTTGACGACCTGCCCATCCGCATCCGACGACACCGAGTGAAATCAATTGACTTGACATAAGAGGTTACCTTTACTTCTTTGTGGATACGTTTTTAATAGGAAATATCTACTGCCTCAGACATGTGGAAATCAATATTAAAGGGGAGTGAGATGTCCGATTCTTTGTTGGCAAAGTGCCGCGAAAAATCAATGAGCGTGAATCCCACTAATTGCTTTGTTTCTGGATGGAAACGTAGCAAAATATCCTCTGTGTATTCAACATAGTCTGTATATTCAGGGTTTCCCCGTGTTACATAAAGGACATCTGCCTCTCGGTCATAGAAGATCTTTATTCTGCTTTGGTTGCTACTCATCTTATCTCCTTTTCCTTATTGGATATGCCGTAATTATGAAATTGTTCCGTATCAATTTAACAATGACAACGATACGGGTGTAATTGTTAGGTAAGTCCTCAAAATCTTTATAGTATGTGTATTTGTGTGGATCCATCAACGACTGTTTTCTTCTCCCAGTTCGGACAGTTGAAAGAACCTTATCAAGAGAGTGTGTTAATTCCCAGTGATGTTCAACGATGTGCTGCCATCTTTCATCAGTTAACTCAATTCGGTTACCCCATCTGTCGGTAACATCCCACATAAGATCCTCGTCAATATCTTGTAGTTACAAAAACTTAGGTTAGAATAGTTGTGTTAACTCCGAAACACTATCAAGCACCCATGTCGGTTTCGCGACAGGGTTTTCCAATTGACTGGGTTTATATTTCCCAGTCTTAACCAAAATACTCTGCATCTCCATTGTTTGTGATCCAACTATATCAGAGGTGATGTCGTCGCCAACTACGATTACTTCACTTGGTGAAAGTTGAAGGCTATCAAGTGCTAATTTGAAGAACGTCTCACTCGGTTTTCCCATGACTTTGGCGGTTTTGCCTGATGCTGTTTCCAGCAGTATCACAAACGCGCCACAATCTAAGAACATCCCTTCAGAAGAAAACCAGTAGAGTCCCTTCTGCAACGCTATTAACTCAGCCCCATTCATTAACAGACGAAAGGCGTGATTTAAAGCGTGAAAATCAAACCGTTCGCCGTAGTCTCCGACAACAACATAATCAGGGGCATCGTCATCCACTGGTATCTCTTTGAAAAATGCTTTGACAGCATTGTCAACCATGAAGTGGCAGCTGACTTTGGGTTGTGTCCGTAAGTATTGAAGACACGCATACGTCGCATTAAAAATCTCATCTTCGTAGATGTCAAAGCCTAACGTTTGCATCTGTGCGTGAAGCATCTTTGGCGTTTTGGCAGTCGTATTCGTCAAAAACCGGAGTTGATACTTCTCTTGACGCAAGTACTTGACAGTTTCGATTGCCCCAGGGCAAGGTTTACCCTTAAAATAGAGCGTCCCGTCTAAATCAATCAAAAAAGCCTTCGGGCGCGTGAGTGATATTTTCTGCATTGTCCTCTTGTGTGCTACGGTTCCACAACTTTGTAGTGTTCCACCTGTCCGTTTCGGATCACTTGAATTGTGAGACTTTTGACAGGGTGCCGGTTCTCATCGTAATGCGAAATAGTTGTTGCACCCTTGTATCCATTAACTGCAGCGAACGCATTGCGAACTGCAACGGGATCAAGCGAACCTGCTGTCTCTATTGCACGTGCTAAGAGTCGCATTGCATCGTATCCCGACGCGGCGATACCATCCGGTGGACTACCGTAAAGTGCCGTGTAACCACTTACAAACTCCTGTACATCCGCGTCTTGTGTTGCAACAGAAAAATTAGTCGGATAATAACTGCCATCTAACACAGTGCTATCGTCTAAGACACCAAGGAACTGTTCTCTGTCATCCCATGCGCTACCACCGAGAAAGGGTGCTGTGATACCGGCTTGACGCGCTTCACTTATCAATAGCGGTACTTGTGGCTGATGTCCCGGACAGAAGATTACGTCAGGGGAAACAGCTTGAATTGCGTTGAGAAGATCAGCAATTGTGGTTTGTCCAGCAGCATAAGAACCACTATGGACAATTTGACCACCGTTATCCTTAAAGGTTGTTTCAAATGCTTGAACGAGGTCTATGGAGTAATTGTCTCCTTCCTCAAAGATTGTGGCTGCAGTTTTAGCATTGAGTTCGTCAGGATTCATTGCGAAACTTGCCATCACCTTTCCTTGGAAAGGGTTCGGAACGGTGATGAGAAAGACATAATCACCGACAGATGGCACATCTGATCCGCTGGAACCGGGCAGCATCAGGCGTTGTGCTTGTTGTGCAATGGGACCTACTTCAACTGCCATCGTAGAACGTACAGGACCCAGTAGTGCAAATACGTTTTCTATATCAATTAGTTCATTTGCAGCATTTCTACTCGCTGCTACAGTTGGATTTTCATTCTCTGTAGGTTGGTTATTTCTGCTGATAAACGCAACCTGCATACCAAGTACACCGCCATTTTCATTTATTTCCACACGAGCAGTTTCTGCCCCTCGACTGAAAGTCGTGTAACTATATGCTGGTTGAATAACCCCGATCTTTAATACAGTATCTTTCTCAGGTGTAGTGTCGGTTGGGACCATTGGAGCAATACGTTCACAACCACATATACAGAAACTCAGAACTGCAAGCAATACAACTGAGGTGAAAATAGAACATTTTTTGTACATTATGATTTCCTTCCTAATCTTTAATACTTGAACAGAGTCAAGAAGTGTGATAACCTTATGTAAAATACAAGACCTGTGAAAACAATAGCAGAATCGCTTGATCATGTCAAGGAGTAATCTATGGAACTTGGATTCTTTACAATGCCTTTACATCCACCGGGTAGCGACACGACCAAAACACTTGATGACGACCTTGAACAGATGGTGACATTGGATAGATTGGGTTTCAAGGAAGCTTATGTCGGTGAGCATTTTACGTTTACATGGGAGAATATTCCTTCACCAGACCTATTTATTGCAAAAGCACTGGCGATGACAGAGAACATCATCTTCGGAACAGGTATAACATGCATGCCGATACATAATCCAGCAGTTGTAGCACACCGTATCGCGCAATTAGATCACCTTGCGCACGGACGTTTTCACTGGGGTGTTGGCTCAAGTTCTACACCGAGCGATGCAGAAATGTTTATGGCTGCATCAGATAGACGGAAGGCAACGCGCGAAGGAATAGATGCGGTTCTCAAGATTTGGACGGATCCTAAGCCTGGTCACTATAAAGGTGATTCGTGGGAGTTTAAGATCCCAGAAGGACATCCAGACATCGTGAGTATTCACATGAAACCGTATCAGAAACCGCATCCGCCGATTGCATTAGCAGGTTCGTCTACAAAGTCCGATACACTCATTTTTGCTGGGGAACGGGGTTGGATTCCGATGAGTATCAATCTTGCCCCTGTTCACGTTATAAAAACCCATTGGGATGCTGTTGAGGAGGGTGCTGAGAAAACCGGACTCTCTCCATCGCGATCTACATGGCGTATTGCAAGAGAGGTCTATGTCGCAGATACCGACGAACAAGCACGTAAAGAGGCAATTGAGGGTACACTCGGACGCGATTTTCGTGAATACTGGTTTCGTCTATTCGGATGGGAGAAATTCAAAATGAAGCCAGACATACCTGATGTTGAAAAGTGTTTAGAAGTCCTGTTGGATACATTATGGATTGTTGGGAGTCCTGATCGTGTTGCACATCGTTTACGTCAACTCTATGAAGATGTTGGAGGGTTCGGTGTGTTATTGGCAATGGGACACGAATGGGATCCTAAAGAGCAGTGGGTCAATTCAATGGAACTTTTAAAAAATGAGGTGATGCCCCAACTGACTGACTTAGCATAAGGATGTTGGGTTCCACAAGGCACAGCAGTGTCCTATTTTCTTCCGTGAATTCCCTTAGATTACACTATTTTGCTGCTTGTGGCGTAAGAAGTAACGACATCCGACGCTCTTCAGCGAGGTAACGGTTAGCAACGCTGGCAACATCAGCCGCGGAGACGTTTGCAAATGCACTGGGAAGTTGGGATAAGGTGTCACCGTGCTGGTATTCCCGCATACCCCACTGTACACCAATGTTACCGAGTACCATAGTTTCTGACATACCCACAGGCATCTGTTGCATTACCATGTTTACATCCAAGGGCTCACTGAATTGCATGGAGATGAATGGTGCATACATGGCGACTTGCGTGTTGTTTTCAGGTTGCTTGAAGCGGTTTATTATCTGTCTGATCCGCTGTTTGACTTTTTCTATATCCGCATCCGACTTGAGCGAAGCATTGATCTGTAAGTAAGTCTGTTCAGGCGTGATCAAGTCAAGGTTACAGAAAATATGACCTATCAATTCTTTCAATTGCGTATCCTGCATGAATACTAAACTAAGAAGCGTACTTGCCATATACAATGCTGGATAGTCTTTGTCCTTAGAGTGTGGTATCTCGTAGGTTTCCATATAGTGGGTTACGTTGATATCCCAAGTAGCACTTTGATCTTTCGCGATCTCTGGACGGACTGTTGGGTGCGGGAGCGTTTTCTCGGTTAGATTGATAACGCCGAGTTGTTTCTCCATAGCATCTTTCAGTGTGTCGGGGTTAATACTACCAATGACACACAAAAGGATTTGATCTGATTGAATTAAATGCTGGTCGCGATACGCTTGGAGTTCACTGAGTTGCGCCGATTGAATGCCTGCTCGCATCGCTATATCGGTTTCACCATGCCGAAAGACCTGGTTCCACGCAGCATAAGCCAATTTATGTGTTACTAAGTTCTTTTCTATATAGTCAAACTGACGCAAAGCATTAGAACGTGCTTCAGCGAGACTTTCTGCTGAAAAAGGTAATTCAGAAAACCATTTAGCATGACGTTTCAAACCTTGTGTCCAGTTGTCAATGTTGCTGATAAAATCTAAGCGTATATTGTCAGCCAATGTTTCTGCACCAATCGTCTTATAGTCAATCGGTCTCATGGTTCCGACTGTTAAGTGATTGATGAGATGGCTCCAATATGCCCTCGCTTTTCCGTCAGTGGCGAGTCCAAGGGGTAGATAACTGAAGATACCGACATCCGTGGAATTATTGACATGGAGGTTGACAACCCGGATACCGTTGCTTAATGTAAAACGTGTTACTTTAGGTGCAGTATTAGAAGTAAACAGATGCGTGAAGTTCTCTAACGCATTAGGTGCTAAGACTTCCTCAGAGACTTGCTCTCCAGTACTGCTGTTTTCACCTGTGTTAGCAGCTTGTCCGTTCTGATTTCGTACTGCCGGTTTTGCTGTGGTTTCAAGAACGACAGCAGCATCAACAATTTCAATAGTAGGCTCGGTTGTTGCTTCAAAATTATAAGGTCGCTGGAATCTGACAAGGTATTGATGACCTACACCGAGTAGTAATATAATCAGAACCGTAGCTGCACCCAAAGACATCCATGGCAGGAACGGTTTTCCGGTCGGAGAAACTCGCGGTTCTATGTCAGCAATTCCCCGCATGATGTTTTCAAGAATGTTACCAGGCAATTGCCAGCCACCAAGAGTTTCGTTAATCAAGAGTTCTTCTGACGTTTGTAAACGTTCTCGCGCACGTTGGAGCCGACTTGTAATCGTATTCACTGATACCCCAATGAACTTGCTAATTTCTTTTGCGGACATTTCACCAAGATAATATAGTGTCACCACAGTCCGTTCGCTCTCTGGTAATTTTTTCAGAAGTTTCTTGACAATTTCATGCCGAGTTTCTGATGCTTCTGTCTCGCGTTGTTCTAATATATAACGTTCATAGGACATTTGATCTACTGCTTTCACAGAAACGTTCTCCAGCAGCTGCATCGCCGGTTTCTTCTTACGATGCCAATCGTTGCATAGATTATTTGTAATTACATAGAGCCACCCCGCAAATTGATTGGGATTCTTAAGTGTTGAGAGTTTCTCATATACTTGAAGGAAGGTGTCTTGTGTAATTTCCTCAGCATAGTGAAAATCCCCTATCTTCCGCCAGGCGAGGGCGTGAACACTCTTTTGGTATTTTTGAACCAAAGTGCTGAACGCCTCATCATTACCAGACAAGATGCTGTGAATCAACTGAACGTCATTCTTCTCCATCAGAACCCTTTATTAGATAGTCCAAACTAAATAGGTAGGTCGGGTAGAGGAACGCCATTAAAATATTAACTGGCGACACGTAATGATTGTGTGTATCCTGTCCAAATCAACGTCAAATGCGCGTTTGGCATTTGTCGGGTTTCGCTTCGCTCTACCCGACCTACAAGTTTAACTTGGACAAACCACTAATGCCGCATATCACTTCAACGCAGGAGACTTGAGAAGCAATGTCATCCGCTTATCTTCCGTCAAATACCGATTAACAACATCGGCAACATCATCCGCGGAGACTTTTGCAAGGTCTTTTGCAAGCTTGGGTAAGGCATCACCATATTGATATTCAAACATACCCCACTGTAAACCGATATTTCCGAGCATCATATCTTCAGTAATACCTATCGGTTTCTGTTGCATTAGTATTGCTAAATCTGGAGGCGAACCGAGTTGCATTGAAAAATTCAGTGCGTACATCGGCACCATCGCGTTGTGCTCAGGTTGCTTGAGTTGGTTTATCAAGGCACTAATCCGATCCTTAACCTTTTCTATATCTGTATCCGGTTTGAGCGAAGCACTGATGTATAAGTATCTCTGTTCAGGTGTGATCAGTTCAACCCCACTGATAGAGAATCCAGTCAATTCCTTCAATTGTGCATCTTGCATGCAAGCTATCCGCAAAAGCAGACTCGCCATATAGAGGACTGGGTAGTCTTTATGCTCAACGTTGGGTATCGCGTAAGATTCTATGTAGTGGGTTACGTTGATATCCCAAGGGACAACTTGGTCTTTTGCTGTATCCGCCGTTGATGTTGCTGGTGGAAGTGTTTTTGCGGTTAGTTTGATGGATCCGAGTTGTTTTTCCATTGCTGCCTGTAGTGTTTCTGCCTTAACACCACCGGTGACACACATAAGCACCCGATCTGCCTGAATTAAGTGTTGATCTCGGTATTCTTGTAATTCATGTAACTGTGCTGATTGAACATCACCGCGCATTGATATGGTTGTTTCACCATGTCTAAAAACTTGATTCCATGCAGCGAATGCCCATTTGTGAGTCGCTAATCTGGCTTCAGTAACCTTAATCTCGGACAATGCCTTCGGTAATTCTTCGGTTAAGCTCTCTGCTGAAAACGGTAATCCAGAAAGCCATTGTGCATGTAGTTTTAAGCCATCTGTCCAGTTTTCGGTGTTACCGCTAAAATCCAAACGCATGTTATCTGCCATTGTCTCAGCGTTACTTGTTTTGAAATCAACGGAACCTGTGGTTCGGATTGTCAAGTGTTCAATTAGATGGCTCCACTGTGTCTTTGCTTTTCCATCCGCAGCAAGTCCAAGAGGCAAGTAACTGCAAATCCCCATAAATTGGGAATTCTCAACGTAGAGATTGACAACCTTAATACCGTTGCTTAATGTAAAACGTGTTACTTCAGGTGGTGCAGCGAAAGCATAAGAGAAATTGCAAAGAAGGAATAGAACTACGATGGCGTGTTTAAATCTGCTTATCATTTTTTTCTCCATTAGGTTTTCAGACATTGAATTTATAGTAAATTTTTGAATTAATTATACAGTCTGTACCAGTGCGGTTGGGAAACCGCACCTACCGTGGTCCGAAAGTGTGTAATTATTTTCAAACTTCACCATAATCGTTATACAGAACGATTGTTTTAATCATCTGACTTTTAAAGACGTAACTTGAATGCTGAAAACGTGCATAATCTGAAAAAAAAATGAAAATTTCTCTAAATGGTTTAGATATGCTTCAGTAGATGATCTTTTTATTTCTCCATCGCTTTTAGTGCTTTCAGACATCGTTCAACAGCTTCTAATGGGGGATAAGCATCGCTTTCGTATTCAACGATATACCATTGCGTGCCACCTGTTGTTTCACAGATATTGAAAATTTCTTCCCACGGCACGCTATCTTCTCCGATAATTGGACGAAAACCTTTATGCCGATCTGCTTCATCTTCAGATAAGGTATAAGGTTTTAGATGCACTGTGCCTGCGCGACCTGGATATTTCTTCAGAATTGCAACAAGGTCTGCACCACCACTGAGGGCGTTACCCATATCCAATTGCATCACTACACCATTGTTCGTATTTCCAAAGAAGGTATCCCACTGAATCTCACCGTCAAGTGGAGAGAATTCTACATGATGGTTATGATAGCCTGTTACCATACCGTGCGGTTCCAGTTTATCGGCGAGTTCATTGAAAAAATCGGCTAACTTTAGCCAATCCGCGCGCGATTCACGTAAATTGCCTGGAATTCCTGGAACGATGACATAACGATTCTCAAGTATTTTGTTAAATTCGATGGTATCAGCGAGTGTGTCTTCTTGAACGAGGTTGAATGGCGTGTGCCAACCACAGCAGACTAAACCGAATTCGTCCAGATACCCTTTCAATTCTTCGGCGGGATGCTGTGGTGGGCCAGCAAATTCTACACCTTCATATCCCATTTCTGCGACAGCTTTTATTGTATCGCGTGCATTCTCTGCTAATTCATTACGAACAGAAAATAACTCTAAACCAATTGGTACTCTTGCCATAATATTTCCTTTCCTTTTGTATTATAGTAAAATCTAAAAATATCTGAACACCCCTGGTAGGTTCGGTTAGGAAACCGAACTTACCGGGCTTGGTGGGTGAAAATTCGATCGAAAAATAGACAATTGAATGCCTCTGCAGTCATCTATAGCTTTGTTATACTCACCTATCTGTTGGTAGTGTATCCTCTGTTAACAGACCCAAGTGCTATTATGTGTGCGTCAACTGAGCCCATCCCTTACTTTCACGTATAGCATCAATAGCGATCTGATACCGTAATCCATCATGAAACGTCAGATACGAGTCGTGTGGTCGTCCTTCAATATCTGCGAGGAAATCGCGGACAAGTGATGTCCATTTGTTTTGTATCTCGTCTCCGATTTGAGGAAAATCATCAATTAGATTCTGCGGAACGTGCAGTTCTTCAGTTTCCTCACCGATGTGTTTGGTGATAGGATGTAGGATATGTCCGCCTCTTCCGACGAGTGTTCCTTGCGTGCCGTAGAAAAACCAGCCACCTGTAGGTCTATGAGATGGCACCCCTGGATGCGTTCGCATTGTTACAAGTATAGAATTACCGGTATCGGGATTTGGTTTGCCGAGTTTGAAAAATGCGGAGTAATCCCATTCAGCATCACATGTTCTCCATTCAAGTTTTGCTGCTTCTTCTTTAGGAATCATCTCTCTGCGCCACACCCGAAAGTCACGAATTTCGGGTACAACGGGTGCTTTATGGGGGTATATTTTCGCTTCACCGACAGCGGCGGTAACTTTCATGCCAGTCATCCGTTCAAGCATGCCGAGTCTGTGGGTGAGTCCGTTGTTTAAAGCACCACCACCGTGCGCTAAAGAGCTCATCCAGTTCCACGGTTTAACCCTATCTGAAGATTGAGGATTATGAATTCTGCGGGTGTAGCCGATGTCAACAGCCGTTATATCTCCGATGACTTTCTGCTGCGTTAGCAATTCACGCACGAAGGCGTTAGTGGGATCGTATAGATGTGTTGCGGCGAATGCGTGTTTTAAATCTGTGTCTTTGATAAGGCTATAGATATGTCTAGCCGTTTCTGCGTTGAGTGCTAACGGTTTTTCGCAGATAATATGACAACCGAGTTCGACTGCTAATTCAATCACCTCTGTTCGTAGGATAGCAGGTGTTGTTACTGCTACGATGTCCGGTTTATGTTCTAACAGACTTTCTCGCCAGTCTATGGAAGCATCTGGCACACCTAAGTTTGATGCGACTTTTTGGACGATATCCGGTTTACGTGCACAGATAGCGAGGACTTCAACACCGTAATGTTGAAATGCTTTTGTATGTCCCTCTGCTGACCATCCTGCCCCGACAATGACTGCTCTTAGTTTTTTCATAATTGTCACTTATGCATTATACTATCATACTATGTTTTGAAGATCCTAACTATTTATCAAATTTATGTCATTATATCATAACACACTTGAATGTCAATTGGAAATGGTATGATTCTTATTTTTCACCATAAATAGTCCTGGATTAGAGACGGGTGTATAAGTATTTTGTCGGCTTGTTTCATAAGAGACGGCACTCGGAGAGTGCCTACTACTATCATAAGAGACGGCACTCGGAGAGTGCCTACTACTATTAAGAACTTATGAAATCCCAAAATTGATATTTATAGTGACAATAACTTTACGCAACCTTTGAGACTTATTTCTTGCAATCACAGACCAATTCACATATAATTAGCGTTGGACCAAGCATCAGTAACATAAAGGGGACACCATGCCCGAAGTGAACATCAAAACTACACATAAACCGATCAAAACTTATTACGCAGAACTTGAAGAATACGCACAACTCGGTGCAGAGAATGAGGGTAGTGTCCGCGCCGCATTCCAAAGTCTACTCCAACACTATTGCGGGCAATCCAACTTTACACTCCTTTGCGAAAAGACACTCCATACCGCAGACAACAGACGTATCACTCCCGATGGTGAAGTCGTTGACGCTTACGGGTTACCGCACGGGTATTGGGAAGCAAAGGATACACAGGACGACCTATACATTGAGGCAAACAAAAAATTCGCGGCAGGTTACCCCTCTAAAAACATTGTGCTGCAATCACCGACACATGCACTGCTCTATCAAAACGGGCAGCTACAGCTTGACTTAGACATCACCGATTCGCAAAACCTTGTCCACGTACTCCAAACTTTCTTTGCGTATCGTGAAGAGAACATCTCGGCATGGCATGCAGCGGTTGCGGAGTTCAGAGAGATTGTCCCCAAACTCGGTGAGAAACTGGCGGCGTTAATAGAAACTGAGCGTCAGAACAATCCACATTTTCATGACGCGTTCTCCAAATTTCATCAGCAGTGCCAAACTGCTATCAACCCGAATTTATCCATCGCAGCAGTTGAGGAGATGCTTATCCAACATCTGCTAACTGAACGGATTTTCGCCACTATCTTTGATAACCGCGACTTTACACGAAGGAATATCATCGCACGCGAGATTGAGAATGTTATTGACGTGCTAACCGAACGCACCCTCAACCGCTCTGAATTTCTGCGTCCTTTAAACCCATTTTACGTGGCAATAGAGAAAACCGCCCTCACAATTACCGACTTCTCACAGAAGCAGGGATTTTTGAATACCGTTTATGAACAGTTTTTTCAAGGTTTCTCTGTGAAGGTTGCAGACACACACGGCATTGTCTACACACCGCAACCGATTGTGGATTTTATGGTGAAAAGTGTTGAACACATCTTGCAGGCAGAATTCGGACGTTCTATGTCTGATAGTGGTGTGCATATCATTGACCCGTTTGTCGGCACCGGCAACTTCATTGTCCGCATTATGCAGGAACTTGATCCGATTGCGTTAGAACGGAAATACACTGCCGACCCGCCAGAACTGCAGTGCAATGAGGTGATGCTCCTGCCATACTATATCGCCAGTCTCAACATAGAACATCAGTTTTTCACTGCCACGAACCGATACGCTGCTTTTGAGGGCATCTGTCTTGTAGATACGTTTGAGGTGGCAGAGGAACGGCAAATGACCTTATTCGCGCCTGAAAATACGGAACGCGTTGAGAAGCAGAAGCAGACACCGATGTTTGTGGTCATCGGCAATCCACCTTACAATGCAGGGCAGGTCAACGAGAATGACAACAACAAAAATCGCAAATATGAGACGATGGATAAACGGGTTGCTGAAACTTATGTAAAAGATTCTAAAGCAACTTTGAGAAATAAACTCTCCGATCCTTATGTCAAGGCAATACGTTGGGCAACAGATAGGATTGAAGAAGAAGGTGTTGTTGCTTTTATTACAAATAACGGGTTTCTCGACGGCATCGCGTTTGATGGGATGCGAAGTCATCTTGCAGCAGATTTTGACGCGATTTACATACTTGATCTGAGTGGAAATGTTCGTAAGAATCCGAAATTATCTGGAACAACACACAATGTATTTGGAATTCAGATAGGTGTAAGCATTAATCTTTTCGTGAAAAAGAATTCCCAAAAAGATGCTTCAAGAACTGCTGAAGTCTTCTACGCTCGCGTTGATGAATTTTGGCGAAAAGAAGATAAGTATAACTATCTTGATTCAAAGCAACATTACCAAAACATTGAATGGAAAAAGATAACACCCGACAAACGACATACATGGCTCACCGAAGGACTCCACGCCGAGTTTGACACTTTCATACCAATGGGTAGTAAGGAAGCAAAAGTAAAAAGTACTGCACCAGTGACTGTAATCTTTAAGACCTATAACCTTGGCATTAATACAAGTCGTGATAGATGGGTTTACAACTTTCAACGAAATGTTCTTACTGATAATATAAGTAAAATGATTGAAATTTACAATGCAGAAGTCATTCGTTGGAATCAAAGAACGAACAGAGAAGTCGCACTTGATAATTTTTTGTTGTCTGACGACACAAAAATCAAGTGGAGTCGTAACTTAAAACGGGAATTGATGCGAGACAATATAGCTGAATTTTCTGAACAGAAATTAAGAAACTCACTCTATCGTCCATTCACTAAAACTAATCTGTTTTTTGATTCAATAATGAACGATGAGATATCTTCCTTCCCTTCAATCTTTCCTACCCTGGATATTGAAAAAGAAAATCAGGTAATTTGTGTCAATGGAATAGGGGGTAAAGTTTTTCAGACTCTAATGGTTAACGTTATACCAGATCTCCATCTTACAGGCGATTCTCAATGCTTCCCCTTCTACACCTATGACGAAGATGGCACAAATCGAAAAGAGAACATCACCGATTGGGCATTAACACAATTCCGTACACACTACAAAGACGACTCCATCAGCAAGTGGGACATCTTCCACTATACCTACGGCATCCTGCATCATCCGGAGTATCGTGAAAAGTATCAGGCGAACCTCAAACGCGATCTACCGCATATCCCGTTTGCACCAGATTTTTGGGGATTTGCCAACGCAGGCGCGCGGTTAGCAGACATTCACGTCAACTACGAATCCCAACCCGAATATGATAACCTCAAGTTAGTTCAGAATCCAAATGTCCCGCTCAACTGGAAAGTTGAGAAGATGAAGCTTGCCAAAGACAAAACCTTCCTCATCTATAATGATTTTCTCACACTTGACGGTATCCCTGCAAAAGCGTTTGAATATCGGCTCGGCACCCGTTCCGCGTTGGAATGGGTCATCAATCAGTATTGCGTCAAAACTGACAAACGCAGCGGCATCGTCAACGACCCGAACCGTGCAGATGATCCGCAGTATATTGTGCAGTTGCTTAGACAGGTGATTTCTGTGAGCTTGGAGACGGTGAATATTGTTGCTGGGTTGCCTGCGTTACAGTAGTAGGCACACTCCGTGTGCCGTACTTTGTATTTCTTGATTCTCTCTGTGGAATATGGTATTATATTATAAACGGTTGATTCTGATGACCTAAGTTGGAAGAATTTCCATTTTATTGTGTATGATAGAATTTCTAAATAGACCAGATCGCATAATAGTCGACACACCAGATTAGTTGTCGAATGAGGATTAATCAAATGACTGCAGCAATTATCATCACAGGTTCAATTCTTGGTTTAATAGGCATCAGTTTTTCTATCTGGACTCTCATAGATACCAGAAAACGGTATAATGAAAAACAGACTAAGGAAAAACACCTTGCAGAGGATTAAAAGTTTCATCTTCTGGAAGAATAACATTAACTCCGACTGGCAAGTTTGTTGGCAAAAATACTGATCAGTCCTCCGAGCATAATATATCCGAAAATGACTTCAAGTGTAACAAGGATGCGCGCGGAAGTATTATCTGCAACCACATCTCCGAATCCTAATGTGGTAAAGGTTACAATGCTGAAGTAAAAGGATTTCCAAAACGTTAAAGGTTCATCTGCCTGGTCGCCAGTCACTTGATGGAATTGTGGCATCACTTCCCGTAGCCATTCTGGCAACCATGCCGGTGCTGCCATATACACCAATGAGAACGAGAGGGCAATCAGCAGTGACCAGAGTGCCCAAAGTGCAAGACTACGACCATAATCTGAACTCCATCGCCAGACTATTGCCCAAAATGGATGTACCTCTTTAAAGGCGCGTATGAAGAGTTGATCTGAGACATAACGTTTGAAAAATGGATTTGAAACGCCATTAATATCTTCGTTATCCAAATAGAATTCTGTTGGTTGCTCTGGTTGATGCGTAAATTTGTTCCGCAACCACTGCCATATCGTGTCTGAATTAAAACTCACGTTTCGAAAGGAGGCTGCGACAGCGAACCTCGCTGAGGTGAAGTCAATTTTTCCGAGAAATCTTGAATGATTAAACAGTGTTGCTTCGGAGAAACGTGTTTGCATGCAGTCTAATTCTGTGCCAAAAAAGGCGTTGCTGAAATGGGCAGCGTCTTGGAATATCGCATGTCTGAAAACACCGTTTTCCTGAAATTGTGCCTCGCTGAAATCGGCGACTTGTAGGAAACTACTCTGCCGGAAACATGCCTTCCCAGAAAAAGTTGTGCCACGAAAGAGGGCAGGTCCTTCAAATTTCGTTTCTCCAAAATCACAAGAATTTTGGAACACATTATTACGAAAGTAGATTGCATCTTGAAAAACACAATTACCGAAAAAGACCTCTTTCTGAAAATCGGTTTTTTCGAATTTGACGCTGCCTTTAAATGTGCTACCTATGCAAACAATCTCTTTATCCACAACGGATTGTTCACTGGATTCGGTTGAAAAGACGATGTCTCCCTCAATTATACAATTTGTCAAAAAGACGCCTTCATAATCATCCTGCAAAATAGAGAGGAATGTATCTGCATCAAGAGTTTGATCGGTGGCATGGTAAACTTGCATTTCAACTCCATACACCTAAATGCCTCGGTTATACCAAAATCTCATTAACGACGCTCGCTTTTTCCTCGACCCCAGTTAATCTATGGTCAAGTCCTTGGAATTTATAGGTCAACCTTTCGTGGTCAATACCGAGTTGATTGAGAATGGTAGCGTTTAGGTCTCGGACAGAGACAGGGTCTTTGATGACGTTGTAGCTGAAGTCATCTGTTTCACCATACACAATCCCACCTTTTATGCCGCCACCCGCCATCCACATTGTGAAGCATTTCGGATGATGGTCGCGTCCATAGTTGTCCTTCTTGAGTGCACCTTGACAGTAAACGGTACGTCCGAATTCGCCACCCCACACAACAAGCGTATCGTCAAGCATCCCCCGTTGTTTCAGGTCTTGAACGAGTGCGGTTGCGGGTTGGTCAATATCACGACACTGATTACGGATGTCGTTTGGTAGATTCCCGTGTTGGTCCCAACCACGATGGAATATCTGAACAAGACGGACATCACGTTCCATCATACGACGTGCAAGGATGCAGCAGTGTGCAAATGTGCCGGGTTTGTTGACATCAGGACCATACATCTCTTTGACTTTGTCTGATTCTTGATTTAGATCAGTGAGTTCGGGAACAGAAGACTGCATGCGGAATGCCATCTCATATTGTGAAATGCGTGCATGCGTTTCTGGATCACCGACCTCCTCATAAATTTCTTCGTTGAGTTTGACGAGGGTATCCAGCATCCGTTTGCGTGCCTTTTCACTCATCCCTTTCGGGTTTGAAAGAAAAAGTACTGGATCACCTTGACTACGAAGTAGTACACCCTGATGTTCGGAGGGTAGGAATCCCGATCCCCAAAGTCTGTTATAGAGTGCTTGTGCTGACTTTCTACCTGTCCATGTTGCGTTCATGACGATAAATGAGGGTAGGTTTCTGTTTTCAGTGCCTAACCCGTAACTGAGCCATGCGCCAAGACTCGGTTTTCCAGGTGTTTCATCACCTGTGCAGACGAAGGTGATTGCGGGATCATGATTAATCGCATCGGTGTGAAGGCTTTTGACAATGGCGATGTCCTTTACCATCGTTGCAGTATGCGGTAACAATTCGCTCAACCATGCGCCTTCATTGCCGTTATCGTACTTTTTGAATTCGAAGATGGAGGGTGCGATTGGAAAACGCGATTGTCCCGAAGTCATTGTTGTGAGACGTTGTCCCATCCGAACGGTTTCTGGAAGGTCTTTGTCAAACCACTCTCCCATCGTCGGTTTGTAGTCGAACATGTCCATCTGTGATGGTGCACCGGACATAAAAAGGTAGATAGCGCGTTTTGCCTTTGGGGCAAAGTGCGGCAGACTGGGTAAACCGCCAGTCATTGTTGGTGCTTGTTGATCCAGTGCGTTCACAATTGAGGTCGGCAGTAATGAAGCAAGTGCAGCACCGCCAAGTCCAACTGCACATTTCCCGAAAAATTGGCGGCGTGTTTCAAGTTTTAGATATTCCTTAATTGGGTCCATTCGTTAACTCCTTCGGCGATGCTCGTTTAAGTGAAGGGTGTGCATAGAGAATTCAATGTCATAAGATGTACTAAATATGTTGTTCACAAATTATACAAAATAATGCTTGACGTGGCAAGTAAAATGTAGCACAATTCGGGATATTCTGTTAATAGATGAAAAAGTAAATATATGTGAACACCAACACATTCAATTTTTAACTGACAATTTTTAACTGACACAATTCTTTAGGATAGGAAATATAAATGCAAGAAAACGGACAGGAAGTTGCACAGATTGCTCTATTTCACGGTGTGGACACACCATTTGAGATTTGTGAAGTACCTGTAAAGGTTTCAGCAAACACTGTTCTTGTGCGTGTCAACTTAGCAACCATTTGCGGTTCAGACCTACATACTGTATCAGGCAGACGCGGTGCAGATGTGCCATGTGTGCTCGGACATGAAGCAGCCGGAACTGTTGCTGCGCCTACTGACTTACATTCTGCTGAAGGGGAACGACTTCAAGTGGGGGATAGAATTGTCTGGAGCCTGACAACTTCTTGCGAGGCATGTCATTATTGTGTAACCAAAAAACTCCCGCAGAAATGCGAAACGATGTTCAAATACGGACACGCACAGTGCATCGGTGAGGATGCGTTATCCGGCGGTTTTGCCTCGTATATTCAGCTGAAAGCTGGAACAACAATCTACAGAATTCCCGATACGATTCAAGATACCGAAGCAGCCCCTATAAATTGTGCGCTGGCAACAGTCATAAACGGTTTAGAAACAGTTGGTACATTTCCAGGCGAGACTGCCATTATCCACGGTGCGGGGACGTTAGGTATTTACGCAGGATGCTATTTGCGGGAGAAAGGTTACGAAACTGTTGCTATTGTAGACAAAAACGCATTTCGTTTACAGATGGCTGAACAGTTTGGGGCAACACATACGCTTAACGCAGACACTACATCTGCTGAAGATATTACAACTATCCTGAACGAAGTAACGGATGGACGCGGCATTGACCTTGCAGTTGAAGTCAGTGGCGCACCGTCCGCACTGCCTGATATGATTGACTGGTTAGCAATCGGTGGCAGATGTTTGACGCTCGGATATGTTTACCCACTGGAGAACATTCCATTTAATGTTCATCAACTGGTTACGAAGTGTATTACGCTGCAAGGTGTTCACAATTATCATCATACCGTGCTAAAAACGGCTTTGGGTTTTGTAGAGAAGAATCGGACTCGTTACCCATTTGCAGAACTCATCGGAAAAATATATCCATTGTCTGAGATTGACGATGCTTTTGCACATGCATTCCATCAAGATGTTATCCGCATTGCCATAGACCCGCGTGTGAGTTAATGATTGATGTTAGGATAGTTTGCAAAGGGTCTCCTATTAGCGCATCCCACAACGTTAGCAAACTACCTAAACTTTCTGTACCTGTAGCAATTATATCTCCCTTAGTGTTATATGTTATGCTTTGGATCCATTGATGGTTTTGCTCCATGTTTTATTCATCATTTTTTTGACTTTTGCTGGCATGTTCAAGGGTGTATTTGAGATCTCCTGTTTCTGTATTCCATACCTGCACTGTGTCATTCTTACTCAACGTAGTCAGTGTATCTCCATCAGGACTAAACAGAATACCCTCCACCGAGTCTACACATTCAAACGTGTATATGTGTTTGCCTGTTGCTATGGGTACTTCAAGTCTCACACGTGTTTCTTCTTCATATCCAAATACGATGGGAACACCTCCTTTCGTATCCCACACTTGTACTATGCCATTCTTAACTACTGCAGCAATTGTGGTACCATCAGGACTAAACGTAAAAGTGTTTTTTACACCGATTCCAATTTTGCTTTTTTGTGCCCCTGTTGTGGCATCCAATAGGAGGACAGTGCCATAAGCTATTATAGCAATTGTCTCTCCATCTGGGTTATAGGCTATGTTATCTCCGCTCACATTGTATTCAAAAGTATTTTTATGTCTCCCTGTTGTTGTATCCCATAGCCATAATGTATTTGTGAAACTTCGCGCAGCGATTGTCTTGCCATCAGGACTAAAGCAGAAACTTCCTGATGCTGCAATGTCTCCAATGAATGTATGCTTAAGTTTCCCAGTCGTCGTATCCCACAATCGGATGGTGCCGTCTTCAGACCCAATAGCGAACGCGTTTCCATCAGGACTGTAAGCAACACTGAAAGACTCGTTACCTTCATTGTCTTGGGTATCAATGCTACCTTCAAGTGGGCACTTGTGCTTCATTGTCATCACATCCCATAATTCTGCCGACTGACTTGCCTCCGTACTTGCAATAGTGTGTCCATCAGGACTAAAAACAACTATTGATGGATAGTGCCCGCTTTTGGCGAGTGAGCCTTTCAATGTCTGTGAGCGGTAATCCCACAGTTGTATTTCTCTCATATCTCCTATCACTGCAAGCGTGTGTCCACTTGGACTAAAAGCAATACGTCGGATTACATTTCCCTGCGCAGCTGGGATGAGTGCTTGTTCAATACCGGTCTGTGCATCGTATATCCATACACCTATCTCACTCGCGACTGCCAGATGTTTTCCATCTGGAGAATACGCTATAATATCCTTTATAGGTCCTTTACTCAGACGCGCAAACGCAAGCTCTGGTAAATGCCATTGTGTAATATCCGCTATTGCTATTGTTCCTAAATAAATTGGAAGTGTCAAAAGTGTGAATACAAACATCAAAACCAAATGTTTTTTCATGATACTCCCTTAGGGTGTATTGGTTTTTGTCAAAATACATATTCTGTTTCTTAGTATCAGTTGTCAACATTTCTCCTAACCTTATTATGACTTGTGATGCACAACCTTTAAGCTAATATCTCATTAACAACCCGCGCTTTTTCCTCAACGCCTGTTACCCGATGATCCAGCCCGCCATATCTGCCATACGGATTAGAGACATCGCTATGCTTTACTCATCTGGTGGCACTTCAATATCCAGTTCCAGATCAGGTTGCTGTTTTAGAAGATTCTGGATCGGTCTCATATCTTGAATCGGATTTTCCTTTATGAATAAGTGCTCAAGTCTCGTAAAGTTCTCTAAAGGAAGTGTATCGTTGATGCGATTCTTTGATAAGTATAACTTTTTCAACTGAGTCAGGTTTGCGAGTGGTTTAATTGCCTTGATTTGATTGTCGGTAAGCCATAATTCTGTAAGTCGCGTCAATCCGCTGAGTGGAGTGATGTCACTGATCTGATTCCGATTTAACTGCAGACTTATCAACATTTTCAGATCCGTAAGTGGTGAAATGTCTTTGATTTGATTATGTTCAAGTCCTAAGTGCGTCAACTGTGTTAGTCCAACAAGCGGTGTGATATCTTTGATTTGGTTTCCATATAGATATAAGGTTGTTAATTCTGTTGCCTTTTCCAGTCCTGTTAAGTCTGTTATACCGATGTTAGTGGCATGCAGATGCTTTAATTCTACTAACCTTTTAGGCGGGATGAGTTCACTATGTGCTAAACCGAGTGCTTTTCGCACCGCAACTGCTAAACGGAGATCCGGTATTGTCGGATCCTGGAAAGTCGTATCTGCAAGTTGTGCATGAATGTCTAACCTCATATAAGGCAGTTGAAACAGAAGGTTGCGAAGCGGTTGCATATCCTCAATCGGATTTCCCTTCACATGTAGACGTTCTAACTTCTGAAACTTCTCTACAAGACTTATATTATTGATTTGATTATTTCTAAGTTCCAAGATTTTTAGGTGTGTCATATTATTGAGTGGCGTAATATCTTTAATCTGGTTGTCGTTCAACCATAATTCTGTCAACTGTGTTAATTCAGAGATAGGTGCAATGTTACTAAGCTGGTTAGATACGAGTTGCAATTTAGTGAGTTGTGTTAACCCTCTTAGTATAGTAATGTCCTTTATTGGATTGTATCTAAGATCTAACGTTTTCAGTTCAATCAGATTAGAAAGTGGTGTTATATCATTGATTTTATTAAATGCAAGACTTAGATTGTTAAGCCTTGTCAGATCAGATATCGGTTTAATGTCACTAATTCTATTACCATCAAGGTCTAAGTGTTCCAGTTGTGTTAATCCCGTAAGTGATGGAATAAGCGGCGTAATGTCACTGATTTGATTATAAGCAAGTACAACATGTTTTAGATCTGTTAATTCAGCAAGAATTGTGATGTCCTTAATTTGGTTTTCGTAGATTTCCAAATGTTCAAGTTGTGCTAAATTAGCAAGCGGCGCAATGTCGTTAATCTTATTTGAATTCAGTCTTAACTTCGTCAATTGCGTTAGTTCAGCGAGTGGCGTGATGTCACTTATCTGATTACCCCAGAGCTCTAACATTTTCAGGTTCGTCAAGTTGGAAAGTGCGGTGATGTCGCTTAACTGATTACTACTAATATCTAAGGAATTGAGTTGTGTCAACCCAGCGAGTGGCGTAATATCGCTGATTTGGTTTCTCTTAAGACGTAAGTTGTTAAGTCTTGTCAAATTAGCAATATGTTTAATATCGTTAATTGTATTGTCATTTAGGTCAAGGATTATTAGCTGCGTCAACTTAGAAAGTGGTTTTATGTCTTCAATTTTGTTATCGTTGATCCATAAGCGAGTCAACTGAGTCAATCCAGAAAGCTGTGTCAGGTCTACAATTTGATTGCCGCTAAGTCTTAACAACGATAAGTTCTTAGCCTTTTCAAGTCCAGTTATATCCTTTATACCTTTTCGACTGACAGAAAGTTCGTCTAAAGTATTAAGTGCTGTTCTGGGAATGGGATCGTCCGGTTTCAATCCAAGTACTTCCCGTACTGCAGCAGCTAAATTAGCATCCGGTATTGTCACATCTTGGTCAGATGAACAACTCAAAAAAACTATAAGAAAAACAAAAAGAATGGAAATATGTTTCATAGAGTTATGTCTCTGCGAATTTTTCTATAGTAAAGTCTATTGATATTGCCTACAAGTACGCCCATAAACGGACCTGTAGGTAAAAATCAGAGTTTATGCCAAAATCTCATTAACAACCCGTGCTTTTTCCTCAACCCCAGTCAACCGATGGTCAAGTCCTTGGAATTTGAAGGTCAACCGTTCATGGTCAATACCGAGTTGGTTTAGGATCGTTGCGTTTAGGTCTCTGACAGAGACAGGGTCTTTGACGATGTTGTAACTGAAATCATCTGTTTCTCCATAGACAATCCCGCCTTTAATTCCTGCTCCTGTCATCCACATTGTGAAACACTTAGGGTGATGATCGCGTCCGTAATTATCCTTCTTAAGTGCACCTTGACAGTAAACAGTACGTCCGAATTCCCCACCCCACACAACGAGCGTATCATCAAGCATGCCGCGCTGTTTCAGGTCTTGAACAAGTGCAGTGGCGGGTTGATCAATGTCGCGTGCCTGATTTCGAATGTTCTTAGGTAGGTCTCCGTGCTGGTCCCAGCCGCGATGGAAGATTTGAACGAGGCGGACATCACGTTCCATCATACGACGTGCAAGAATACAGCAATTGGCGAAGGTACCGGGGGTATCAACTTCAGGACCGTACATCTCCTTAACTTTGTCTGATTCCTGCTTTAAATCGGTGAGTTCGGGAACAGAGGATTGCATACGGAATGCCATCTCATATTGTGAGATACGTGCATGTGTTTCTGGATCACCGACCTCTTCATAGATTTCCTCGTTGAGTTTGACGAGTGTGTCTAACATGCGTTTTCGTGCATTTTCACTCATTCCCTTCGGATTTGAAAGGAACAGTACCGGGTCACCTTGACTACGAAGCAAGACACCTTGATGTTCGGATGGTAAGAAGCCTGAACCCCAGAGGCGGTTATAGAGTGCTTGTGCACCTTTCGGACCGCTCCAAGTCGCGTTCATCACGATAAACGCGGGGAGGTTTTGGTTCTCACTGCCGAGTCCGTAACTGAGCCAGGCACCGAGACTCGGTTTACCAGGGGTCTCATCGCCAGTACAGACAAAAGTGATGGCGGGGTCGTGGTTAATCGCCTCCGTGTGTACCGATTTCACGATGGCAATATCTTTTACCATCGTTGCGGTATGCGGTAACAATTCGCTCAGCCATGCACCATCGCTGCCATTATCATACTTTTTGAATTCAAAGATGGAGGGTGCTATTGGAAAACGCGATTGTCCTGAAGTCATTGTCGTGAGACGTTGTCCCATCCGAACCGTTTCTGGTAGGTCCTTATCAAACCATTCACCCATAGTCGGTTTGTAGTCAAACAGGTCCATTTGTGAAGGTGCCCCGGACATAAACAGGTAGATTGCTCGTTTTGCTTTCGGTGCGAAATGTGGTAGTTCTGGTAAACCACCGACTCGTGTTCCTGCTTGTTGTTCGAGGGCTTGGACAATACTGCTCGGTAGCATTGAGGCAAGTGCCGCACCACCGAGTCCCATGGCACATTTGCCAAAAAATTGGCGGCGTGTTTCAAGTTTCAAAAATTCCTTAATCGGGTCCATTATTTAACTCCTTTACCATTCTGTTGGTAATCTGGTGTTGTACAATGTTCACTTATTTGCAGGTGGTGGTTGTATTTTCAGTTCCAATTGTATCGGTATATCCGTTTCTAAGTCTGGAATCTGTTGTAGCAATTTTTCAAGCGGTCCCATATCCTGAATTGGATTTTGTCTTACAGATAAACGGTTTAGATTTTTCAGGGTTTCAATATAGCTAAAATCACTGATCTGATTAGTAGAAAGCACTAATTCTTTTAATTTAGTTAATCCCTCAAGTGGTTTTATGTCCCTGATCTGGTTTCTGTTAAGATGCAATATTGTCAATTGTGTTAACTTAGCAAGTGGTGTAATGTCAGTAATTCGGTTTCCCCAAATCCATATCCAAGCCAAATGTTTCATACCAGCGAGTGGTGTGATGTCCCTAATTTCGTTCCCACCGAGTGCTAAGTCTGTCATCTTCGTTAACCCCGCAAGTGGTGTGATGTCACTGATCTGATTCCTCTGAAGATTTAACGCTACTAATCTCTTAGATTTAGTGAGCGGGGTAATGTTCCTAATCTGATTATCCCCGAGATATAAGTGGGTTAATTGCGGCAGTTCCTTGAGTGGCGTAATATCACTGATTTGATTTCCCCAAACCCATAACTTTTTCAGTCGTTTCAAATCAACAAGCGATTTTATGTCGGTGATCTGATTTCCACCGAGAGAGAGTTCAGTTAACTTTGTTAGACCACTGATAGGTGTGAGATCGTTGATGCGATTCTCCTTCAGGTATAACCCTGTTAATTGTGTTAATTTCCGAAGCGGTGTGAGATCACTGACCTGATTCTTGCGAAGTTGCAAAATGATTAAATTGGTTGCTTGTTCCAGTCCTGTTAAGTCTTTTATTTTTTTGTTATAAGCATGCAGCTTCTCTAATTTTTGCAACTTCTCTGTCGGAATAATGTCGTTGCGTCCCAGCCCGAGTGCTTCCCGAACAGCGTTGGCTAAGTTGACATCAAGAATTGTGGGATCCGGTGTCTCTGGTTGAATATCTAATTTTAAATTCGGAAGTCGTTTCAGTAGTTTTTGAAGTGGTTCCATATCCTGAATCGGATTTCCGCTGACAGTTAACCGCGTTAGACCTGTTAAATCTTCGAGGGGACTCATATCTCGGATTTCATTGTTATTGAGCCATAACTCTGTAGGTTGTGTTAAATTGGCAAGCGGTGTAATGTCGCTGATTTCATTGTTTTCGAGCCATAATACTATAAGTTGTGTTAAATTAGCAAGCGGAGCAATGTCGCTGATTTCATTGTGGGAAAGACGCAGCACTGTAAGTTGTGTCAAGTTAGCGAGTGGTCCGATGTCACTGAACTGATTGCGCACGAGGGTCAGTTCTTTCAATTGGGTCAGATTAGCGAGCTGCCTAATGTCAATCTGACTATGTGAGAGATTTAGGGATGTCAGTTGTGTTAAGTGAGTAAGCGGGGTGAGATCACTAACCTGGGCACCCCAGAGACTTAGCTTCGTCAACTGTGTCAATTTAGCAAGCGGAGCGAAATCGCCGATTGGATTGTCACCAATAAATAATGAAGTTAGTATCGGCAGACCAGTGATTGGCGTGATGTTTTGGATTTGATTTCCTGTTAGCCATAACTCTGTGAGCCCTGTCAATTCAGCAATCGGTGTGATGTCCCTGATTTGATTATTCGCGAGATGTAGGTTTGGCAACTGTGTCAAGTTAGTGAGTGGCGTGATGTCACTGATTTGATTATCCATAAGATATAGTTCTGTCAACTGTGTCAAGTTAGTGAGTGGCGTAATGTCACTGATTTGATTGCGGTAGAGTGATAATATTGTGAGCCGCTTTAATTTAGCGAGTGGCGTGATGTCACTGATTGGATTATCCATGAGGTATAGTTTCGTTAGCTGTGGCAAGAATACAAGCGGCGTGATGTCACTGATTTGATTATGCAGGAGGTTTAATTTTGTCAAATGCGGCAAGAATCCGATTGGTGTGATGTCACTGATTTGATTATCCCTGAGAAATAAAGTCGTTAATCCTGTTGCTTCTTCCAGTCCCGTTAGGTCTTTTATATCTCTTTTAGATGCATCCAGCTGCTCCAATTCTCCCAATTTCTTTTGCGGAATAGGATTCGTTGGTCCTAAATCAAGTGCCTTACGCACAGTGGCAGCTAAGTTAGCATCCGGTATTGATACGTTCTGACTATATGCAGTACTGAGAAATACAAGAGATATTGTAAACAGTAGTATATGAATTCTCATGAGTGATCTATCCAGTCAAAGTTACCTGCTATCTGTTTGCAGGTGGCGGTTGAATATTAAATTCCCCTTCTGCTGGGATATCGGATTGTAAATCTGCATTCTGTTTAAGAAACTTTTCATACGGTCCCATATCCTGAATTGGATTTTCACTGACATACAAACTTGTTAAGCGTGGAAACTTTTCAATTAGACTGATGTCAGTGATTTGGTTTCTGTCAAAATGCAGTGTTTTTAACCGTGTAGCTTTAGCTATCGGTGTGAGATCGCTGATTCTGTTTTGACCAAGACTCAGTTCTTCTAAAAACCTCATATATTTTAGGGGAGTGATATCATCAATATCATTTGCGTATAGCCATAACTGCTGCATTCTTGTTAATTTGGTTAGGGGTGTGATGTCGCTAATCTGATTTTTCCATACCCATAATGCTGTCAAATACCGCAGATTTTGAAGACTCGTGATATCACTAATTTGGTTCCTACCCAAATTCAACTCTCTTAACCGGGTTAAGTCTCTAAGTGGTGTAATATCATCAATTTGGTTGTTATGAAGTCGTAGTTTCTCCAGTTTTATTAAACCCATTAGCGGTCTAATATCGGTGATCTGATTCTCCTGTAATCGCAAGTCTGTAAGTTGTGTTAAGTTTGTGAGCGGTGTAATGTCGGTGATCTGATTATTGCTTAGCCACAACTCTGACAATTGCGCCAGTTCACCGATTGGCATAATATCACTAATCTGATTTCCCCAAAGCCATAACTTTTTTAGTTGTTTTAAGTTTGCGATCGGTTTTATGTCATTGATTCGGTTTCCGCCGAGGGATAGTACTGTTAACTTTGTTAATCCACTGATCGGTGTGAGATCGCTGATTCGATTATCCTTGAGGGATAGTTCAGTTAACTTTGTTAATCCACTGATCGGTGTGAGATCACTGACCTGATTTTTACGAAGTTGTAAAATGTTTAAACTCGTTGCTTTTTCCAAACCTGTTAGGTCTTTTATGTTGCTGTTGTAACCATGCAGCTGCTTTAATGCTGCCAATTTTTCTGGTGGAATAGTATCGTTGCTTCCCAAACCGAGTGCTGCCCGGACAACGTTGGCTAAGTTATCATCAGGAATTGTCACAGCGTGTGTAGGCATAAGAATATGGAAAGCTACAAGTAACGTTAACATGAGAAAGGTTTTCTTCATTTTGTGTACCTCTATTCTCTTGTACCCAGTGCTAAATCAGGCAACTGTTTTGTCAGTCTGTTGAGTGAATTCAAATCTTGGATAGGGTTGTTTCTGATATTTAACTGTTTTAGCTTCGTCAAGTTCCCTACTATGCTAATGTCCGTGATCTGATTCTGGTCCAGTGCCAAGTGTGTCAATTGCTGCAAACAGGTAAACGGTGATATATCGCTGATTTGGTTTCCACTAAGCCATAAATGCGTTAATTCAGTTAAGTTTGAAAGTGGTGTAAGGTCAATCAGTTGATTCCTTCTGATGTTCAATATCTGTATCTGCTTTAGGTTATTAAGCGGATTAAGGTCGCTGATCTGATTGTCCCACAGTCCCATTTCTGTCAGTTTTATCAATCCTACCAGGGGTGTAATATCAGAGATGCTGTTTTCACCGAGTCCTAATTTTGTCAATTGTGTTAGATTTGAAAGAGGCGAAATATCACTGATCTGATTGTCCCAGAACTCTACATAAGTTAACTGTTTCAATTCTGCCAGAGGTGTAATATTGCTGATCTGATTCTTTTGGAGTTCTAAGACTTTTAGACTTGTTGCCTTTTCCAGTCCTGTTAGGTCTTTTATACCTTTTTCTTCGGCATGTAGTTTCTCTAATTCTTCTAACTTTTTTTGTGGGATAGGATCTGTTGAACTTAAGTCAAGTGTCTTTCTAACGGCAGCTGCTAAGTTGGGATCTGGTATATTTGCTGCTAAACTATTCATAATATGATTCCTTTCAAAAATAAAATAGGCGCGAACTACTGTCCGCGCCCTCTCCATATATCAACCCTTATTCAGGACTTCGTCCAGATTGAGGATAAGGTTTGCAATCATCGTCCAGGTGGCAACTTCAACTGCGTCTAATTTTTCATCAGGTTTCGATTCACCGACAGCAATAAGTTCTTTAGCTGCTTCAGGGTCTGCTTTCATCTCTTCAGTGTGTGCCTGTAGTGTTTCTAATATCAGAGCAGTTTCCGCAGGTTTTGGTTCGCGGGCAGTTGCCAACTCAAACATGTAAGTTATCCGTTCCTCAGGTGTATTACCACCCTCTCTAATCGTTCTTTCAGCAAAAACGCGGGCTGCTTCAAAGAACTGTGGATCGTTCATTAACATGAGTGCTTGCATCGGCGTGTTTGTCCGTTCACGGCGAATTGTGCATGCTTCTCGTGACGGAGCATCAAGGATGTTCATCTGAGGCGGCGGTGCAGTACGCTTCCAGAACGTATACAGACTCCGACGATGTACCTTATCTGAACCGGCATCTTTCCTAAAGGTATCTGTGTTAGATCCAGTAAACCCGACAGCCTTCCATAATCCACCCGGTTGTGGGGGTTTGACACTCGGTCCGCCAATACGTGTATATAGCAATCCGCTAAGTGTAAGGACATTATCACGGACGATTTCTGCATCAAAACGGTACCTTGGGGCACGGGATAACAGGAGGTTGTCCGCATCACGTTCCAACTTTTCAGAAGTGACATGTGGACTCTGTTGATAGGTCGCTGAAGTCAACATGAGTGTCAGCATGGATTGAACGTCCCATCCAGAATCCACAAACTCGGTTGCAAGCCAATCAAGAAGTTCAGGATGCGTAGGTGGTGTACCTTGCGTTCCGAAGTCTTCTGAAGTTCGGACAATACCTGCACCAAACACATTTTGCCAGATACGGTTGATTGTAACACGCGCAGTCAACGGATGTTGACGAGATACCAACCACTTCGCTAATGAAAGTCTATTTGGCGGCGCACCTTTAACCATTTGTGGTAAAACTTCGGGAACCCTCGGATATACCTGCTCGCCACGATGTTGATAGGCACCGCGTTCCAGAATATAAGCACCACGCGGATCAGACCTTTCTTGCATTACCAATGTTGTCGTAAGCGAATTGTTGAGTGAATTCCTTTTGTTCTGTGTATCCGATAAATCCGCGTAGAGTTTTTTCAACGTTTCATCCGTTGAAACATTTCGTCGGTAGTATTCCCGAATCTGTGTCTGTTGGTCTCCGTTGCGTTTTCCTCTATCAATCGCGATAGTGTCAACGACATTGGCAGTTACCATCGGTTCATCAGATTCCATTCGGAAATAGAAACCTGACGGACCGGAATAGTTAACGACTTTTAGTAGGAGCGCATTATTCCCGGGATTAAGCTGAATTTGGACTTTTTCTGAATCTGGCGCAGCATCACGTTGGACATTACTGGCAAGCATCTCAGTCTGATTTACCCATACCTTCACCGCATCATTGCTACTCAGATACAGTGTTGCCTTCTGCTTGGTTTCGGATGTGATGTTTCTATAGAGGTATGTTGCGCTGTTTTCACCAACGATGTCATTATGCACCTGACCGTCCTGCCAATGTGTCTGCTGTTTCCACGTCAATTCTTGTGAACCGATAGTGAATTTAGCCTTCGTATCTACAGGTTTGGTTTCCGGTTCATACACATTATAGAATGCGATGTTACCGTGTTCAGCAGTGAAAGGACCGACAGAATGCCAGTTACCAAGGGAGACTTTAGAACCGATAGGATAGATTGTTGGTGCATTTGTGACCGCAATCCTAAACCTGCCGAAATGGTGCTTTGCATGTTGAGATTCATGATTGAGACGTATCCTTACCAATCCGCCTTCTGTGCCGAATGGGTTTGCAACGAGGAAGATTGCTTGTCGGCTATTGCCACGATTATTATTGCTTTCTAATCCCCAGCCCGTTTCAGGATTCTGATCAATGACATTAGCAATAGCAAAATCTCCGTTTGCTTGCTCCTTGTCTGCCCATGCTTTCACGATAGGAACGGATGTCCAAGGGGATTTTTCCTCAATAGGTTCAGCAGCTTCATCTGTTTCATCTGTATTTTTTGCTTCCCCCGCTTCAGTTTCTGTTTGCTCAACTGGTGCTTCAGGTTCTGTCTGCTCAACTGGTGCTTCAGTATCAACCTTTTCATCCGTTTCTGCCTTTTCAGTCGTATCTAACTTAGCGTCCTCATCAGGTTTTTCAACATCTTTCTTTTCTTCGTTTTCCGGTGAAGCATCTTCAACAGGTTCAGCAGTATCTTTCTGTTCACCTATTTCTTCAGCGGGCTCCACTTCTTCAGCAGCTTTCTTTGCTTCTTCGGCAGCTTTTGCCTCTTCAGCAGCCTTCTTTGCCTCTTCAGCGGCTTTTGCTTCCTCAGCAGCCTTCTTTGCTTCTTCGGCAGCTTTCTCAATTGCTTCTTTAGCCTTCTGTGCTGCTCCCTTGGCGTCATTAAGCACCTGTTCTGCATCTGATGGAGAGACGACATCAACAGAGAATCCTGTCATAACTACGTTGCTATTATCGCTGCGACCGATACCGCTCCCGGGCAAAGATTTGTCTGGCATAGCTTCTAACCGTAAAGCACTCCATTTTCCTGCCGGTAGTTCTGCGATGATCTCATATACCTCTTTATCTGGGTTTGCCCCACCTGCTAATACAGAGTTATCCTCATTGATTGTAAGGGTTGCACCCCCTTGCGAGAGGACGACATTCGGCTTGATAAATGTCCATCGCGGCATCCTATTTTCCCAAGCGGTCTGAGCAGCATCAATACTTGGTAGCGGTCCCTTACTCTGTGCATCTAAGTCTTTAATCTGATCATCGTATTTTGCAAGTTGTGCTGCCTGTTCAGGTGTTGGTAACTTCACGACAGGGGGTGAGTCCTTACGGTTACCGTCCATGGCATTTTCTGTGATATTGTTGAAGTAGGCGAAAAGTTGATAGTATTCTTTCTGTGAAATTGGATCGTATTTATGGTCGTGACATTGTGCGCAGCCAGCGGTTAAACCCATCCAGACAGTAGATGTTGTATTAACTCTGTCAACGGCATACCGGACGTAGTATTCCTCCGCGATTGAACCGCCTTCACTTGTTGTAACATGACATCTGTTGAAACCGGTAGCAACGCGTTGATCAAGTGTCGGTTCTGGTAGGAGATCCCCTGCCAACTGTTCAATCGTGAACTTATCAAAAGGCATATTTTCATTGAACGCTTTAATGACCCAATCTCTATAGGGCCACATTTCGCGATAGTTATCTAAATGTAATCCGTGTGTATCTCCATAACGCGCAACATCCAACCAGAAACGTGCCATGTGTTCTCCGTATTCTGGTTTTTTCATATAGGTTTTTATGAGTGTTTCATAAGCATTCGGTGTATCGTCATTAAGGAAGTTATGGATCTCTTCAAGCGTCGGTGGTAAGCCGGTTAGGTCAAAACTTAGTCTACGGATAAGAGAACGTTTATCTGCTTTTTGTGCGGGTTGTAAACCTTCTTTTTCCAGGCGTGCCAGGATGAACGCATCAATCGGATTTTTTACCCATTTTGCATTTTTGACATCGGGTGGTGTTGGACGATTAGGTGCTGTAAATGCCCAATGTTCTTCCCATTTCGCGCCTTGGTTAATCCACTGTTTTATAGTGTTTATCTGTTCTGGTGTTAATGTCTTGTTGAAGTCAGCGGGTGGCATCTTATAGTTATCGTCATCAGAGACGATTCTAAGATAGAGTTCACTCTCATCAGGTTTCTTGGGAGTGAGAATCGGGTATCCACTGGGATCAGAAAACGCGCCTTCTTTCGTGTCAAGTCGCAGGTTTCCTTGTCGGGTCTTTTCATCTGGTCCGTGGCAGGCAAAACAGTTGTTTGCTATTATGGGACGGATGTCTTGACTATAACTGATGGATGCTTTAGGGTTTTCATGGTGGTCGGCAGAAGCGATAGGAATCCCTATCATAACTATGCACACAAATACGATCGTTGCCATTAGTGGCACTGAACTTTTATCACTCTTCACTGGAATACTCCCTTTTCAATATAGTTGAGATGCACAAGTTTGTAATGGCGAAATATTATGTTATGTAACGTTGTGGCAATCATAAAGTTTAAAAATTGAGTTATGCCATTTTAAGGTGTTTAAGGTTTTATTGTCAATACTTTTTTGAATCGGTATGTAGTTTTAATTGAGGATATAACGAATATATGGTAGAATCATAGACAGGATCGATCATAGTTCTTGATGAGTAGAAGCATTATTAGTTCTTGATGAGTAGAAGCATTATTGAGGAATAACAACATGGCATTTAGTGATTTCAAAGCGATCCCTGAAGTTCAGGAGAAATTTGGGATACGACATATAGAAAATGACTTTATAGAGTCAAAAAATACAGCAGGTCCTTCAGAACAATTTCTACAAGAATTTGATTTTAACCGTGATTATATTGATGTTCTCACATCCGAAGGGGCGCGGTGCGAAGCCATTATCTTCCCTGTTCTGCGTGAAGTCTACAAAGGGTATGCTGAGGACTACGCACTTTGGATAAAAAAGTCGATCGCTTATGATGATGTTTTGAGCGGGACTCCAGATTATTTCGTTTCAACACGATCTGAGTTAGGTAAACTTGTTGTCGGCACGCCATTGATTATGTTAGTTGAAGCAAAGAAAAACGATTTTGAGATAGGTTGGGGACAATGTTTAGCGGAGTTAGTCGCTGCGCAAAAGATTAACGAGGATCCTGAACATCCAGTGTACGGTATTGTCAGCGATGGAACACTCTGGCAAATTGGACATCTTGTCGGTGAGACCTTCACCCAAAATCGCACAAGTTTTAGCGTGGATAATTTACCTGCTCTCTTTGGTGCTATTGATTCTGTGTTCAAAGCGGCAAGTACCGATAGACTAAAAGATATGTGATATCTACTTACTCCCCTGCCACCTTCTCAAAAATAATAACATGCTGCCACGGCAGACCATCAAGCGTTTCAATCCAAGACAACGGATGCGGTGTCATCTCCTTAACTACCTGTAATTCGCTCATTTTATGCAGCCGTTTAATTGGTACACTATCATCTTCCAAGCGATATTCTATGAGAGCCACTCTACCCCCTACTTTGAGTGCACGACTGATGTTTTGCATCATCTCATACGGATGTGAAAATTCATGGTAAACATCTACCATAATGGCGAGGTCTACTGAATTTAGGGGCAGTTTCGGGTCCGTAATCGTGCCTAACACGCCTTTGATATTGGTTATGCCTTCTTCCTTCGTTGTTTTGTCAAGGAGGTCAAGCATCTCCTGTTGAATTTCAACGCCGTAAACGATGCCTTTATTACCAATTTTCGGTGAGATGCGTCTGGCGATGTATCCTGTTCCGACTCCGATATCCGCAACAACATCACCTTCTTTGAGTTTTAGCATCTCAATGAGTTTATTCGGCAGCTCTTCACGTTCACGTTCAGGACGTTCCAACCATCCTGCTGCGAGATGTCCCATCACTTGGGATATCTCGCGTCCCATATAGATTTTACCGATGCCATCTCGACTTGGGGTGCGTTGTTCATAGCGCGTACTCGTTGGACGTTGCGGGTTCTCAGCAGTTGTGACATAACCTAACAGAAGAACCATACCGATAATACTTACAAAAACATAAAGTCTTTTACACATAGATTTGATCTCCTATCTAATAATTTACCACCTTCCGAGATAAAGTCCTCGGTTCTCCATCGGTATATTGACACGCATGCCTTTCTGACGTTGTGAGTCGACAATTGCAAAGACCATTTCAGTACTGCGATGTGCAAGCTGAATGTTTCCCATTGTTTCAGTATCGGTTTCTATAGCTTCAATGATGTCCTCAATGCATCCAACAGTGCCGCTCTTTCGCTCATATTCTGGGAATTCTACATCTAAAATCTCATTGTGCTCCCCCTGTCGTTTGCGGAGTTGGAAACCGAGACCGTTGTTGAGTGAACGGACAGTGCCTTCACTACAGTTCACTTCAAATTCATAAGCGGTGCCGGGGATGCTGATACCGTTGATACCGTTCTGAAATTTGATAAATCCCATCACGATTCCGGGATCAGCATCGGTACGATTATCTTCAAAGTCTGCATCATCAACAGCGACGTTGCCTTGCACATATTCTATTGGAGAATCACTTGCTAAAAAGAGGATAAGATCAGCTGCGTGTGTGTATCCCCATAGCGCGGCGCCACCCGTATAGGAGATGATGGAACGACGTTCACCTAACTCTCCACTTTCAAGGATTTCACGCATCTTCATGTAACCGGGTGTGAAGCGACGTTGTGTGCCAAGATTGAATTTAATACCGTACTGTTCACATACGGCAAGCATTGCATCCGCTTCTTCCATTGAAGCGCAAAGCGGTTTATCACAGTAGATGCCTTTCACACCGTTTTCTGCGACGAATTTTGTGATCTCTGCATGGTTACCCGGTCGCGTGGCGATGCTGACAATATCTGGTTTTTCCTGAGCAATCATCTCTTCATAGTCAAGGTAATACTTAGGGATATCCCATTTGTCACAGACATGCTGTGCCTTTTCTTCAACTACATCTGCAGCAGCGACGATTGTTGTTTGATCACATGCAGTATAACTTGCAGCGTGTGAGTAGGGTAGTTTACCGTGTGCTGTTCCCTTTACCTCGTCATCAATCGTGCCACCCATGCGTCCACAGCCGACAATACAGACACGGTATTGTTTGCTTTTCATCGGTGATCCTCCATTATGTTTTGTGTTATGACGTTAATTCGACAACATCCTATTTTACAATTCCCTTCTCAAGAGGTTACATCTTTCACACATCGAAAACCTTCAAAAAACTCTGTGTTCACAGGAGGATAGTTAGAGCGAAACATTATTTCCAAAGTACTTGCACTACTGTCAAACCCTCCACCGCGCAAAACACGTTCAGGAAGTATTGAATCTGGATCTTTATCTTGTGCTCCATCCCGCTCCACCTGTTCATACCCTTGATCCCTGGTGTATTCTACCAATTCTGTAATACTTTTAGGACCCCCAATTGGATTACGTCTCGGTGCATTGTAATTTATCTGGTATTCAAAATCATCCAGACACCACTCCCCACACGTTACCTGTCATATCGTATAAGCCGTATCCATTAGGAGGGTAACTTCCTACAGGGGCAGTGTATTGATACCCATCATCTGCGTTCATATTTGAATACTTTTCGTTTAAGTTCTTATCTGCGAAATTACACTGTGTTCCATTCGGTTCAGTATCACCCCAAGAGTACTTATGACCTTCCAGACCGCCGCGGGCAGCTTTTTCCCATTCTGCTTCCGTAGGTAGCCGTTTCCCCATCCATACTGCATAAGCCATCGCTGCATGCCAGTTTACAAAAACAACGGGATGATCTTCTAACCCTTCAGGATAATCGTTGCCATTCCAATGTGTCAAGTATCCTTGGCAGTATGATTGACAAAGGCACTCCTTTCTCCACCGTGGGTTTGCATCTACGAACACTTTGTATGCTGCATTTGTCACTTCGTGCACATCCATATAAAATGCATCCGTATAAACAGTGTGTACTCGGTGTTGCGTATATTCTGGATCGGCATCAAGACTTCCCATTTGGAATTCTCCTGCAGGAATTAGTACCATTCCATCTAAAACGGTTTCATCGTTATTTATGAGATCAGTTGAAGTCGTATATGTCATGTCCTTTACCCCATAAGATTTCTTTTGTTTATATTTTAAATCTTTTCGGGCAGTTTGTCAAGGAAACGATACGGTTCCAACCAAAACCCTATTCCGTTTGATGGAATAATCTCCAATAATTGTTAAATGTATTGTATAATGTTTGAAAAATGACATGGAGGTCGTGTATGAAACTTGGATTTGTAAGCGCGATATTACCTGACCAAACACTTGAGGAGGTCGTCCAATTTGCTGCAGAGACAGGTTACGATTGTGTGGAATTGATGTGTTGGCCCAAAGGGAAAGCGGAACGACGTTACGCAGGGGTTACACATATTGATGTTCTAAACCTCTCAGATGCGGATGTAGACAATATCCTACAATGTATGTCGGATGCTGGGGTTACGATAAGTGGTTTAGGTTACTATCCGAATCCACTCACACCAAATGAAACAGAAGCACATATCTATAGTGAACATCTCAAGCAGCTCATATTGGCAGCAAAACGATTGTCGGTTGATATAGTGAATACATTCATCGGAAGGGATCAGACACGCACGATAGATGCAAATTGGGATCGTTTTAAAGATGTATGGATACCACTTATCCAATTTGCTGAAGACAACGATATCCGAATTGGAATTGAGAATTGTCCGATGTTTTTCACTGAAGATGAGTGGCCCTCTGGACAAAACCTCGCGTATTCACCTGCAATTTGGGAACGGATGTTTACGGAGATTCCATCAAACAATTTCGGACTCAATTTTGACCCCTCCCATTTTATATGGCTTCAGATGGACTACCTGAAACCACTTACTACCTTTGCTGATCGCATATTTCATGTGCATGCAAAAGATGTCCGTTTAGATAGAGAACGACTTAACGAAGTTGGAATTCTGGCAACGCCGCTCCAATACCATACGCCTAAGTTACCGGGGCTCGGTGATGTGGATTGGGGACGTTTCTTCTCTGTGTTGAGCGATACCGGTTATGAGGGGTCTGTCTGTGTTGAGGTAGAGGATCGTGCTTATGAGGCAACTTTGGAAACACGTCAGCGCGCTTTAAGACAGAGCCATCTGTTTCTACGACAGTTCATCGGGTGAGAAGATGCACACGGACGACTGGCTGCAAACAGAATACACCGAGCTTAAAGATGCGGGTTTGTTGCGTCATCTCCGGACTGTGATGAGTGCACCATCAGGTACAATTCGTCTTGATGGACGCAAAGTTGTACTGCTTGGGTCAAATAACTACCTGGGTTTAAGTACTCACCCACAGGTCATTGCTGCTGCCGTTGATGCGTTAGAAGAATTTGGTACAGGTTCAAGCGGTTCACGTCTGATTTCAGGAAATAGCGAACTATACACAACTCTGGAAGCCAACTTAGCAAAAACAAAAGGAACTGAAGCCTCGCTGGTGTTCAGTTCAGGTTATGCAGCGAATACAAGCATCATTCCTGTGCTTGCTGGGGAAAATGACCTTATCTTAAGTGATGAACTAAATCACGCGAGTATCATTGATGGATGTCGTCTGAGCCGTGCTACGAAGAAGATATATAGACATTGCAGTGTAGATCACTTACAGAACCTTTTGACCGAATCGTCAGATTTTAGACGGCGACTGATAATAACGGATGGCGTTTTCAGTATGGATGGAAATATCGCACCACTATCTGATATTTACAAGGTTGCTACTGAATATGATGCAATGCTGCTCGTAGATGAGGCACACGGATTCGGGGTTCTGGGTAAAGATGGAGCTGGTACTGTCGCACATTTCGGACTTCAAGGAGAGGATATTATCCAGATGGGAACCCTTAGCAAGGCAATCGGTGGATTGGGGGGATATGTTGCGGGTAGTCGTAGGTTGATTGAAGTGCTAATCAACCGAGCGCGCGGTTTTATCTTTACCACAGGACTGCCACCCGCGACTTTAGCGGCGGCAAATGCGGCACTTAATATCATGCGTTCTACACCGGAATTACGACAACGGCTACTGAAGAATGCTGAAACCTTAAAAATAGCACTAATTGACTTCGGGTATACATTACTACCGAGTCAGACACAGATTCTACCGGTGTTGTTAGGGGAACCACAACGCGCGACAAAGGTCGCTGAAGCATTACTGTTAAAGGGTGTATATGCACCTGCAATCCGTCCCCCCGCAGTGCCAACGGGATCAAGTCGGCTGCGTGTTACCGTCATGGCAACACACACAGACGTTGAAATACACAAAGCGATTGACGGTTTCGCTGATGTGCGTCGTTTACTTTAACAGATTTAGTTGACAAAGTTTATTTCACTATGGTACACTAATTTTAATTCCTGCCCGTAGGGGGTAAAATAGATGAGAATACAGATTCTCTTAGTTGGTCTATTGTTTCTGATAGGTGCATCTTTTGCTTTAGGACACCTCACCGATGAGAAGCTGCAAAATTTCCAATATAATGCTGAACTCGTAACGGTTGCCCCTATTGTTGATGGTTACCTTGATGATCCAGTGTGGGAAGAAGCTGTACCAGGCAAACTCAATCAGGAGATCGTAAGTGGAAGTCAATGGTATGAATCAGATGATTTCACGGGATCTTTTAAAGCAGTCTGGCGTGGTGGCTTCCTTTACGTTGCAATAAAAATACAAGACGATCACTTTTCAAAATATCATTCTAAACCGTTCAGGGAAGATCAACTTGTTCTCCATATAGACGAGTATCATTTCCAACGCAAGGCAGATGTAAACAGTTATGCCTTACCAATTGGCGTGGAGGTCGGTCCGTGGAAAGCTCCGCTAACATCAATCGCCTGGGGAAGTGATGGTCAATCGTGTGAAATAAGTTTCCGATTGGGAGACATCGCTGAGAAGGATAATGCTATCGGTTTTAGCATTGCATATCATGATGTTGACAACGGACACTTGCAGAATAAAATCGCTTGGGGACCTGCAGGTTATATTGAACAGGAGGAGATGCTTCCTGATCTTGTTTTTTCTGCCAGTATTAACCCGAATGAACAACAAAAACTCATACGTTGGGGACAGATTAAGCGACTTTACAAATAAATATCAGGGCAGTTCCATCATCGGCAAACACCAATGCCTTTGGGATTGTCCTACAACAATGAGAAATCTGTGTATTATATCGGAAAAACCTTAGAACTCATGGGTATAGTGTGTTTGGGGGCTGCCCTCTTTTTAGGACTTGTAAATCCCTATGACTATAGTGAGGCTAAGGCGATGGGTGTTGAGATGGGTTTCTTAGCACTCGGCGTCATTGTTTTCTTTATCGGCAGACTGATTGAGAAACAGCAATAATTGGTTATGGTATCTCTTTTTTTATGTACCCGTATACAGGAATCCGTATAGGTGCTGATGCTGCTGTAGTCGTAACAATAATCTCCTCCCGTAGCATGGTAGGTGAGTCTGCTAAGTCTATGGAGACACTGAACACACTTTTGTAAGGTCTTTCAGATTCTTTTGCGTCCTCTGTCACGGATGTTACAACAATCTGCATATATGTAGGAGCATTGATATTCAGTATCGTAAAAGGACTTTTGGCAGATAACGTAAATTCTAATGATGGTGACGTGTCTTCGGAAACAGTGCCAAGAGAAAGCGATTCAGGTTCTGCCAATACAGGTGGAACTATTCTTGCAGTTACAGGCAAGGTCAAGGTGCGTCCAGTTGAAAAAGCAACTGTGAGTAAAGCGGAAAACGGTGTTGGATGACTCAATTGATTCGACTCGACCTCATCCTCATCTTCCTTAAGGGGTATATTTAGACTAATCGTCAAAATGTAACAGTTGGGTATCACATCAGGTATCATCACCCAGGATAACATAAGATTCTCGGAAGGTATTAGTCGGATTTCGTCCTGTTTCATGGGTGCGTTCACACACATGCTAACGTTTTTCTTAAAATCTGTTGCAGGTTCAATATTCCCAAAATCACATACGGCTGCGCTTAACGTTGCAAAACGTTGCACGCGTGCTTTAATCGTAAAATAGACGTGTTGTGTTTTAGGACTATCCGTAAAAAAGATAGCAGTTACAGTGATTTGGTCAGGCGGAAGAATTGGCGGGTTAAAGTGTATCTTGAGCACTTCTTCTGATTCTGGTTGGATGCGTGTTGGACCTTCAATCTCAATGAAACTGTATCCTACTTGAATTCTGGTGATATTTATCGGTTGTTTTCCGATGTTCTTTGCCGTAATTTCAGCAGTGACCTTTCCCTTCCATTCAGGGACTGTGCCAAAATCAAGTTCTTGATGAGACAAGACCAACTCACCATACGTATCCTGCTGGTTGTTAATAATGATGACGATTACCAAAATAGAGATCAGGATAGAAGGCATTATGATTGTTGTAATAAGTTTACGTTTTGACACTTTAACTACCGGCTGAAGATTGAGATAAGCGTTGTAGGTTGGGTTGAGGGACGCCAATCAAATATTAACTGGCAACATGTATTGCTATATAATGGGTCAAAATGTTGGGTTTCGTGCCTCTACCCAACCTACGTAAGTTATTTGTTCTGATTTATCAAACTCACGTTATAGTATATTTTACCAATACATCGTTGTCAATAAAAAAGCAGTTGCACCAGAATTCAGGTTTTTTCCTTGAATAATTTGATGAATTCAGATATAGATTGACTTAAAAGTGAGTTTTTTATGCAAATTGGTAACCGAATATAACGAAACAACGTATAATCAATTAAACAGATCAAAATCTGCTGTTTTAACTCTGTAGTAATGAGTTTTACTAAACTGAATTTTATTTATATACCAAAAGGAAGTAGAAAATCATGGCAAAGAAACTGATGAAAGACGACATCATCAGCAGCGTCGTTGACAAGACGGGTCTCTCGAAAAAAGATGCTGGTGCGGCAGTTGAAGCGTTTACATCAACTGTTCAAGATGCTCTGAAGAATGGCAATTCTATCGGGTTGATCGGTTTTGGCACTTTTGAAGTGAGAACCCGTGCTGCTCGTGATGGTCGCAATCCCCAGACAGGCGAAAAGATCAAGATTGCTAAAAAGAATGTTCCAGCATTCAAGGCTGGTAAGAAACTCAGAGACGCTGTCTCCTAACGTTCTGCCTTGACGAACATTGTCTTGTCGTACATTGAAAAAGGCGTAGGTAATACCTTGTTCTAAACAGGTATCTCTACGTCTTTTTCTTTTGCTCTTAATAGTAGTAGGCACTCTCCGAGTGCCGTCTCTTTGATAGTAGTAGGCACTCTCCGAGTGCCGTCTCTTATGAAAAAAGATGACAAAATTTAATGCTTGATTTTTTGTGAGAATTGGTCTATAATTATAAAGAGGGTCCATAGCTCAGTGGTCAGAGCCGCCGGCTCATAACCGGCTGGTCCTAGGTTCGAGTCCTAGTGGGCCCATCTTCCTTTCTTGGGGCGTTAGCTCAGGGGTACGAGCGCTACCTTCACACGGTAGAAGGCACTGGTTCAAATCCAGTACGCCCCATTGTTTAGTACAGTGTCCTACTAATCTCACACTGCTCTATTGATTTCCGTATTTACGAACCCCGTTTATTTTTGAAGGTTTACAGTGCCACCTTTAATCTCTTGTACATCGTCTGTTTTCAAATCCTCATAAGGTTTTCCATCAGTATCCGTAACCCGCAGATAGAATCCCCAAGACATCTCTTCATTACAAACCTTGACGAGGATGGTGTTTTCACCTGCCTTGAGCGTTACGGGAATAGTGTTCTTGTCAAGTATTGCTGTTTGAGCATTCGTATCAGCAAATACTTCTGTACCGTTTAGCCATATTTTTGATTGGTCATCACTGCCAAATCGGAAAAGGACTTCTCGTTCATCAGGAGAGGTTATGGTTGCCCAGGAATATGCAACACGCCAGTCGATATCCTCTCCGAAGTCTATGAAACCGTCAAATGCAGTATCCGTAAACTTTTTCCAACTTATCTGTGCGTCTACGCCATGATATTTTGCGGTGAGGTCAATCTGTGTTGTGTTTTCGGGTATGTACTCAGTGTTATATCCAATTCCCACGGTGTTATCAAAGGGACCAAGAACCAACCATGTGTTTTCATGGAGCATACCGGTCTGTCGCATCTGTTCCATTGCCTTATCAGGCATGTTGTTTATGCTATAGTATTCAGCTAAACCGAGGTTAACATTAACGTGGAAGGTTGATTTGGGTGCTGGTGCGTTTAGCAACGCATCAGCAGTTTTGAATTTCAAATCTTTAGATGGATTCCCTTGTATATCCGTAAACCGCATAAAGAAGCAGGTATGTAATGTTGCGTTGCAGACTTTGACCAGAATAGTGTTTTCTCCTTGCTTCAGGGTAACAGGGACGGTATAACGGTCAACTTTTGCGCCACCCATTCTATCATGGCGAAAAACCTCATTGCCGTTTAGCCAGATTATTCCCTGGTCATCACTGTCAAAACAGATTGTAATATCGCGTTCATCAGGTGAAGAGACAATTGTCCAAGCATAAGCAGCGGTCCAGTCGATGTTGCTACCGAGCCAAATCATTCCATTTCTCTTACCATCATCCGGTTTTTTCCAACGAATAAGTTTATCTTTTCCGTAGTACTGTGCTGCTGTGTCAATCTGTGTGGTTTCCTCTGGGATATAAGCTGTAAATAAGCCAACAGTATCCTTATTGTTGAATGGACCTAAGGTTATCCAAGCAGTTTCTGGTACAAAACCGGTTTTTAGAAGATAGTTTTCAACGTATTCAGGTGTTTTATTTTCTGCATAATAATCGGCAAAGATATGATAGATACTTCCCCGAACATTTGATTTTTCCGCTGGCATAGAATCTATCAATGCCTCCAGCATCTGTATGTAACGTTCCTTGTCGTTAGCAATTTTGATTACCTCAGCGATGTCCTCCCAAAGCATATCCGTATAATGTTCATCGGATATAAGACTTAACGCGTGTTTGAAATGTTGTAGTGCTTCATCATAGAGTCCATTGGCAACACATGCACGTCCAAGTGTTACAGGATATTCATATCCTGAATAAGTGTATTTATGGAATGCGCGTTTCGCGTAGAGTAGTGCTATTTCTGGGTATAGAGCTTTATCAAGGAGTTTCTCAGCAAAATTACGATAATAGGATGCGCTCTGTACACTATAGAGTTCTTTCTGTCGAATTTCCAACCACTTGTCGTAGGCAAGCACCGCTTTTTCGGAATCGTCTATTTTTTTGTAGAGATCCCCTAATAGTTCGTGCAAGACAGCACTTTTATCCATTTTCGGCAATTTTTGACGTATCTCTTCAAGGATAGCAATCTGCTTGTTTTCTTGACCTTCATCAGCGTAAAGTCGGATAATAGCACGGATAGCGGCATCATGATCACTTTGAGAGAGCGGTGCGTCTAATGCGCGACGATACGTCTCTTCGGTTTGTGAAATCTGGGCGGAATTGAGATAGATTTGTGCCAATAGGTCGTAGAGTTGGTATGAATTCGGTTCAATTTGAATTGCTCTTCCATAAGCATCTATTGATTTTGCCGATTGTTCTGTGTTTGACACTTCAGTGCCGGGACCTGTTTCGCGGGTCTCTTGCGGCAGATTTTGATAGAGGGTTCCAAGTTTTTTGTACCATTGTGAGTTTTCTGGTTCAAGTTCGGCGAGTCTCTCATATTGTGCAACTGCCGCTTTAGTTTTATTCGTCGCTTCGTAGCTTTGTGCCAGTTTCAGGATGTGTTTAGGATCGTTGGGGTTTTCAGCTACCTGTTTCAGTTGTTCGGGTATCCATTTCTCATAAAGTTTTCCAGCTTTCGCAACTTCGTTCATTCCACTTTCTGCTCTGTTTTGATGGTAGCTGCGGTCATCACTTGCCATCTGTTGATATGCCTTAAAACCGTCTTCATAACGTTTTGCGCCGAGGTAACTCTTAGCGAGAATCTCATACATATACGCCAGACCCCATTCGTCTCCTGAAGTTTCTGCTTCAGAAACAGACTTTTCAGCAAGTTTAATAGCAGGATCGAACATTTTATTCTTAAGACATATAGTGGCAAGTGCGCCAAGGAGGAACATACGATCATGTTCAGCAGGTCCGTCGTTGATAGATGCAAGGGCATTATCGGCTTGGTTTAATACCGCATTGACTCTATCAGGTTGGTTGCTTTTATGGAATGCAGCAGCTGCGTGATAGAAGCTGCGAATATTTCTACGTCTTATCGGTTCAGTTTTACCAAGTAAGTGATATGTTTCGGCAGATTTTTGATAATCACTGGTCTCCCAATAGATATCAGCAAGTAGCTCAAGGAAAGCAGGATTTGTAGCATCTTCTTTAAGTTTACTTTCGAAATAGGTTCTCAATTCATCAAGTCGTCCTCGTGATTTATAGGCATCTATCAAGGATTTGCGTATGCCATCACCAGCGAAATTGATTGTAATACCTGATGAACCGAGAGTCGTTGAGATGATTTCTGATTCGGTCTGTTTTGATGCTTCATTCTCATAGAGTGCCAATACCAAGTCTTCTCTATCCTGTTTTAGATATACATTGAGCAATTCATTAGTCATTTGATTTCGGTCATAAGAACCATCTGCCATTTCAATGGCTTTTTTGAAATAAGAAGCGGCTTTTTCCAAATCCCCAGTATTGTAAAGGTATTGGGCACGTTGTTTTTGCATTTCTGGTGTGAGTGTGCCTTCTGCTTCAGCCTTCTGTAACATCTCTTCAAAATTTCCTTGATAACGATAGAGGTTAAGCAGTTGGCGTTCAATCGGTTCTTTATCCCATTCTGATGTAGTTGATAGAATGGCGTTCTTCAATGCTGCTTCAGCTGCTGTCATGTCCTCGTTGAGAAAAAAGTGTTCTGCGAGTCTGAGATAGACTTTTTTGTCGCCGTGTTCGTATACAGATGCTTTTTTGTAATTCTCAATAGCTGCATTTTCATTACCTTCTTTCTCATAAAGGGTTGCGAGTTTTATGTAAGATTCAAAGTCATCGGGTGCTGCTTTCACAATTCTTTCGTAGAGTTCTATTGCTTCTTCTGTTTTGTTTTGCTCCACTAACTCCTCTGCCTTTTTGACGAATTCCTGTACCAGCGCGCGATTAGTTTCGGCGTCTTGTGCATCGAGTTCTGCTATGAAAACACTTAATGTGATTAACATGAGAACGACTAAGAAGAAAGACGATTTTATGTGTGCCATAGAATTATATCTCCGAATGGTGTTATAATTTGCTTTTTCTACATTGCCCTTATTCCATTATTCCAAAAATGGATTTAATTGTCAAGGTTTCTGCTAATTTTCCTTTACAGGAGTATCCTTCAATACCTCATCCCAATCCCATAGAAGAATTGTTCCGTCTTCTCCTGTGCTAACAAGGGTCTTGCCGTCTGGTGAGAATGTCAACGATTTCACTGTTGCGGTGTGTCCGCCAAGTATAATAGGTTTGTCTTCTGTTTCCAAGTTCCATAACTCAATTTTGCCATCATAAAGACCGATAACAAGCACTGCATTATCTGGCGAAAACATTACCACTGTGGCACTTGCACTATTACGTTTTATTTCTTTGATAAGGGTAGGTTTATGACTTATAAACACACGGACGGTTTCGGTATCTGCTACAGCGATTAAATTGCTGTCTGGCGAAAATGCCAATGATTGAATACCTTCACTATAGGTGATAGTAACACGAGGTGGAGTGCCTGCTAAGATGGGTCCTCTGCCTTCAAAGATGCGTGCTAACGAAGTGCCAGTTTTCGCATCCCACATATCAACCTTGTTAAGATGTGTTGCAGCAACAAGCTTCTTGCCATCAGGTGAGAAAACCATAGTACTAATTTTAGGTTTAATTGCACTGACTTGGGTTTTGATGTGATCAGGTATCTTGTTAATTTCGTCCTGATTATAGTGCGATGTATCAATAGATTCTATATCAAGGGATATATCAAGAGTCTCTCCTGTCTCGGTATTCCACAGGCGAATCTTACCAGATTCACCGAATGCTACCGTGTTACCATCAGGTGAAAAAGTTGCGGATGTAGCACCTCCTGCCGTATCCATAGTCTGCAACTCATGTCCTGTCCTAACATCATTTAGACGGACAAGGCCATCCGCTATATACGCAGCACCTATGAACTCACCTGAGAAAATTCTATGACCTTTTACACCAGCACTGATAATCTTCGTGCCATCGGGAGAGAACGTCACAGTTGATAACCAATATTGAAGTCCTCCTGCTGGAGAATCACGTATTGGATTAGGATAGGTTTTCTGTAGGGTTTTAGTATCGGTTTGTTGTAATGTTTTTACATCCCAGAAACTAACTACACCGTCATGTGCGACACTTACAAGCGTGTTACTATCTTTGTAGAAAGTCACCGTTTCCATTTGTATTGTGTGTCCGGTGATACGGATTGGTAATGATTTGCCTTTTTTTATATTCCAGAACCGGACTGTCCCATCTGCACTCCCACTGGCGAGTGTACGATTATCTGGTGAAAACGTTAGTGCTGTAATACCGTTTGTATGACCTGTCAGCGTCGTGATAGGTTCACCAGTGGCTGAATCGCGCACCTGCACTGTCATATCGGTTCCGCCGCTTGCAAGCATTTTTCCATCGTGAGAGAATGCTAATGCGTTGACCTCTGTTGCATCTGTCAGGTGACGGGATGATCCCTTGCTTTCAGCATCCCATGATTGTTCCCTGCTTTCGGTATCCCATAGTTGCAATGTGACGTTGCTATCATAAGTGAGACCTGAGCTTGCGAGACGTGTGCCATCAGGTGAAAATACCATTGCACTTATACTCATTTTTCCTTTGAGTGTAGACAGTATTTCGCCGGTCGTTGGGTCCCATAACTCAATCTCTGTTCTCCTTCTAATCGATGCAAATTTATCATGTGTGAGTGCGAAATAATACGCAGAAACCGATTCTATTTGTTCTGCAATATGCTTTACTCTCACTTTTCCTGTTTTTAAATCTAACTGACTGATTGAGTCTGCTGTATTACTCAATGTAATAAGTGTCTTGCCATCTGCCGAAAATCGCAATACTGAGGTGCGCGACAGATGATCCGTGATTACCATTTTCTTGCGGGTTGTTAATTCCCACAACTGTGGTGACTGTCTATCAACACTACTTGCCAGGAAGCGTCCGTCTGGAGAGAAGGCAATAGAGGTGCTTTTACCGGGGAACATTGAGAGTTCTTTACCTGTCTCTACATCATAGAGCCAAACACCGATACTACTGCCAACCGCGAGTTGCTGACCATCTGGTGAGAATCTAAGCAAGTTAATCCCACCTTTGCCGAAACGCGCTTTCGCTTCTTTCGGTAGTTCCCATTTTATGTGATTTTCCACTGTTTTGTCTTCTTGTGTTTCTACAACCGCTTCAGGATTATTATCTGACTGCTGTTTAGGGTTATCCCGTGCATCTGATGCATTGGGACTTCCGATCTGTGTTCGCACATCAGGTTTAGATTCCAGGTTCGCGACTATTGGTATGTCAATGATGTCAACTGTCATTTCAGTGGCAGCGTCAAAATTATAAGGTTTCTGAAAACGCGTTAAGTGCTGAAGGTTTCCAAAACCGAGCATGAGCAACACAACTGCTAATGTGGAAGTTGCAATTACCCATGGCATTATGGGTTTGCTACTGGAAGGTGCAGCAGGTCTATTATGCGAAATCTTTTGCATAATGTTTTCTGTGAGTTGTGCTGGAAGTTGAAAACTACTTAAGCTCTCTTTTATCACTGTTTCATCGTTCCTAAGACGGTTGCGTGCGCGGTGCAGTCTGCTCCGCACAGTATTTGTAGATACGCCTAAGAACTTTCCTATATCTTCACATGTCATTTCAGCGATATAATATAGGTTGACGACTGTCCGCTCACTCTCTTGCAGCTTACTTAGCAGCTTCTGAACTAATTCTCGTCGCTTCTGATGTGCAGCTGCTTCGCGTTGTTGGGTGATATGCACAGAATAATACACCTCCTCCAATTCAATAGGGGTCATCGCATCTAACGATTGTGGTTGTGGTTTTTTCTTTCGGTGCCACGCGATACATTTGCGGTTGGCAATCACATAGAGCCATCCGGATAAACGATTAGGGTTTTTGAGCGTTGTGAGTTTATGATATGCAGTGAGAAACACATCCTGGGTAACCTCTTGTGCAATGTGAAAATCACCAATCTTCTGCCATGCTAACGTGTGTATCTGCTTTTGGTATTTTTCGACAAGGGCAGCAAACGCTTGTTGGTCCCCTTTTAAGGTTTTTTGAATCAGTTCAGCATCATTATATATCATCTGATACCTCAATACGCATATTGGTCTTCTGATTCGTATAGACGCGATTTTGTGTCGTAGAATTGCATATTTTGAAAAAAACTTAAGTGGTTTGTTTTCACCTACAACTTTTCTGTGTTCTGTTTTGGCAAATTCCGATTGGAAGTACTACTATCAATTCTGACATAAGACAAGCTAACTGAGAGTTTATACCATTGAAATTCCTTCATGGTTTTTCTGGCAGAATGGCCTATAGCACAGACCGTATCACCACACTGCACTGTATTGCTATCGCCAAGGGGGAAGGGGATGCCATTCTCTGCGATCTTCAAGATAACGATATCATTGGTATCGTCAAATGCTACAATACCCTCTATGGTATAAACTGTATTTGTGGCAACACACTTCACGGAGACTGTTCCTGCTCCTGTAAGCACATGGATGTTAGTTGCGATTTTGTCAGGTGCTATGAAAAACCCGCTGCCACGCGACCTCTTGAATGGATTTATAGATTTTTTTTCCAAGAGAACCGTGGTGCCTTGTGTTTCAGTGGTGTTCTGCTGAGGTGCTTCGTCTTTTTCATTCTCCATAAAATGTTTCCTGTCTATCTGCTATCTGTTTGCAGGTGGAGGTTGAATACAATAGTTTTTCATGGTGTATACCCCTTTATTTTTTTATGTCCAATTCCAAATCCGGAAGCTGTTTCAAGAGTTTTTGGAGTGGTTCCATATCCTGAATAGGATTCCCTTTAACAGTTAATCGCGTTAACCCCATTAAATTTTCAATGGGACTAACATCGCGGATTTCATTGTTTTCGATCCGCAACTCTGTAAGTTGCGTCAAATTGACAAACGGTGTAATGTCACGGATTTCATTGTTATGGAGCAGCAACTCTGTAAGTTGCGTCAAATTGGCAAGCGGTGTAATGTCACGGATTTCATTGTTTTCGAGCCATAACTCTGTAAGTTGTGTCAAATTGGCAAGCGGTGTAATGTCACGGATTTCATTGTTATGGAGCCACAACTCTGTAAGTTGTGTCAACTTAGCAAGCGGTGTAATGTCACTAATCTGGCTGTACCCGACGGCCAGTTCTTTCAATTGGGTCAGATTAGAGAGTTGTCTCATGTCAATTTGATTACCCGTGAGGTTTAGTTCTGTCAATTGTGTTAAGTTAGTAAGCGATGTGATGTCCCTGATTTGATTTCTTCGTAGTCCCAATTCTGTGAGTTCTGTCAAGCCAGCAAGTGGTGTGATGTCCCTGATTTGATTGCGGTAGAGTGATAATTCTGTAAGTCGATTTAATTTAGCGAGCGGTGTGATGTCCCTGATTTGGTTAGTCCCGAGGTATAGCTTCGTCAGCTGCGGCAACTTAGCAAGTGGTGCGATATCCCTAAGTTGATTACGCTCAAAGTGTAGCACTGTCAACTTTGTCAACTTAGCAATCGGTGTGAGATCACTAATTTGATTGTTTCCGAGGTATAGTTTCGTTAACTTTGTCAACTTAGTGAGTGGCGTGAGATCACTGATCTGATTATCCATGAGGTATAGTTTCGTTAGCTGCGGTAAGAATACAAGTGGCGTGATGTCCCGGATTTGATTATGCGCGAGGTTTAGTTCTGTCAAGTGCGGCAAGAATGCAAGCGGCGTGATGTCCCTGATTTGATTTCTGGAAAGTGTTAAAGTCATTAATCCTGTTGCTTCTTCCAAGCCCGTTAAATCACTTATGCTTTTTTGATTGGCGATTAGATGTTCCAATTCTCCCAATTCCTTTTGTGGAATAGGATCTGTTGGACCTAAATTGAGTGCCTTACGCACAGCGGCGGCTAAGTTAGCATCCGGTATTGTCGGATCGGGACGAATATCCAATTTCAAATTCGGCAGTAGTTTTAGTAGCTCCTGAAGTGGTGTCGTGTCCTGAATTGGATTGCCTTTGACAGTTAACCGCGTTAAATCTGTTAAATTTTCAACAGAACTAATATCGTTGATTTGATTGTTATGGAGCCACAACTCTGTAAGTTGTGTTAAATTGGCAAGCGGTGTAATGTCGCTGATTTCATTGTGGGAGAGACGCAGCACTGTAAGTTGTGTCAAGTTGGCAAGTGACGCGATGTCGCTAATCTGGCAGTACCCGATGGTCAGGTCTTTCAATTGGGTCAGATTAGCGAGGGGTGCGATGTCAATCTGATTACCCGTAAGGTTTAGTGTTGTCAATTGTGTTAAGTTAGTAAGCGGTTTGATGTCATTGACCTGATTATACGCGAGAGCTAGAAACGTCAATTGTGATAAATTAGCAAGGGGTGTGATGTCGCTGATCTGATTTCCTTGAAGCCATAACTCAGTGAGTTGCGTCAAGTTAGCGAGGGGTGTGATGTCGCGAATTTCATTAGCATCAAGAGATAGCCACGTCAATTGTGTCAAATTAGCGAGGGGTTTTATGTCGTTGATTTGATTTCCTTGAAGCGATAACTTTGCTAATTGCTTCATTCCTGTGAGACACGTAATGTCGCTAATTTGATTATCAGTAAGATTTAACTCTGTCAGTTGATTTAACTGTGTGAGAGATTTTATGTCGCTGATTTGGTTAAATCCGAGGCGTAAATAGGTCAATTGATTTAACCCAGTTAATGGTGTAACATCACTGACTTGATTCCTTGTGAGGTTTAGTTCTGTCAACTGCGTTAACTCAGTGAGTAGCGTGATATTACTAAGTTTATTGCCTTGAAGTTCTAAAGTCGTTAATCTTGTTGCTTTTTCCAGGCCCGTTAGGTCTTTTATCTCTTTTTTATAGGCATACAGCTCCTCTAATTCTTTCAATTCCTTTTGCGGAATAGGATCCGTTGGACTTAAATCGAGTGCCTCACGCACTGCGGCGGCTAAGTTAGCGTCCGGTATTGTCACGGTATCACTATATGAATAAGTGACGGAAGCGATGAGTATGATGAACATAAGACAATAGTTTTTCATAATGTCACCTCATTGGAAAGTCAGGTTTAATAATTATACCTTTACATTAAAGCACAAACAAAAAAGTTCAGGCTACATTAAAGGGACACTAATTATTAGAAGTGGTCTTTGTTTGCTATCGGAACATCCCACAACAGCATCGTGCCATCGTACTGATGCCTCAAATACGCATATTGGTCTTCTGACTCGTATAGACGCGATTTTGTGTCGTAGAATTGCATATTTGGAAAAAAAGTGTGGTTTTTTATTCTGTGATTGTGACATCCCATAACAGTACAGTGCCATCCCTGCTACCGCTGGCAATAGGCTTGTCCTTAGGAGAAAACATCACACTATAGGCACTATCCGTATGTCCACTCAAAGTGAACAAGAATTTACCAGATTTGACATCCCATAGGTGGATTGCTTTATCGTCACTGCCACATGCAAGCACCTGACTATCAGGACTAAACGATACACCACTAACATAAGCAGTATGTCCTTTGAGCGTGCGGTGTATTTCACCGGTACTTCTGATCGCAATAGTAGTATCGTGTGTTTGTGCTAAATCTGTTTCATACTTCGTTTTCCAGAGTCGCGCAATCATCTATCCAAATAGAGCATCAACGATCGCGCAAAAGATTGCCAAGATAGTAACTATTATAGACAATATTATAGCAATCCCTATATAAACGCCATGTCCAACTGTGAGACAAAACCCAAAATCATACCACCATCCTGTGTTATGAAGTTCATAGACTCGGATGTCGCTAAAATTCCCCATATCAACGAAATCAGTGCAATCAAACCGTGCCACATTCCCCATAAGAATCCTGCGGGTTTTTCGGCAGAGTGTTTTCCATCGCCTGGCATACATCCTGTGACAGTAGAAAGGGCTATCAATAGAAATAATATGCTGATGAGTTTTGCGGTCTTAGGTATTCTATAAATTTTCATTATGGATCCTTCGATCTGTTTTTTATGTTTCTCAATTTAGCAGTGTTAGGGTTTTATGTCAAGACGACACTATGCAATTTTTTGATAGAATAAAGCAAAGCATCGCCACTACATCCCCGTGCTAAAGCAGCGGGTCTTGTGACGAAAGCGTGATAAACATTTCGCCTCCATAAAATGTTTCCTGTCTATCGGTTTCATTTAGTCTTCCCTGTCGTTTTTGTCTGTCTTACTCTTTGCAGAAACATTTTCCCAATCCCACAGTAGCACTGTGCCATCATAACTGCCACTCATCAGTGTTTTGCCAACTGGACTAAACGCCACAGTGTTAACATCATTTGTATGTCCTGTGAATGTTTTTATATGTTCGTTTGTATATGCGTCCCACAGTCGCACCGTCTTATCATCACTGCCAGTTGCAATTATGCTTCCATCTGGAGAATATGCTATGGAGACAATCCTATTTGTATGCCCACTGAGTGTATCTATATGTTTCCCAGTGCTTGCATCCCATACCTGCAGAGGGGTGTCAATGTTAATGTCTCTAATTTTGCCATATTCGTATCTTATCTCTATGCCACTGAAATTTGCCAAAATTGGGTTGTTGTTTTCTCCCAAACTTCCAGTAGCGATAGTTTTTCCATCCGGAGAAAATGCTATGGAGCTGACTGCGCTGCTGTGTTGTAATGTAGTTTTGTGTACACCAGTTTGTGCGTCCCACAATTGCGCTGTCTTGTCTATACTTCCAGTAGCGATAGTTTTTCCATCCCGAGAAAATGCTACGGAATAGATCCCGTCTGTATGTCCTTTAAAAGTTGTAATGTTTTTTCCTGTTTGTATATCCCATATTCGTGCTGTGTTGTCGAAACTCCCAGTAACAATAGTTTCCCCGCTCGGAGAAAATGCTATAGAATGTATACCCCCATTTGTATGCCCTTTGAAAGTTTTAATATTTATTAATGTATCTGCGTCCCACAACCGAGCGGTATTATCAAACATGCCACCCGTAGCAATAGTAGCACCATCTGGAGAAAACACCACGACATCAACATCACCTTCATGTCCTGTGTATGTGGTAGTTTTGTGCTGTCCTGTAAGTGCGTCCCATAAATGCACTGTTCCATCATGATGACCAGTGACGATAGTTTTTCCATCTGGTGAAAACGCTGTGGATTTAATCGACCACGTATGTTCTTTTAATGCGGTTTTATGCTGTCCTGTATGTGCGTCCCATAAATGCACTTTATTGTCCCAACTTCCAGTAGCGATGGTATTTCCATCCGGAGAATACACTACTGAAGTAACAGTACCTGAGTGTCCTGAGAGTGTGGTTATGCGTTGTCCTGAGTGTGCATCCCACAAGTAGGTACTTCTATTCAGATGACCGGTAGCGATTGTATTCCCATCTGGAGAAAACACCACTGATCGGACACCATCTGTGAGACCTTTTAGTGTATTCAGTCTATTTTTGTATTCTCCACTGTTTGTGTCCCACAAGCGGACAGTGTTATCCTTACTTCCAGTAGCGATTGTATTCCCATCTGGAGAAAACGTGAGAGCAAGGACAGTGTCTGTATGTCCAATGAGTGTATTTTTCTGTATACCTTCCTTGGGATCCCACAAGCGGACAGTTTTGTCCTCACCCCCAGTAGCAAGTATGTTTCCATCAGGAGAAAATGCTATAGAAACAACACGAGGAGAAGATTCTACAGAAGTGTGATAGTCTGGTGGTCCTCCTGTGGATACTGTAAAATCTGATCCTCCTGTCAACATTTTTTTCTGTTCACCTGTCTGAGTATCCCACAACCGCACTGTATTGTCCATAGACACAGTAGCAATCATATTTCCATCAGGAGAAAATACTACAGAGGTGACATCTCGCGTATGTCCTTCAAATACAGTCGAGTGTGTCCCTAAATGTGTATCCCACAATCGCACTGTTTTGTCCTCAGACGCAGTAGCGATCATATTTCCATCAGGAGAAAAAGCAAGGGCATGGACATTACCTATGTGTCCAGTGAACAGATCTACTTCCTTTTCTTTCCCGGTACGTACATCGTAAATCCAAATACCGATGGCAGTCGCCACCGCCAGTCGATTGCCATCTGGTGAGTAAGCGATATTCCCTGTTATATGACCTTTGCCAAAACGCGCTTTTGCACCTTTAGGCAGTTTCCATTTTGTATAATCTTCCACTGTTTCGTCTCCTTGTGCTTCGGCAATTGTTTCAGAAGCATTATTAGGTTGCTGATTCTGATTATTGCGTTTATCTAATGCAATAACACTTCCGATTTGCGTCTGCACATCAGGTTTAGATTCCAGGTTCGCGACTATTGGTATGTCAATGATGTCAACTGTTATTTCAGTGGCAGCGTCAAAATTATAAGGTTTCTGAAAACGCGTTAAGTGCTGAAGGTTTCCAAAACCGAGCATGAGCAACACAACTGCTAACGTGGAAGCTGCAATTGCCCATGGCATTAGGGGTGTGCTACTGGTTGGAGCAGCAGGTCTATTATGCGAAATCTTTTGCATAATGTTTTCTGTGAGTTGTGTTGGCAGTTGGAAACTATTGATGTTCTCTCTTATCATCATTTCTTCCTTTCTTAATCTGTTGCGTGCTCGGTGCAGTCGGCTCCGTACAGTATTTGGCGATACACCTAAGAACTTTCCAATATCTTCACATGTCATTTCCGCGATATAATAGAGATTTATGACTGTCCGCTCACTCTCTTGCAGCTTACTGAGCAACTTCTGAACCAATTCTCGTCGTTTCTGATGTGCTGCTGCTTCGCGTTGTTGGGTGATATGTGCAGAATAATACGCCTCCTCTATCTCAACAGGGTCTGTCGTTTCTAATGATTGGGGTTGTGGTTTTTTCTTTCGGTGCCACGCGATACATTTGCGGTTGGCAATCACATAGAGCCATCCGGATAAACGATTAGGGTTTTTGAGCATTGTGAGCTTATGATATGCAGTGAGGAAAACGTCCTGGGTAACCTCTTGTGCAATATGAAAATCACCAATCTTTTGCCACACCAAAGCATGTATCTGTTGTTGGTATTTTTCTATAAGGGCAGCAAACGCTTGTTGATCGCCTTCTATAGTGTGTTGAATCAGGTCAGCATCATCGTATATCATCTGATACCTCAATAGGAAATTGATCTTTTAATGTATAGACGCGATTTTGTGTCGTAGAATTGCATATTTTGAAAAAAAGTGGTTTTTGTGAAAAAACGGGTTTTTTTGAGATGTAAACCAATACGGCACAAACTAAATGAATCTCTCTATTTTCACTAAACGGGGTTTCAACGCCACACAAAACAAGCTAAGCCGGTAGCTCAATGTCAAGTTTCAATTTCGGTTTCTGTTGACGGAGTTTGTAAATTGGTGTCATGTCCTGAATTGGGTTCCCCTTGATAGTCAAGGAGGATAAGCGCGGCAAGTTCTCAATAATGCTAACATCTTTGATTTTATTGTCACGAAGCTTTAAAGACTCAAGGTTTGTTAGTTTTGCGAGCGGTGTGATGTCACTGATTTCGTTGCCTTCAAGCCATAAGTCGGTAAGTTGCTCGTATTCCGCAAAAGGTGCAACACTATTAATATGTAGTCGGTTCATTGACAATGAAGTCAGTAAGGGGAATCGCTTGAGCAATCTATAAATGTGAGATAAATCTTGTATAGGATTCGAACCAAGCCATAGTGACCGAAGCTGCGTCAAATCTGCAATCGGTGTAAAGTCGCTGATTTCATTAATGTTCAGAAACAGTGTCTGAAGCTGCGTCAAACCGGCAAGAGGTGTAATGTCCTTAATTTTATTGTCATAGAGCGTTAAGTGCGTCAACTTTTTCAAATTCGCTAACGGACTGATATCCTCAATTTCATTATTGGAATATAGATTTAAATTCTTCAACTCTGTCAAATGTTCTATCCCGGATAGATCACGAATATAGATGTAAACGGCAGTCAGTATCTCTATACTTGTAAGGTTCTGAACTGGTATAGGTTTATCTGAATCTATTCCGAGTTTCCATCTTATCAGGTCAGCGATTTTTGGATCGGATATATGTATGTATTCTTTGTTTGCGTTATTCATCTTTCTTTAAAATACTGACTATTGCATGTCCCGTTAGGCTTTTATGTTTCCTGCCTGTCGTTGCATCCCATAAATGGATTCTACCTTCACGTGTACCAGTAGCAAAACTACTCCCATCTTGAGAGAATACTACCGACTCGTATTCAGGAATACCACCCGACTTTGTCACTTTACTACCGGTTTGCACATCCCAATGCACAATTCCATCACGATTCAGACTAATGAGCGTTTTGCTATCTTGTAAGAATGCAATTGCTTCTACTGCATTAAGTGATAAACCTGTTATTGCTTGTTTCATGTTAGTATCCACATACCACAATTGGATAATTGGGTTTCCAGCTCCACCACTTGCGAGGGTTTTCCCGTCTTGTGAAAATGCCAATGTATTGACTTGTCCAGCTCCCTCTCTGAATGCAACAGGTTCTTCACCATCAAGAACATCGCGAAACGGTTTCGATTGTGATGCGATAATGCTTGGGATATACGTTTCTTTACCAGTTTGCACATCGTATAACCATACGCCAACATCTGTTCCTACGGCGAGGTGCGTACCATCGGGTGAAAACCGCATGACATTAATACCACCTTTACCAATCCGTGCGATTGCTCCTTCGGGTAGACCGACTTGTGTATTGTCTTGGCAAAATCCGGTAGAGTATATTACGACCATCAATAGAACTGTAATAAGCAGATATTTGACTTTCATGTGTTTAATTACCTTTTTAATTCTGGGGTGAAGTGTGTTCGTATTGCCATCAAATTTCTCCTTCCTATTGATTCTTTTCAACATCAGGGTCTAATTCCTTTGCTTTCTGAAAATCTGCTTTTGCTGCATCCTGTTGTCCAAGTACCTCTTTTGCCAGACCCCTGTCAAAGTAGGCTATGGCATCATTAGGGTCATTTTTGATAGTAATGTCAAAATCTTCTATCGCTCCAATGGCATCACCCATAGATGCTTTCACTGTGCCACGTGTGTGATAAATGCCAGGTTCATCAGGGACAAGTTTTATGGCTTCGTCGCTGTCGTTTATCGCTGCGTGGTATACCGTTTGTGCTGCTTCTGTATCTCCTGCTGCGGCAATAGATTTCCCTAATAAGTGCTTCACCCATGCGCGGTTATTATAAGCAGTAGCGTCCTTCGGGTTTCGTTTGATGACTTGCGAATAATCTTCAATTGATTTTTCATAGCGTTGCTGTGCTTCTGCTGCATTTCCTTGGTCCTCTTTTAGGCTACCCATTTTGGATTGAGCATCCCCTCTACTGAAATAATTTTGAACTTGTTCCGGAACTATTTTGATTGCAGCAGTGCAGTCTTCAATTGCTGCTTGATACAAGTTTTCTGCCCTATCCAGATTTCCTTTGTCGGATTCTGACTTTGCAAGGTTAGTCCGTAGTTTAACCCGATTTCTGTATGGAGAAGTGTCCTTAGGATTTAGTTCTATGACTTTTTCGTAATCGGCAATTGCGCCTTCAACATCTCCAAGCCATGACTTCGCAACACCCCGATTATTGTAATAACCTGCCTTCTTAGGTGATAGTTTTACGGCTTGGTCATGGTCAATTATTGCCTCTTCATAGTTCCCAAGATCCACCTTCGCAAGACCTCTATTACTATAATAACCTGCCCCTTTAGGATTTATCTGTATGGCTTTATCATAATCGGATATTGCCCCCTTCTTGTCACCAAGTTTAGACTTGGCGAGTCCCCGATTATTGTAAGCCCCGTCGTCCTTCGGTTTTAGTTCTATGATTTTGTCATAATCTGCTATTGCACCTTCAACATCACCGAGTTTAGACTTTGCAATCCCGCGGTTATTGTATAAACTGGTATTTTCAGGATTCAATTGGATAGCGTAATCATAGTCATCTATTGCACCTTCAAAATCACCGGAGTCTCGCTTGATATTTCCCCGATGGAGGTATGCCCCAAAATCGTTGGGATTAAGTTTAATGAGTTCATTAAGATCGAGCAATGCCCCTTCATGATCTCCGAGTTCAGTCTTTGCGATGATTCGGCCTTGGTAGGCATCCGTAAGTTTGGGATTTAGTTTGAGTGCTTTATCGTAGTCAACTATTGCCTTTCGAAAACGTTTCTTGCTTTGGTTGCGTTCTCCTTGATCGTATATGATAATGGAACGAATATTTTTTCGTTTGCGCCAAGCCCTCAAAGGTTCCGCCGGCTCTAACCTTTCTATCAATGCTTTGATCAGGTTTGAGGTAATAGCCCAACTGTAAGAATCGTCTGTAACATAAGAAACGATCCCTACCACTTGTCTTTTTTCGTTTAGTATAGGGCTCCCGCTGTTTCCATAAGATATATCAGCCTTCATACGAATCCGTTCATCACTTTTCTGGTGATTCTGGACACTCCCTTCTGTGACCTTATATTTTCCGTAAGGAAATCCTACTACGGTAATAGGGTCCCCATCCTGTACAACATCACTGTTGGCGAGTGGTAGAGGTGATCCTTCACCTGCAACTTGTAGAATTACAAGATCGTTATTAAGATCAAACGCAGCAACGCCTTTTACTTTCCAAGTCGTTCTTCCATCAGACGAACTTACTAAAATCGGCTTCCGACCTGTGATACCATGGATGTTGGTCACAACCTTGTCGGGTTCCACAAAGAATCCACTACATGCCCTCACTAAACCATAGGAAGCGATGCGCTTCGTTTCTACGCGAACAATTGAATCACTATTTTTGTAGTCTGTTAAGTCTTCTTTACGCATACACACCCCTCAATTACCTTGTGCATCATTAATTTTCACAATTGGTTTTCCGTCAGCATCCGTAATGCGTAGATAGAATCCCCATGCTATTTCTTCATTACAAACCTTTACGAGGATAGTGTTTTTACCTGCCCTCAACGTTACTGGAATGGTGTTTCTGTCAAGTATTGCTTGTTGAGCGGTAGCATCCGCGTATACCTCTTTGCCATTTAGCCACACTTTTCCTTGGTCATCACTACTAAATCGGATAAACACTTCTCGCTTTTCAGCAGACGTTACGGTTGCATAAGCGTAGGAAACACGCCAATTGACGTTATAACCGAGATCAATAAATCCATCCAAAACATCATCGGTAAGTTTTTTCCAATTTATATGTTCATCAACGCCTTCATATTTTTCAGTTAGGTCGATATCCGCAGTGTCTTCCGGTATGTACTCTGTATCATATCCGATTCCCGCAGTATTGTCAAAAGGTCCGAGGGTCATCCAGGCCTTCTCATGAACGATCCCGGTTTGTAGTAACTGTTCCATTGCTTTGTCGGATATGTCATTTTTGCTATAGAATCCAGCAAGACCGAAGCGACTTTCCAGAAGGATCCCAGATAAAGACTGCAACACAAAAGGTTGATCGGAATTTTCTGCTTCAGTAATAGCATTAACACAGAATTTAATAGCTAAGGCGTATAACTCATTTTTAAGACAGATCGTGGCAAGTGCACCGAGAAATGATCCATCCGTTTCATTGGTGTAAAATGGCAGTAGAGATTCTGCTTGGTTGAAAAGTTTTTGTGCCATATCAGGCTGGTTGTTTACTTCAAAGGCGATGGCAGCGCGATAAAAGCTGCGGACAGAACGCTTTTCCACTTCGCCATGTGCGTGGTAGGTCTCGGCGGCTTTCTGATAATCTTTGGCATTCCAATAAACATCAGCGAGTATTTCAATGATAGCAGGATTGTCAACGTCTTTCTCAAGTTTCGCTTCGAAAATGTTCCTTAATTCATCAAGTTTCCCTCGATTTTTATAGGCATCAATCAAGGTCTTGCGTGTGTCATCACCGCTGAATTTGAGTTCTATAGAAGATGGACCGAATAGTATTGAAGTTCTTGTGGATTTTTGATCTGAACTCTTTTTCTGAAACTTGACTTCATATTCATAAAGTTCTAATGCCAAGTCCAATCTGTCCTGTTCTATGTACATATTGAGAAATTCATTAGTGATTCTCTCTCGTTCATGATAACTATCGGTCATTACGAGCGATATTTTAAAATAAGCGGCAGACTTTTCCAATTCACCCGTATTGCGAAAGTGTTGTGCCCGTTCTTCTGAATTTGACATCTCATAAGAGAGCGGCATACCTTCAGTTTCAGTCTTTTGTAACACCTCTACTAAATTCGCCTGAAAAAGATAAAGTCTGATCAACTGCAGTTCGATATCTTGTCGTGCGAATTCCGATGGTGTGTATAGCATGGCATTCTTCAATGTTTTTTCAGCGGCTGCTATGTCCTCATTTAGACTGTAATGTGCAGCAAGTTTGAAATAGGTTTGTGTTTTTACATCACCAGGTGTTAATTCAATTGCTTTTTCATAGTTGGCGATGGCTACATCCACATTACCCTGCGTTTCATGTATTCTTGCAAGTCGTTCGTAATGGACACCAACTTCGGGCTCCGTTTGAACATAGGTCTGTGCAAGTTCAAGTGCTTCATTGACTTTGCCAGCATTCTGTAAGCTAACAACAAGTGCATCAAGATACTTGGTGTTTTCGGTGTCAGCTTCAAGCAGTTTTCTGTAGACTTCTGAAGCTTTTTCGTGCTGGTCTGTCGCTGAGTAGAGTGTTGCGAGTTGTGCGCGAGATTCTAAATCTTCAGGTGCCGCTTTCACAATTCGTTCGTAGATTTCTATTGCTTCCTCAAATTGGTTGAGTTTCACGAACTCCTGTGCTTTTTTGATGAATTCTTGTACTGGCGCGCTATCTTTTTCGGTATCTTGTGCCTCAATGCCAGTTATGAAAGTATTAGTCGTGAATAACAAGTAAATGATTAAGAAGAAAAACAATTTTGAGCGTGTCATTGAAATATACCTCCTATGTGGGAGTCCGAGGCATCCCAGTAGATTTATTGAACTTTGTTGGATCTAATTGGGTGTGTAAAGTTTTTGTCACTAAACATTCAATACCTTCACCAATAAGAGACATTCTGTTAGATTGTGCGTCTTTGTAGCCGGTCAAAGTCATATAGAACCCTCTTCCGTGTCCTCCGCGTAATCCGAGATTCAGACAGATAGAGTGACAATAACTTTACACACCCGTTATGAAATAGCAATAAATATGCCAACTCAATAAAAGAGATATAGAGAGTATCTCAATTGTCAATCACCTCAACTGCACAAAAAAGTGCAACGCCTGCGTATAGTTGCACAATTTCGTGCATCGTATGCTGCAAAAAAGTTGCCAATTACTTTACACCCCCATCTAATTCCTTTGCCTTGTCAAAATCTGCTTTTGCTGCATCATGTTGACCGAGTGCTTCCTTTGCTTTTCCACGATTGTGGTATGCTTTAGCGAATTTCGGGTTGAGTTTGATGGCTTTATTGAAATCAGCGATTGCACCATCATAGTCCTTGAGAGCAACCTTTGTAAGTCCACGGTCATTGTAGACGGGAGCTTGTTCGGGTTTTAGTTTTATTGCCTGATTATAGTCTTCTATTGCGCCAGTATAGTCACCAAGAATTTCCTTTACATCCGCTCTATTTTGGAAAGCCTGAGCATCGTCAGGTTTTAGTTTTATTACCTGTGTAAAATCTTCTATCGCACCCGCATGATCATCAAGCCTGCGCTTTGCCCATCCACGATTGTTGTATGCATTAGCGTCGTCAGATTTTTGTTTTATCGCTTGTGTATAGTCCTCTATTGCTCCGATATGGTCGTCAAGTGCCTCCTTCGCAGCAGCACGATTGTTGTATCCGTAGGGATCATTAGGTTTTAGTTTTATTGCGTGTGTAAAATCTTCTATCGCACCCGTATGATCACCAAGATGTGTTTTCGTCCAGCCGCGCTCGTTGTATGTATTAACATCATCAGGTTTTAGTTTTATTGCCTGATTATAGTCTTCTATCGCACCCGCATGATCACCAAAACGTCTCTTTGCCAAACCGCGAGTCTTATATGTATTGGCATCGTTAGGTTTTAGTTTTATTGCCTGCGTGAAATCTTCTATCGCACCCGCATTGTCGCCTATGGATCTTTTCATGACTCCGAGTTCGTTATACGTGTTGGCATCGTCAGGATTGCGTTTTAGGACATCAGATATGAGTTGGACGGCCTGTGAATAGTCGTCTATTTTCCCTGCCTCATCTCCCAGTCTTCCTTTTGCATCCCCGCGTCTTTTATAGGCATCAGCATCATCGGGATTAATTTTTATAATCTGATTATAATCTTCAACTGCTCCTGTCCAATCGCCCGATTCGGATTTCGCTTGCGCCCTAAACTTGTAGATTTCAGTATCGTCGGGCTTCAATTTGATAGTTTGATTATAGTCTTCTATTGCTGCTTGGTGTTCATTAAGTTCCGATTTCGCTTTCGCCCTAAACTCGTAGGCTTCTGCATTGTCAGGGTTCAGTTCGAGTGCTTGGTTAAAATCATCTATTGCCTCTTTAGGGTTCTCATAATATTTCGCTTTTCCTTGTTCGGTGTAGAAATGTGCACGCATAACTTTTCCTTTCCGCCATTGTTCCAGAGATTCTGTTGATGTAGAACCTTCAAGCAACATCTTGATTGCGTTTACAGGACTATTGCCAGGGTCATGGCCATAGTGGATTCCGATGACTTCTCCTTTACTGTTTAGCACGGGACTGCCACTGTTCCCTCGATAAGCTTCAGCTGTTGTTTGGAAACAATTATCACTATTTCGTATTTTGTCAACAACGCCTTCTGTCACCTTGTATCTATTCTCCGGAGCGGGGAATCCTGCAAGGAGAACAGGCTCATCGATCTGGAGTTTATCACTGTCACCCAAAGGCAGTGGGACACCTTCACCTTTTACTTTCAGAATAGCGATGTCGTTCTCAATATCAAACGCCACAACACCTTCCACGGACCAGATTGTTTCTTTATGACCCAACTTAGCGGTAATTGGTCCAGTTGTGTGTTTTGCAAGAACATGAAAGTTCGTTGCAATCTTATCTGGTGCTACAAAGAATCCTGTCCCCCCTAACCCAAAACTACTTAAACGTACTATAGATTCTTGGACCTTGTCAGTTTTTAAGTTCATTTGCGTTGGTTCCTCAGCTTTTTCGGCAGTTTCCTGCGCGTAAACTTGTGTGTATAAAAGTGAAAGAAAAATTCCAAAGATAAAGAAGTATGACAACATTCTTGTGCTATATCTCATTTTTCCACCTCCGAGTCTAATTCCTTTGCCTTATCAAAATCTGCTTTTGCTGCATCCTCTTGTCCAATAGCCTCTTTTGCCAGACCCCTGTCAAAGTAGGCTATGGCATCATTAGGGTCATTTTTGATAGTAATGTCAAAATCTTCTATCGCTCCAATGGCATCACCCATAGATGCTTTCACTGTGCCGCGTGTGTGATAGATGGAAGTTTCCTCAGGAGCAAGTTTTATGGCTTCGTCGCTGTCGTTTATCGCTGCGTGGTATACCGTTTGCGCTGTTTCTGTATCTCCTGATGCGGCAATAGATTTCCCTAATAAGTGTTTCACCCACGCGCGGTTATTATAAGCAGTAGCATCCTTTGGGTTTCGTTTGATGACTTGCGAATAATCCTCAATTGATTTTTCATAGCGTTGCTGTGCTTCTGCTGCATTACCTTGGTCCTCTTTTAGGCTACCCATTTTGGATTGAGCAACCCCTCTACTGAAATAATTTTCAACTTGTTCCGGAACTATTTTGATTGCAGCAGTGCAGTCTTCAATCGCTGCCTGATAATGAGCCTCTGCCATCTCCACATTTCCTTGTTCGGATTCGGAGCTTCCGAGGTAAATCCAGAGAACAATCCGATTTCCGTATGCAGATATATTTTCAGGGTTTAATTCTATAGCTTTGTCAAAATCGGCTATTGCACCTTTATAGTTGTCAAGGCTAAACTTTGCCAGACCTCGATGATTGTAAAAGTCTGCATCCTTAGGATTTAGTTCTATGGCTTTGTCGTAATCATCTATTGCACCTTTAAAATCACTGAGATTAAACTTTGCGAAACCTCTATTATTGTATGCCAAAGAATCATCTGGAACAAGTTGGATAGCACTGTTATAGTCCTCTATCGCACTTTCAAAATTACCGAGGTAAACATTTGCATTTCCCCGATTGTTATAAGCAGTAACGTCCTTTAGGTTTAGTTTAATGACGTGTGTATAGTCTTCAACCGCTGTCTTATACAAACTTTGTGCCTTCTCCACATTCCCTTTGTCTGATTCTACACGACCAAATTTTGTTTTTGCAAGTGCTCGATTGCTGTATGCCGCAGCACCCTTTGGACTCAGTTTAATTGCTTTGTCGAAATCGGCTATTGCACCATTAAAATCACTGAGTTTAGTAGACTTGGTATTTCCTCGGTTATTGTATGCGACAGCATGCTTAGGGTTAATTTCTATGGCTTTGTCGAAATCGGCTATTGCACCTTTTGTGTCATTGAGTTTAGCCTTCACATTCCCTCGGTTACTGTATGCGTCAGCATCCTTAGGTTTTAGTTTTATGGCTATATCATAATCATCTATTGCGCCTTTAGTGTCACCGAGGTCGTCCTTTGCATTGCCACGATTTAAATATGCACCAGCCTCTTTAGGGTCAAGTTGGATTGCCCGATCATAGTCGGTGATAGCCGCATCAAGTTTTCCAAGTCTTGCCTTTACAAGACCTCGATTTTTGTATGCTCCGACATATTTTGGATTAATATTTATGGCAGCATCAAAATCGGTTAATGCGTCCTCATGATCACCACAATCAGACTTTAGAAGTCCCCGGTTATTATAGACGGCATCGTTTTCAGTATCCAGTCGGATGGCGTTATTGAAATCATCTATAGCACCTTTCGTGTCGCCGAGGACAACTTTCACATTTCCCCGATTATTGTATACACTTGCATCCTTAGGGTCAAGTTCAATGGCTGTATCAAAATCGGTTAATGCGCCCTCATGATTACCGATTTTAGACTTCGCAAGACCCCTATATTCGTAAGCACAACTCATATTAGGATTGAGTTTGATTGCGTTATCACAATCAATTATCGCCTTACGATAACGTTTCTCCTTCCAGTTTCGTTTTCCTTGAAAGAATTTTGCATAAGAACGGATAGACTTGTGCTTACGCCACTTAGCCAAAGGTTCAACTTGATCTGACTGTTCAAGAAGGTCCTTGAGTGTATTTGAGGGAATCGCTAAGCTGAATGCATAATCATTTGTACTCTGGACTGCAATACCTATCACCTGTTTTTTGTCGTTTATTATAGGGCTGCCACTGTTTCCATCAGATATGTCTGCCTTCATGCGTATCCATTTGTCCCCCTCTCGGATGCTATGGACAGTCCCTTCAGTAACCTTAAATTTTCCGTAAGGAAAGCCGACCATAGCAATAGGTTCGCTATTCTGCACAATATCACTGTTGCCGAGGGGTAGTGGCGTACCTTCACCAGCGACTTTTAGAACAACAAGATCGTTTTTGATATCAAACGCAGTGACACCTTCTACATTCCAGGTTGTCTTTTTATCAACCGATCTTACTAAAATAGACTCTCGATCCGCAGTGCCATGAAGGTTGGTCACAACCTTGTCGGGTTCCACAAAGAACCCGCTACACGTACCTGTTCTCTTTGTTCTCCCGAATAAAGCTTTGCGTTTCGTCTTTATAAGGACGAAAGAACTACTTTTTTTGAGGTCTGATATATTCCAAATCTTCATATAAACTCTATTGTTGGATGGACACAGCCTTCCGTACATGCAAAACAGGATCCTGAAGCAACAGTTGTCTTATACTCTCGATGAAGGTTGTGTCGTTTGAGGCAATTGCCATCTTAAAGGCAGCCTGTCTCATGTAAGGGTTCTCGTGTCGACAAAATTGGTCAGCGATTTCTTTGGCATCATTTGGATAAAGGCGTGCCAAGCTGAGGAGTGCTCGCCGTTTGCAGTAGTTGTCGGGATCTTGCAGCCCTTTTTTCAAGAGATTTTCCGCTTTCTGACCAGCACAGCTGAGAACATCATACACTTGCCACCGCGTATCTGAGTATTCCGATTCTGTCAGTAAAAGCAATACGTCCCAACATTGATCTATGTGGGTTCTTGCATAATCAGCAAGATGTTCTCCTTCTTTTGAAATAGCCCAGCATTTGTCGATGAACTGGATATCTTCTTGACTTGGGAATTGGCGGGTCATCTCGTAAATAGCGGCATCCATCAAAAGTTTCCACTTAGGCTTAGGATAATCCTCTTGCCAACCATCATCGTTTTGGTCTGCAGTGATCGCCCACTCTTCCCACTCTTTGTATCTTCTTTTTAGATCGCTTGCCATCATATATCTCCTTATTTTGATAAAAGAATGGAATTTTGGAGCAATTTTTTGAATTTGTTCAGTACCTTACATATTATTCCAGAAACGGATTGATTTGTCAAGGCTGTGTGAGCCTATTGGGTGTGTAAAGTTTTTCTCACCATTTTTCATAAGAGACGGCACTCGGAGAGTGCCTACTACTATTAAGAGCTTATGAAATCCCGAACCTATTCACGAATCTATCTATTTTCCTCTCGGTTAGAACTTTTGAGGACTTCATCCCAATCCCACAATAGAATTGTACCATCGTTCCCAGTACTCACAAGTTTTTTCCCATCTGGTGAAAATACCAACGTTTGCACTGTTTCAGTGTGTCCTTTAAGTGTAATGGGTCTGTCTTCTGTTTCCAAGTTCCATAACTCAATTTTACCACCATTAAGACCGATAACAAGCATAGCATTATCTGGTGAAAACACTAACACATGGGGACTTGCACTCTTGGTGGATATTTCCCTAAGAAGGGTACGGTTCTGGAGTGTCAATACATGGACTTTCTCGGAACTTGCCATAGCAATCAAATTGCCATTTTGTGAGAATGCCAATGAATCAATATAAATCTGATAGGCGATAATAATATCAGGTGGAGTGCCTTCTACTCTCGGGCCTTTGCCTTCAAAGAGGCGTGCTAACGAAGCTCCAGTTTTCGCATCCCACATCTCGACCTTCCCGCCACGGGTTGCACTCACAAGTTTTTTCCCATCTGGTGAAAAAACCAAATCAGTAATTGTAGGTGCCAGTTCGTTGATTTGTGTCTTAAAGTCGTCAGGTATCTTGTCAATTTCGTCCTGATCAAAGTGAGATGTATCAGCAGATAGTAATTCAAGAGCTATATCAAGAGTCTCCCCTGTCTCGGTATTCCACAGACGAATCTTACGATATTCACCGAATGCTACTGTGTTTCCATCAGGTGAAAACGTTAGGCATGCAGGACCGTCATGCGTAGCTAAAGTCTGCAATTCATGCCCTGACTTAACATCACTCAGACGAATCAGTCTACCACTTGTATATTCAGACCTTGATGAGTCTGGGAGGCTATTACCTTTTGCCCCAGCAGTAACGATCTTTGTTCCATCAGGTGAGAAGGCAGAGGTCGTTAACCAAACTTGGAATTCTCTATCTTGATCTCCTTTATGGTAGAAATCAGTTGTTCGTAAAGTTTTCGTATCGATTCTTTGTGATGTTTTGACATCCCATAAGTTGACGATCCCATCATGCGCGACAGTTGCAAGCGTGGTACTATCTTTAAAGAAAGTCGCTGTTTTCACACGCATTGTGTGTTCGGTGATTCGTGTTGATAGCGAATTTCCAGTTTTGACATCCCAAAACTGGACTGTGCCATCTGCACTTCCACTGGCAAGCGTACGGTTATCTGGTGAAAACGTTAGCGAATTGATACCACTGTTGTGCCCTGTGATAGTGGTGATAGGTTCTCCCGTGGTGATATCCCACAACTGCACTGTCATATCGCTCCCTCCGCTTGCCACCATTTTTCCATCTGGGGAGAATGCTAACGCGTGGACCCACCCGGTGTGTTTCTCAAGAGTGATTGATTCCTTGCTTTCGGTATCCCATAGTTGTAATTTGACAGTTTTATATCCGACCTCACCGGCACACGCGAGTTGTGTACCATCAGGTGAGAATTTCAAATCTAAAACACGTCTGTTTCCCTCAAATGTAGACAGTATTTTTCCGGTCGTTGTGTCCCACAACTCAGTTATGTTTTCTTTTCCAACTGCAAGCTTATCATGTGTAATCGCAAAAACATCCCGATAATCCCATCCTGTTCGTCCCTCAATATGCTGCACATTCATTTTTCCTGTTATAACATCTAACTGACTGATTGAGTCTCCCTTGACACTCAATGCAAAAAGTGTTTTGCCATCTTCAGAGAATCGGAGTACTGATGCTTTCGGTAAACTACTATTGTACTCTACTTTCTGTCCTGTAGCGACTTCCCACAACTGGGTTACCTGCCCGGAAACAATACTTGCCAGAAAACGACCATCTGGAGAAAATGTGATGAATTTGCATTTACCGGGGAACATAGACAGTTCTTTCTCTGTCTCTACATCATAGAGCCAAACTCCGATACTACTACCTACCGCGAGTTGCCTACCATCTGGTGAGAACTGAAGCGCATTGATGCCACCTTTTCCAAAACGTGCTTTTGCTTTTTCTGGTAATTCCCATTTTGTATAATCTTTCACTATTTCGTCTCCTTGTGCTTCCGATATTTCTGCAGAAGCGTTATTTGGTTGCTGTTCAGGGTTATTGTGTTTACCGATTGCATTGGTACTTTCAATTTGTGTTCGCTCATCAGGTTTGGTATCCAGGTTCGCGACTATTGGAGTGTCAATAATGTCAACTGTCATCTCAGTGGTAGCATCAAAAGTATACGGTTTCTGAAAACGCGTCAAGTACTGGTGGTTTCCAAAACCGAGTATAAGCAACACAACTGCTAATGTGGAAGCTGCAATTGCCCATGGCACTATAGGTTTGCTACCGGTCGGAGCAGCAGGTTTGATACGCGAGACCTTTTTCATAATGTTTTCTGTCATTTGTGTTGGTAGTTGGAAACTTGCTATGTTCTCTTTTATTATCGCTTCTTCCTTTCTTAATCTGTTGCGTGCGCGGTGTAATCGGCTCCGCACAGTATTTGTTGATACCCCAAGAAACTTTCCGATATCTTCACAGGTCATTTCTGTGATGTAATACAGATTTACGATAGTGCGATCACTCTCTTGGAGCTTACTCAGCAACTTCTGAACAACTGCACGGCGTTTTTGATTTGCTGCTTCTTCGCGTTGTTGTGTCATATATTCTGAATAATACACCTCCTCTATTTCAACAGGGTCTGTTGTTTCTAACGATTGGGGTTGTGGTTTTTTCTTTCGGTACCACGCGATACATTTGCGGTTGGCAATTACATAGAGCCATCCCGCAAAACGATTAGGATTTTTGAGTGATGTGAGCTTATGATATGCTGTGAGGAACACATCCTGTGTAATCTCTTGTGCAATGTGAAAATCACCAATCTTTTGCCACACCAGTGCGTGTATCTGTTTTTGGTATTTTTCTACAAGTGCAGCAAACGCTTGTTGATCACCTTCTAAAGTGTGTTGAATCAGGTCAGCATCATCGTATATCATCTGATACCTCCAATAGGAAATTGATCTTTTAATGTATAGACGCGGTTATGAGGTTAATAATTGCACTTTTTCTGAATATATGCAATTTTTTTAAAGGAAGAAAATGATTTTTCTTGAAAAAGAATGAAAAGGTAGGTTTAAAAAGGAAGAAATTGATGCTTTTTGATGTGTGGCCAAATATTATAACATGGAAAAGGGAGGGTGTAAATACTAAATAGTTTGATTGTTGTTTTTTGTCTGAACCAGGATTAGCAGGATTACGAGGATTTTCAGGATAATATGAAGATTTATTTCTCAATCCGAATCTTATACACGCCGCTACCGTAAGTACCAGCGTAGAGAAAACCGTCAACTACTGCTAAGGATGAAACTTGTTGGGTAAGAGAACCGATCGACTTCCAATGCTGTTTATCTTCTATCCATTGGAAAAAACTTGTAGATGTGCTGACATACACCTCAGTACCATCTGTTCCTACTGATGTAACAGATGTATCATCCAGTCCCTCGTTGATGGATGTCCAAGTATCCCCTCCATCCCTGGAACGAAATACCCCTATGTTCCAAAAGGTTGCATATAGCGTTGATCCAACCCACTTGAGATCACTCAAACCCGCATCAATCATTTCTGCTGTGTGAATAGGATTCCAACGGTTCTCTTTAAAACGGTAGATTTCACTATCTCCAGTAACCGCAATCACGTACTCACTATTTGCAGATAATAACCATATATAGTGATGTTGTTCCAAGCCAAGTTTGGTAAGACCCATTTTCTGATCCCATTGGAAGACCCCACTTACCCATGTACCCATATAAAATGTATTGCCAACTACATCCATACTTTCAATAAAAGGCAGGTCTATATCTGTGAAAAGTTCAACCAAAGTGTTGTTTTTTCTATTCAACCTATAAACACCCCACCCATCACCAGGATCTGACGGATGTGACGGGAGATATTTATCAAAGGAAGCACCAATGTAGAGATCTCCATCTGATACACAAAAGGTTTGAGAAAAGTAAGCAGGTTTGCTCTGCTTTGAAGGATTATTTATAGGCAGCCATGTCTCTCCACCGTCTGCAGAATAGACAATGTTTTTACCAACAACGGTGTATAGTTTGTCACCAATTACCTCTAATTTACTGACATTTGTATTTATTATGCCGGTGTTGCATTCTACCCAAGAATCCCCAGCATCTGTTGTGCGAAACACTCCATTACCTAATGTGCCCATGAAGACAGTATTATCATTGATTGGTAAGACTGTTAAAATTTCACCATGCATTACCCCATCATTGATTGATATCCAGGAATCACCCATATCCTCCGAAAGATATATCAAACCGTCATAAGTGCCGGCATATAGCCTCTTACCTTGCACGGCAATCGTCTGAACGGAATCACTGTTTTCTTTTACTTCTTCTGGAGTGATAAGCGTCCATGAGGCACCCCCGTCACTTGACCGGAAGATCCCAGATTTTTCTCCTATACTACCAGACATATATAGTGAATGTCTTATTGAAGCGAACGACTCAACACGTACATCATAAGAAGAATCTGGCTTAGATGAAGGTTTTAATCCTTGTTTATCTTGTGAATTGTTTTCCGATTCAGCCCCATCTGAATGCTCAATGACAGTTGGATTGATAGGCGTCCACGAGTCTTCATTCACCATTTTACGAAAGAACCCTTTTTTTGTTGCAGCGACCAGCAGCTTTGTCCCAACACTTGAGAGTTTAAAAATATATTTCGATTTTAATGGAAAGGGATTAGGATCTAAACGCGGGTCGTTCTCTAACAGATTCCCATGGAACGTTGTTCCGAGTCCATCATTGATTTGTGTCCATGATTTACCATCTTTTGACTGCCAAACACCTTTGAGTAGTGTGCTTACATAGATATGGTCATCAAGAATCACAATACCACTGATTGACCCAGGGACTCGGATAGTAGATACGTATTGCCATGTGTTGCCAATATCAGTAGAAAAGTATAATGCCTCCTTCGTGCCTGCATAGATCTTATTCCCCTTTTCTGCGATTGCCGTAACCTCCAGGGATCGTCTTCCTGGTTCATTGTATAATCCTGTATTAACAGGTATCCAGTTGTTTCCATTATCAGTGGAGCGGAAAATACCAGCACCCTCTGTTCCAGCAAGAAGCACGCCATCAATGGTTTCATAAAGCGTGAGTATCTTGCCGCCGTAAGGACCATTCGTCTGTCTCCAAGTGCCTTTGGACTTAGTTTTTTCAGCATCATCGGATTGTGCTGCACCAAATTGAGATGTATCCGACTTCTGCTCCGTTCCATCATTGTTACTGAGTACATCAGAACGACCCACTTGATTACTTATTGCAGGTTTTGCAGAAGATTCCAAGACTATTGGTGTGTCAACAATTTCAATGGTTTGTTCTGACGTTGATTCTAAACTATACGGTTGCTGAAACCGAATTTGGTTCTGTGCACCAAAACCTATTAGTAGCATTACTAAAATGGCTGAGGCAGCAGAAACTGCGAAAGGTATTAAAGGTTTACTTCCTGATGGTGTTACTGGGTTGAGACGTGAAATCTCTTTCATAATGTTCTCTGTCGTATGTGTTGGCAGTTGCAAACTGCTAAGGTTTTCTTGTATCACTGCTTCCTCCTTTTTTAACCGCTCTCTGGCGCGATGCAGCCGACTTTTTACCGTGTTCGGTGATACACCCAAAAACCTACCAATCTCTTCACACGTTAAACCTGCAAGGTAATGCATCGTTACTACTGTCCGTTCACTCTCTCCAAGTTTACTGAGCAGTTTTCGAACAATTGTTCTCCGATTCTGATTCGCTGCTTCTTCACGTTGACGAGACGTATATTCGGTATAATACACCTCTTCTAATTCCATTGCGTCTGTCTCCTCCAGAGATTGTAATTGCGGTTTTTTCTTTCGGTGCCACATGTTACACTTATTACTGGTAATGACGTAGAGCCATCCCGCAAATCGGTTGTGGTTTGTGAGGGTTGAAAGATTTTGATACGCAGTGATGAAGGCATCTTGTGTTATCTCTTGTGCGATGTGGAAATCACCGATTTTCTGCCACGCCAGAGCGTGTATCTGTTCTTGGTATTTTTCCACAAGTGCAGCAAAGGCGTGCTGATCCCCTTCAAGTGTGCGTTCA
>JAJDZB010000078.1:0-198463 GCA_022824835.1 Candidatus Poribacteria bacterium | reverse complement strand
TAGAGGGATCGGACTTGGGGAGCATCCGAAACATACGATGAGCTGCCACGCCCAGAATACCCGATATATTACTGTAGTGAAGATCTCAATCCTTGACAGGGAACGTTTGGCTACGCTATGTCAAAGCACCCACGCTTTAGCGGGGTGATCTTTACTTCACTGTATGAGTTGAATGAATGACAGCATTCTTCCTGTCTGCCCACCTTCAGCACGATAAGAATAGAACAGATCAGTATTGCAAGAGGTGCAGTATGGTGATGTAGAAATCGACTCTGGTCGTACTCCTATATCACATAACTGCTTGGTGTTTGCGGTTTGTAAACAGAGACGATCCCCAATCTTTACATCGCTGCCAAAATTCGCAGTAAACTGTTTGACTAATTCTGAACTGACGGTATAGCAGCACTTTTGTATTGATGCACCCAAATGGATTCTACAATTCTTGGCATCAGAACCGAATGTAGTATTCATTGCAGTGATGGTCTTCGCTGCAATTCGTGCAATAGTTCCGCGCCAGCCTGCATGGGCAATGCCAATTGCAGGAGTTGCTGTGTCTAAAATGAAGATCGGCACGCAGTCTGCTGTAAAGATACCTAAAGTCTCACCTTGACGATTGGAAATCAGAGCATCGCCAATCATAGGATTCACGTTGAGATTCTCTGTAATCCACGCTGAAAATGGAACACTATCTGCATGGCAGACGACATCACTATGAACTTGTTGACAGTATCTGAGCTTTTTTATTTTTGTTTCAGATGAGAAAAGTCTCTGATTCTGAGAAACTACAGTAGGGTCGTCTCCTACATGGAAGGCTAAATTAAGGGAAGCGTACGGTGCCTTACTGTATCCCCCGTTACGCAGACTGATTCCTGCGTTTAGGATAGATGTATCCGATAATTCTTGAATGGGTTGATATAATTTAGCAATCACGGGAAATGGGAAAAGCATTATTCTAATGAATAGTCCAGACTAAATAAGTAGGTCGGGTAGAGCGAAGCGAAACCCAACTTACACGTTTAACTTGGACTAACCACTACGGATAGGGTATATCAGAGGACTCCGGTTCAACATACAATAGACGTTTACAACTGGAACAGTATACCAATTTTTCATATTTCTGTGCTTCTTTTAGGTTTTGCGGTTGTATTGTGAGACGACAACTGCCGCAGGTGCCATTTCTTCCTAATGCGACAAAGTTTGACTTTCTTTTTTCCATCCATCGTTGATACTGTGTTGCAAGGTCTTTTTCAATTTTCGGAAAATACGCTTTCCGTTGTTCCATTTTCTGCTCAATGTTTGCTCTTAGATTCTTCTGCTCTTCACGATATGCCTTCGTTTTCTCAGCCGTTTTCTTGTCTTCGCTAACAGCCTTGGATTCGAGCTCTGTTAATTCATCTTGATATTGGTCAACCATTTCCATTAATTCTAATATTTCTTCTTCGGTTTCCCCATCCTGTTTGTCAAGAAATTCTATCTGATTTTCAAGTGCGGCATACTCCTTATTGGTAGTTACAGTACGTTGTTCATTCCTATATTTTTCTTTTTGGACTTCATTCATTTCCAGCTTCGCGTTAAGTGATCGCAAGTTTTTTTCAATTTCACCGAGTTCCTCGGTCTTTGCTGTAATCTCAACTTTGTATTTCGTAACACCTGCCTCTAACTGTGCAATCTGTTTTGGAATTGTTTGTAGCTGCTTGTGAATAGACAACAACTCTCGATCATGTTCCTGTAATTCATACAACCAAGCGAGCTGCTGTCGTAAAGATTCGTTAGCCATTGAACCTATGCCTCCTTTTCAACGAGGAATGCAAAAAAGATACCTAATTGATAAAGAATGAAAAGTGGAATTGCCATGAGAAGCATTGATGCAGGATCGGCAGGTGTCAAGAGCGCAGAGAGAACTGCAATACCTAATAGCGCATGCCGCTGTTTTCCACGAAAACCACGCCAGTCAATTATACCTATGCGGGCAAGAAATGCCATTACAATCGGTAACTCAAAGGCAACACCGAACCCTAAAACCAAAGCTGTTACAAAACCGATATATGTTTTAAAGTCCCAGAGATTCCTGATTTCTGGAAAAAGATCTGCTGCGAAATGCAACACGACTGGAACTACAATTAAATGTGCGAAGACTGCTCCGAGGATAAAGAAGAATATAACAGTAAAGAAGAGAGGTAATGCTAATCTTCGTTCAGACCTCTTTAATGCAGGAAAAATAAACATCCATACTTGATATAATAGAACTGGGATTGATATTACTACGCCTGTTGTGATGCCTAAAATGATATATGTCATAATATTTCCAAGGGGTCCTGTAAAAATAAGATCTGCCTCTACATTGGAGCTGCCGGCTTTAAGCGTAAGTGCAATAAAACCGAGTATAGAACCATCTTCACCAGCACCCGTTTCAATCATATTTGCGATCGTATTGGCGATAGGACTGTTCAGTGGTAACTTAAGAATATACATGATGGGACCGGGAAACCAGAGACCAATAAATGAAAAAGTCCCCAAGGAAATCAGACATATTATGATGCGTCTTCGGAGTTCTTCAAGATGCTCCCAAAAGGTCATTGCAACATCGTTCGATTCCATCTTACTTTGTGCTCACTGCGTTATGTAGATTTTGGTGGTTTAATGTCTTTATCCGGGGGTTTAATATTATTATCCGGGTCGATATCAATGTCATCAGTGACTTTTGTTATCTCATCCTGAATTTCGTTACCGACACTTTTAAATTCACGAATCGCTTTGCCTATTGATTTTCCCATTTCCGGTAGTCTTTTTGGTCCAAAAACGACCAAGGCAAGCACGAGGATTCCAATTACCTCCATAGGACCTAAACCCATCTGCTTATTCCTCCTTAAAAAGAAATATGGAAATATGCGTATTCCCTGCATAAGAAGTATATCATAGATATAGGTATATTGACAACACAATTTATGGCATTGCCAGGGATATTCAGTTTTATGGTGAAGTTTGAAAATAATTACACACTTTCGGGTCTCGGTAGGTGCGGTTTCCCAACCGCACTGGTACAGACTGTATAATTAATTCAAAAATTTACTATAAAAGAATGCTAATAACCAAATCGACAGCACCAGAGGTGCGAAAGGTGTATAGAAATGTAAATATCACCAGAAATCAACTTGAAGCGGTGCGAAAGGTGTACAAAAAGCATTTACAGACGAAAACACGAAATTTGTCCAAGCTAATGTGATTTTAGAGGTTAAATATTGTCCTATGGAAAATGACAATTTTTGGCATGAACTAAAAGTAATTGGTAGCTTTCCTGGCAAGTGGGCTTTTACGGCGATCCATAAGCGATTTATTGATCTCAAAGAATTGTTTCCAGAAGGTCACTGGACAATAGAATTTCATAATTAGGGGCATTTTATTATAGGTGTATTCTTTCAAGTACTATTAATCTCTATGGTTATGGAGAATTGGCCGGTATATGTTCAAGAAGCAAAAACCTGAGGATACATCGGATCAAGAAGATCCAAAAAGTAGCCAGTGAAATTCGCGCGCAGTATAGCGACGAAACAACTTACCACCGGACTGACATTAAACGGATCCCTGAGGAATGGGATGCCGATAACGATATGTGGAATCTCAAACAGATTACGTTTGTCTTCTGTGAACCAAGATGACATTCAGCAATTGCATAAGGAAACTATAGTATTATACCAGAATCTTGATTTAGAGAGTAGTCTAAATTTCCAAGGGCAATACATTCTTCGCAGATTAGATGTATACCCTATAAAAAAGAATACCGCTCACAGAAGAATAGAATTTAATATTACTAAAGAATGTATTGATAAATGTTATAAAGAAAGTAGAAACAGTGAAAAACATTAAAAAATGACAAATTTTTTACCAAATCATTTTTTTAATTTATATTGACTTTACAAAAATATTTTGATAAAATGTATTTTGTAAAGATGACTCATTGTAAGACATCTTGCGGACACTCACAATGAGTCATTATTATGTAAACAAGGTTAACACTGAAATTGGAAACCTTGTTAAACGAAAGAATAGTTTGCTATCCCTCGTTATATTAAATAGTATCATGTTTACAAGTAATTGTCAATACTAATTAAATATGATCATTTTTAAATCTCAAGGGATAGCAGCTATTCCTCATATCTATAAAACAGATATTATATCTGTTTTACATGGAGGAATATAAAATGAAAAAAAATAGACTTATAGTTTTTAAAACTATATTAGTTTTCACATCATTTTTAATGATTGTATCCTGTAACCGAGATAATTCAGAAAGTATAGTTGGCAATCCTGAATTAGATTTTGTAAATAAAGGTATAGAATTAGAAACTACACCTTATCCTGATATAGATTTACCTGATTTAAATATAGATGGAAATAAAACTAATGCGGAATATGAGCCAATCGATTTAAATATAGATGAAAATAAAACCAATGCGAAATATGCTCCAATCGGAATATTTAAGATTAAATATTCTTCGAAAGAAGAATATCCGAAGGAAGAAAGATATTATCCGAAAGGAAAATTGATTGGTTTTGATAACTATGAGTTAGTTCCTGGTAAATATAAGATGCGGGTAAGTGAAGCGGTAACGGATTCTGCTGGTGAAAAATATATTTACTTTAACTTCAGAATACTTAATGAATATTGGAAAGATACCGATAAATTAAAAAATGGACCTCATCATCTTGAAGATTATAAACGTTTTGAAGATGGACCTTATTACGATAATATTTCTTTTCCTGATACTGATAGAAGATATCGTATATCTGATCAAAAATATCGTATATATTTAGAGCCACCAATTGATAGTAATGTAGTAAAACACAATTCTTTTGGAACACTTCTAACGGAATATAATTTTCATGCAGTGATAGAAATAACAGGAAAATTTAGATTAGATAATTCTATTTCAGTTTATAGAGGTCGTTTAATAAGTATTGTTGAGTTTAATAAGTATTTTGGAAAATAACTAAAAACAATTTAAGCATAACTACTTTGCATTAAAATTTGTAATGTTGCATTTTTGTTATGCTTAAATTTGTAACTTGCAAAATCCCAAAACTACTTGTTGCGTTCTTTTTTATAGGGGTGATCGTCCGCGGAAAGTGCCGGTGTCCCTGAAAACGATAATGGATGTTACTGAAACCTTGGAGCGTTTCGTTCCGAGTTTTGACACCCTATTGTTAAGGGACAAGGAGACTGAAACAGTAATTAACGTGAGTTTGATAAATCAGAACAAATAACTTACGTAGGTTGGGTTGAGGAACGAAACCTAACATCTCAACCCATTATAGAGCAATACATGTCGGATTTCGTTCCTCAACCCGACCTACAACGAATATTGTATTTAATTATCAAGCTCACGTTAATTAGCAGAATACAAATGGAAATAAAATAAAGCCAAGTCATAATAGTAGACACTTTCCGAGTGCCGTTCTCTTTAATAGTAGTAGGCACTTTCCAAGTGCCGTTCTTTCCGAGTGCCGTCTCCTATAAAAAAAGTGACAAAACTTTACACACGCGGAAAGTTTTATCCTTGCATCTTCACAAATAAAATGATACTATAATTTAGTATGTCAACGCAGTTCCATAAATAAGCGTTAAATGATATGTTTATCACATATCACACAGGAGAAGATCATGCCTAAAAAAATACAATTATTAATATCGCTTCTAATGCTTATAATTCCAGCAATCATCCTAAATGGATGTTATATTGAGACTGACGTTGGCAATGACGAATATATTGATCGTGAACCACCTGCTATCCCAAGAGGCGTAAGAACTATAACAGGTGATGGATACGTTGATATTGAATGGTATCCCAATGCTGAATTTGATTTAGCCGGTTACATCGTGTGGCGAAGCAACAACAACAGAGACTTTGATGCAATCGCCGATTTACCAGCAGACATAACACAATACTCTGACACAGATGTTCGAAATGGCAGAACATATTATTATGCAGTCTCCGCCTATGACTCCAATAATCCATCAAATGAGAGTAATCGTAGTCCGGAAAATGTTTGGGATACACCGCGTCCAGAAGGTAGAAATATTATATTAGAAGACTACAATTTTGAACCGGACCGAAGTGGGTTTGACTTCTCCAATTTCGGTAAAGGTACAATTGCTTGGGATGACAGAACAACTGATGTATATTTCGGCTTTGATACGCAGGTTAATGTCGCCTATCTTTATTCAGATAATGGAACTAAAATGCAGGATCTTGGCTTTCAAGATAGTTTTGATGGAATAGATTTCGTGCCAACGCAAGGATATACGACTCTGTTTGTTGAACTCCTTGAAGGACATATATACGCAATTGTTACACCTGATAACAATTACGCAAAAATACATGTACGTAGACTTTCAGACTTTGATGTTGTCTTTGATTGGGCATATCAGACTGAACCGAGAAATACACAATTAGCACCCGCATTACAACGTTGATGTGAGCAGACTTCCCTGAGGACAATTAGTGAAAAAATACGCATTTCTTCTGTTTTTCACGCTTCTTACTTTATCTTTTTTTCAGATTGAGGCATTATCGGTTGAACAGACAACGGAGACAAAGAAACGTTATCCGTATCCACAGAAAAGTTCACCGGCAACGGACACTGCTGAATCAGAAGAAAAATATCCCCTATTCCGAACACATAGAAAACAATACTATTCTGAACTCAGTACTCGCAAAGCAACAATACTGTCCGCGACAATGCCGGGGTTAGGACAAGCTTATGCCGATAACTATCTGAAGGCTACACTTTTTCTTGCCTCAGAGATTGGCGTCTTCTCTTATGCAAGTTATCATATCGCACGCTCACTGCACTATAGAAACCACAACAAATTTAACACAGGCTTCTATGATGAAAAAACTAATGATTTCTTGACCGAAGATCAAGTCAAAGCGAGATCCGTCGATCACGCGATTCAAGGCTCGCTTTTTGTGGCGGTTGGTATCGGCATACATGTATGGAATATCATGGATGCCTCAAAAACTGCCGAAGCATATAATAATCGAAGAATATCAGTTCAAATGCAACAAACTAATAGTGGATCACGCGCGCTCGTTTTCATCCTTATGTTCTAAACGCAACAACGATCAGATCTTTGGCTCTTTCGGTCTTTCAACGGGAATGTACTTTTCGATTTACACCTGTTTCAATCTACTAACGATTTAACATCGTATAGAATCCGCAAATGGATATTTCTTTGGGGTTATGAGTGTGGTTTATCTGAGGAGTTGCTCCCGCATCGTTCTGTTTTTTACAGTTCTTTTTCTGACCCTAATAGATGTTTCAGGAAAAGCACAACCTGCAAAGAATGCAGCTACGAACAAAAAAAATACGGAAGTGGCACTGGTAGATGAAAAGAATATTTCTGCACCACACATTCGAGTCGGCGAAAAATTGACATACAACATCAAGTTAGGGTGGGTATCAATCGGTAAACGGACAGATCATGTTATTGAAAAAATACCATTTAATGGACATCAAGCATATAAGGTACGATCTGAAGCGAGAACGAGTTCACTGGCAAAAGTTTACAGCTTCCGTAATCTTCAGTATACATATCTCAATGTTAATGGACTCAACCCTATCCATTTTAGAAATCAACTGAAAGATAGGAAATATACCGCCAGAGTAGGAATTGATTTTAACGATGATGAAGCAGAATATCAGAAAATCTCACAATTAAATCCAAAATCTAAAGAGAAAACTGAAAAGGAAACGTTAGAGATACCAACAGGCACACAAGATGAACTTTCAATGATATACCTACTAAGGCGAAAGCAATTGGTGCCTGGAACTACATATTTCTTCCCACTCATTAGTAAAGGTAAAGTACTGAAAGTTCGGCTACATGTCAAACGCGGAGAAACAATAAAGGTTAAAGGATTGGGACGTATCAGAACACTTGTGGTGCAAACCTCTGAAGGATCACGACTTTGGTTAACAGATGACCGACGGCATATCCCTGTAAGGATTGAAGCTGAAATGAAAATCGGTAAAATAACAGCTAACCTGTCAAACATTGAACATATCAGGTAAATGATCAGAAGGATTTTCTTTCGTGCTGGAACATATTAAAAAAACAGAAAAATACCAGACCCTGGTTGATCGCATCAAAAATGGAGAAGAACTTCCATACATACGAGGATTGTTGAACGCATCAATCCCTTATTTCTTCGCATCTCTAATGGAAGAATTCTACGATAAATCTTTCCTTCTCGTGTTTCCATCTCGTAGAGAGGCAGAACAGGTTTTGGAAGAAGTCCGCACATTCTATAATACACAGTCTGAATATAGAACAACGCAAGATATATCACATAGAAATTTTCTGCTGTTTCCTGCATGGCAAAATACGCTGTTTGAGGGAGCAACACCGAGTAAGAACATATCAGGTCAAAGAATGCGTTGTCTACATAGATTGATCTCAAAAGACTGCCAGCCGGACGATGATAATTCTTTACCAAGAACATCACACTGTGCAATTTTTACATCTATCCGATCATTGCTGTATAAACTCGTCCCAAGGGAGATACTCACGGCAGCATGTCGCACCCTCAGAAAAGGCGATGAAATAGAATTTCACGAGTTTGTATCTCTCTTGATTCGTAACGGTTATCGGCAAGTTGAACTGGTAGAGACAAAAGGAGAATTTGCACATAGAGGGGATATCGTTGATGTCTTCCCGCTAACTTCAGACTCACCTGTTAGGTTTGATTTTTTTGGTGATGAAATTGATGATATACGTCTATTCGACACGACATCACAGGTCTCAATAGAGAGAGCCTCTTCCATGGTCATTACCCCAGTGTCCGAAGTTTGTCCCGCCGACATCTCTATACCTTACTGGAAATCTGAAACAGAAAAATTGATGAATCAAGTTGGGCAATCCACGGAAACCATCAATCACATTAAAAATATCACACAGAAGTTAGAAGAAAACCTAAAAAGATCACAGATAGAGAATTGGAATGTAATGGATGACCCGCCTCTTGACGTTGATGGCATAGAGGCATTCTTGCCAATGCTATATCCGAAAACAGATATGCTAACAGACTACCTCCCAAACAATACGATTGTTGTCTCGGTAGAACCGCGTTGGCAAATCCGTGAAATGGATCAGATGCATGAACAGCTACAGGAAATTATTGACAGCAAACTATCAGAAGGTAAATTAATACCGCCTCTTGATAGCATATTATTACAACCAGATACGCTTCAGTCTAAGTTTGATGATTATGCTAACATCACAATCTCTTTAGCATCCTCTGCCATAAACCGCAAGGATACCGCTAAAGACAGTCTATCTGTTGAGGAATCTGAGATACATTTTGACATGAAACCGCTCGGTCTCGGCAAAGGCAACTACCAAATAGTGATTGACCATCTCACCAGATGGACAAGAAAAGGTTATTTTATCAACGTTTTCTGTGAAACACCACAACAGGCAAAACGCGTTTCAGAAATCCTAATAGAACGTGACCTGCCACCAGAAAATACTTCGATCACGGTAGGATACATCTCTGAAGGATTCTTAAGCGAATCTCTAAAACTAATTGTTATCTCTGAAAATGAAATTTTTGGTAATCGTCAACGACGGCCCCTAATAAAGAAAAGAAACACAAACGGAGCACCGATCCTAAGCCTTGTTGATTTGAAAGTGGGAGACCATGTCGTTCATGTTTCCCACGGTATAGCAATTTACGAAGGTATCCGCAGAATTGATATAGACGAACAGGCACAAGACTTTCTAATTCTTAGATACAGGGAAGACGATGTGCTTTATGTGCCCACATATCAAGTAGACCTCGTCCAAAAGTATATCGGCAACAAAGATGAATCCTATGCACCAAAAATTGATTATCTCGGTGGTAAATCTTGGCAAACCAAAAAGTCCCGGGCAAAAGCCGCTGTGGAGGAGATGGCAGCGGAACTTCTAAAACTATACGCTGCACGACAAGCGAACACAGGTTTCAGCTTCCCCAGCGAAATACCATGGGAAGGAGAATTTGAGGCACTCTTTCCGTTCCAAGAGACTGAAGACCAACTACAAGCCATTGAAGATGTTAAAACTGATATGGAAACAGAAAGACCCATGGATCGACTGATCTGTGGTGATGTCGGCTATGGTAAAACAGAAGTCGCTTTACGGGCTGCCTTTAAAGCTGTGATGGCTGAAAAACAGGTGGCAGTCCTCGTGCCAACAACGATCCTCGCACTCCAGCACTATGATACTTTCGAGAAACGGTTTAAACCCTTTCCTATACATCTCGAAATGCTGAACCGTTTCAGAAGTCAAAAAGAAATTCGGACCATCAAAGAAAGACTCGCAGAAGGAACTTTGGATATTGTTATCGGCACACATTCTCTGCTATCAAAAACTGTCTCATTTGATAATCTCGGATTACTTATTGTTGACGAAGAACACCGTTTCGGTGTAAAACATAAAGAAAAGATCAAGCAATTTAAAGAAACGGTTGATGTTCTTACACTCACAGCAACCCCGATCCCAAGAACATTACACATGTCGCTTGTCGGTATTAGAGATTTTAGCATTATTAATACGCCTCCTGCCAATAGATTACCAATTCAAACACAGGTGATGCCTTACAGTCCGAAGGTAATTAAAGATGCCATCATCAACGAACTATCACGGGATGGACAAATATTCTTCGTGCATAACCGGGTTCAAAATATAGCGACAATCGCAAACATTATACAGGAACTTGCACCTGATGCGCGTGTTGCAATCGCACATGGACAGATGCCAGAACGGGAATTAGAGAACGTTATGTTAGAATTTGTCAGACACAAACATGATATACTCGTCTGTACTATGATCATTGAGTCCGGCTTAGATATTCCGAATGTAAATACAATCATGATAAATAGAGCAGACGCGTTCGGTTTAGCACAACTGTATCAACTCCGGGGACGAGTCGGTCGCGCTGATGAACAAGCTTACGGTTATCTCTTCTACCCACAAGACAAAGCAATTACCGAAGGAGCACAGAAACGACTTCGCGTTATTGAAGAATTCACAGACCTCGGCTCCGGTTTCAAAATTGCACTAAGAGACTTAGAAATAAGAGGGGCTGGAAATATACTCGGTTCACAGCAACACGGACACATCACCAATGTTGGATACGAACTCTACTGTAAATTGCTGGATGATGCTGTGAAAAAACTAAAAGGTCAAAAGGTTGAAGACGAAATTGAAACCAGTATCAATCTACCGATCGACGCCTTTCTACCAGATGAATATATACCTGACAGCCGACAAAAAGTATCTATCTATAAAAAAATGTCTGCAATAAAATCGGCAATAGAAAAACGTGAATTGACAAATGAACTAATTGATAGATACGGTGTTTTACCTGAACCTGTTGAGATGTTGTTAGAAATATGCAGTATCAAATATCTTTGTCAAAAATTAGGAATTACATCAATTGTTGCGGGTGGAAAACGGATAAAGGTGACATTTGATGACAAAAATCCAAAAATTGACGTCGTACAATTTATTGAAGCAGTTCAAGATAACCCTCAACTGGAATTACGGCCACCCGCGCAACTCCTAATTAGTATAAAAGAAACGAATAGCAGAAAATTATTAAACGAACTGCAACAGAATCTTAATGTGTTTATTACGAGCTGTGCTAAATGACTTATAGCAATATATTTATTCCACACAAGAAGAACGTATTATCGTGATTTTACACCTGATTACACCTTCTTTAGTCCCGTAGGGACGATATGTTTATAGAAAACGAAAACGTCATAGACACAGGTTTTAGTCCCGTAGGGACGATATGTTTATAAATTATAACATAGGGTTTATAATAAAGAGGCAAGACACCTCATAACACTTGAAAGGAGAATTTCAAAGTGAAAAAACTATTAATTGTTGCCACATTAGTCGTAGCAACATCTCTACTCACTTGGTCACTTGTGCAATCCGACAATCATGAAGCAGCAGAAGTTGAAATAGACAACAATAGCATTATTATTGCCGAGTATAAATGGAACGGTGAACTTCATCAGATTTCACTCGCTGAACTTGAAGCTGCAATCGCAGAATTACCAACCTACAGACAACAAAACTATGCCAGCAAAAAAGGTAAAGCCGAATATCTGGAAACCTATATTGACCAGAAACTCAAACTGCTACAGGCTACAGATGAAGGTTTTGATAAATTAGAAGACTTCCTGAAGAAAATGGAAGATTACTCCTATCAACTCATGGTCGAAAAACTCACAGAAATGGAAGTTGATGAAAAGATCGCCATTACCGACGGTGATTTGATCGCATATTATGAAGAAAATAAGAGAGATTACATCGAAGAAGAAAAAGTACGGGCAACCTGTATTACACTTGATGATGAAGACTTCGCAAATGAGACTTTAGACAAAATACTCGCAGGGAAAGACATAAAAGAAATGGCTAAAGAACTCACAGAAGCAAATAAAGTGGCAAACGGCCCAGGTACAAGCCAGCAAGACCCAGGTAATACACTTTTCTTTGGAAAATCTGCATCTCCTAATTGGTCAGAATTCATTGATGAAGTCTTTGAAATGAAAATCAATGAAATGACCGAAACTGTTTTTGAAACAGATGTCGGAGAGGATACATTTTATCTGATCTTTCGCAAAGAGGAAGAGAAACCGGAACGCCAGAGAGAATTTGATGAGGTCAAATCAGATATTAATCGAAAAGTTGAACGCGAGAAAAAACGCACACGTATTCTCGAATGGGTAGAGGAAATCTCAAACGCCGGTAAACTCAAAACCTATCCTGAGAATATACCACAAACCCTGCTACCAGAACCAGAAAATACGAAAAATGGTAAAGACTCCGACAACTAATGTCTGAAACTTACCCAAAGGAGGAAAAATAAATGAAAAGATTTAGTATTGTTCACACTATACTGCTCGTCGCACTCATAGCAACACTACCATTCTTATATAGTTGTGGAGACAAAGCAATCGGGGCAGATGGAACCGTTATCGCTGAATTTGAATGGGACGGTAAACAGAGAATCACCCTTGAAGAGATGATGCAAGAAATCGGTGAACTCCCTGAATATAAACAACGGCTATACAGAGATAAAGCCGGACTTGAAGAATATATGACACTTATGGCAGAAAGCCGACTCATCCTGTGTCTCGCTAAAGACCAAAAACTGAATGAAGACCCTGAGATTCTTAAGAAAGTACAGGATTATCTTATAGACCTAATGGTAGAAAAAATCACTGAACAAGAGGTAGAAAGCAAACTGCTCTTGTCAGAAGAGGATTATCTCAATTACTATGAGGCAAATAAAGAGGATTATATTCGTCCTAAACAGGTCAAATTGATATGCATCACACTCATGGATAAACAACGCGCAGATGAAGTCTTCGCTGAACTGAAAGCTGGGAAAGACATCGCCGTAGCAGCACAAGAACTATCTGATAGAGGTGAATTAGTAGGACCCGGCGCTAACCCTGAAGCACCCGGAGATACCGATTATATCAGCAAAAATACCTATCCAACAGGAACAGAACCGTTCATGGAAGCTGCCTTCAATGCCGAAATAGACAAACTCCACCCTGCTGTCATAGAGGTAGAGGTACAGGGACAAAAATACTACATGATGTTTGTCAAAAAAGAAGCCAGAGATGCCTTTCAAAGACCCTTCAGCGAAGAGGAAGTTCGCAGAAGTGTCGTCAGGAAAACTGAACGGGAACGACGGGATATGCTCATGAAAGAGTGGACAACAAAACTCCGAGAACGAGCTGAAGTCAAAACATTCATAGACCGCATCCCTGAGGATAAAGCACCAGAAGAGGTACAACAGCAAAACGAACAACAGACTGAAGAACCTACTGAACAGACTACGCCAGAGAAATAAAATCAGTCTAAATAGCTAAATGCATGGACGGGCGGTTCATCCATATAATCCGCCCGCCCTACATTTACAGAACTTCAAGTATCGGAGAATAACAAAATGAAATATAAGACAACAACCTCTATACTGCTTATCATACTCATACTATGCATCACGCTACCGACAAGTGACGCAAGAATATTTGACAAAATCATCGCTTATGTGAATGACGATGTCATTACCAAACGACGGCTTGATTTAGTCGTTAAACAACGGGCTTTTGAACTACAACAGATGCACAGATACACTGTAAGTGAGGCACTAAAAGAAGCAGAAAAAGAACGGAGCGAATTGCTTGATAGACTTATCCGAGAAATGCTGGTTTTAGAAGCAGCCTTAACGCTAAAGGTCGAAGTAACCAACGTAGAAATTGAAGAACATATCCAAAAATACAAAACCCAATTTCAGATAGCATCAGATGAAGAATTTAAGAAATTCCTTAACCGAAATGGATTAACATTAGCAGCGTTTCGAGAACAACTACAGCGAAACTTGATGACTGAAAAACTCGTCATGGGGAGAATCTTACCACGACTACAAGTACGGGACAGCGACGTCCAAAAGTTTTTTGAAGAAAACCGAGACCAATTACCAACTAAAGCAGATAAAGTTCATTTACGAAAAATATTCATCGCATATAAACCATCCGAAGCAGAAAAGAAAACTGCTTATGACGAAGTGAAGCAAGCACTTACTAATATAAAAACTGATAAAACACAATTTGAAGCAATCGCAAGAAATATCGCCACTAAACATAACCTAAATACACAAGTCGGTTTCGTAATTGAAACAACACCCGCAGAAATCTTGTCATATCCGAATGTGTTCCTTACAGTTCTTTCTAAACTGAAAGCAGGTGAGATGAGCGAACCTATTGAAGCAGAAGACGGGTATCATGTTTTCATGGTAGAAACACGAACGGATGAGAAGATAACTTTCAGACATTTAACAGTGCCATTCTCCTTCAGTCAAGAAGTTATCCAGAAAGCAAAAGATAAGATGCAGGATATAGTAAAAAAACTGGAAGCAGGTGAAAGTTTTGCAGAATTGGCGAAATTGCATTCAGACGATATTAAAACCAAAACAGATGAAGGAAACATGGGCACTCATACACTTACAGAATTAAATCCTATCATCCAGAAGATCGTCGAACCACTTGAAATTGGTAAATTCAGTGAAACGTTGGCATTAGATAATGGACTTCATATCTACAAAGTTGAAGACCGCAAAACGCCAGAACTGACAACACAAGAGAAAAAGCAGATAATCGGAATCTTACGCCAACAACTTTTTGAAAAAGAATATACAGCATACACAGATTCACTGCTGGAAAATGCCTATATAAAAATCAAACCAGATGCCGTACCATCAACCGAAACAAAAAATGAATAGAATCAATATGGTGAAATTTGAAAATAATTATACCCGTTTGTTGTTTCTGTTTTCTATTCTCATTGTCCCTCTCTCCTGCTTGTTATTACCGATACGGTCATTATATGCACAGACCCCAGAAACACCTTCACAAGAATCATCCGAAAACAGTGATACGAATGAAACGCAATCCTCAACAAAGCCTAAACAGGTATTAAACCCTGAGACTATGGCACCTGAACCTGATACAGTCATTGGTGATGGGGATGAGGTAGTTATTCTGGACAATCTCGTACGCATTCACGGTGATGCACTTATCAAATATGATAATGTAACGTTACGAGCAGATAACGTATGGGCAGATTTCAATGAGAACCTGATGCGCGCAGCCGGCAACGTCTATCTAAAAGTCGGTGAAGAGGAGACATTCTCCGATGAACTCGTCTTCAACCTTGATACAAAAAAAGGTATTGCAAGAAATGGATTTACTTTTAGCGACCCCTGGTACTTCGGTGGAAGCGAAATCTTCAAAATAGAGGATAAAAAATCGTATATCCGAAGCGGATCCCTGACAACCTGCTCCCTCAAATACCCCCACTACTATTTCAGTGTGTCCGAAGTCATTATCAAAATGAATCAGGAGATGATAGCAAAGAATATCGTCATGAAAATCGGTGGTATTCCACTCTTCTATTTTCCCGCAATCCGACGCGATCTACGCAAAGATAAAGTCGCAAAAATTGTTGTGAGAATCGGCACAGATAGTTACCAAGGTCCAAATATCAGCATCATATATCCTTTCTTACGACAGAGACGATATGATGCTGCAATCCTCTACGATAGAAGTGCACGGAGAGGACAAGGGTTCGGTTTTGAGGGAAAATACAGATTCAATGATACAAAGTTTAGAGAAATATATATTCCAATTCCTCCCGACGCAACACCCGCACAACGCACGAAACTAAAAGAAAAAGCAGAAATGCTGCACGAGCAACTTGAAGGTGACTATGATCGCTACTGGCTAAAACAACTTTTTCTGGAGTATCAGATTACAGAGGAAGATGCAAATAGGGCAAAAGAGGAAGCAGATAAAATACACCAACAACTTAATGAAGAAAACGCTACGTTCTCTGAAATCGCACAGAGAGAATCTGACCACACGGATACACGATACGAAGGCGGCGATATGGGATTCCTGACACAAGGCGAAACGAATCAGGAAGGTAAACCAATCCTTGACCCAATCTTAGATAAAGCCGCATTCTCCCTCAAAGAGGGAGAAATCAGCTCTGTTCTAAGAACAGATACCGCATTTCATATCTTAAAGGTAGAACGAATACTCAATGTCTATGGAGAAAAGGAGATAAGACTATCCCGTATCGACATTGCAGTCACCGCAAGCAATGAAACACAACAGAAGGTCAGAGAGATCGCAACGGATATCCATAAACGCGCAATTGCTGGTGAAACATTCGAAAAACTCGCTGAAGAATTCCCCGAAGCAGAACTGGCTGAAATCAATGAAGGCAAAGGCCTACCACTAAACGAAATGGCTTCAGGATGGCAGTATTCTGTCAGAAGATTACAGAAACCAGGAGATATTACTGAACGAAATCCTGTTTTTTCACCTGAAGGACTCTATATCTTCCAACTCATCAAAAAAGACGAAACACCAACGTTTGAACAACTGGCAGAAGGATTTGAAGCTGAATGGGAAACCTTCCAAGCTGAGGTATTGGCAACTCCCAGTGAAAAGGAAGCGACTACCGACACAGACAATGTTCAAGAAAACGAACAAGAAAAAAAACCGATACAGCCTACTTTGAACGGTAAGGAACAAAGCATTACGTCTGAAGATTCTGAAAAACCTGAAGAAACTACGGATGAAACAACACATGAAGAAGATATGACCTCAAAGACTAAAGAAGATGATAACCCGTTACAGGTTGAACAACAAGATGATACAATTGATAAATCACATCAACATTCAGAAACCGAAGAAAATACGGATGAAACGGAAATCGGAGAAGAGGAAGAAGAAAAAATAGAGGTCTATAGAAAACACGGATTCCGTGGAAGATGGGAAGACCATCGACAGGTCGCTTCTGAAGCACAAAGTCTCTACGCAGGAGAATATAGCAGATTAATTGATACAAAAGAGTCCTATCATATCCTAAAAGTTGACCGGAAACGCAGCTATTACGGAGATATCTACCTATACGGGGCAGACGAATACTCCTTCAGCAGGCAGGATGCTACACGAATCGGCAGACGTTGGAATATGCGGTGGGGACATAGACAATCCTTCTTCACACCCTGGGATAGTAAGAAAGACGGTCGACGACCGATTAGTTTTGTAGGACGGACGGCATGGCGCGCTGAACATTACAGAGAAGAATTAAAACTACCCAATGAATCCTCAATCAATTCATTTGGAATCATCACTTACGGCGCAGCATTTTCTGCAGCAAGTGATAAAGACATTGATGAAGATGGAAACCTACGCTTCTCACGAGAAACCATCGGGGATTTTACGGGTAGACTTGAGGTCAGACATGTACACGACTTCTCAGATGATAACAATACCGCGCTACAAAAACTACCGCAATTAACGCTGAACTTTTCCCGCATGCGATTCAGTAGACTACCACTCTTTGAGAATATCAATGACGGTTTAGTGAGCATATCGGAAAAAGCAAAAACAGATATACCATTCCTCTCAGTCTTCGCAATTCCTACACTGGAAGACACCAGCTTCGATATGGATATTGAGTTCGGCAACTTCTATAGACAAACATACCGGAACAAATTTAGGGAAGACGAAAAGAACATATTCCTACAATCTATGGATGTAGGATTTGACCTGCGTAAACAATCGAGCTTATTCATAACACCGCTCCGAGAACTCAAAATAAGTGCAAACTTGAATACTAACGTAATATGGCATGCAAAAGACCAAGAGAAAAACAGAAACATCATACGCGGTGTTTATAGTATCAGAACCCAAGCAACGAATACACTGTTCCGAATATACAGCCCCAGATTTATTCCCAGTGTCAGAAAATTACGTCATGAGCTGCAATCTTCATTGACTTTTGATTACCAGCCACCCATTGATGCAAACGAAAACCTTTATCCATTTGGTCCAAGCACCTATTTCTTTGAGCGCAAAAGGCTAACCTACAACTTTAACACAAACATTGAAATAAAAACCAGACGTAGTCAATCTGCACATCGCATATTCCATTTTGATACGCGACTCACTGCAGATTTCACAGAATTTGAAGCACTCTATAGACGCAAATATGAACCTATAGAAAGTGATTTTACCATCGTCCCACTCCCCAGTCGTAATCTAAATATGACAATTCGACTTACCCATGATCCCAATCCACATCCCGATACTGGGGAACAATTTAAAATGGTCGGTATAAGGAGCAATATCAGATATACCCGAAAAAGTTGGAATGTCAGTATAGGTAATTCTTTTAGTAAGCGACACACCTCAATTCGTGCTTCTCGTTCAATGACTGCCAACGGACGATACCGATTCAGCAAAGATCTGGAGTTCGATTTCAGCCTCATCTATTACCCGATAGAACGTCAGTTTTATTCACAGCGCATCAGTATAAACCGAAATTTACACGATTGGAATTTACGCATATCTTGGAGTCGTGTCGGCATTAAACGGGACCCCCCGTTTGACAATGTCAGACAAGATTTCACATTCCAGGTCAACTTAATAGGCGAGCCTGCAGTCTCAACAGGTATCGGCTACGATGCAACAACTGAAACATGGGGACTTCACACCCTACCTGCAGGTGTTCCGTATAATGCATTCGGCACAGGCAATTCACTCGGTAGATCCTTCTTCTAAAGAAACGTAAGTTTGATAATTGTAGCGCAAACTTTCCAGTTTGCGAAGATGTGCCACAAACTGAAAGTTTGTGCTACAATTCACGCCTCTCGGATACGAAATGGCGTGAGTGAATGCAACCGAAATGATTAATCAAACTCACGTTAAAGAGATGTAAATGTCCTCCACAACCAAGCATCTTGATAAACTTAATGCAGAATACCAAACGCGTATTCTGCCACATTCATCCCTGATTGTGCTATCTTCCTCCAACCCATTTCATCCATCATTATCCATCTCCGCAACCCAACCATCTTGATAAACTTAATGCAGAATACCAAACGCGTATTCTGCCACATTCATCCCTGATTGTGCTTCTTTGTAGATGATCAAAGTCATATAATGATCCAGAAACCCCTTCCGCGCCCATCTATGTAACTGGCGTGTTCTCCGCGTAATCCGCGATTCAGACAAATAAAGTGACAAAAAGTTTACACATCCCTGATATTTGGTAACTTGTCATTTCTTCTTAATGTGTGGTATAATATATAAGCATAACAAACAAATACTGGAGGATATGGATTGTTAAAAGTATCAAAATTTGGAGGTAGTTCTCTTGCAACTGGAGAACAGGTTAGACAGGTCTGCGACATCATCACTGCCGAGCCAGATAGAAGGTTAATCGTTGTATCCGCGCCAGGAAAGCGACATAGCCAAGACATAAAAGTTACGGATCTACTCATCACAGCAGCATCAGAAAGACTCATGGGAAAAATCGGTGCTTCTGAATGTGCTGAAGCAATAGAACGTTACAGAAACATCGCGACAGAATTAGAACTCCCGCCAAAGGTAGTTGACCCTATTGCAAGTGATCTAACACAACGACTGGAATCAAATACCGACGACACCGATCTTTATATGGATACCATGAAGGCAGGCGGTGAAGACAACTGTGCCAGGCTTATCGCACAAGTGTTACAAGCACGGGGTGTAGAAGCACACTACGTAAATCCAAAAGACGCCGGCTTACTTCTATCAGATGAACCGGGAAACGCTCAAATCCTGCCTGAAACTTACACCCATTTGCGAAGTTTAAGTGAACGCCCAGGGATTACGATCTTCCCAGGATTCTTCGGTTATTCAAAAAATGGACACATTGTGACGTTCTCACGAGGCGGATCAGATATTACAGGGGCAATCCTCGCAGGGGCTGTACGGGCAACAGTTTATGAGAATTTCACCGATGTCGACTCCGTGTTCGCAGCAAATCCGTCAATAATTTCAAATCCTGCTCCAATCTCAGAACTCACATACCGTGAAATGCGTGAACTCTCTTATGCAGGTTTTTCAGTATTTCACGATGAAGCACTTGAACCTATATACCGCGCGATGGTACCCGTTCACATCCGTAATACAAACAACCCAGATGCAACAGGAACACGAATCGTCCCGAAACGGACAGCAAATGATAACCCTGTTGTTGGCATCGCTGCAATGAACGATGTCTGCTGTGTCTACCTAAGCAAATATCTGATGAACCGCCAAATCGGTTTCGGTAGACGATTGCTACAGATTTTAGAAGCCGAGAATATCTCTTTTGAACATATCCCTTCTGGAATCGATAATTTGTCTGTAATACTCCGTGAAGAGAACCTGCCACTTGACAAAGAGAAAAGAGTCGTAGAAAAAATACGACAAACACTCGCACCAGAAGACGTTTACGTCGAACGCGACCTATCTCTCATCATGGTCGTCGGCGAAGGTATGCAACATACTGTCGGGGTAGCATCAAGAGCAACAACTGCATTTGCAAACGCAAACGTCAATATAGAAATGATAAACCAAGGATCAAACGAGGTCAGTATGATGTTCGGTGTAAAATCAATGGGGATGGAAGCCGCAGTTCAAGCACTATACAAGGAATTTTTTGAATGAGAAAATTTGGCACACACGGTTTAGCTCAAACAAATTGGCTACCAGCAGAACCTAATCTAAAATCTGTTCTCAAAAACTATCAGAACCCAATTTATTCCTTATCACAGGCAGAAATACCCGCAATCATATTGCGGAACGTATATTCACCCGAACAGTGTCAAGGTCTTATTAATAGATTTACAAATATGGGGCTGATGAGAGACGAAGCAGACACGAATTCTGCCGACAAACGCACGCGGATTGACATCGGAACAAGCCTTGGCAATCGCGGTGACAACAAAACACGCTTTTTAGCACACGCTGAGACGACCCACCACCTGTTCCAATTTCTATTCGATGGTTTTGATAATCCTATAGACCTGATCTACCAATCTTTATCCGCACTTTCCCCTGGTAAAGATGTCCAGGTTGCTCGCGAACCTGATGGTTCTCTATACGGACCAGCAATATTTCGTGTCCATTACGAAACGCATAGCTATAAACCCCACATAGATAGTGTGAAATATCGCGAACAACGAACAGATTACGCTGTCTATAGATTCGAACATCAGTTCGCAGGTGTGCTATGCATTCAAAATGCAGATGAAACTGGAGAAGCAACACAAGCAATACTGCATAAATGTCTCTGGTCAGAAAATATTCAACCCTATATTGCAGAAGAGACCTTTGAAAAGTATGCCAGCAAAAACAAAATAGAACACTACCGAGTCAACTTGCAACAAGGGGACCTTTACTTTTTCAATACACGGTGTATCCACGAGGTGCCTCCTGTCAAAGGCACGCGAGCAAGGATAGTATTAGCAGTATTCATCGGATATTCACCCGACGATAACGAAATATATGTCTGGTCATAATAGTGGCAATACCACTTATCCTCATCTTGAACGTTCTTCATAATGTGTTAACTACTTTGTAACCCTGAAATCTGTAAAAATCAATTTGTAGAAATCATCATGCATCTTTTTTAAACATTTTACTTGACAAATTTTTTTTTCTTATATACAATAGTAACGTTATTTAAGAAATAAAGGAGATTTTTGATGCGTAAATTTGTTTCGTTCTCAATTGCTGCAATGCTGATAACAGTTTTAGTATTCTTGACACAAGCACAACAGTTGTCAGATAAGGCACAACTTGGACGGGAACTTTTCCATGATCCAACGTTTAAGGGAACTATCAATCCTAAAGTTGCAACCGGACTCTCTTGTGCAAATTGTCATGCAGATTTTGATGATGAAGATGAACCTGACGGCGTAATTCGTGCCGGACATAGTGTTATCGGTGTTCCACAACGTGGTTCTGCAAAGGGAGGTATGATTAAAGGTGCAGATTTCGCAAGAGCCGCAGGAGGCGGGGGTTTCTGCTACCAACACTTTTTACAGAAAATACCAGAATCTAAAGTTAACCCAACAGCAATCCCAGCAGAACATGCAGAAGCACTCATGGCATACTTTGAGGCAATTTCTGAAGGTAAAAAGGGCCCACAATTTGAAATGCAAATGTTAGATGCCGCGGCAAAGACTGAAGCAGGAGAAAAAATCGCTGCTATAACCGGAGACACCAAAAAAGGATGGGAACTCTGGGGACGCGCTTGCGTCGTTTGCCACCCAACACCCAAAAAGGCTGGTATCGGTATCCAACTCGTGAGAACACGACCACCACGCGATATTGATAAAACTATTACGCGTTGGGCAACCAAAATTCGAGGCGGCGGGTCACTCATGCCATTCTACGCATCCGATATCCTCAGCGACCAAGATATCGCCGATATCCTTGCATTTCTACGCGAGCAAATGGAAGGTACCGCCAGATAAACATAAACACTTATCAAGAAACGGCTCTCAATAGATGACTTTTGAGTTTTCACTTGTTTATTTGTAACCCTTGACCGTAAATTTCCGTATTAATTAACGCCTTGTTTTATCAAGAATAATTAACGGAAAAGTTACTTGAATAGATTGAATGTTCAGTAACACGGAAATTAGACAGATAAAATTTTTAAGGTAACTTCTAACCTTAAATACAAATTAATAGGTGGACTCATGCAAAAGTATCTTCTACTTGGAATAGTTTTTGTTGTTGCTTTAATCAGTTTAACTAACATATCAGGATGCGGTGGAAGTAACCTCAACAATCCAGTGTCAGACGCAGACACTATGGAGGATACGAGTGATGATACAGACGGTGGGTTAGATGACACACAGACCATAGAGGATACTGAAAATACAGGAGAACTTGACGTAACAGTAACTGTTACACAAAAAACAGTAAAACCGGGTGAGCAAGTAGAAATCACAGCCTCAGTTCAAGGGGTTAGAGGAACAAGCGTCACATTAAACTGGCTTAACATTACCGGATACGGGTCTCTCTCTTCAGATGACGACCTGTCAGTCACATGGACAGCACCCGACACATTAAATGGGGATAGTGCTAAAGTCGAAGTGCTTCAACTTGTTGTAACTGTTATCAGTGAAATCGTTGCTGTCAATGATAACGAAATACAGACAGAAACACAAATTATCTCTGATACAAAAGAAATACTACTTAAGGTCGTCCGAGAATAAGAGGCTAAGGCAATAAATAACCACCGTATTATCAATAATAACAATTGAGATTCGCATAATGAAATTAGAATTTCCTACATAACTACTTTTATTTACATACTTTCATTTTATTTATATCGTACAAGATAAATCAGTTTCCAAAATATGTACTTAGTTAATTAACTTAATAGATTTTAGTTAGCATAACCAAAAATAGGTAAAATATGAAGAAAAACAAAATTCAAGTCACTATATTCGTCTTACTCGCAATTTTCATCTCAGAATCATTGACATCTTCATGTATTGGAATGCTACATCAAGTAAAGAAAGGGGAAACCTTATCTGAAATCGCCAGAAAATATGAAGTACCTATGAAATCTATTGCTCAAACCAACAGTTTGAAATCTGTGAATCACCTGCAAATTGGAGACAAATTATTGATACCAATCGGATCAAAACCCTCCAGTTCAAACGGGAATTCAGATGGCGTTTGGTACACTGTAACGGATGGAGACAGTTTATATAGTATCGCACAAAGTCACGGTATTAAAGACTGGAAAAAACTCCAACACCTAAACGGTATCTCTAATCCAAAACGTCTCAAAATAGGAGATAGAATATATATACCAGGTGAAACGATTGACGGTTTCGCAAAACCGTTGCGTATCCCGCTATATGTAACTTCAAGATACGGATATCGGCACCACCCAGTGAACCGAAAGTACTTGATGCATAGAGGCATAGATTTCCGCGCTGCCACAGGAACAAGAGTGTACGCTTCAAAAACAGGTAGAGTCGTTTATGCTGCTTGGGAACGAGGATATGGGCGAATCGTTAGAATAAAACACGCCGATAACTACTCAACATGCTACGCACACTTGTCAAGATTCCGAGTTTCTGTTGGTGATATCGTCAAACAAGGTGAAATTATCGGACTATCCGGAAATACTGGCGTCTCAACTGGCCCCCATCTGCATTTTGAAATCCGATACAAAGGTAAAAGTGAAAACCCAGCTCGCCACCTTGATCTGCCGTGACAATAGATGCCATGACTATAGATGGCTAGGCATAATCTTCTTGCTCCTCTTGTTCACCAATTCTCAAGGTGTAAGTACCACGCTCGCTGAAACAAAAAATAGTCAATCCAACATCGGCATACCCGAACCGAGACCTGTAATCGGCACGCGAGGAATCGGGCTAAGCAGAGCTTATATTAGCAGCGCAGATGATGCTACAAGCCCACTCTGGAACCCAGCAGGACTCGCATCACTTGACCGAGGCAACCTGATTTATGACCTCTCTCAGGGGGCCCTATCTATCGCCTATCCTGTTAAAGCCCTTGGGACATTCGGAATTAACCTCCTCGATTTCAACAACGCTGATCGATTCCTCATAGACCACAATTCCAATCCAATTGGGACGTTTGAATATGGATACAACCAAGCCTTGCTATCATACGCAAGGAAGTTCGGATTCATACAACTCGGTGTGAGTACAGGTTTTAGTCGAGCACCTTATGAGAACAGCCTTTGGACACAAAACTACGATGTCGGAGCATTAATAACCCTTTCACCAAATGCACTGGTAGGTATGCAATTGCGGGATATTAGTGGCGTATCTATCCGAGATCAGAACGGTGTTATACTCAATACGTTTAATTCACAACTGGCATTCGGAACAACACTTATACCACTTCAGCAAGTTAAATGGCATGCATGCTATAATGTCACATCCCCAGGTTTTGGCACAAGTGTAGAATTCATAACAGGTATACTTTCGGCAAACGTCGGATCACATTTCGTTTTTGATTCAGGTGAATATGCACATTCATGGAGTATGGGATTCTCATTGAATAAATGGGGAAAGCAGACCTATTATGCCTATCTTAATCAAGGAGACCTAAACCATAAACATCTGCTCTCATTCGGTTTCACTTTTGGGGAACCAACGCAAGAATACACAAAAGAAACATCTATTCATCAAACACCCACCAACACAACACACCATAAAACCGAACCTAAACAAAAGTCATCACAAAAGGTAAGTATACAAATTGCAGAAAAACATAATATCTCTGTCGAATTAATGTTAGCAATAATTTATGTGGAATCAAAATTCAATCCTGTTGCTGTATCAAGAACAGGTGCTGGTGGCTTAATGCAAATGTTACCTGCTACTGCAAGAGAATACGGGTTGAAAGTGCCACACTACACAAATAAAACAAAACCCAACATTGATGGGAAGGTTGATGAAAGATTTGACGCAAAGAAAAACCTTGAAGCAGGATTGACATATTTCAACTATCTATTGGAAAGGTATCACAATAACCAGACTTTAGCACTCGGGGCATATAATGTTGGACCCGGCAGAGTCAGCATAAAAGGCCCTCTTCTAAGTAGAGGGAAAATATACGTTGACAAGGTACTATCCAGACAAAAAATATATCGTGACGATAAATCAGTATTGGAAACTGATTTAAGTAGGTTAGAAGTAATACTAAACAAATAGAGACAGGATATGAATAAAATTAGATTAGCAATTATCGGCTGCGGCGGTATGGGACACCGACACATGTACGGTTTAGCAGAACTGCATCGCGCCGGATGGGATAGATTTGAACTCGTTGCTGCATGTGATCCAGTCATTTCCAATGCTGAATCCCTCGCTGAACAGGCAGAAGAACGACTTGGTAAAAAACCAACTGTTGTTACCAACTTAGATGAACTTGCTAAATCTAACGTTAACGCAGTTGACGTAACGACAACTCCACCCTACCACCATACTGTCGCTGTTGAAACACTTGAACGCGGGTGGCACACTATGGTCGAAAAACCGATGGGTCTAACCGTTCGCGCATGCAACCTCATACGGCACGCAGCCGATACGGCTGATGTTGTGTTGAGTGTCGCAGAAAACTACCGCCGTGATCCAATCAATAGATTGGCAAAAGCATTACTTGATGCAGAAATTATCGGCAAACCCCGGTTCCTCATGCACCATGCAATCGGCGGTTCAAACCGAATGCTTATCTCCGTATGGCGGCATCAGAAAGATCAGAGCGGCGTCTTGTTGGATGTCGGCGTTCACTATGCTGATATGATTGAGTACCTGCTCGGTGAAGTAGAAACCGTATATGCACAAACACGACTTCACGAACCGATTCGACACAATCCTGCTGCTGTGACAGGCGATTCCGGATCCAATCCCGCCGGTGTTTATACAGAATGGCAACGTAAAATGCCCGCCGAATTTAAGGCAACCGCAGAAGATGCAGCCTACGCAACGCTAACTTTCAAAAACGGTACAGTTGGACAGTATATTGAAGACCACGCCGCATGGGGAAAGGGGAGCTGGACACGGCAGATACACGGAGCAAAAGGCTCAATGACACTCCCCGGCGACAGAAGTGGGGGAGTCATCTCGCTTCAAATAGATGGACATGGAATAATTGAAGATGAAAAACTGTTAGACCTTGTACCAGAGTTTCGACTTGATGCTGTCACAACTGACCTATTCGGCGGAGACCGTCTGTGGAAATACAACCTGCCATTTGCAGACACTGATGCAAAAATCATCGCAATTGAATATGGCGATTTCGCTGAAGCAATCGCAGGAAAACGGACAATTGAAGTTGACGCATATCAAGGCACACGTTCCGTCGCTATCTCTTATGCCATGCTCGAATCCGGGGCCACGCAACAGATTGTCCATATAGACAATATGCTTGACGAATCCATCAACACCTATCAACGTGAAATTGATGATGGATTGGGAATTTAGGCGAGTACCGGTCAACGGGGTATAAAAATGGAGATTGCAGGGGTGGGATTTGAACCCACGTCCTCCGGGTTATGAGCCCGACGAGCTACCAGACTGCTCTACCCTGCGATAAGTATATAAGAAGAGCATGGTCGAGGAGGGACTTGAACCCTCACGCCTTTTGATGGGCGATGGATTTTAAGTCCATTGTGTCTACCGATTCCACCACTCGACCCAAAGAACATTATATATTATACACGGTTAAAAAGAAGATGTCAACTTTTTTTAAATACTCACAACCACAATTCCCTTGACTTTTTTAAGGAATTCAATATCATGCAAGAAGAAAGGAGAGATGGGATAAACTAATGTCCCATTATCAAACAGATGGAAAACATTACACTCGGATCAGGACACAAAATTCCAATATTAGGTCTGGGAACCTGGCGACTTAATGGACACCAGTGTGAACAAATTGTCAAATTAGCTATTGACTTAGGATATACACATATTGACACTGCATGGATGTATAAAAACCAACGTGAGATCGGTAAAGCACTGCGGGAAATCGGCGTTGAACGTAAAGAACTATTCATTACCTCTAAAATATGGCATACACACCTGAAACGTGACGATGTGCTAAGTCAATTTCAGATCTGTATAAACGACCTACAGATGGAATATGTCGATCTACTGCTAATCCATTGGCCCAGTGATACAGTGCCATTTGAGGAAACTATCGGTGCTTTCAAGGAAATATACGACGATGGTAAAGTCAAGAGTATCGGCATAAGCAATTTTAGCATCGCTCAAGTAAATGAAGCCTGTGAGAAATCTGAACTGCCAATCTGTACAAATCAGGTTGAGTACCATGTCCGAAACAATAAAGAAGATTTGCGAAAACACTGTGTAGAACGAGATATACCTATCACTGCACACAGACCCCTATCTGCAGGAAACCTCTCAGATGATAAGGAATTACATGAAATCGGAAGCAGACACGGTAAAACAGCAGCACAAGTAGCATTGCGATGGCTAATACAGAAAGGTATCATTACAATTCCAAAGTCTGGTTCAGAACAACATCTACGGGAGAACTTAGACCTATTCAATTGGCAATTGACAGACACGGAAATGCAGACATTCGAAAATTAGGAGAAAGGAATTACACCGCTTTATGAAATTTGGACTGTTTTATGAACACCAAATCCCACGACCTTGGCAAAAAGGAGCAGAGCATAAACTATTCCAAGACGCATTAGAACAGGTTGAACTTGCTGATAAACTCGGATTCGACTATATCTGGGAAGTAGAACACCACTTCCTTGAAGAATACTCACACTCCTCTGCACCAGAGGTATTTCTTGCTGCCTGTAGTCAACGCACTAAGCAAATCCGCTTAGGACACGGAATCGTTCTGATGCCTCCTGCCTATAACCATCCTGCACGGGTGGCTGAACGAATCGCTACTCTCGACCTGGTATCAAATGGACGGGTTGAATGGGGAACAGGGGAATCTGCTTCACACATGGAACTCGGTGGCTTTAAAGTTGACCCAAAGGGCAAAAAGGAGATGTGGGAGGAATGCACACGCGAAACCGCAAAGATGATGATACAATCTCCCTACGCTGGATATGATGGAAAGCACTTCTCAATGCCACCGCGCAATGTCATACCAAAACCACTCCAAACACCACATCCACCCCCATGGGTCGCTTGCTCAAGTAGAGACAGCCTCCGATTCGCAGCACGATATGGATTAGGAGCACTTACATTCGCCTTCGTAGATGCAGCAGAAGCAAAATTCTGGGTAGAAGAATACTATGAAATCTTCGAAAAAGAATGCAAACCCCTAACACAAAGAGTCAATCCAAATATCGCAATGGTATCAGGGTTCTCGTGCCATGAAAATGAAGAAACCGCACTTGCACGCGGCTTAGATGGCTTCCGATTCTTCCGTTTTGCACTTGCACACTACTACTACAATGGATCACAAACACCTGGTAAAACAGATATTTGGAAACTCTATAAGCAATCTGAACAAGACCCAGCAGAAGCTCGCGCTGGAATCGGCACACCCGAACAAATTCGTGAACATTTAGAGATAATGGAGAACGCAGGTGTTGACCAAGTCGTTTTCATTCAGCAAGCAGGAATGAATCGCCACGAGGATATATGTGAATCGCTAAAACTCTTTGCTGACAAAGTTCTACCCGACTTCAAAGCAAGAGACATAGAACATTCAACACACAAAAATGAGCGACTTGCAGACGCAATACATGCTGCAGATGCACGAAAACCTGAACTAACATCACACAGTGAAATCCCTATTGTCGATTCTTATCCTATTCTCAAGAAAAAACTTGAGGAGAATATCACAGAAACAGACGAGGAAAATATGAGTGAAGACGGAAAGAAATTTCTACTCTCCATAGAAGGCGGCAGTAGGCAGAAAACATGACATTGCAAACAGATGAAGGACGTTCATTATGAAAAATGTCTTAGTTGTTGACGATGACGAAAAAATCTGTTGGGCATTTCAGCAGTTCCTCGACGGTGAAGGATATAACGCCAGTATCGCGAACAGTGCTGAAGAGGGGTTACGACGAATTGCTGCCGACAAACCTGATGTTGTTCTGCTCGATGTGAAACTGCCGGGAATGAGTGGGTTAGAAGCATTAAAGAAAATAAAAGCAGAACATCCAGAGGTGATCGTCGTCATAATTACCGCTTTCGATGACCTTGACACAACAATAGAAGCGATGCGACTACACGCTTTTGATTTTGTACCGAAACCGATAGACCTAACTGTCGTGAAGAGTGTGCTTGAACGGGCATACAGAACGCAGTCCGTCAGAAGCATATTGCCAATTCAGACTGAAAACAAACAAAACCGTGAGGAGATCGGACATAGACTCGTCGGCAAAAGCGAGCAGATGCGCGAAATATACAAACTCATCGGAGTCATGGCAAGCAACACAACTACAGTACTGATTGAAGGAGAAACAGGAACCGGTAAAGACCTCGTAGCACGGGCTATACATGCAGGAAGTGAACGGAAAAACAATCCTTTTGTACCCGTAGATTGTGGAGCACTTCCAGATGATTTACTGGAAAGTGAACTATTCGGGTACGAACCCGGAGCATTCACCGGAGCAAAATCTGAAGGCAAACCAGGACGTTTTGAATTGGCAGATGGAGGAACACTCTTCCTTGATGAAGTCGCGAACATGAGCCCAGCATTGCAAATTAAACTATTACGCACATTGCAAACCCAAGAAATTGAAAGATTAGGCGGGACGCAAACACGAACAGTAGATGTCCGCGTGTTAGCCGCAACGAATCAAGAACTCGCACGATTGGTTGAACTTGGTCAATTTCGTTCCGATCTCTACTACCGTTTTAAACGCATTTCAATACATCTACCCCCCTTACGTGAACGCCAGGAAGATATTCCATTGCTTGTCTCACATTTCTTGCAACTTACACAAACAGAACTCGGCAAATCAATTCGCGGAATCTCCGATAATGGAATGGAACTGATAATGAAATATCCTTGGTACGGAAATGTTAGAGAATTAGAAAACTGCATTAGAAGCGCAGCTGCCCTTTCCCGATCAGATGTAATTCTACCCGAGCATTTACCAATTGAGATACAGACAGGTCGCAGCATAAACGAAACTGACAGCACACATTTAGATGCCTCTCTCAAAACTGTTCTACAAGAAATCACGAAAGCAGCCATCGCTGAAGGTAAAATTGACATTTACAACGAAATAGTATCACTCTTGGACAAGACACTCATTCAACTGGCTTTGACTGAATGTTCGGATAACTACAGCAAAACAGCTGAATTACTCGGTATCAGTCGAACGACCCTATCAAAAAAAATAAATCAACATCTAAACACCAGTAACCTTAATGCCAGTAACCTTAATGAAAGTAACTAAGAAACCACCCAGATATATTCGAAAAAGTATAACAACGTTGTGGGTAAGGCGCAGTGCGTAATTGTGTCATAGTTTTTGCAAAAAATCCGATACCGAATCATGTCAAAACACGACTTATCCCAAGATTGTCTGCTGAACAGGCTACCGTATTATACCGAGCATTCCTAACAGATTGGTGCGAAACACTATCAAAACTATCAACAATAGAACTGATCATTGCTTATACACCTGAAGGAAGTCAACCCGACTTACAAGCTATCATCGGTGACGCTGTCACTTACATACCCCAAATAGGAGATGGTCTCGGACAACGGCTGACATCGGCAACACATTGGGCATCAGAAAACGGATACAAAAAGATCATTATCACGGGTTCGGACAGTCCAACAGTGCCCCTTGCCTATATCTCACAAGCCGTTGAGGCACTTGATACGTGTGATGTAGTTGTCGGACCGAGTGTGGATGGGGGTTATTATCTTATCGGTCTTTCTAATCAGAACCTAACTGACGTAGTTCCCACTATCTATGAAGGAATCGCATGGAGTACAAAACATGTATTGCAGCAGACGGTAGAACATATTCATAGAATAAACGCAAAGCTGAACCTATTACCAGTGTGGTATGACGTAGATACACCTGAAGATTTAGATTTTTTACAAGCACATTTATCTGCATTAAGACTCGCAGAGGGTAGTGTGCAAGCCGTTAGAACAGAAAAAATATTGCTCAAACTATTATCAAAGGAGAATTTGTAATGGGTCAATTAGATGGAAAAGTGGCGATTATAACGGGTGGCAACAGAGGAATCGGAAAAGGTATAGCAAAAGGATTTGCCGCTGAAGGTGCAAATTTGACTATCGCTGCAAGAGATGCAGCCTTACTCACACAAACCGCAGAAGAACTCCGAAACACAGGTGCCAAAGTCCTCGCTGTACCAACCGATGTTACCGATGAAGAACAGATTATAGCACTCTTTGAAAAAGCCATGAATGAATATAATCGTTTAGATATCCTTGTCAACAATGCAGGTGCGTTTGACGGTGGACCGATAGACGAACTGTCTACAGAAGCGTGGGACAAAGTCATCGGTGTAAATCTACGCGCGCCCTTTCTCTGTTCTCGTGAAGCGATGCGGATTATGAAAGCACAAGGCGAAGGTGGTAGGATTATTAACGTCGGAAGTATTTCTGCACATCGGGTAAGACCGAATAGTGCCCCTTACAGTTCAAGCAAATTTGGCATTTGGGGATTGACACAGGTGACAGCATTGGAAGGTAGACCGCACGGTATTACTGCAAGTTGTTTACAACCTGGGAATACCTTTGTTGAACGTGTACAGAATCGTCCACAGCCCCCATCTGAACCGATGATGGATGTTGATGACCTCGCTCAAGCCGCCGTCCTTATGGCAACGTTACCTCCCAATATGAACATGTTAGAAGCGACAGTATTACCCGTAGAACAACTCTATATAGGAAGGGGATAGTGTCTACAGTAGCTTCTATAACCATTTATCATCATAATGAGGGCTGGAACAACGCAAAATGATCCAACAATATGAAATAACGTTACCAGAATATGCTCGGGGTTTCCATCTTATCACCGATGAAGTCTTGAAATCTCTTGCGGATTTACCAAAAGCCGGAATTCTGCACCTGTTTATTCAGCATACCTCAGCAGGTTTAACAATCAATGAGAATGCTGACCCAACCGTGCGAGAAGACTTTGCCAATAGCTTCAACCAACTCATCAAGGAACGTGAACCTTTCTATAAACACACGATAGAAGGAGACGATGATATGCCAGCACATATCAAAGCGTCTCTTGTCGGTTTTTCGGTTACCATCCCGATTACTGACCATCGTCTGAACTTAGGCGTGTGGCAAGGAATTTATCTATGTGAATTCCGAAATCAAGGGGGCAAACGAAACCTTATCGCGACGATATACGCATAGCATTCAGACAGTGGATTTATGTTTATACCCACGAGGATTTCAACTCATGCACTTTCAACGAGGCAAGTGTAGCAGAACCACCCTCGGCATAAATCCCGATGTCCGCGTTTTCTAAATCTGGCACGAAATACGATGTCATTGAGAGTGCACCCGCATTCCCAAATGCTTCAATGGAGATACGATCCACCAAAATCTGGAGTTGAATTTTACCGTCTTGTGCCGTAAGAGGGCCACTCCTTTCGAGGAACGTCAACTGGCTTTCACCGACATCATATCGCACATCTTGACCCCGGATATTGAATCCTACAGCTGATGCATCGTTGAGTTCTATCTCAGCCCGAATATCAAACAACTCACCTGTCAAACCAGCCAAAAGATTCTCATCAGGATTTAACGGGACATTATGCCATGCATGTGTGTAGTCGTGAATATTCTCTATTTCAGTTACCGGTTCGCGATGCAAACGGATACCATCATCTGTTGTGTGAAGAGTCAGCACACATGGGAAACTCATCTGCTGATTAAACGGCATTTCGGGTGGATTGCTGCCATTCATCCATGCAATCTGAATTCGTCGACCATCAGCATCAGGAATATCACTCCATGTCTGTGCAGCGTAAAAGTTCCTTCCATAATCTGCCCGTTGCGATTCTCCATCTGGCGTGAAAGTTCTACCATCAAAATCACCGACATAGTATTTTCCACCAGCACCCCAAAACACATATTTGGTATTATCTGGGTTGCCATCAACAGGGAGTTCAAAAATGTCGGGACATTCACCATCAGGAATCTTAATATCTGAAAGTCGTTCCCACTCCTTAAGGTTTGTTGAACCGAAGAATGTAAAATCGTTACCATCAAGAAAGAGCGTCATCACCCATTTTTGCGTCGGCTCGTGCCAAATCACTTTTGGGTCTCGGTTGCTTGCGACAATATGCTCAATCACAGGGTTGCCATCATATTTCGTCCAACTCCGTCCACGGTCGTTGCTATACGCGATACTCTGTGTGAATGGCACTTTTTCGGGAGCGTGACTTCCAGCCGAAGTATAGAAGACGACAAGCACTGCTTCATCTCCTGTTTGAAAACCTGCTGTATTGTTCCAATCCACAACACCTGAACCTGAAAAAATAGTTCCCAGTTCATCCGGATGTATAGCGTGAGGTAACTGTTTCCAGTGAACAAGATCGGGACTAACAGCGTGGCCCCATGTCATGTTTCCCCAGTTGATACCGAACGGGTTGTGTTGAAAGAAGAGGTGATATTCCCCTTTGTAGAAAATTAAGCCATTTGGATCGTTAGTCCAGTTCGTTTTCGGTGTGAAGTGATACTGTGGACGATATGTCTCTTGATAAGCTGTCTGAATCATTTTCGTGTGCCTTCCCAATATTTAGGGTGTATAATTGAAAGTCTGATTGTGCCTTAAAGATAACTAACTTACAACGGAAATTCTATCGCTTTCCCCTGTTCAGAGGACATATAGAATGCCTGCATCAATTCTGTCAAATTACGTCCATCTTGGATAGTGATTGTCATCGGTTCATCGCGAAGGATAGCGTTGATCCACTGCTGCATCGGTGACGGTGGTGCTGCGGGTGCATCCGCAACATATTTTACCCTCTCTTCATCGGAGAGTTTTCGCGTCTGAAAATGCATCTCACCGTGTCCCGCAGCAAACGAACCTTCTGTGCCGTATATCTCAAGCATATTCGGACCGGAGCGATGTGTCCAAGCAACATCAATCACACCCAGTGCTTTGTTCGCAAATTCTACAACCGAGACGCTATTGTCATCAATCGGAAAATTACCTGTGAAGTTATTTATTTTAGCGATTGCACTTTTCGGTTCCCCCATCAACCATCGTATAACATCAACGCGGTGGCATCCTAAATCAAAAAGTGCACCACCACCCGCACGGACAGGGTCAGCAAACCATGCACTTGTGCCACTGAACCATTTATCAAGCGCAGCGGAGTGTGCAATCCGTCCTCTGCCGAACGTTATATCACCGAGCAGTCCATCATCAATCGCTTTCTTTGCAAACAGGATCTCAGCATTCGCGCGAGAAGGAAGCGAAATCATGAATTTTACACCCGCTTTTTCAACTGCTTCAATAATCTGATCACATTCTGCCACCGTAATAGCTAGTGCTTTTTCCGTGAATATATGTTTACCCGCTTCAGCGGCAGCAATCATCACTCTCGGATGATCAGATGTAACAGCGTCAATTGCCACTGCGTCAACATCATCGCGACTTAACACCTCATCAAGATCGGTATAGAACGGCACATCGTATTGTTCGGCTGCATTTTTACCTCCCCCACCATGATCGAAGTCATCTTCGTCCCAAACCGCAACGAGTTCGGTTTCGGGATTTTCGTGGATCTGTCGTGCGTATCCGCCAGCGTGAACATGCGCCATACTAATTTTTGCGACTCTTATCATTTATTTCTCCTTCTTTAAAGTTTATCGAATCCTGCCAACAGAAGCTCGGGTAGCGAAGTGATTCCAACCCCGTAACACTAACTGCACGTTGGTATGTCGATTTTCATCTTGAATCTGATCATCACCTGCAAGCATCTGAACAAGGACACTCTTCCTCATCTTTTTTGACCTGTTCGGCATTGAACCGTGTAGTGTGAAATAGCTAAAGAAAAGCACATCTCCCGCCTCCGCCTCCAATACCGTAGCATTCTCAATCGGGTATCTATCTGTGATCTCTTCGTTCTGTCCACTCCCCATCATACCATCAGTCCGACCAAGTTCTTTGTGAGAACCGGGATATACGCGAACACACCCCATCTCATCCGTTGCATCTGATACATATATGATAGCAGCGATCATACTATCCTTGACAGATGGAAAATACTGCCAATCCTGATGCATCGGAAATGGTGAACCCTTCTCAGGCGGTTTGCAGAAAAGTTTTGAATGGTGCAACATAATATCCGGTCCGATAATGGCTTCAGTCGTATCAAGAAAATTCTCTTGTAGAAATGCCTGCAACCATACAGCAGAAAAACTCTGAATATTGTGCGTATGGATAATAATAGATTCACCGCCATCAAGGGCATCCATCAACCTACCACCCCAACGCGCATTGATGTTCTCATCGCTTTTAACCAACTGGTCTACCACGCGATCAAAGTCATTTTCCATAACTCTAACTTCATCGGGTGAGTAGACACCTTTTGCAAAATAGTATCCGTTTTCGTGAAAGAATTGTCCAATATCTGACATTACGATTTTGTAACCTCCAAATATAGTTCAGCAAGCCAATTCGGCTTAAGGTCTTCTGATTCATTCTTTGCTATCTGTTCTTGTTGCAACTTACCTATAGTATTCAATACAGCGAATGTCCCATCTTTGAGAATGCCGAGATAGTCTGTCTTCGATGAAACCTCAGCACCAATCCCACAAAGTTTATAAACATCCTCCAAGCGATTGGTTGCAATGACGAGTGTTTTACCCATTGTTTGAAGTTCACGCAGTAATTCTAACATCTCAATTTGTCCACGCGGGTCTAACGGGGTTAGCGGTTCATCAAGTAACCACAACATCGGTTCGTGAAGAAAAGTTTTCGCAAACAAAAGACGTTGCCTTGTCCCACTTGACAAAACACCAATTAAAGTGTCTCGGAGATGCTGAATGTCCATTAATTCAAGCACTGTATCAATGGCAGCAGCACGTTCCCGTTTCTCTAATTTGTAAGCAGAAGCGAAAAAATTGAGGTAATCAACTACGGATAACTCAGGATACCCCTCAAATGCAACCGGTATATATCCGATATGTGAACGCACCTGTTTCAAGTTTCTAAACGCATTCATTTCAAGAATAGAAACAGTACCTGATGTCGGTTCAACAAGTGTTGCCAAGATATTGATGAGAAGGGTCTTACCCGCACCGTTTTCACCGAGTAGAATGAGCGACTCTCCTGTTCCCACCTGAAAAGTAAGGTCCGAGAGAAATGGCTTCTTGTCAATAGATTTGCTAAGGTTTTGGACATCCAACACTTCCACACTCCTATCCTTCCACCCTTCCAGTCTTCCCTCTTATCCTGAGCAAATCCTCAAAATCCTGAAAATCCTGGTCACCCTTCCAATCTTCCTTCTTCCGCTCCTTAACCCAGATCCACCTTAACAGGTTTTCCAAGGTCCGCAGATTGCCAAGCAGCTTCGGTGAGTTGAATAACACGCAATCCGTTTTCAACGCCAATCGGATTTTCCGTACGTTCACCGCGTATCAACTCAATGAAAGCGACATCTTTGTTACCACCTTTAGGCAAATCAGCACTATCAACAGGAGTCGGTTTTCCCCCTTGTCCTTGACGATTGAGTTGACCTGCGCGTAGAAAAAGTCCTCCCTCCTCCAACCAGATAGAAAAGTCTTCTTGAACACCGCCGTGTGCATGTCCAACAATACTGATATTGCACAACGCACCCGTATCAAATTTAATTGACATTGCAGTGAGGACATCTACCTCAATATCAAGGTTATCAATCATTGCAAACACTGTGTCTGGACTGGCTTCCAACACCCATAGAAGAATGTCAATAAGATGGCTACCAGAATCGTTTAGCTGTCCACCGCCACCGAGAAATGGATCCTGCCGCCATTTACCTTGTTGGTTGCGATACCAGTTCTGTGATTGATGTGCAGCAACAAAATTAACTTTACCAAGTTCACCACTCTGAACGACATCACGACAGTATTGATAGGTAGGACTCAAATGCCGTTGATAGCCGATCATCAGGTGCAGACCGGTCTCTTCGACTTTTGCCATCACCTGTTTAGCGTGGTCTACGGTACAAACCATAGGTTTTTCGGTATGCACGTGGCAACCTGCCTCCAGTGCTGACATGATATGTTCAAAATGCAGACCGTGCGGCGAGCTAATAACGACTGCATCCGGTTTAGCAGCTGCCAACATCTCATCGTGGTCAGCATAAATAGGGACAGAATCATCTAAACCGACGGTTTCCTTGAATGCTTTGAGAGCATTTTCGCTCGGGTCAGCAAGTGCTACGATTTCTACACCTTCAACACCAGAGACACTACGTCCGTGTCCGCGTGAGTTTCCACCACATCCTATAAAACCGAATCTTAACTTCTGTTTTGACATATATGTTCCTCATTCACTTCTTTTTATTACAAGTTACCACGACCCATAACAAAATGCAAGGATTAATTGTATTCTGCCAACTGAACAGAAAATAGACATCACTGCACAAAATGTGACAGAAACACCATAAATGCCTCCAATTTATACCGATTTCCATTGGCATACAATTTGCACTATAGACTCATAAAGACGGTAGTGAAACTGCAAAACAGACCTTGAAGTATATATATATAGGAAAATATAAGAATGCAAAAAGCACTTTATCTTTTTTTAGTAATAAGTTTGGGTTGTATACTCACTTGGATTCCGCAAGTCAACGCGGATGGACATACCGACAGTGAAGTGGCGAGTGATGATGAAATTGTGCAACTACCAGAAATTACAGTGACTGCTACACGCGCAGTAAAATCCCCCTATAAAATACCAAACGCTATTACTGTTCTTGACCAAAAACAGTTTGAGAGAACCAACGCAGAACACGCGTCTAACCTCCTACAAAATGTCGTAGGCGTTATCGCACAAGAGACAACAGTCGGGCAAGGTTCACCAATGCTACGAAGCCTAACAGGCTATCAGACGGTGGTACAAGTTGATTGGGTGCGTCTCAATAATTCAACATTTCGTTCAGGACCGAATCAATACACTGCTACTATTGCACCGGAGATAATAGAAAAAGCAGAGGTACTACTCGGGTCAAGTTCTGTCTTGTATGGAAGCGGCGCGATGGGGGGTGTTGTTAGTTTCTTTACGAAAAATATTCCACTCGATGCATCACAGGAAAACTGGACGATCTCTCCACGAGTGCTCGCTCGGTATTCGTCAGCTACACAAGAACGACTCGGTAGATTAGAGGTGACAGGAAACAGCAGACAGTTCGGATTCAGTATTGGCGGTGGGCTGCGATACTACGGAGATATAAACTCTGGCAATGGCTACGACCTACATTATAAAAATCGTAAATATGAAATCGTGAGTGAAATGCTAAGTAACACAGAACTCTATACCTACGACGATGTCCGAAAATTATCAAAAGATAATATCCCAGAAACATGGCTCATTGACGATGAAGGACCTTTAAACTGGCAGGCGTATGATGCAGATGCAAAAATCGCGTATCAACTCAACGATACAAGCACGATCAACGTCGCCTATCAGATGTGGAGACAACCACAGACACCCCGATATGATAAGATTGCACCCCAGGAATTCGACGAATTCTATTTTGAACCGCAAAATAGAGACCTCGTTTATGCTACTTACCTTGCAAACCCTGAAAGTGATAATATAGATCAGTACCGTGTAACCGCTTCTTTTCACCGTCAAGAAGAGGGACGCAATGAAGTTCAACGTGATGCGGATTCCCGCAGACATAGAAACGATACGGTAAATACTATCGGTCTAAGTGCACAAGTCGTCAGTTCTGTCTTACCGAAGCAACGGATTGTTGGGGGAGGTGAATTCTATTTTGATACCCTGCAGAGCCAAACCGAAAGAACAGATGCTGAAGGAAATATCACTATTGACGACAACCTTGCACGGTTCATTGACGGTTCCCAGTTTTGGGATGCAAGTCTATATCTCCAAGATGAAATAACACTTCACGATAAGGTTGAGCTGACACTCGGCGGACGGGCAACAGTCTATCAAACCCATGCCGACCTTTCAATCCGGGCTGATGACTTTGACGTATTTAATGAACTTGACAGTAGTTTGACAGGAAGTGCTGGCGTAGTTATCGGTCTGACAAATTCGGTGAACCTTGTAAGTAATATCGCTACAGCGTTTCGCGCACCTTCGCTGAATGATACAACAGCAGTTGAAGTCACCAATGAAGGGGTTACCGCACCGAGTCCTGATCTTAATCCTGAGACTTCGTGGACAGTTGAGGGCGGGTTCAAAATAGACCATTCTAACTTTCGAGGAACGCTTACTGTGTTCCACAGCAGAGTCAACGGTTTGGTTGCACGCCGACCTGTCCAAGAGGTATACGATGATGGTAAAATACCCCAACTCCACCAAGCACTAATTAATGAATATGATGGAATTGATGTGCTTGTCTTTGACAACGTCGACGAAGCACAATTTCAGGGTGTTGAAATAGCAGGTTTAGTACCGATTGATTCAGCTATCTCTATCTTTGGAAATGCTGCCTTCATGCGTGGCGAAGTGCTATTGATTAACGGCGCAGAACCAGACCCAGAGAAGCCGTGGGAAGCACGCACACGTAGAGAACCGCCATTAAACGGAGTCATCGGTATCCAGTGGAATCCAGTCAATACGAACTATTGGGGAACCCTCTTTGTACGCGGTGCTGCCGAACAGAGAAGGTTAAATCGTAGTGACATACGCGATCCACGAATACAAGGAAAAACCCGTGATCCCGCAGAAGTTGAATTTGATGATGATGGAAATGCCGTTGATGCAGGTACACCCGCATGGTGGACACTCAACGTACAAGGTGGGGTCAAACTATTCGGTTATTCAAGTCTAACGATAACACTTGAAAACCTATGGGATCGCCGGTATCGCGTACACGGATCAGGTGTCAATTCACCCGGATTCAATGTGAGCATAAGTTTAGACAATCGGTTTTAAACATTAACATATAAGAGCACGGCACATATAAGGGTACGGTTTATATCGCGCCCAACCTACGACACATGAAACTTACGTTTGATATGTTCCACAACAATCGGCGGCACCATCTCCAGCAACTTGTCTTCACTCACCTTTCCTTGTCCCATCTCCACAACTTCCATCACGAGCGTTGAACTGATATGTGCATATTGTGTGTTAGCAACCATAAAAAGCGTATCTATCTCCGGTGCAATCTGCTGATTCATCCGTGCCATTTTGAATTCCCATTCAAAGTCGGAAATCTCGCGTAACCCGCGGATAATTGAGCACGCACCACACGCTTGCGCATAATGCACAGTCAATCCCGCATACCCATCAATAGTAGCTTTCGGATAAGGTTTGATAACCTCTTCAAGCATCTGGATACGCTCCTCAAGCGTAAACCGTTCCGGTTTTGCAGGATTCACACCGATAACGACGACAAGTTCATCAAAAACATCAAGCTTACAAACGCGATCAATCAAATCCGCGTGCCCATTAGTAACAGGGTCAAAACTTGCGGGGAAAATTGCTATTCTCTTAGACATCTGTTCTCCTTTCTTGTATATTCTACTCCTTTTCATCCTTATGGTGAAGTTTAAAAACAATTACACACTTTCGGACCACGGTAGGTGCGGTTTCCCAACCGCACTGGTACAGACTGTATAATTAATTCAAAAATTTACCATAATATGAAACTCTCGTGATGCGATGTTACCGAGCATATCAACCATTTGAAGTTTTACATTCATTATTTCTGGATCAGATATTTCAAAGACAACGATTTCCTGATCTTTACCTTGTAACGATTGACCCGCATAAAACTTTTCTACTCCCTTGCGTTGGTTTTTAGCATATTTTATTTCAAACAATTGTACTTGGTGCATACCATCCTCATCTGAGACATCAAATATGAAGTGCCGACTACCACTTGCTTTAGGATAAGCTAAACGCATATTCATTTTCGGATATTTATCAAAGAATGGTTGGCCTGGATTAAAGAAGCGACTCTTGTCCAACAATTCTGCCTCCCATCTGGAGAGTTTTGACCACTTTCTTCCCCAAGGCATCTTATTGTTAACACTGCTAAAAAAACGTTTCAAAATGTTTGGCTTTTTCTTATTCTCCATATAAGGCAATCCGAATGTTCCCCGAAGTAGATACGCGATAGATTTCCGATTAAGATCTCTTACGGATGTAGATACAAGTCTGCCAGGGGAGATTCCTTCAATTTCACGTGCATTTACATTGTTTCTGGTCCTTAAACTCTCTTTATTCGTGTATTCAAATGAATGAATTTGATGAAAAAAATTTAAATTTGGAATTGGTTCAAAAGGCATGGATGTATCTTCTACAAAGGAGAGCCAGATGTCGTTTGACAGATCAATATCCTGTTGATTGTATCTAACAAGGTATATCTTGGCTTTTCCTTTTTCATCAGTTTCATAAGTAAAAGTCTTCCTGCCGAAACCGTGACGTTCCATCTCATCCGCGTAGAAATCTTGGACATCTCTTATTGTCTTATCTAATTTGTGTGTAATATTTGGAGCAGGTTCTTCGTCTTCCGTGAGGGTATAGACTATTCTGACAACATCGGCTGAGGGAGTAGCAGCCTCTAATTGCTGAGCATTATGTTGCCACACTTTAACACTGCCATCAAAATCACCGATGACGATCAGATTGCCATCAGGTGAAAACGCAATGTCCTGTGCCATACTTTTCGTTGGTAATGCGGTGATTGGTGCGCCGTTTTCAACTGACCAGAGTTCAACTGCCCTATCTGAATGACTTTTTTTATTCATACTGGCACATATTTTTCCATCTGGAGAGAACTCTATATCTTCAACGTGTCCACGTTGGACTTCCTCGTGCCGTTTCCAGCTCTCTGTTTTCCACATGGTGTAACCTTGAGCACCGTGACTTACAACACCTAAACTACCGTGATCCCCTTCTCCTAAATATATGGTACGAAACGGAACCCCCACAGACCAAAAACCTACTATCAGGTGAAAACTTTAGATATCTCATCTTGCTAAAGGCAGTTCCTAAAGTTTTTACTTTTTGTTTAGTTTGTAAATTCCAAACGTTCACAGAACCGTTGGCATATCCAGCGGCAATCAATTTGCCATCTGTTGAAATACTGACTGCACATGCCCCACCTCTTATTTTTTTCGTTTCATCAAACGGTAGTGTAGCAATTTCGGTTATCTGCTTCGGATCCCTTATATCCCAGAGTTTCACTTCATGGTGAACTGTCGCCAGTTGTCCATTCGAAGCAAAAGCGAATTGATCGCTTGAAGATTCAATTGTTTTGAGTTTTGTGCCCGATTCAACATCCCATAATACTAACTTACCATGTCTTGCACTTGCAAGCAAATTCCCTGAGGGAGAAAAGCCGATCAACGGATATACGCCAGGATGATAAAACACTTTTACTGGTGCTTTCGTGTCGTTCTTGTTCCACAACTTTATTATGCCGCCCGCATTTACACTTGCTATAAGAGAAGCATCTACCGGAGAAAACGCAACAGAAAAAATATGTCTTGCGTCTTCCACTGAAAATCCTTCTGGAGCACCCAGGGGAATCTCGTCAGGATTTTTCATTGTACCGTGATGAAATTCGGCAATGAGTTTCGGTTTTTCAGGCATTTCCGCGAATGTTTGCGGAAATAATACCTCCTCCTGCTGACGTGAAATGAAAAATACGACAAGACCAACAACGATAAATAAAAAGATGAGAAAGGACAATATTTTTTTATTTTTCATTACTTCCCTCAATTTCCTTTTGATGTACTCTCTTTTCAATGAGATCCATTTGTTGCTTTCAAATCCGCCCACCTTGTCGTCCGTTTACCGGTTGCAGATACAAACCCACGCAAGCGGACGATGGCTAACTTCTCACGTTCACCAGCATGTGAAATATCCTCTATCCGATAATAGTAGACGGTATTCGGTTTAGCAGTGGTATCTGTCCACGTATATTCGTTGCGTTCACTTGTAGTACCTGCGCCTCGAATCATTGTCGGGTTGACGACTTTGAACTTGCCATCTTTTGTTAGACTGCGATAGATGTAGAAACCCGCATTGTCCAACTCCGATTCGGTTGTCCATTTGAGGACAACGCCTGCATCGGTGTTCTCTGCTTGGAAATATGATAATGTGACTGGCAAAGCCCCATTTTCTTCCTTGATATATATTTTTATTTCTGGATTTTTTCGTAGAAGTGTGAGGAGGGGTTTTCTATCGTTAATCAGATTTCCGTGAAGGACTATGTATTCAAGATTTGTCATTTCTGCTAATAGACTCACATCACGAATCTGGTTATCTGGTAGATATAAGGTCTTTAATTCCTTCATTTTTGCCAGGGGACTGATGTCGGTGATTTGATTGTTGTCAAGATATAATTGTGTAAGCGATACCAATCCTGTAAGCGGACGAATATTCTGAATCTGGTTATTCCTAAGAGATAACTGCTCCAACTGTGTTAATCTTTCCAAGGGACTGATGTCTCGGATATCATTATTATCAAGATCTAAATATGTTAAGTGTGGCAGTTTGCTAAGTGGAGTGATGTCCGTAATTCCATTTCTACGCAGTAATAGGACTCTTAAGTTAGTGAGAGCTAATAGAGGTGTCAAGTTGTTTATACCGGTATCATCAAGAAACAATGTATTTAATCGCGTCAGTTTTGTCAAATGTGTTACGTTTTGGATCGGATTACCATCAATCAACAAGGTTTTAAGTAATGTTAAGTTTGATAGAGGCTTTATGTCCTGTATCTGATTTTGATTCAGATTAAGTTCCCTTAGTCCCACAGCCTCTTCAAGTCCAGTGATGTCTTTTATACCGTAATCCTGACCATCTAATTGCTGGAGTCTTGACAAATCAAATATTGTGATCGGTTTTTCTAAGGCATACCCTAATGCATTGTTTATTGCTGAAGTTAAGTTTGTATCGGGTATCACGGCAATTTCTGAATCCGGAGTTTTCAATGTATTCACTATATCAAAACCTTGATTTAGCACGTTGCCTTGCTTGTCTATTACAATGATCGTTGCAATCCTTAACGGATGAGTTGTTGTAAATTCAATAATATCTTGAGTGCCTTGTAACGATTTGCAATCTACATATTGAGAAAAGTTTGCTTCACCCCTTGTAATTAGTAGTGCTTGATGTAACCCATCTGTGTCATTTACTTCAAACCTTAATTGTAGCGCATAAGGCAATGTTGTATCATAAGAACTTGATAGCATCTGAAGACTTGTATTTTTGTTCGAATTTATCGCTTTGTCAGTGTTGAAATGAGGAGAAACATCCAACCATTCCGCAGCACAAGCAGATATTACACTCTTCCTGTACCCACCATAAGACATTATGTAAATATCATCATTGAAATTGTGTGTTAATCCAAACCCATGTCCGAGTTCATGTGCAACTGTATTGACATCAAAACAACGACCTGACGCAGGGACCGATGCTATTCCCCCACTAAAAATTCCGCAAAATCCCAGTGAACTCAATCGCCCTGTGCTAACATCAATTGCCTCTAAGAAAACATACTTCTTAAGATCATAGTCATCGCCAAAATACTCTCTGGCTGCCTTAGGATCCCTTGACCATTCCTGAAAATGCTGATCATCTTGTTTACTTTTAATACGATGTACGATTGCATCTCCGTTTTCATCTGCTTCGAATCTAAAAGTCTTCCTGCCATATCCGTGACGTTCCATCTCATCAGCAAAGAACTTTTGTGTTTCCTTAATCAACGCATCAAATTTAGCATCAAAATCGGGTTGTGGTTCCCGGTCATTTGGTACTAAATAGATAAGCCGAACCATGCGGTCAACTGCGTTTGTGGCTGGAATAAATTCAGGTTCTGGGTCTAATACCTCCTCCTCTTCAGATATTTCAATAACGACTTCTTCTTGTGCCAAACTGATCGGTAAACCGATCAGGATAATCAGTAATAATTGGATTACAAAGACTATTTGCGTTTTCACAGTAACCTCACATATAGAGTGATTATGAATAGATCACTATTGTTTACCAACTGACGACTATTTCCGTATCAACATCTTACGCGTTGCAGTAAAATCACCTGCGGATAAAGTGTAAAAATAGATTCCACTTGCTACTGACTCACCTACCTTATTCTTACCATTCCAAAACGCTGCTCGACTCCGGCTTTGATAAATACCTGCAGACTGATGTCCTAATGCCAGTGTCCGAACAACCGAACCGTTTGCGCCATAAATAGTTAACGTAACCTCTGCAGGTTCTGAGAGGTGATAAGGTATCCACGTCTCAGGATTGAACGGATTCGGATAATTCGCAAGCAATACAGTCCGTTTCGGGATTAAGTCAGCAGATGTGAGACGCAGCTCCGTGAAGGCATGCTGAACATCTGCTGCACTGATTTTCTGTTGGAACGTACGTATCAGAACACCGGTTGCGTCCCGCACTTCAATCCTCAACGTGTCACCAACTGAGACAACTGATTCACGGTTCATATCTAACCAAGCAGCATGATAATTGTTACTCTCAACCGCCTCAGCGACTCTGGTATGCCCGTTATAGACAACGAGTTTCACGCCACTGATACCTTCAAGGTGAGCGCGGAGAACAAATGCCCACGTATTAGGAATTAACGGATGCTTCGGAGCCGCTACTGCTGAGGTACTGTCTTGCCAAGCACGACCACTGAAACGGACAGGCTGCGGTTTAGAAACGTTGATAATGTATCCCATTCCACCCTCAATAGAAAATCCATCGCCGGTAGAATTCGCTGTCCATCCGATGAACTCTTGCGCAGCGGTATCCAATTTAATGATCATAGTCGCGTTAGTTTTTTCCATAAAAGAACGCGCTGTGTAAGGTGCGCTCGGCATCAGCGGTAGACTGATCATATTCAAACCCGTGTTGAGTGATATGTCAAAAAAGTCCTCGCTCGTATCAGGCATTATCAGGCTATCGGCACGAAAAGCGAGATTCTGAATGCGTTCATCGTTCTCAGGACTAACATCCGAAATTGCATAAGGTATTTCAGAGAAGTTCGCCGTAAGATACTCTGCAAGTGCGTCCTGCTCAGAACCAGGACCAGCAAATGTCGCTTGTCCACCAGATTCTTCCTCTGTCATCACTTCAGTAAGGTCAACACGATTCATATTCGGGAAATTAGTATAAGGATAATCGTCTCCACCATCAACAAGGAAAGTTATCGTGACCATTCGGAAAGTGCGATCTGCATCTCCCACGATTTCACCACGCTGCGCAATTGTGTCCATCGGATCTTCAGCTGCGTCGGTGATGACAAGCGACTGAACCCTTGACCCCGCTGGTAATGAAGGATCAAAACTGAACGCCATACCTGCAATCTGCGGGAAACGCCCGGGGACCGAACCCGCATCAGAGGCAGAGACCGCATGTTCAATAACTTCAAGCAGTTCCGCTGCACTTAAGGTCAAAAGTGTTAATCCGTTGTTGAACCGGAGTGTATTTTCAATATCAATCTGCGAAATCTGACCCACCGCTTTACCAACCAAGGCGTTTGCAGGGGGTGGGAGCAATTCTCCATAGACAGACACGCCAATTGGGGCGCGAATACCACCACCATTCTTCAAAGACACAATTACGCTCGAGTCAACCCGTTTCCCCGCAGCAAGATTTGCCTCAGCAATCAAGTTACCTATATTGGTCTCCTCCGTGCGGACAGAACCGCGGTTCCCGTTAAGATAAACACTTGTTTGTCCAAATATATTACCATCCTTTATAGTCACGACATTCCGTACCGCCTCCGTAATTTCGACCACACGTGCTGCAGGTTCTGCATTACCGGTGTCTAAGACACCTTGTGCATCCGTGACAAACGCGCCACTAACAGTAACGTCAATTGATTCAGGAATTAAAACACCTGCTGCGTCAAAATCAACGACTAACCGTCCAACGTAGCGATAATTACCGTCTGTCCCAACAATTGCAACGGGTTCATTCTTCGCCGATTGCGTCAAGATCGGATAGGGACGGTCTGCCATATCACCAGGATGAAGACGATCTGTTTTATCTGCAAGCAGCGTGTTTGAACCCCCCGAAATGATAATGTCAACATCCTTGAGGTATCCTGCAATTTCTTCATCAAGGCTAATCTGTTGAAGGTGTCCAGTAAGAATAATCTTATTGATACCCGCCAATGTTAGTGCATCAACGGATTCTTGAACGATAGCTGCCAACGCCGCCATATCGTTCGGGTCTGCCGGTGCAATTCCGACATTCCCAGGCACAGAAAGACTACCGAGCCGTGGTGTCGTCATACCGACTACACCGACTTTTACACCGGAAGACGTAGTAATAACGACACTCTTAGTAATACTATTCGGAATTGTGCTTGCTTCCTGACCTGGATCAACGACAAGCGAAGCGAGATTGCTATCAGAACTAAAATCTAAGTTGGCACTCAGGAACGGGAACGCTGTTCCAGTATATTCCCTATCTACTGCAATCAAACTTGCCAGTGTACCGGTGCCTACATCAAATTCATGGTTTCCAAGTGCACCTGCCATGAAACCCATCGCGTTCAGCATCAGAATATCGGCGCGCCCTGAACCTTCTCTTCCTAAAACTTCACGAAGGCTCTGATTATTGGCAGCTGCAAAAAACGGACCAGGAATATAACTATCACCAGCACCGATGATCACTGTATCTTTCACCTCAACTTTGAGTGCATTCAGCACAGATGAGAAGCGAGGCGCGTTTTCAAGTGCCTCAACACCACCCTCCATGTCTGCAGCATGGAGAAGTTGAAACGTCGTTTTAGACAAGGACAGATCATCGCTTTGGGAAAAGGCTGGCGTGAGAATACTTAACAGTAAGACCAAAAAGGCTATATTTGCAATGTAGGTTTTAAGTCCTATAACATTTGGAACCAGAAGCTCCTTATTCTGCATTAGTAAATACTCCTTATCAGATAATGCCTTTGTCAAAAATGATTTATAGTAAAAAATAAAAACAGGTGAACACCCCCGGTAGGTGCGGTTTACGAACCGCACGGGTGTGCTCGGATCCGGTGCGGGTAGGAAACCGCACCTACCAGGGATGTAAAAGTAATTATATATTTCACTATAATAAATAGGGTGTTCTCATTACATTATACTCTGTTATCTTGATGCTCTTATATGTATATCATACCACAAGACAGGTAGGTATGTCACTTCATTTTACCAACATCCACCCGTTTTAATTTGGAATTATAACGGATATATGGTATCATTTAAATAGAAATTCATTTATCATTTTTTGCGTTACTATAGGAGGTTATTAATGGCAGAAATAGGAAATGCTGCTCCTGATTTCAGTTTATCAGGATCAACAGATCAGGAAGATACAAAGGATGTTTCATTATCGGATTATCAAGGTAAAAAATTGGTCATACTCTTCTATCCGTTAGATTTTTCACCCGTGTGTTCCGAACAAGTACCGGATTTCAACGAGAATTTAGAGGCAATACAAGCCAAAAATGCCGACGTCATCGCTATAAACCGAGATTCAACTTTCGCACACAAAGCATGGAGTAAAGACCTTGGGGGTGTCAATTTTCCGCTGCTCTCAGATATGAATCTTGAGGTATCAAAAGAATACGGGATGGCACTTGAAGAGGTAGGAATCACAACACGCGGTGTCTTTATCGTTGACGGATCTGGAAAGATCGCCTTCAAACACGTAGAGAATGCACCACCCGATAATACGTTGACAGCAGAACAGGTCCTAAGCGAACTTGACAAAATATAAATGTGGTTGGCACATAAATGTTGTGTAGGTGGGTAGCTCATTTACCCACCTTCCTTATTTAAAACCAAGTTGACACCGTTGAAACGCACCCACAATCTTCATTGACTTTTTTCAATTTATGTGGTATTTTTATAATTGAAAAAAAACTTACACACCTCAGTAGGTGCGATTTCCTAATCGCATGTTTTATGTGGTGTTTTTATAATTGAATTAAAAGAGAACTTACACACCTTGGTAGGTGCGATTTCCTAATCGCACGTTGTGAAATGTATAAAAAAATATATTCTACCATAGATAGCTGTATTACTTATGGAGGAGGAACAGAAAGGATTATGAAGTATTTCAAAATTATTCCGATGATGTTAATCTTATTTGCATGTTTTGCCTGTAAAACGCAGCAAAAAGGACCAAGCCATTTGTCGGTAGGGAGAGCTAGTCTTATACAGAGTGGACTTGCAATCGAAGCAGTCGATCATCTTACGAAAGCAGAAAAGAATGAGGTAGATAGAGACGAAGCACGCGCACTACTTATCATTGCCTACTCTTATGCACTTTCAACGGAAGCAGCAAAAGCACAAAAGGTTGAGGATGAGTATAAACAACAGAGAAATGAAAGAATAGCCGCACTGAATGACGCTGAGATGACAATAATGATAGAAATTCTCAGTAAACGTTCACAGGTACAAAAAGACGGGTTTCAAGCATTAACCGATAAAGGGGCAGAGGCTGCAGTTGTCATCTTAAACCATTATGCTGAGGGAACAACCCCTGAGGCTCATAAACATTTCCCATCAATTCTGACAGAAATGGGAGCTGAAGCTGTTGACCCTATTATGAACAGAATTACAGATGCAGCAATTACTACCGAAAACAAAATCACACTTATCCGTGTGATCGGTGAAATCGGCGATAAAAAAGCAGTAGATAAGTTGAAACCAATTGATCTGACAAATATGTCAGAAGCTTTCAAATTGGAAGTCTACACAACACTCTATAGACTCGGCGATAGCAGCTATCAAACGCAGATCCTGACAGGATTAAAATCGGATGATGTTGACGTGCGACGCGCAGCAGCAAAAGCAATGCCAAATCTAAAGAACGTCAATACAAATACCCTCATCAATGCACTAAAAGACGAAGATTTTCAGGTTGTTGCCGATATCGCAAAGGCATTAGCAGTTCATAAAACCAAAGATGCTCATCAAATGTTGTTAAATGTATTCAGACGTACCCATGATCCAGAATCAGAGGACGCACCAAAAGCAAAGGAAGCCGTTCTAAACACTCTCGCAACCTATACTGAAGCAGGCGGAGAACTCAGAAAAGGATTAGCAAGATCTATGGCACTGTTGCTCATTAGTCAAGAGGTAAAAAGTGATAAAGACCGGATAAATTTGGCGAATTTTCTTAAAGACCGTCTGGTAACACAGCTAAAAGCAGCGATGCTGCTTGATGACCTTGAAACCAAACTTTACGAATATACCACAAATGTTGAAGAGAGCGACTTTGTAAAAACTGCACTGCATGAACTTCTCCGGGCTCTCAGATAATAGAATGTGTGCTGACAGAACAGATAAAACAAAATCACGCGTCCAGCATAAAGCATAAATATTAACTTGACACAAAAATGTAAATGTTTTATCATAATCAGATAGTTGAATACGGAAAAATAACGCATTCCGAAATTACACTATACACACGATCTTGTAATATGTTGAGTTAGGAGGAAAAATAAACGGAACATGAAAAAACTTGTAACGATATGCCTCGTTGTAGCATGGGTTGTGTCGTTGGGATGTAAGCGAGATCAAATCATTCCTGAACTATCACCAGGCAGAGATAAACTGTTATTAGCCGGTCTTGCAGTAGAATCTATTGCCCATCTCAAACGGGCTGAAATAGATGAAAAAGATAAGGCTGAACCACGAGCATTATTACTTATTGCTTATAGCCACGCACTTTCAAAAAACCTTGCATATTTAAAAAGTAGTAACTTAGAAACAGAATATCTAAACCAGCGTAACGCACGCCTTAAAACACTGAATGCTGATGAAATTGATGAGATTTTTAAGGTCCTTAATGAAAGACATCGTGTGCAGAAAAGTGCCCAACAGGTTCTGGTTTATAAAGGGACTCCAGTTATACCACTCATTATAGAGGATTTCATCAACAAACGGCATACCAATGCACACAAAGGTTTTGAGGAAATCTTGACACAGATCGGATCCGACGGACTCGAACAACTCTTAACTGCTGTCAACGCAGATGAAACACCAAAAAATGTTAAAAGACGATTGATTCGAGTAATCGGTGATATAGGAGACCCAGTTATTCAAGAAAAACTGGAAGCATCCAAAAAAATAATCAATGACAAGGCTTTACTGACAGAAATTAATGTCGTGCTATATCGCCTCGGAAACAAGGCATACAAAAATGAAATTGAAGCAGGGCTGAATTCAGATAACGTGTTAGTTAGACAAGCCGCAGCAAGATCAATGGTCCTGCTGAATAAACCTGCCACTTCAAAACTCATAGAAGCACTCAAAGACACGGATGACCAAGTACGCAGAGATATCGTAAAAGCATTAAGGGAACATGTTGATGCTAACGCTGTGGATAATTTAGTTCATATACTTACCAACAGTTCAAGTGGAAAAACCAAGCAACTTGCTGTAAATACTTTAGAATACTATGCTGAAAAAGGACTTACAGATGGTTTAGCACCACGGCTAATCAACTTGTTGACGAAAACCGAAATCACCAGTCATGAAGATAGAATTCGTATCGTTCAACTCATGAGTACACCTGTACTTGTAAAGGAAATTGAAGCAGCAGACCCTTTTGATAACTTACCCGCTACCATCTATGATTACTATGAGACTAAAGAAAAAAACGACCTTGTAAAAAGTGAGTTGAACACACTACTCAATGAACTTCCTGATGGTGAACAAGCAGAATAAATGGAGATTGAATCCATGCCGAACTATCCAACCGATATCAAGATCACCAAAATTGAACAAGTTACAATAGAAATTGACCAACCCGCGATCGGATGCAATTCGGGCGCAAAGGAGATAAAACAACCTGATCCCAACGGTAAATGGCGTGAAGGAATTACGCGCATCTATACAAACGACGGGACACTGGGATGGGGAACAACAAGTTGGGGATCAGCCGCTGAAGAAGCAAAAACTGCTATAAACAAAACCCCTTTTGACCTACTCAGTCCCGAAAATGGAGTCGTTGAAGAATACCGTGGATTCGAAAACGCTCTGTGGGACACTATCGGAAAAATACTGGATAAACCCGCATATCAACTGATGGGAACTGAAGCCCATGGGAACGGTTTACCCGCTTACGACAGCACAATCTATTTCAATGATCTGCTCTACGAGACGAAAGCGGAAGGTCTTAAACGGATCGAAAACGACGTCAAAAAAAGTTTAGCAGATGGATTCACCGCCTGCAAAATGAAGATGGGACGCGGAAATCATCTCATGGAACGTAAAGCCGGATTGGAACGCGATATAGAGGTCGTGCAACTTGCACGAACCACTGCAGGAGAAGGTTATAATATCCTCGTTGATGCAAATAATGCGTATACTTACGATGAAGTCATCACCTTCTTGGACGAAACAACCAATTGTGATGTCTTCTGGATTGAGGAGATGTTTGAAGAGGATGTTGAGTTATATCGCAACTTAAAAGCCTATATCCAAGAAAAAGGTTTAAATACCTTAATCGCTGATGGTGAAACCCGCACGCGTGCTCCACTTGAATTCTACGATCCGTTCTTTGAAGCAGGTGTGATTGATGTCATCCAACACGATATGAAAGGACTCGGCGTTACAGGATGGCGGAGACTCGCGAATATGGCAGCTGCGGGTAATGTCCAATGTGCTCCACATAACTGGGGTTCATTGCTCGGCTTCTTCCTCAGCCTCCAATTTGCCAAAACGATCCCACATTTTCTTTATGGTGAAGTCGCAACGTTAACCAGTGATGTCATAGATGTTTCTGGTTATGAATTCTCAGATGGAATGTTCACAGTGCCCGACACCCCTGGTCTCGGTTTAGAATTCAATCAAGACGTTTACGATGCAAAATATGCTGGTAATGAACACTGGCAAGTCTCATAGAGACATGGTAGTAGGCACACGCCGTGTGCCGTTCTTATATAGTATTAGTCACACTCCGTTGTGCCGTTCTTACATAGTATTAGTCACACTCCGTTGTGCCGTTCTTACATAGTATTAGTCACACTCCGTTGTGCCGTTCTTACATAGTATTAGTCACACTCCGTTGTGCCGTTCTTACATAGTATTAGTCACGCCGTGTGCCGTTCTTACATAGTATTACACTCCGTGTGCCGTTCTTATATAGTATTAGTCACACTCCGTTGTGCCGTTCTTACATAGTATTAGTCACGCCGTGTGCCGTTGTTTGATAGTAGTAGTCACACGCCGTGTGCCGTAAATCCCAAGGAACCCCAATGAAAAAAATCCTCGTCGCAATGAGCGGTGGTGTAGATAGTTCTGTTACCGCTGCCATGATGGTAGATGCAGGTTATGATGTCACCGGTATCACCATGCGACTCGGTTCACCCGATACAATTGAAGTTGAACCCGAACGTCCCAATTGCTGTTCCCTTGAAGGCATTGAGGACGCGCGACGGGTTGCTACTCAACTCGGTATCCCTTTCTACGGCGTGAACTATGAGGATATTTTTCAAGAACAGATTATTGACTACTTCGTCGCGGAATACCTTATCGGTAGAACACCGAGTCCTTGCATGGTATGTAACCGAGAACTCAAATTCGGCAAACTCCTTGACCTGGCAAAGACATTAGAATGTGATGCCATAGCAACCGGACACTATGCACGTATAGAACAGCACCCTGAAACAGGTCGTCACCTTCTACGCAAAGCACTCGATGTCAGTAAGGATCAGTCCTATTTCCTCGCAGCACTTACACAGGAACAGCTTCAATCTGCAATGATGCCCCTCGGTGAATATTCCAAAGCAGAAGTGCGTGACCTCGCGCGAAAATATCAATTGAAAACTGCCGAAAAAATTGAAAGCCAAGAACTCTGTTTCGTAGCAGATACCAATTATAGACGTTTCATACAGGATAGGATACCTGAGAAAATTGAAGGTGGCGATATTATTGACAAGGATGGCAAGGTACTCGGAAAACATCAAGGTGTGCCGTTTTATACCGTTGGACAACGACGTGGTCTCGGTATAGCAGTAGGGAAACCGCTCTATGTAACGCAACTCAACGCATCCGATAATACCGTCGTTGTGGGGGAAAACGACGATCTACTTGAAGATACCATGCATGTTGAACGTATAAACCTTATATCTATAGATAGATTGACGGAACCGATTCGTGGTCACGTCAAAATTCGTTCCCGTGATGAAGGTGGACCTGCGACTATCTCGCCTATCAACGACACAGAAGCAGTCGTCAAATTTGATGAACCGCGCCGTGCAATTACGCCCGGACAAGCCACCGTCTTTTACGACGGTGAATATGTTATCGGTGGCGGGTGGATTGTGGACGCTCGTAATAACACTTGATAGATGAAAACGAAACTCATCTGCCTTCTCGGTCCCACAGCAGTTGGTAAAACAGAAGTAGCACTTCAACTTGCACAACGTCTTGATGGCGAAATTGTCTCGGTAGATTCCCGTCAAATCTATCGCCAGATGGATATTGGAACTGCTAAGCCTACGTCTGAAGAACAGCAAGCAGCGCGCCATCATCTCATAGATTGTGTAGACATCACCCACCCCTTTTCTGTTGCCGACTATCAATCCCTGGCAGACGCAGCAATCGCAGATATACAGAATAGAGAAAAACAGGTTTTGCTTGTCGGTGGAGCGGGTCTCTATTTCCGGTCGATTGTTGATGGCTTGTTTGAAGGACCTGCAGCAGCCCCTTCATTCAGAAAACGCCTTGAACAAGAGGCAGAAAAACACGGAGTGGATACGCTCCATAATCGTCTCCGCGCTTGCGATCCAGAATCAGCAGAACGGATCCACCCCAACAATTTAACACGCGTCATCCGGGCACTTGAAGTCTATGAGCTAACCGGCACCCCCATGTCCGAACACCAGCAGCAATGGCAACACGGAAACCAACGATATCCGTTCATCGCCTTCGGGTTAACAATGCCTCGTGAAATACTTTATCGTCGCATTGAACAACGAATTGATATAATGCTTGCTAACGGATTGATAGCAGAAGTAGAGACGTTGTTAGCAGAGGGATATTCACGGGACACCTTTGCCCTCCAAAGTTTCGGTTACAAAGAATTGATAGCCTATCTTGATGGAAAATGTACTTATGTGGAAGCGATAGAACAACTCAAACAGAACACCCGTCGCTTTGCCAAAAGGCAGTTAACGTGGTTCCGTAAAGATAAACGTATAAGATGGATAGATCGGGAATCAACACCCAATGTTATCGAGTATATTATGGAAGAGATTGAATCCGCAAACCTTGACGACATCAAATGAATGTGTTAAAATACTTCATCTCCCAAACTTTACGCTTGAGCAGGTACAAGATTTAATTGAACAATATACTGAGGAAGTCGGACAACCTTTTGCGCCAGAGGTGATTGAATCTATCCATAAGCAGACAGCGGGACAACCGGTGCTTGTCAACCGATTTTCGCAGATTCTCACTGAAGAACTGGATATTCCGAAAACTAAGCCGATTAACATGATACATTTCTCAGAAGCACATGCACAAATACTTGAGGAGGATAATACCCATCTCACACATCTGCTGACCAATATTCAAAGAGATCCGCGTTTTGAAAAACTTCTGATGCGGATTATGGAACGTGAGCATGGTGTGGTCTTCAACATTTTTAATGATACTATAAAAGAATTAGTCACGTATGGTGTAATTAAAGAATCTCCTAATGGTATGTGTGAGATTCTGAATCCGATCTATTTATATCGTATCATGAAAACCTTTAAACCGACAGCATAAAGAAGCGGTACTACATTTTAAGGTTTTTGATGAAGATCTGTTTCATCTTCAACCTGTGCATTTACATAATCAATCACATCTGCAATTGTGTCTTGCGTAAAAATACTGTCTGGAAGGAAGATTTGAAAACGCTTTTCTACTTCGTGAATCAAATTTTGCCTATCTAAAGAATCTATCATCTTTTTAATAGTGGTGTCAAGTTTAAGGTGCTTTTCGTTCTGTTCTACGTAATTCGCAATTACACTTTTAACCACTTTCGCGAGAGGTGTAGAATATTCTTCTGTTTCTCCTTTTCCTGCTGCGATCCGCTTATTAGCAGTAATTACCCAAAGCAATGCCTCGTTGTACTGATCATAATGTGTATCACTAAAGTGGAACATTCCGATTGGGTAGATATCTGCTTCTGCAAATTTGAGTTGTAGGAGACCTATTGCTTCCCTTTTACTCTTTACGATGAATTTGGATAAACCCCTGAGCCCACAGAAAGATCCGGTGAAAGGTCCTGCATCAAAGGCAACCCCTTTTTCATTAACCTCCAGAAAAGGCAGTTTATCTGCCTCAGAGAACAACAAAAACCTACCATCAGAATCTATTTTAAACTCGCTGATTTTAATCAGGTTCATCTGTTTCACGTGTGTCTCCTATTTCACACAATTTCTTAACAAATTGAGAAATGTTCCCATCATCAATACGGGGCAAAAATGGATTTTCTACTGATGCGCACTCCGTTTCAACAATCCAAGTCACACAATTATGAACGAGTGCGTTCTCTGGAAAGTCACCAATATTCTTAGCAATATCTGGATACAGACTATAATATTTTTCTTTTTCTTCATCTCGTTTGACCTGATCCCAAATAGCATTTACTTTTTTCACCTCATAATTCAAATCATAATAAACGAGGTCATCCTCTATAGTTCCTAACACTCCGTGTTGATGCCGTGGGCTGTACCTTTTGCTTTCGTCCACTATTTCTGCTCGTACCCCTCTCCTAAGAATATTTTCAATATAACGTCTATTTTTTGTTATTTCCTCATTCTGTAAAGGTTGAATTTGAGCATCAATGTAAAGTTTATAACGGAGTTCACGCAGTTTTTGCTCACCTTCTATACTGAAACGATAACCTTTGTAATACATCTCGCCATCAATTTTCAGTACCATGACTGCATGACCGAACGCTCGGTCATAAAATTCTATAATATCGTTTTCAGGGTTCCCACCACGGCCTATGAGAATTAAGGGATTTGATTTTTGTACAATAACCGCGAAATTTTTCTCCCAATCCATCATATCCAAGTTTCTTTCCACTGTAAATTTCCTTTAATGATATTAAATTATATCATTATTCGTCACAAAATGTCAAGATAAGTATGTAAAGAGTGCGTAAAGTTATTGGCACTATAAGTGTCAATTTTAGGATTTCATAAGCTCTTAATAGTAGTAGGCACTCTCCGAGTGCCGTCTCTTCTAAAAAAAGGTGTCACAATACTTACACACCCCTCAATAATTTTGGACTTGACAAACAATCTCAGAGGTCTTATAATCACATTAATTTCTTTGAGTAGTAGATAGGTACAAGTGAACAATGAATCAAACAGATTTCCTGCAGATAGGACAGCAAAAAGGATACATCCAACTCCTCAACGACAAAAAAAGAATTCACTACATCGTCCCCGATAAAAAATATAGATTTACCGACCCTGAAGAAAAGGTTCGCGCAAGGTTCTATGTCGAATTAATCGAGCGGTTTCAATATGACCAATCCCGTATTGGTTTAGAGGTAACCGTTCCACGTCGAACCCCTTCCGATTCCGCTGACATCGTTGTTTTTCAAGACGATGATCAGAAAGATCCATTTATTGTGATTGAATGCAAAAAAGATGGTATTTCTGAGGCAGAATTTGAGCAAGCAATTGAACAGGTATTTGGTAACTGCCACTCTTTACGTGGACATTACGCCGCTGTCGTTGCAGGAAATACACGCAGATCCTTTGATGTCAAAAACTATAAACCCGGTGAACGTTCACAGAACATAATCGCCGATCCCCCAGTCGGATACGGCAAAATTCAAGAATGGAGATACCTAAAAGGAGTCCCACATTCAGAACTGACTGTCATTGAAAGAGGAGAACTCATCCGTGTCCTTGAGAAATGCCACGATACGCTTTGGCAAGGTGGGAAATTTGCCCCTACACAAGCGTTTGATGAACTCGCCAAAATTCTTTTCATAAAAATTCGCGATGAAAAAAAGTCAAGACGAAAAGGTAAACCTTACGATTTTCAAATTAAAACCCATGAAAAACCTGAATCCGTCGCGAACCGAATTAAAAGCCTCTATCAGGAGGCAAAAAGATTAGACCCAGAGGTATTTACAGAGAATATTGAAATCGATAATAATCTCCTGTTTTCTGTTGTCAATCATTTGCAAGGGATTAGTCTCAACCAAACCGATTTAGATGTGAAAGGCGTTGCATTTGAGCGGTTTTTAGGAAACTTTTTTAAAGGCGAAATCGGGCAGTTTTTCACACCACGCAATGTAGTCGAGTTTATGGTAGACATGGTTAAACCCGATCATGAAGAACGCATCCTCGATCCCGCCTGCGGTTCAGGTGGTTTTTTGTTGCATGCCCTGGATTACATCCGAAAACAGGCATCCGAGTATTACGATGAAGAAAAAGAAAACCGCGAACATTATCTCCATTGGCACGACTTCGCTGAAAAACGTCTCTTCGGAATTGAAGTCAACGACTCAATCGCGCGTGTTGCCAAAATGAACATGATTATCCATGATGATGGACACAGCAACGTTATCAGTAATGACGCGCTTGTCGATTTTGATATCCTCTACAATCAGCATAGCGAATTTGAAAAGGATCAGTTTGATATAATCCTTACCAATCCACCTTTCGGGGCAGTTATCAAACAGTCGGAACTTCCGTATCTTAGAGATTATGAACTCGGTAAAAACGGCACATCCCAAAAAACAGAAATCCTGTTTCTTGAACGATGTTTTGATTTTCTTAAGTGGGAAACTGGCAAACTTGCGATTATCCTACCTGATGGCATCTTAACCAATTCCTCACTACAATATGTGCGTGATTACATTGAACGCCACTTTAAAATTCTTGCGGTTGTTTCGCTCCCGCAAATTGCTTTCTCACATTACGGTGCTGGTGTAAAAACGTCTATCCTATTCCTCCAAAAGTTTTCAGAACAGGAATATGATCGCTATCAAGCTGCCATCGATCAAATCGAGGAAAGAAATAAATCAATCTATACACCTCAGATTGAAGAACTTGAAAATGAACGACAAACTATTATCAAAAAAGGTTCTCCAGCACAGGTTGACGTAACAGAAAATTATAGACAACAATTCATCTTAATTTTGGACAATATTGACACCTTAAATCAGAAACTTGGCAAAGTACCAACTAAAACGTTTCAAAACCTCAGTACCCTTTTCTTCCCAGAAATCGAGTCCACACCTACCACAGAATTTGAATTGTTTGACACGACAACTGCCCGCGCAGAACTTAAGACACAGACGAGCGCGTTGAACGCTCTTGAAAAGGAATACAAAGAGGCATTTAAAGCAGCAGCCGATTCGGAGTGGGTAAGCCAAATAAAAGCAGAGTACAAGGAAAAGATTGACGTTGTTAAAGAGGAATGGGAAGAAAAGAACGTAGAAGACATTCGCGAGTGGGTTCGGGAAAATGCCAATCATCCAATCTTCATGGCAATTGCCGAGCATATCGGTTACGATGCAACGGGACGCAAAGACCCGATTAACGACCTCAAAGCTATCTGTGAGGAATACCGAAAGTTTACCGAGAACCCGGATTTTTTCGGGTAAGCCCTGATAGAGAAAATCAGATTTTTCTCACCTATCGGGGCGATATTTTGGGAAGGTTAGATCCGAGTGCTTACCAATCACTTAGAGCAAGCAGTGTCAATGCTATCAAATCATCCAAATATGAGTGGATAAACTTGAAAGATGCTGTGGAGTTTAGAAAAGAAATTGTTAGTGATTCTTCCGAATTGCCCTATGTGGGGTTAAAAAACATCAAGTCAAATACAGGTGTTTACGTTCCCTCAGCTGATAAAAAAGAATCATTTAATAGTGCCCTCAAGTTTGAAGTTGGAGATGTTTTATTTCCAAAGTTAAGACCATATTTGAATAAAGTTCATTTAGCCCAATTTAACGGGGTTTGTTCGACTGAATTTTGTGTCCTAAAAAAGAAAAATCTAAATAGTTTGTATTTGTTTGCCTTTTTAAGCTCAGAGTTAGTGGTTAATCAAACCACGTGCTTATTGACCGGCAATACTTTGCCAAGGTTACAAACCTCAGACGTTCAAGAGTTACCGATTCTACTTCCACCGTCCAACATCCAAAACCATATCGCCAGCTTTATGCGATCTGCATATTCCCAGAAAAAGCAAAAGGAACAGGAAGCAAACGATCTATTGGATTCAATTGATGATTACGTGATGGCAGAATTGGAAATTAAGATGTCAACAGTTGAGGAAAAGAAATGCTTTGTCGTTTATGCAAACGAAACAGCAGGGAGGCGGATTGATTCGTTTTATTACTTATCCAAATTTAGAAGCATTGACCAAATTGTAGAAAATGTACAGTTTGATGTTTTCAAGTTGGGTGTCTTGATAAGTGAAATTTCCAGCGGTGCTACACCAAAGGTTGACGCAAATCATTATACAGATTCGTCTGCTGGGGTGCCGTTTTTAAGAGTTCAAAACGTTACAAGCCAGGGGCTTGATATAAATGACGTAAAATTTATTACACAAGAAGTACATGACGGCATGCTTAAACGGTCACAACTAAAAAAAGATGATTTGGTATTTACAATAACTGGAAGAATTGGAAGTGTTGCAGTTGTACCAGATAACTTTGAAGGAAATATAAATCAGCATTCTGCTCGATTCCATCTCAGAGATCAAATAAAAGATATATCCATCAATCCCAATTATGTTGCAGCTTTTCTTAACACCGAACTTGGCAAGTGTTTAGGAATTAGAGAAGTAACAGGAGGCACCCGTCCCGCTTTAGACTATAAAGCCCTGAAATCCATCAAAATTATCCTTCCACCAATTGAGATTCAAGATGAAATCGTAGCGGAAATTCAAAACCGATTTGCGAAAGTTATAGAATTAAGAAACGAAGCTGATACTATTGTGAAGCAGGCGAAAGAGAGAGTTGAACAGATTCTGTTGGCGGATGCATAGGATATTTTGAGATTCAAGCAGTATTACTGAGGTTTAATCCTTTTCACAACAATGGCAAACCACAACTCAAAATCTACATATAATTTTTCTAATCTTCTATAATGTCTCATCCCAAAAAGATTCATCTGTCAACCCATAATCCGCTCGATTACCTCTTCCTGCGTTATCTCCTGACAATTTTCGTCAATATGAACGACAGATAAATCCTGCTTGGTGGTTGATTACATATTGATATAGACTTATGTGTGTTTTTTTGGTGATGGACAAATCTCATGTTTAGGGTCCCACCAAAGCAGATAAAAGATGTTTACAGACCTACGAATTGCCCACAGTCTCTGCTTTCCATTGATATGAAATGAAGCCAGACTGTCCTCATCATCATGACCTAACTCTACAAGTCGCTTTTGTGCCGATGTTACTATGCGACTAACAGGTATCATATGGTGAGTTTTTCCCTCTATTTCAGCCCAAGTTGTAGATTCAAAGTTGCGCATCTTTCCCCAAATTTCTTTAAAGAAAAATGAACAATTTATTCGTCTCCATCCCCATTTACCATCGTCATCTATCCGTGATACGTCCCAAACGATATTATTATCCTTGGTTGTCTGCGAAGTAATAGAAGTGGGTGTCTTTTGTGTCTTTGGATTAGCCTTCCGGCTTGATCTCTTTTGCTTTCTACGCATCTACAAGTTCATCCTCAACAGGTAAAGAACTATAATAAAATGCCATAGCGTCTAATGGTATAACCCTATTGCCTCGTTCCAGTGGATGCAATCCTTCCCTGGCGTGGATCCAAGGGTCTTCCAGGTGTGTGAGTTCAATAAGCCATTGGGCGGATTTATCTCCATAATAATCAAGCACAGCATCAACAGTTTCTCGCTGTTCCTGATCTAATAAACGCGGATTGCCAATCTCCATGCTATCTATTTCATATCTGCCGCGATGGTAATAAAACAAATCTCTAACAACAGGACCATTTGCCCAAGCCTCAATATCTTCCTTAAAGAGAGGCTTTTCATCCCACACCAATGACCACGCTTGACTGTAGTATACCAATTTTTGGAGTTTCATCGTACTCAAGACACCCTTTTTCTCCAAAATGTAAGCAGCAACATCAAAAACACGGATTTCCGGTGCTGTCTCAACCTCCTGCCTTTGAATCTGTTGCCGCATTTCATCTTCTAATTCTTGAAATTCCGTGTCTGGATCGTCCTTTGGTATACGGGTTTTTATAGAATATTTATCATAGGATCCATCATCTGAAAAAGTATCTTCAGGAAGTATAATTGTATCACTCCATTTGCTCATTCATTACTCCTTTTAACTCCAAGTCATAGACTGAAACAATGAACTCTACTGCTTTTTCTTTCATTGTTAGGACAGAGGTCTCAGATATTTTTGTCTTGAACTCAACTAAATCGCGAATATCGGTATGGAAATTTAATTTAAAAGTAGTTCTCTTATCCTTCAGTTCAATGGTGAAATTTAGGATCATGCTATCCAATTCTAAACTTCGAGTATATTGTTGACCAATTAATGAAGCCCCAAACTTTTCGATTTTACTTAGGTCTTTCGGACGTACGATGTTTTTCAATCCTTCACTAACGCTGTTTTCAGTGAACACAAAGTTCATACCGAATCCTGAAACAGGTGTATGTGGTAAATAATCCGCAAGTAGCAATGCAATTTCTTCTGTTTTTTTAAAGTATTTGTCTTTGTTTTTTATAGGACTAAGACTTAGCTTATTGCCCTGCAATTGAATTCTAACTTCTTTAGACGTTATGCGTTGTGAAACAAATTGTGGACTAAAACCATAGGGTAGTTCAGTTAGGATGTCAGCCTTTAGTTCTTCTTTTTTTCCATCAAAGAGATATCTCCTAATCCAATCCGGATTAAAAATATGCGCGTTCCAACCACCGAGAATAACTAAAGCACTTGAGGAATGGTCTAATTTCATAAGCAAAACCTTTCTATGTTGCACGTAAGTAGTTTACAAAAGTTCGGATAATCTTTGTCTGAAGTCAGACGTTCAAATTAGTAACAGATTTTTCGCAAATTAACTTTTAGAAGATTAATAAATTGCTATATTGTGAATAGTATAGCATAATTTTCCCCTAAAGTCAATAGCGACTATAGTAAAGGATGTGTAAAGTTTTTGCACAAGTCTCAATAAGCGACAATTTAAAGAAATTCCCTCTTCTTGGCAGGCTATATAAAACTGTTTTTATCCTCATACCTTTCGCACCGCTGGTGCTTAGGTTTTCGTGGGATATGTTTTCTATACACCTTCCGCACCGCTGGTGCTGATATGTGATTTTCCAAAGCCTCAGAGAGGCGAAAGGTGTATAGTCAGCATGGATCCAACCAATAGTAAGCCCCAGAGGGGCGAAAGGTGTATTAAACCCACTAACGTTTTTCACTCAATTAACGCCTATTGCAGAATACGCGTTTGGTATTCTGCATTGGTTAGGAAACTGAACCTACTGTGCGGGACACAAGGGACAAATTATCCTGGAAATCCTACTAATCCTGAAAATCCTGGTTCAGACAAATAAAGTGCAATAACTTTACACCCCCAGTATATCAATCCCATGTTCCTCACAATACCCTTGAATAATCGGTAAGAAAGCATTAGCATATTTTTCTGTTTTTGATGGACCAACACCGTGCATCAACTTGAAAGACGCTATAGTGGTTGGATAATAGGTCGCCATTGCCTGCAATGCTCTATCGTGAAAAACTACAAAGTGCTGCACATCTTCAAGCCTTGCAATTCTATCTCGTTCAACTCGAAGCAATTCAAATAATCCTGTGTCATATTCTGAAAGAATGTCAGATGTTGTACAGTGAATAGAATCAACCGATAGACCGAAGAATTGGTCTCCTCTTTTCAGTATTCCCCATCCCTTCTGTGTTACGCTAAGACTGCCATGTTGAGGGTCTCGTGCTACCAAATCGTGTTGAATGAATTGGTAAGACATATATCGCCACTGCGTCTTACTATGATCTGTTCCAATCCCATAGGTAGATAGACGGTCATGTCTGTTTTCCAGAATTCTTTTTTGCTGCGATCCTCGTAGTACGTCTATAATATAAGCTTCACCAAACAATTCATTTGTACGAAGTATGCATGAAAGCAACTTCTGAGCAGGAATTGTTAAGTCCACACGATTCTCATTAGCATTACGACAATTGTCACACATACCGCAATTGTCTTGCTCATATTCCTCTCCGAAGTAAGACAACATCATTTTACGCCGACAGGTATTAGCAGTTGCCCACGACACAAGTGTATGCAAACGTTCCATTCGTCCCATTCTTTCAGCAGCTGCACCCTTATCTATGAAGTGTTTTATGGTATCTACATCTCCATAACTAAACAGTAACAGACATTCCGCTGGAAGTCCATCGCGACCACTACGACCAATCTCCTGATAATAAGACTCAGGTTCTTTCGGTAACCCCGCATGAAGCACAAACCGCACATCTGCTTTGTCTATCCCCATGCCGAAGGCAACTGTGGCTACTATTATCTGTATATCTCCTTTAATAAAGGCTTCCTGATTCTGTTTTCGTGTTTCGTTATCTAATTTTGCATGATAAGGACGTATAGCATAACGTCTGGCGTCCAAATTGCGGCATAACGATTCTACCTGCTTTATCGTTTGACAGTATATAATACCTGATTCTTGGGGATGTTTACGGAGAAAAGCAAGTATTTGTTCTAACAATTCAACTTTCGGTTCAACAGAGATGTATAGATTTTTCCTGTCAAAACTGGCAATAAAAGTATTATCAGCAGACATGTTAAGTAATTGCTGGATGTCATTTTGAACTCGGGTAGTCGCAGTGGCAGTTAATGCTACACAAACGGCACTTTTGTATCGTTGACGAACTGAAACCAAGTCTCTATATTCAGGTCTAAAATCATGACCCCATTGCGATATACAGTGTGCTTCATCAATGGCAATACATTTAACATTTGATTCATCAAGCATCACAAGTATTTCAGGTCGTACGAGTGTTTCTGGTGCTACATAGAGTAATTTGATGTCCCCGTTCCTAACTGCCTGCATAGTCTTTAAATACGCTGAATGGCTAAGCATACTGTTGAGACAAGCTGCGTTGATGTTCCTGTTTCGCAACTTCACCACTTGATCCTCCATGAGAGAAATCAGGGGTGAAACAACGATAGTCATACCATCAAAAATAAGAGCAGGTAATTGATAACAGAGAGACTTTCCCCCACCTGTCGGTAGGACAACTAAAGCATCTCGCCCTTCAAGGATATTATCTATTATCACATTCTGATAAGGACGAAACGTCTCATGTCCAAAAACACGCTGGAGTACTGCTAACGGATTTTGCGTTGAAACCTGTAAGGGTGAGATTTCAGTTTCTGTAGACCGTTCCGATTCAGCTTGTTCCACATGCTCAAGAAACCAACCTGAAATCTGGACATAGTACCGTTCTTCAAGGTCAGGTCTATTTTCGGGTCTCCAACGATGTGCCAGAGACACACGCAGGAGCATACCTTCCGGAATAAACGCAATCGGGTCTTGGAAACCGACGAAGGTAAGAGTGCAGCCACCATTCACAGTAGGATAACGATATCGTATCCGTTTATCGTCTATGTCCCGTGTAAGTTGTTGGTCAGGCCTCCAAAAGGTCGTACTATGGGATGGAACATTGCTGCCAGCAGGAACATAAAGGGATCCATTACGCGTCGTCTGTAATAGTCCCTCATAAAGTATCTGAGGATTTCCAGTTTTGGGAGGCATCAAAAGTTCAATAGGGGTAACTAAACTTCCCGTATCTGGTTCGGCATGTATAAATCGCTTCTCATGAACCACAATATCCTCTACATGAGGCGGAACAAGCGAAGTTTCTGGCACGGGTACTGCGCTAATTTCCCAAATATCTCCTACACTGTATTCTCTATTAGCACCATCATGTGGATCAGCATTAAACGGAATAAGTCGGACACTTTCTCCCGTTTCTGTAATTGCACCAATACATGCGCCTTTTGCCATACGAGTTTTCGCAACAATAAGAACTCTCACGGTAAAATATCCTCAACCTCCAAATCAAACGTTTCCACCAATTTATCTGCTATTAAAGAACGATGACAGGCTTCAGGCGCAGTTTCCACACAAAACAGTGCAACAACCTGTGCATCCGATTCCAACTCGTCAAGTAAACTTTGCGGTTCAAACGCAGCAAGGCATTCGGCATGATAAGCTTCAATGAACGCTTCTCCGAGTTCTGTACGTTTACGTTTAGCAGTTTTCGTTGCTTTATCCGCTGCAGCCTGCTTTTCTCGGACATTTTTCGTTGGTCCAAGGTCTTTACGGTAAATGTAGCGGATGCCAAGTTCTTCAAGCCGCGCCTGCAACCGCTTGCTATTCGCAAATGCGTAAGTTGCCCCTCGGACGCCTCGTCTGCTGCGGATATCGCAGAAAGTATCTACCTTCGCTTTACATAATGCCTCAAAAAAACCAACTTCGTCAAAGCCGTATACACCGATGGTGACAATTTTTATTTTCATATAGATTTATTTGTGCTTTTTCCGGGAATGAAACGTCTCTTCTCCAAACAAACTCATCTGTCCACCAGTGATACGTTCAATAACCTCTTCCTGCGTTGCCAGTTCACTATTTTCATCAATATGCACCACAGGCAACTCCTGTGTAATGAGGGTTGCGCCGATAAGTTTAGTTCGGTGACACTGCTCAGGTTTCCCCTCACTGCACATAAGTGCAACGCGCTGCTGTTGTGAGAAAGCAGTCCGTAGACGTTCAATACCGCGTTGGAAGAACTCCGCACTCTTCACCTTTTCGTAATCAACAATCCCGTTCACGTAGCAAGATTCATCGTCAGGTTTCCCACCGATCAAGTCCCCCATATACACATAACGAATATCGTGACGTTCCAGTCTGTTCTCAAGGGGTTTCTTGGAAAACTCCGGTTTATACCCGGAATGCGGAATAGAACGGACATCAATCAGGTAAGCAATCCTATACTGCTGAAGCACTGCAATGAAATCTTCGATTGAGCGGCTCCCGTAACCTATTGTATAAATTGGGATGGTATCTTCTGTTATTTCCATAATAAATAAATGATACCATATAGACCACTAACAATCAACTGGTTTTAGTTTACCGCATCTATAATTTGACAACGAAATGCTTTATCTGTTAAAATAGTAAACACTTCGTAAGAAATCCCGTTTTTAAAGATGAACCAACGTCTTCATAAAAACGATCCATTTCCGCACAAGACAATTAAATGAAGGGTGTGCATAAATAATTCAATGTCATAATATGTGTTTAAAAGTATTAGTCACACTCCGATGTGCCGTTCTTGCATAGTATTAGGCACACTCCGATGTGCCGTTCTTGCATAGTAGTAGGCACACTCCGTGTGCCGTACATTCCGCAACAAATAGGAGAAAAGTTGCTATGAAAAGAAACAGAGCCAAAATATCTTTACTTATCTCATTAGGGATACACGTCATTCTGATGCTACTGATTTCACCATTTCTCTTAAAACAATTCCACGAACCCTATGATGATTTATCGCTTGTGATCTTTAAGTTAGGCACACCTGATCAACTAAAACGCCGTGCATTACGACAGCATAAGACTGCACAGCAGAAACGGAGTTATGATAGCGGCTCTCCCACGCAGACGCAAGCTGCACCAAAACACGCACCAGAGCTGAACCCTCCAGAAGCACTTTTCTACGATGATTTTGCACCAGAAATCGTTACACACACCGATATACCACAAACGGAATTTCTTACACTCCCAAATAAGAGCTTCGGAGAAGAAAACGCAGAACCATCCGGACCTGTCGTCGATCCAATTAAAAGAGGATCAGGGGGTACCGTAGAAGGCCCCGGACGAGGCGGCTCAGGAAGCGGGGTTGGTAGTGATATCGGGAGAAGATTATCGCACCTCCAAGGTGTTGATGACCTCGCGAAAATCAATTTAGACGAAGGTATACAGGGACTCGGAATCTTTGACACCGACCTAATACCAGGACACGGATTAATCGGACAGGTCTACGTATTCGGTCGTCCGATTTATAGAATGCCCCAATTTGACGGTTTTTACGCTTTATATACTTTTGCTACGTCAAAATTGGATGTCCGTACCAGGAACTTTACGGAAGGATTTCCCACACCACAAAAACAGAATATCGTAGAAAACTTCGCAATACGCTTTCAAGGACAATTGGCTGTACCTACACCCGGAACATACACATTTGAAATTCTCTCTGATGACGGCTCAAAGTTATATATTGATGGACAATTGGTCATAGATAACGATGGCATCCATCAACCACAGACAAGACGAACACGAATACCGCTCTCTGTCGGTTTTCATCCAGTTGAAATACACTATTTTCAAGGACCACGATATAAAATCGCACTGCAGTGGTTCTATACACCCCCAGGGGGAAAAAGACAAATTGTGCCACCTGAAGTCATTTTCCAACCGGGAAGGCACAATATACAGGAAGAATTGAGAAAACTAAGACGACGAATGAATAGATGAAGATTTTAAAAAATATGCGAATTACGATACTCTTCTCAGCACTGCTTATTATCTCTTTTCCAAACGTCGTACGGGATACTGCTGCTGATCCTGAACACGATTTCACATTCGTTCGTCTTGAATATAGAGGAGACCTTACCGCACTCAGCAATTGGGAGGTAGACTATCCCGCTTCCGATCGTAACTTCATTTATCAACTACGCAAGCAGACCAACATAAACGTAGCACCTGATAGTAAGAAAATCGCTGTATGGTCTGAGGAGTTATTCAAGTATCCGTTTGCTTATGTATTAGAAGTCGGAAGTATGAGACTGAGCAAGACTGATGCTAATAACCTACGCGAATACCTATTACGCGGAGGATTCATCTTTGTAGATGATTTTCACGGAGGATTAGAGTGGAAGTGGTTCTATAAAGAATTCAAAAAGATATTCCCAAACCGAGAACCGGTAGATATTCCAATCACGCATCCGATTTTCCGCTGTTTCTATAAAATCAAAAAACTGATACAAATTCCTGGACTGCGCGCACTCTTTAGTGGACAGACCTATGAACGTTTTGACGGACATCCTGCCCGATATCTCGGTGTTTTTGATGACAAAGGACGACTCATGATGATGATATGTTACAATTCTGACCTCGGAGATGCATGGGAACACGCCGCAGAAGATTACTATCCAAAAGAATATTCAAATATAGCGTTGAAAATCGGTATCAACGCAGTAATCTATACGCTTACACACTAATTCACCAATATTACCTCGGTTTTGAACTGCTACAAATATCATACAACAACTGTTCAAGCAACAGTTCACCATCAACACTCGTCGTCTTCATCTGGATTTCTACCGACAAAACCTTTTCCAACGCACGCATCAGCTCCGCCGTGGTGAACGCATGGAGTGACTGGAATATCTTAAACGCAACATAAGGATTGCGTTTCATAATGTTATGTGATGCGGATTTCGGCAATATTTCACCGAACTCCTCAGCAAGCGGTTGAAATATATTCTTTATGAAGTTTTCGTATCGCGTTTGCCTGCCGATTGGCTTGAGGCCTTTTCGCTCTGCTATCAACTTCGCCTGAAGCGTCAAACGGAGGTGACTTACGATCGCTGCAGTAATGAGAAACAGATCTTGACCGCTCAATACTATCTCACGTAGACTTTTCAACGCTTGCCGTGGTGAACGTTTTCCAATTGCATCGGTGAGATCAAATATCCTATCATAAGTGTTTTGTGGCACTAAGTTACGAACATCCGCCTCATCAATCTGATGTTTATCACCAACAAAATTGGTGATCTTGTTAATCGCTTCCGCAATGGTCTGCATATCGCCACCGGTGCGTTGTCGGAGTTGTTCAAAAGCACGCGGTGTAATCTTCTTATTATACGTCGCAAACTTGTCAACAACCTTTTTATAAAGCGGATCCTGGTTGAGTGATCCCCGTCTCTCCTGAGGATTATAGGCGACATATCTACCGACATCCTGAATCGCTTTGGCAAACCGATTCCTTTCGCTAACCTCATCCTTTATTGTAAAGACAAGCACACTCGTTTTTGGAAGATCCTCTTGAAGCCATTCCAATAATAGATCGGTATCGCTATCGGCACTTCTGCTTTCAGACTGACTATCCAGTTGTGCCAGTTGTGGTAGACTTGCTGCAAGTTGGGGCAAACGCGTCAGAAATGCCCGCACATCTTCGGTTAATCCATCGCCAAGCGTTTCACTGATCTCTTCAATTGCATTGTTGAAATCTGGGTGTCCAGTCGCAATCTGTTCTATAGGAACACCTAATAGTTTAGCAATATCCGTAACACATTTCTGAGCATCCTCAGATTCAATTTGCATCGCATTACGGAGTGTTGTTAGAGGAGAAGTCGTTCGTTTCTGTGACTTGAAAGCAGGAAAATCATCCACTACCGTGACCCGCCATTCCGACATAACAGGATAGACTTCAACGCTGCTAAGAATATCTCTAACGGAAGCGGTATTTCCATCAAAATAAGTCAGGTTGAAATCACGGGTATCAGGTGTTAATAGTTTATCCAACATCTGCTTGAGTGTACCTTCAATTAGGAAGGTCTCCTTCCCACAGAGTAGATAAACGGGAAAAACCTTGTTTCTCTCTATTTCACTAAGTATGTTTATAGGTTTCTGTTTCATGCCAACAAGCTGTCTTTTTTTGGGATTGCTATGTCATTCTCACAAGCGCGGTAGGTGCGATTTCCTAATCGCACTATAGGCATCAATTTAGTGATTTTCCCAGGCCGGTAGGTGCGATTTCCTAATCGCACTGGAATTACCCTAAAACCAATTGCTATTAAATTGGACGAATAATCACTTTAACTTTTGTCCCTTTAGGCGGAACAACATCCGTATTGACACGATAGGTGCGATCATCAATCCCACCAGGCAGCGGGTGATTGAGAATTGAATCTGGGTCACGATGCACTGCAATGATATTGTGTGTGAGTTGTGAGGTAAGCTGATTCGTTCTAATCCGCCCCCCGGTGAAGACCCAATGTGTTTTCTCCATCGGTTGTTTGGTAAATTTATTCCACACCAACTCGCGCGCAGTCTTAGAGACAACCTTATCCCCCTGCTTCCATTCAACCCAGACTTGAACATCAGAACCCTCTGGGTCGTGCGGGTCTCCTTGAACTTCAAGATTCATCCCAGGGCTAAGCTCTAACAGTCCGAGTGCAGTAAATAGAGAAAGTGGTTCCGCATCCAGCATCAAGATGCTTTCATGAGACGGGCCTAACAGTCCACATGCAAAAAATTCAATTGTTGTATCTCCCGTTGCGATGTTGATTTCACCCGGAATCACTACCTCTTTCTTATTAGCATCAAGCATGACATTTCCAACCTGATAAACACCTTTAGAGATTTCCTTCGGTTTTACCAGTGCAGCATCTGTAGGTGAAGTAGATTTCGGATACACAGTAACCGTAGTCGAGTCCGAATTATCACTACTGTCAGAATCATTAAAGTCCACTTGGACTGAAATAGTCGTTTCCCCATCCTGTTTCGGTACCCAATCAACTGTAACCACTGTTTCATTGATAGAGGATGTCCAGAATACCTCTGCTGTCTCTATCTCATCGTCATCAGCAAAGAACTTTACTTTAAACGTTTCATCTATCTGGGTGCCGTTATTTGTCAGTGTAGCACTCAATCTAACGGGTTCTCCAACGCGCGGTGAAGGCGGAGAAAACCGTAACGTCTGTGGAACAACAACGATATTAGGTTCTGTTGGACCTACGAGCGCACGACTCAGTGTCATCACTGCGAAACAGGTCGCTAAAAAATCACTCTCCGCACCATGCCACCTACCATCCGGATGTTGCCTTGCAACCATCATCCGACATATTTCATCATACCAGTCGTGTCCTGCTAATGTTTTTAACTTCGGTGGAATGTCACAGAAACGTTGTAAAGAGAGAAGATAATAGTAGAGCCATGAATTACACCCTGGATTTCGGGTAAGTGACCAATATTTTTCTAACCAATCGACTCCGGCTTGTATCTGAGAATCTTCAGTGGAAACGCCACATGCACGTAGTGCCCACAAACCTGTTGCTGTCATACTGCCGTAGACTCCGATAGCCCAAGGCGAACCGTTGTCAACCAAATTATAGAGCCACCCACCTGTACCTATCTGGTTGCGACGAATCCATTTCTCAGCCCGTTCCCACGTCTGTTCCGGGATTTCAAGTCCCCACTGTTTCGCAGCGTATAGCGCATAGATTACCATGTTCATATGCGCACCATCTGCTGAGAGGCCATATCCCCAACCGCCATCATCTCTGGGATCAGCAAACTCGTTACCTTCAACCGGAAGCTGTTTTTTCACCAATTGGTTCACAGCGAATTGCGCGTTTCGCCTATATTCTGGATTTCTGATCGCTACCAGCACAGGTATGAGGACAGCATACTGGTACACATCAAGCGTATTCCAGTCCTGTTCCAGCAGGAATGTAACACCTTTTTCAACAGAGTAGTCCGTTGTTGTTCGTCCAGATGCCAGTAATGCTTGTAGTGCCAAAGCGGTTTCCTGTAACGGATCTTCACCGAAATTCCATTTTGATCCCGGCACAAAGTTCTCTGCAAGACCTTTCAGACTGGCGTTACAATTGAAACAAGTTAGAATGATCTGGTTTTCAACACCACACTGCAAACAGGTACGACTACTTTTCCCTTGACGCGATTCTATCCACGCAACGCCTCTGTCTATTGCCGCTTGAATTTCCTCAGGGGTTACCTGAGGAAACGTTATAGGTATGGCTGTTATTGCAGCATGGGTAACGTTGTTTGTATTATCAGATTCTTGAATATGCTTTTCGCCAGCAGGATTGACATAAGCATATATCTCTGTTGTGCCTGCGGGAGGTTGCCACTGGACAGCCACACGGTCGATTTCACCAATTTTCAAATCCAAAATTACATCATTAACCAATATTTGGAGTGGGTCTGTCTGTAGCTCTCCTTCGTACAAATCAACGCGTAAATCTTCATTCATCGTTGGCGTCGCTTCGCCAACGTTTTTCACTTCAACCCAAATAGTAATCTCTTCACCTTCAACGGGATTTGGATTAGAGAAGGTAATACTTGTGGCGTCCACCTGAAAATCGGGGAGTTGTGCATAAGCAGGCACAACAACATGGAGGACAAAGAACAATTTTATTGAAAATGCAACCAATCTTCTCATAGCACACCTCCCAGAAACATACTCATGGCATATTAGTTTCCTTCCCAGAATCCGATTGAAACCGTTGAGGGGGTCGGTATATTATTTGCAAAACGTTTCTGTCCATTGGCAGTCCACTTGCTTACCTCTCCGCCGAAAGTTGGACCGAGCAGATCGGCAACCCATATCTCGCCATCTGCAGGAGAATACGAAACAGCAACAATCGTAATTCCTGCCTCAAATTCTTTGAGCTTCGTGCCAGTGGGAGACAGGTTAATCAACATATTGCTATTTGCAGCAACCCACACACTACCATCTTTTGGATTAACACTGGGAGAAACAGGTCCCATGATGTCTTCCTTCTTAACCAATACATCACCTGTTGGAGATAACCTTACCAGTGTATTATGTTGTGTGTCTGCCACCCATACATTCCCTTGATAATCGACAGATAAACCGCCTTTGGGTTCTTTCATAGGGGGTCCAGTGGCAACCTTATTTCCATCAGCATCATACCGACCGATAGGACCCTTACCATCTGTTATCCAGCAGCTGCCATCTTTTGGGTTCACGGCTACGTTGAACCTACCGACATCAATATTGGCAGGACCGTCCGGTGGAATTACTTGTGCAAGGATACTTTTACCATCAGCAGAAATTTTCCTTACCCCATCAAGTCCAGCGATCCAGACAGTACCATCAGCGGGGTTAATTGAAATCCCTGAGGGTTTCTTGATTACCGGTGCTTGCGTAAAGGAACCCGCAGCAGGGTCGTATCTGAAGACCGCATCACCTGCCGAAGCCGCAATCCAAACAATACCATTTGTCGGGTTGACTTCCACAGCACTCGCATTCGTTAAATCTTGGATAGCATTCGGGTCTGCCGCACCATTTGCATGTAATTTATAGACAGATACCCCACCGCTAACAACCCAACATTCTCCATTATATTGACCGTATCCAGTAGTGACACACATCATAAAAAGCATCACTACCCATATCATCTTTTTCATCACTCGTTTTCCTCATTCCATCTATAGATTTGTTTAATGAAAGGTAGACACAATAGAATTTGTAGTTAAGATTCTATCATTTTTCTTGTCAAATATCAAGCGTTTTGTGTGATGAAGTATTTTGCCTGAACCAGGATTGGCAGGATTATAGGATTTTCAGGATAAGAATTCGCATCATCAAATAACCCAATAAAGTTGACTACAAGAACTTTACACATCCCTAAATATGTGTTATAATTAACCAAGAAAAAATAATCAGCATAAGAGAATATCAATATGATGGATAACATAGAAAATATAAAAAACACTTTTGGCGAAAACATCGTTCAAGTGGATGGTGAAATACCTGTAGATTTACCCACTCAAGATGGAGATAGGTTCCTGTTTCTCAGCCATGACCAAAGTCATCTAACACACGGATTACACAAATATCCTGCCAAGTTTTTTCCAGAGTTGCCGCGTTGGTTGATAAAAAGGTATTCTCAAGAAAACGAAATAATTCTTGATCCCTTTACAGGTAGCGGAACGACGAATGTTGAAGCACTACTGGCAAAGCGTAACTCTGTTGGGATAGATGTTGACCCCTTTTCTCGCTTCATAGCGAAAGTAAAAGTTACACCATTATCTGAAAATACTCTCAAATCTGCCCAGAAGGAACTATTTGAAAGTATCTTAAATTACCACTCATCCCTCATTTCAGAATCCGATTTACCCAACTTTCCTTATAGAGACAACTGGTTCAATAAAGAAATCCTCTTTGAATTGACCTATTTAAGAAAACAGGTTCAACAGCTTGATACGCAAGATGAAGTTAAAGACTTTTTTCGAGTTTGTCTTTCGTCAATCATCCGTTCAGTATCTAATGCAGATGATAATTGCACAAGAACAGTGATTCGGAAGAAATTGAACAAATCGGTAAAACCATCCGATGCTTTGAATAAATTTGCAAAAGCTGTAATGACAAAAGTGCCAAAGATGGTAGCGTTTTCAGAAAATTATCCCTTAGGCATTACTGTTGATTTTCCAGATGATATGGATGCCAGAAATATAAAATTTGAAGAAGGTTTTTTTGATTTTGCAATAACTTCTCCTCCCTATGTCAATGCTGTTGACTATCCAAGAACCCACCAGTTGGAAATGTACTGGTTAGGTTTTGCCCAAGCTTCGTTGACAACACTAAAAAAACAGAACGTTGGAACGGAAAGTGTATCCGCAAGTGATTATAAGACTCTTCACCAAATTGGCGTTTCAGATGCCGACACGATTATACAGAACATTTATGAAAAAGACCCGAGAAGAGCTTATATCGCTTTCAAATATCTCAACGATATGTGCCAGAATCTTATTGAAGTTTTCAAGGTGTTACGTAAAGGTGGCAGATATGTCGTAGTAGTCGGCAACAATCGCATCCGCGGACATTTGTTTGAAAGTTGGAAATATCTCATGCCGATGGCAGAGAAGATCGGTTTTAAAGTAGAAAACTATTTCGGTTCGGAGATTATAAAACACTTCATAAAGGTTCCAAGAGAAGAACGAATCAATACTGATTGGATTTTAGTATTAAGAAAGTAAATTGATAGAGAAAAACATGGCTAACACAGAAGAAAAAGGTAGACAGGCATCAGTTGATGGATTTGCTCATGAACATGTAGTCGTTGGTATTTTAATGAAGAAATACCAAAATGTTTCTTTAGTAAATTTGCCGTTATCAACCTACGATATCATTATTGTGCGTAAGGAAAATGGAACTGAAGACATAATCAGGGTACAGGTAAAAACTGCGAAAAAATCAATTTCCTTTACTGGTGGAACAAGAGGAGGCGTTGATAGAGAGTACAGATCAGGTATTAAAAAGTATAGACAATCAACTACTACCTCAGATGTTGTAATCGGAATCCATCCTATAGATGACAAGACATACGAGCTCTATTTTGTTCCGACAGTACTTATAGAGAAATTAAATCAGGATAGCATTTCTATTAACAAAGTTCGTGATTTGAAAGAGAATTATGAAATATTGGAGAACTGTAAAGATAAGTCCTGGGTCGTAGAAAAGTGTGTAGGATATGGAATTCTACCAAGTTCTAAAGAAGATATTTAACACATCTAATGTTTTTTCCTGTTTGATTCATCCTGTCTGTTCATTCTAAAACGCCTTGATTGATAGATATACTTTAGAATATACAGATGTAAATAATGAGGTAAAAATGGTAACATTTAAGATTTATCCTGTTGCAGCAGCAGATGCTTCAACTGCTTTCCAAGTGGAATTAGATCCACATGCGGTTGCTGCTGCAGAGGAACTTGAAAATAGCAACGCGCAAGGTGCACAAAGAGAGACGATTTTACAGAAACACCTCGGCGACGAATATGAGAAAGGGTACCGTGGTACTGCTTGGGGATTGCACGGTATCTCCAAAGGTTTAACACCCGCACGTTTAGCACTACTGTTAGAAGCACACGGAGAATCCTTTGACCCATGTGTTGAAAGAGAAACTTATGACCACAGCATGATGGTCAACGTAGAAGAGGAACTGACATCGCAACTAAAAAATATCTCTGAATCTGTTTTAGATGCAATTGTTGATGAATACAAAACCGAGTTGTTAAGCGGATAGCCTTACTTCCATCTCCAAAACCCTAATAATCCGCAACAGAACCATCCGCTAACCGCGCATTAGGCCAATTGAACTTTCTTCCCTGAGTACTCATTGCAATCACTCTGGCCTCATCTACTTCGACACCTAAACCTGGCCCTTCGGGTAGCGAGACGTAACCCTCATCGTCCATCTCCCATGTTTTGTGTGCAGGTAGGTTGCTATTGTATGCTTCGTGAATCAGGAAAAACGGCACGGATGCAGATAGATGAAAACTCGCTGTGAGACCGAGATATGACATCGTGCAGTGTGGTGCTATGGGTACGTAGTGCGCTTCGGCTAACGCAGCAACCTTCTTGACTTGTGTAATACCGCCCCCATGTCCAACATCAGGTTGAAGTATATCGATCACCTGTGCTTCAAGGATTTCACGTACTTCCCATATTGTTCTGTCGCGCTCACCGGTTGCTAAGGGGACTGGAACGGCTTCACGAATTTTACGCATGACCTCAATGTTTCCCGGCACCCACGCTTCTTCTAAGAACAGTAAGTCGTCAGATTTCAGACGGCCAGCAAATTGTTTTACAACCGGCGGTGGTAAGCCGCTATGTGCGTCAACCATAACTGCGCCATCCGGACCGACTTTCTCTTGTGCATCATGAATCCGTTGTAACATATTCGCAATCTCGGCACGTGTTCCAGCGAAAGTTTTAGCACCACCGGGTCCTATCTTTATCGCTTTGGGACTCGGATATTTCCAGATTTTATCTCGGCAGGGACCGCCGAGTAGACGATACACAGGTACACCCCACAATTTTCCTGCAATATCCCACAACGCCATGTCAATAGCGGAAATAGTATGCACCATCAGTCCACCACCACGAATATTACGGTATGCACGATACATACGTTGCCAGTGGTGTTCAATACGTGTCGGGTTCTCGTTCATAATCAGTTGCGATAATGAACGTGCCAATTCACAGGTGACGTTTGTCTCCATATTATTGATCTCACCCCATCCAGTAACATCCATGTTAGTCTCTATTTTGACATAAGCTTTCTCACCCATCGGATAAGCTTCAAGGTTAGTGATTCGTATCTGTGAACCTTTATCTTCATAGTCTGCCATCTTAATTCCTCCTTTCGATTTTCTTTAAGTTTTTCATGATTCCAAAAGTTTGTCAACCTTTTCATATTCTGGATTTGAACTGTACCACATTCTGTTAGATTGCGGGGTCTTTGTATCACCAGCTTAGCAAAGGTCAGTTTTTGCGATTTTTTTGATGTTCCCAATCTCTTATCCTGGTAATCTTGTAATCCTGAAAATCCTGGTTCAGACAAAATAGAAATTTGTTGACGAAAACGGTATTAGTTGTTACAGTAACTATAGGATCAATGTTCTGTCTAACCAAAGGAGATTGAATTATGGCAACATATCGTATCGGAATTATCGGATGTGGGGGTATGGGTAGATCGCATTCCCGATCTTGGCAGAGACAAGAGAATGTAGAACTCGTTGCGGCAATGGATATCTATGAAGAATCCGCAAAACGAGTCGCTGACGAATTCGGTATCCCCGCTACCTATACTGATGTTGAAGAGATGTTGACGAAAGAGAACCTGGACATCGTCAGTATTACGACGTGGCAAGGACCGCGCGCCGAAGCAACCGTCGCTGCAGCAAAGGCTGGTGTAAAAGGCGTTATGGGAGAGAAACCCATGTCCGCATCACTCGGACAAGCAGATGCTATGATCAATGCTTGTAATGAGAACGATGTCAAACTTGTCATCGGACACCAAGGCAGATACAGTGCACAAAACATAGAAATCCGAAGACTTGTCGCTGCCGGGGCTATCGGAACACCGATAACGTTACATCATCGCGCAAAAGCACACGCGGGTCTACTCAACACCGGCACACACGCAATAGACGGATGGCGTTTTCTATTGTCTGACCCGGAGACGTTATGGGTAATTGGACAGACATCACGGACAACCGACCGATGGGAACGCCGAACGATCTGTGAAGACCTCTGTATGGGACTGATCTGTTTTGAAGGTGGTGCACGCGCTATCTATGAAGGTGACCTTCCCGATCCGGGTGTGTCTATGCCGAGAGTCGCTGGCACTGAGGGACAAATCCGCAACGGTGATAACGGCACCGTGCTAATACAAAATAACGATGCTAAAGGTTGGCAAACTATAACCCCTCCACCTGAGCCTAAAAATCAGTTCCAAGAACTAATTGAGTGGATTGAAGGTAAAATCCCGACACATCGCGGGAGAGGTGAACAAGCACGATATACGATTGAGATTATGATGGCGATTTATGAATCTTTGCGTATCAAAGATGTCGTCAATATGCCTCTTGAAACGAAGGAATTACCGTTGGAATTGATGGTCAACGACGGTACGTTGCCCGTTTTAGAAGAGGGACGGTACGATCTCAGGACACCGTTTGAAGGACAGACTCGGAAAAGATAAACTTCTGAGTTTCCCCGCACGATTACGTATAGTGATTACGATGGAAGGATGGCATTTCCTGACCAACAGGATATGGCGATTACGGATTAGGAAACCGCGTCCCTACGCTGAAAGGAGAAGGATGCATGTCAAATAATGGAAGACGGTCTTTTTTACAGATAGCAACCGCCTTTATCGGTGGATTGATAAGTTTAGCTGCCGGTATCCCGCTCATTGGGTTTGCTATTTCCCCCGCGTGGAAAAAGGAGGAAACACAATGGGTGGACTTAGGTTTTGTAGATAACCTAAAAAATAGTCGTTTTAAAAAGGTCAATTATGCGTTCACCGCACAAGACGGTTGGGTGAAGGCTACTAAAAAACGTTCCGTCTACGTGACCGATTTAGGCAACGGTGAGTGGAGCGTATTTTCACGGACGTGCTCACATCTCGGATGTCTTGTGCGATGGGAGGAGAGCGAGAACTCGTTCCTCTGTCCCTGCCACGGGGCTGTATTCGACAAAGACGGCGCGGTTGTCGCGGGACCACCTCCTAAACCGTTACAAAAACTTGAAGTTAAAGTGGATAACGGTCTTCTGTTTGTGAAGGAGGCGTAAATGAAACAGTTTTTGAATGATCGCCTGCCTTTTGATGGCGTGATGGCACATCTGCGTAAACCGCTGCCGAAACATATCAATCTGCTATTCTCACTCGGTAGTTTGGCGATGTTCTTACTGCTACTTCAAGCGTCGACAGGTGCTTTCCTCGCTTTATCCTATACCCCATCCCCTGACCACGCCTATAATGCTGTCAAATATATCTCCTCTGGAGAAGTACCGTTTGGTAAATTCGTGCGGGGGTTGCACCATTGGGGCGCAAGTGCAATGGTTGTCATCGTCTTCCTACATCTGCTGCGTGTAGTGTTATACGGTTCATACAAGGCACCACGTGAACTCACATGGGTGTTCGGTGTACTGTTGCTATTGGTTACCCTCGGCTTCGGGTTTACGGGATATCTACTACCGTGGGACGAGAAAGCGTATTGGGCAACGAAAGTCGGTGTTGAAATATCCGGTAAAGCACCAATATTAGGTGAATGGGTCGCGAAGATACTACGCGGCGGGGCAGAAGTCGGCGCAGTAACACTCTCTCGATTCTATGCACTTCATACCATCTGGTTACCGTGGATGGCTTTCGCGCTTGTAGGCATCCACCTTTTCTTAGTTAGATATTACGGATCGTCTGGTACACCGAACAACACAGCAGAGGAGATGCATTCGGGTAAACCGTTCTTTCCAGATCAAGTCTTTGAAGATGTTGTCGGTATGCTGATTCTTTTCGTTGTACTGGCATGTGCTGCACTCTTCGCTCCTGTACCCTTGGAAGATGTCGCTGACCCGACAAATGCAGATTACGACCCACGTCCTGAATGGTATTTCCTGTTCCTGTTTCAACTGCTCAAGTATTTTCAAGGTCCTTTTGAAATTCTCGGAACATTTGTCATCCCAACAGTCGGTATGTTACTATTGCTATTCCTCCCCTTCTTAGACAGGAGTGAACGGAAAGTTCTTTGGAAACGGCCGATTGCCATGACGGTCACAAGTGTTTGTGTTGTAGCAATTGTGGGATTAACGATACTCGGTGCAACCGCGCCGAAACTTGAAACGCAGGATGAAACACAACCCGCAGATGAGGTGCAGCAGGTTACGCCAACAGATACAGAACCAGAAGATACAGACGAAGAGGAAGATGTCTTTGACTTCCAATTAACTGAGGAAGAAATTGAAGGCGCGAAAGAAGTGGGAGAAGAAGCACAATAGTATGAAAACCTACAATCAAAATGAACAGGTCTCACTTTTTGATACCGGTGATATTCCCCATATACGAAAAGAAGATGCTGCATGTGACGAGGTAGATTTTGTTTCTTTCAGAGAGTTAGTACCAGAAATCACCGATACCGGTTACCTAACACACGCCATCGTCTCCTATCCCGCGAAATTCATCCCGCAAATCGTCAGATACGCGATAAACACCTACACAAAAGAAGATAACTGGATCATAGATCCATTCGCAGGTTCAGGCACTGTAGGCGTCGAGGCATATCTATGCAAACGCAATGCCGTTTTACTTGACCTCAACCTACTTCTAAATCACATCATGCCGCTGAAGATATACCGCGGCAAAGAACGGTTGAGCAAAGAACATCTGTTGAAATTACTGGATGACATGCAGGAAAGTACGCAGCGCCGTTTTAACCCTTCCTGGTCCAATGTCCAATACTGGTACGCACCTGAAATCTTAGAGCTGCTATCGCAATACTGGGGTTATATCTACAGCATAGAACAGGAAGTCTATTCCTCCATTATAAAAACGTCACTGTTGAAGGTAAGCAAACGGTTCTCTTACACCGAACACCGAACCCCAAAATTAGCCAGATCCAAGCGAAAATTAGCAGCAATAGAAGAACTACTCCGCGAAAATTGGCAAGACCAGTTAATAGAGATAGTTTATGACCACGCTTTGAAAACATTAGGAAGTATTAATGACTTTGTAATACACACACAACATCATCAGAATCAGGTTGAGTTTCAAGGAGGTGTTGATTCCTCCTATATTGAAGTATCACGTGAATGTGATGCATTGATCACATCCCCTCCCTATCTCCAAGCACAAGAATACATCCGTTCCACAAAATTAGATCTCTTTTGGTTATGCCACACCGAGGAAGAAGTTCGAGAATTATCTCGTCTTGAAATACCGTATCGCAAGGCAGATAGGATAATTCACACCGAGACATTGGATAAAGTCAGAGAGAAACTGACTCGGAAAGATCTGCGTAATAGACTTGACTCCTACTTTTGTCATACGATAAACGCACTTGAAAATTCCATGAACAGATTGAAACCGCACGCAGCTGCATGTATTTTTGTTGGTAATCCCCGTATTGATGGAATAACCGTTGAACTATGGCGAATCCTATCCGAATACTTCACAGAACAAGGGTTTTCACACGAAAAAGTCTATGAAGATAAAATAAAAACACGACAACTTTTCGGTGTGCGAAAAAATAAAAACCCTGATGGCATGAAGTCAGAATTCCTGTTAATTCTACGAAAAACTGATGCTTGATAAATACGCTTACTAATCAAAGAAGAGGACAATCAAATGAGAATCTTTGTTTCAATAAAGAGGATAATCTCTTTGGGTGTGTAAACTTTTTGTCACTAGTGGATAGTCCAGACTAAATAAGTAGATCGGGTAGAGGAACGAAACACATAAATCAACAATGTGAATGCATGTATGGCATTCATCCAAATCAACGCAGGATGCGCGTTTGGCATTCTGCGGATGTTGATATGTAATTTTCCAAAGCCTCAGAGAGGCGAAAGGTGTATAGTACACATTGATCCAACCAATAGCAAGCCCCAGAGGGGCGAAAGGTGTATCAACGCACAAACGTTTATCACTAAATTGATACCTATAGCGACAAAACCTTTACACACCCGACTTGAAACTTGATTTGACAATTTTTGTGTGTTGTGTTATAATATATTATGAAAGGTCTTCCCGTTTGAAGGGAATTGAAACTCTATAAATTCTAATCCGTAATCTTCTTTTTTTGTGTTCAAAAAGGTCTTCCCGTTTGAAGGGAAGTGAAACGCCTTTTTGCGCTTGCGATATTTGCGGAAACAGTGAGAAGTTCATAAAGTCCTTCCTATTTGAAGGGAATTGAAGGGTGAGTAAATATTTTGTCACTCCATTTTTCTGAAGCGCGGATTACGCGGAGGACACGGGAGGGTTTTCTGGATCATTATATGACTTTGATCGGCTACAAAGAAGCACAATCTGGAAGAATGTGCTACTACTGGTACAATATAAGAGAATGTCTATTATTGGTGAAGATATTGAATGTTTAGTGACAAACACTTTACACACCCGTATTCATTTACTGAGGAATATGGGTTATAATATAATTTAATTATACTATAGTATAAAAAGGAGATATCCATGACGAATTACGGGCGAATGCCTAATGAAGACCATTGGAGTTCTCCGGTGGCTACGGACCTTGTTGGGCAATGGCTGTCTTTACGGGAAGTGGTAGAAAAAGAACCGGATCAAGTGCCATTCACCGATTTGTCTCTTGAGAAAAAGTCAGAATTGGTTGCTGAACGTATTCGGTTACGTCCACAATTTGAGATGAGCGCGATAGGTAAAGAAATTATTGACAAAGAACGAGCCATCAAAGAAGTGAAACGGCGAACGTCTTTGGGGCACACCTTAATTGAAATTGAGCAAAGAATGATTAGAATGTTGCTTGAAAGTGCCCGTGCAGGAAAACTTTGATATACAGAATACAAGCAAAGTCTGAACATAAAACGACGTGTTGAATTGAGACTTGATTTGAAAATCCTTGCTATTGATTCCAGTTACGATAAGATTACAAAAGGTTCTTGTGAGTATCGGAATCGACATGTTTATCCATACTTGAAATTAAAAGGGTTTGAAATTGTACGTTGTCAGGATCAATCAGCACGTCGTTCTTATGTTAAATCTGAATTAGCCCAAGACGATATTGTCTACATAACAGGTGTAGGACACGGGACTGATACAGTCTATATGGGTGAAGATTCTAACCCTATTTTTGATATAGGTAAGTATCAACCCAAAGAACTAAATAATAAAATAGTTCACCTTTTTGCTTGTCAAACAGCTGCCAAACTTGGACCGGACTTTGTGAAGCATGGATGTCTCGCTTTTTTTGGTTATGATGTTGAACACATTGTTTATATGCATATTTCTGATGCTTTTTTCGACTGTGACTCTGAAATAGATCGAGCGTTTGCAGACGGTCTAACATCTGAAGAAGTATACGTGCGCGTAATTGAATATTATAATCGCAAAATATCTGAACTGAAAGATGGGGGACATTACAAAGAAGCTGCAGCTTTAGAACACAACCGGGACCATCTCTGTGCTCCTTCAGTTGATTCAAAGTGGGGAGATAAAAATGCAAGACTCCGTTAGTATTCAAAATAAGAATCTTTATTTCAGCAACAACTTATGGATTCTATCGGTTTATTGTAAGACATGTTCAGTAACTGGTGTATCCCTAAATTAACACCTACGCGTACATCTACAACGCTGTTTCCTCTGTCGCAAAGAGTGCTTCTACGAAATCTTCTCCTGAAAAATCGCGCAGATCATCAAGTTTTTCTCCGATGCCGATAAGCTTTACAGGTGCCCCGAGCTCTGCTTTGACAGCAATAACAATTCCACCTTTTGCTGTTCCATCCAATTTCGTGACAGCGACACCTGTGATAGGAACTGCCTCGTTGAATATTTTCGCCTGCATCAACGCATTTTGTCCTACCGTGCCATCAATCACGAGCAGAACCTCGTGTGGTGCAGCTGCATGTGCTTGTCCCATCACCCGACCGATTTTTGACAACTCATCCATCAGCGGTTTTTTGGTGTGAAGCCTCCCCGCTGTATCTACAATCAACACATCCGCTTCGCGATGTGTTGCTGCATGCACTGCGTCATATACGACAGAGGCTGGGTCTGCTTTTTCACCACCGCGAATCAGTTCCGCATCTGCACGTTCACACCAGATAGCGAGTTGATCTTCGGCGGCAGCACGGAACGTGTCCCCCGCAGCGACGAGCACCTTTTTCCCCAACGCTTTATATCTACTGGCGAGTTTCCCAATGGTCGTCGTTTTTCCTGCACCGTTCACACCAAGGACTAATATGGTATAAGGCGGTTCACCTGTGATCTCTAAAGGCTCATCTTCACCGAGTAGGTTAATGATCTCTGTTTTTATCACTGCCTCAAGTTCAGATGAATCACCTAAACCTTTCTCTTTCACTGTCTCCCTGACACTGTCCATCAGTCTGAGTGTCGTTTCAACACCAACATCTGCTTGTATAAGTATCTCCTCAATCTCTTCCATCAGTTCTTCGTCTATTTTTCTCCCAACGCGTAGGAGTGTTGAGAGTTGAGAGATAAATCGAGTACGGGTCTTCGCTAAACTGGATTTGAGACGATCAAACCAGTTCTCATTTTGCTCTGTTTCTTCAGGAACAGTTCTGTCTTTTTTACCTTTAAATAAGTTTTTTAACATATATGACTCCTCAAAATATATGGGGTATGGTAATGCGTTGTGCATTATAACACTGTTTGCCGGTTTTATCCATAGTATCTGTTTCTTTATTCCTACAATCCCTTGCATACCGACTAAAACCTATGATAATATAAACAACAGAAACCTCTGCATTAACTATACTTTGTCAAGGAACCAACCGTGTCTAAACGCGAAGAATTCATCGCAGCAATCAATATAATCAAAGCAGCCTCACAAACGATATCACCTGAACTGCACAAAGGACTCCTACAACAAGCCGTACAGGAACACGAACTCACAATAAACGAGGCAACTGACATCATAAACAGATCAGGTTTAGTTGTCGGAGAAAAGGTCAACTATTTTCAAGTGCTTGGACTCACCATAGCAGACATCGAAAACCAACATGAAGATACAATTGCTAAACGCGTTGACGCTGCACACAACGGACGATACACCGCATCTTTACGCGCAGGAGGATTACCCCGTAAAGATGGCAGGACACAAGAACAGTGGCGTACACTCCTCAATTGTGCAAGAGATACACTAAAAGACGCACATAAACGACGTGAACATATTACCCCAATACTGTTCCAAGAAGACCTATCCAAATTGGCAACACCAGCCATACTAACAAAAACCGATAAAAACCAATCCCAAAATCCCAAAAATATAAATAGACAACGAACAACCTTATTTTCTACAGCACGGGCAACAGTCCCACAGAATGAGTCGGTACAAATTCCTACAAATTTCAATACTCCTCAAGGCATGGCCAATACCCCTCAAGGCATGGTCCTTATTCCTGAAGGCAATTTTCAGATGGGGAGCAACAGTGAAAATGCAGACGAATCTGAAAAACCTGTACACACCGTCTATGTAGACGCATTTTATATGGACAAACACTTAGTCACCAACGCACAATTTCTGACGTTCATAAATGCCAACCCGCAGTGGGGCAAACCACCAGATTGGTTCGGCATAAAAAGAAACCGAAAAACCGCTATTTCCAAACGTTATCACGACGGAGACTATCTCAAACATTGGGACGAAAAAAGTTATCCGCAAGACAAAGCCGAACATCCTGTAACGTGGGTCAGCTGGTATGCTGCCAGAGCTTATGCGGAATGGGTGGGGAAACGATTACCTACCGAGGCAGAATGGGAGAAAGCGGCTCGCGCAGGACAAAACGCAAACGCATATCCGTGTGGAAACGCCATCAACAACGCAAAAGTAAACTATAACTGCAATGTCGGAGATACCACACCTGTCGGAGAATATCAGGCAAACAGTTATGGACTATACGATATGGCAGGCAACGTGTGGGAATGGTGTCTTGATGTCTATAACCCACGCTTCTATACGAACCCCATACACAGAAACCCAATTGCAGATGTCAACAGTCTCGGCACTGTAAATAATCAAGTGACAGATAACACAATACAGAGAGTGTTACGTGGGGGTTCATGGCTTGACGCAGCGCAACTTCTACGGACAGCCTACAGGTACAAAAACACCCCAACACGCACACTTGCCGGCATCGGGTTCCGCTGTGTAAAAAATATAGATGTTCAACACAATCACTCTCTGTAATCCATTTTTATTGTTTTACACTTTATCTTATGCTAAAATAAGGTCACTCAATCTCAACACTATATCTCCTAATATCTACCCATGCCAAAGCTTGAAGAATTCATCACAACCCTCAACACACTCAAAACTCTCTCCCAATCGATCACCGAAGAACAGCGAAAAGGGTTACTACAACAAGCCGTTCAAGAACACGGTCTATCCATTGATGAAGCATCAGAAATCCTAAACGCATCTGGACTGATCGTCGGTGAAAGAGTCAACTTTTTTGAAATCTTAGGATTTACAATAGAAGAAATCGAAAACCAAACTGAAGAAGCGATAACGATAAATGTTGACATCGCACATAATAAATACTACACCGAATCATTACGCGCAGGTGGACTCCCACGTCCAGATGGCAAAACACAGGAACAGTGGCGAAATATCCTAAATCAAGCACGTGATACGTTGAAAAACCCACAAAAACGGATAGAACATATCACCGCACTCAACACAGAAACACCGCAACCTATTGACCCCATACCGATAGAAGATCACCCCATTTCTGAAATCGATGCAATCGCACCACGAGAAATAACATCTATAAGCACTGCTATGCCAAATGATATGGTGCATATCCCCGCAGGTGAATTTCAAATGGGAAACAATCACAAAGATAAAAACGCACAAGGCGATCTTGCCAAAACAGTACAGGTTGACGCATTCTTTATGGATAAGTATCCCGTCACAAACGCTCAATACAAAAGGTTTATAATGGCAGTTCCAATATGGAACAAACCATCAAAAAGGCTATATCAACAAAGGTTAATAAAGAGAAAGTCCCGTGCTAAACCGGAATATCAAAGTTTTGACAGATACTACCTAATAGATTGGAATGAGGACAACTATCCAGAAGGAAAAGATGACCATCCCGTAACGAATATCAGTTGGTATGCTGCAATGGCGTATGCAAGATGGATCGGTAAACGATTGCCAACAGAAGTTGAATGGGAAAAGGCAGCACGCGGTGGATTAACAAGAAAAAAATACCCATGGGGAGATAAACTGGATTCAAGTAAAGCAAGCGTAGAAAAGCCCGTAGGTGAAACCTATTCTGTAGGGAAATATCCAGCAAACAACTATGGACTGTTTGACATGGTAGGCAACGTCTGGGAATGGTGTCTGGACGAGTATGATCCAGATTCTTTTCAATCCTTAACAACAAAGAAACTGATTGCAGGGGAAAACACGAAAGCGGATTTGGATCACATCATATCAAACTTCTGGGAGGTGAAAACAAGGCGCATCTTACGCGGAGGCGCACTACTTGACACCGCATCACCTGTTCAAACTACTGCTAAGTGCAATAATCACCCCATGGTAACTACATTTCTAACCTTATCCTATCCATCAAGTTTAGTACCCAAAATAGGGTTCCGATGTGTATGGGACACTGGACTAAAAAAAATCATAGTTTAATGATCTCTTCTATGCTACAATTGCGCACTCATCGCGAGCGGAGTGTGCCATCCAGTCCGAGAAACCCGTTCTTTAATTCTATCTCACCGTACGGTTCATACAAATCGCTGGAAACATCCACCTGAAAATTGACAGTATATGCTTTGCCATCCTTGACTTCCTGCCCGTTCTTTAATTTGCAGACAGGTTCAGTTTCAATCGTAACATCTTTGAACTCAAAATCGGTTGACCAATCCTCCTCTATATCAAGCACAAAATATTCAAACGCACATATCCGATACCACTTTTCTATTGTACCGGTGACAAATCCGAATATCCAAATCGGGATCCCTGTAGCAGTTTCTGTTTGGTAGTTGCATTCTATCCTTGATAGTATTTTTCCTGCTTCCAATTCAATATCAACCTGATAAGGAAATTCTTTGAAAAACGAACGTCCAAGCCAGGACAACTGCCATCGATAAAACCCACTTCTGTATAATCCCCCATGTCGTTGTTCTTCAAAGATATGCGGGTATTCATTTTGATGTTCCTGCAATGCTTCTATATCAAATCGATTTTCAGAAAAGAAGTAGGGCAAGTTTGTATCATAGTGTTCAGGTTCTTCCTTCGCGTTTTTAATCCGTTCACATATATCAAGAAAATCTATAGTCGGAATTTCCGCAGCTGTATGCAAGACTGGGGAATTGAGTAGCCGCTTTTTTTCCTTCTGCAAATGTTTGATATAGTCATCATAATCGGGTTCTCTGTTTTTCATGAAGCAGTCCTCACTCTTTACGATTTTTTTCTGATAGTATTATATCAGAACATATGTGTGTTCGTCAATACACCCTTGCTCTTAATAGTAGTAGGCACTCTCCGAGTGCCGTCTCTTCTAAAAAAAGGTGACAAATACTTACACCCTTCACTACGGGGTAAGCTATTTTTATACTTGAACCGAAATCTAAATCTTGATAACATGTGCTTCAAGAAAATAAGAGGATCCATCATAGATCTTTCCATACTAAACTAAAAATAAAGCGGAGGCAACTTGATGACAAATAGGAATAATTACCTCTTATGGTATAACAAACCAGCCGAACAGTGGACTGACGCGCTACCCGTCGGAAACGGACGACTCGGTGCAATGGTCTTCGGTGGCATCAACCGAGAACGCATCCAACTAAACGAAGAAACGATATGGGACAGCGGTCCCCGCAAAAACAATAACAACAACCCAAACGCTTTAGAAGCACTCCCAAAGGTACGACAACTCCTCTTTGACGATAAAAACGAAGAGGCAACACAACTCGCTGGCGACACAATGCACGGAATAGAAAAACGCATCAAATCCTATCAGTCCTTAGGTGACCTATACATTGCCAGCGATAACAATGACCCCGCACAACAAGCAGATGTTTCCAACTACCGACGTGAACTGGATTTAGATACAGGTATAGCAAAAACAACATATCAATGCGCGGATATCACTTACACCAAAGAAGTATTCGCTACAGCAGTAGACAACCTCATCGTCGTTAAACTTGAATGCAACACACCAGGCAAACTCACCTTTGATATAACCCTCACACGCGAGCAAAATGCCACCATTGACACGCTTTCTGACAGTTTATTACGACTTGATGGTTATTGCAGCGATGAAGGTGTTATACGTTTTGCAGCGCATCTTCAAGTAAACGTTGATGGCGGTACTTCACAAGCAAAAAACGATAGCATCTCTGTCAGCAATGCCGATGCCGTTACGCTATACCTCGCAGCAGCAACCAGTTATATCAACGCTAAGGATGCAAGTGCCAATCCACATGAACGATGCGAAAATTATCTGAAGGAGATTGAAACAAAAACATATCAAACAATTCGGTCAGACCACATCACAGACCATCAATCCCTTTTCAGACGGGTTGATCTGAACCTCGGCTCCACAGAAACAGAAGACCTGCCAACTGACGAACGCTTAACTAAAGTCAAGCAAGGGGCAACAGACCCAGCACTTGAAGCACTCTATTTCCAATACGGTCGCTATCTTATGATGGGCAGTTCACGACCAGGATGTTTCCCTGCCAACCTTCAAGGCGTATGGAACGAACACATGAACGCCCCTTGGAACAGCGATTATCACACAAATATAAATGTTCAAATGAACTATTGGGTGCCAGAGATATGCAACTTACCAGAATGCCATCTCCCACTCTTTGACCTAATGGAATCACTTGTTGAACCGGGCAACAAAACAGCGAAATCACACTATGGTGCTGAAGGATGGGTTGTACATCACCTTACAGATATTTGGGGGTTTACCACCCCAGCAGATGGCGTATGGGGTGTTTGGCCAATGGGTGCCGCATGGTTATGTGAACATGTCTGGGAACACTACCTTTTCGGTGGCGATGAAAACTTCCTTAGAGAACGCGCGTATCCATTAATGAAAAGTGCTGCCCGTTTTATTCTCGACTTTCTCGTTGAAGCACCAGAAGACACACCGTTCCCCGGAAAACTCGTAACAAATCCTTCACACTCCCCTGAGAACGTGTTCGACGCACCTGACGGAACCCGCACTATGTTCACCTATGCAGCAACAATGGACCTTGAGATAATCCATGAACTTTTCACAAACTGCATCGCATGTATTGATATTCTCAATGTTGATGCAGACTTTCGTGAGGAATTGGCAACTTCCCTTGAAAACCTTGTCCCACTTCAAATCAGTGAAAAAACGGGAAGACTTCAAGAGTGGATATGCGACTATCATGAACCGAAGGCTGGTCACCGACACATGTCGCACCTATATGCACTGCATCCCAGTTGTCAAATAACACTACGAGGTACACCAGAGTTAGCAGCCGCAGCAAAGAAATCTTTGGAAACCCGATTAGCACACGGAGGCGGCGGAACAGGATGGAGCCGCGCATGGTTAGTCAACTTCTTTGCCAGACTTGAAGAACCAGAAGATGCATACAATCACCTACAAACATTACTCGCAAGGTGCACCCTCACGAACCTATTTGATACACACCCACCATTCCAGATTGACGGTAATTTTGGCGGAACCGCAGGAATCGCTGAAATGTTACTACAGAGCCACGATGGTGAAATTAACCTGCTCCCTGCACTGCCGAAAGCGTGGGATACGGGATATGTCAAAGGTCTACGCGCACGCGGTGGATTTGAAGTTGATATGACGTGGAAAGATGGAAAACTCACACAAGCGAAAATAGTATCAAACCTCGGACAAGATTGCCAGGTCCGAACACCCGGACAAGTCAACGTAACCTGTGACGGATCACGCATCAAGTATTCCCAATCCAGAGACGTCGTCAACTTCCACACCAAAGCAGGAGAGACCTACACAATATCCCCTTAATAGTAGTAGGCACTCTCCGTGTGCCGTTCTTAATAGTAGTAGGCACTCTCCGTGTGCCGTTCTTACATAGTAGCAGACACACTCCGTGTGCCGTCTATATTAATAGTAGTAGGCACTCTCCGTGTGCCGTCTCTTTAATATGTACCGTCTCCGTATACCTACTAAATCGGCAAACGAGTCTGATTAGCATACGCGCCAATCCGCTCGTTTGCCAACTGGATATATTCTTCCTCAATATCATATCCAATATAATGTCTATCTGCTTTCAACGCACTCAGACAAGTCGTACCGCTCCCGCAAAAAGGGTCTAATACAACATCCCCTACGAAAGAATAGAGTTGTATTAGCCGATGCGGCAACGTTTCAGGAAACGGCGCAGGATGACCGATACGTTTCGCAGATTCAGCATGAAATGTCCAGACACTTTTCGTCCACGCTAAGAAGTCCTCCTTACATAAGGAATTCTCCTTGCCGTTCCGTTTACGCGTAAAGGTATCTTTAGAAAAAACCAGGATATATTCGTGAACATCCCTCAACACAGGGTTCGCCGCAGACAACCAACTCCCCCATGCCGTTGAACTTCCCGCACTGGACCCTTTATCCCAGATAATTTCACCCCGCATATAGTAACCAATATCCAGCATATCTTCAATGATGTAACTATGCAATGGGATATAAGGTTTGCGACCTAAATTAGCGATGTTGATACATGCCCGACCGCCAGTTACCAACTTCTTATACGTCTCAGCAAACACAGCACGTAGGAGTCCCCTATACTCCTCTAACGACAAATCATCATCATATTCTTTCTTAGCATTATAGGGAGGTGAAGTAACCATCAGATGAATACTGCAATCCGGAATCGCAGACATATCTTCACTGGAGGCACAATAGAGTTTATCAAGGTTTTCAACAGGAACAGTGTTTTCTATCCACGTTTCAGGTTCGGCAGGTACTTGATTAGCGTAGAGTTTTCCTCTATAAAACTCACTGGAGTCGTGATTGATCCTACCTGATGTCCCGAACGCACTTGTATGCGTTCCAATCTTCTCAATTTCGCTCTTTTTCTTCATCCTGTTACCACCATGCATATTTTATCCTCAATACCGATCCGGATACCAAAAAATTACATCCCTTTTTGGAAACAACACCTCCAAAAAAGCCGAGACCTCCGCAGAAACCGATGAATCCGCCTTTCCCTGTAACTTCACCTGTTCCCATCCAAGTTCACCGAACAGCAGCTGCCAAAACACATCTTCATTCATTTCAATATCCACAGCATCCGATGCATCATCAACGATCTGGATCGTGCTACTCCCGTCGTAGCGCAACACCGCTTGCTGATTATTGACCACAGGAAATCTCACAGCAAGTCGTGAAAACGATTCATCCGCATCAGCAATTTGCGTTTCCCAGTCTACGACGAACCGGCGAAGCATCACAGGTAGATTAACCGCATAAAGCATCATGGCAGTATCTGTGCATACCCTCACTTCACCATTACGCGTTGCCAAAAGTCGTTCCACATAAGGATGTTCTGACGAAAACATACCCGTAATCTCTTCAACCCTGTTTTCAACACATGCTTTCATAAAGTAGGATACAAGCATGTCCAAAACATCTGGATTGTTCGGTATATATCCTACCTCAAGCACTTCCGCGCACTGACCCTCTATCTGAAAGTTCAAATATCCTCCAATATCCCCGTTCTTCTCTGCGACAACAGACGGCAGAATTCCACGAATACGCGAAGGTTTCATATCCCAATAAGCACGGGTACGGGAAACAGTCCCGCTCTGATGTGCATTAGCGATGTTGTGAATTGAAGCAACAGCATCCAAATCCGTTTCTACGTTGAAGTCCCTAACCTGCCATTCAGATGGTACTACTGTTCCCCCTCCCACTTCACATGCCACCGAGAAGCCGTGTAGGGGTAGGGATGTCCACCCTAATCTGTGATAAAATGCCTCAGGTATGATCGTGAACAAAACACCAAGGTCATATCCTCTCGTCTTCAGGTATCCGATAGTATCTCGCATCAGTGCAGACGCATATCCTACACCACGGTATTTGGGATCAGTGCAAACACCACCTATCCCGCCCATCATCACAAGGGATGGACCGATTCGTATTCTCCGTTCCCACACCCGTAACGTTGAAACAACGCTATCATTCACAACAACAACTCGCGTCTGTGAAAGGCGATAGCTGCTATCACCTCGCACATACTGCCAATACCGTTCATGTTGATTCGGATTGAAAGCGATGCAGTTTAACGCCACAACCTGCTCTAATTCTGACTCTTTTGCTGATCTAATTTCCATTCGCTATTCCTAATGTCATTTTTTATTTCATTGTGAAGATAACACCTAACGCTGTATTTGGGTCTTGTATCAGTTTTTCGCATGCCGCAGCAGCTTCGTCAATCGATACAATATCAGTAATGACCTTCTCAACACTGATTTTCCCCTCAGCCATTAACCTAAGTGCCAATTCCAAATTCCGTTGTGTTGGCCACGGTACAAACACAGGTGGATAATCCGCTCCATGTTCATAATCTTCATCGTGGTATCCGGGACCGGTACGTGCGGCACTAATCACATCCACATTACCGAGTCCCGCTGCAAACCCGTGTGTGATACTGGCACCACCAACAATGACGATCTGTCCCATCTTATGCGTATCGGGAGCTGTCTTCAACATGGCACGTATCTGCTGGAAAGCACTCGTCGCATCCCCACCAAAGGCGATAATCCCGCAATCCATACCGTAACCACGCGTGAATTCCTGTGCAATCGGGACAGGGTCTGTCTCAGAAACATTGATTGCAATATCAATACCCGCGTTCTCAGCGATACCTAATCGCAACGGCAACCGATCTAAACCCACAACATAAGCACCAGCAGTTTTAGCAATCTGCGATGCAAATTGTCCGAGAATACCCAATCCCGCAATCACCACATTCTCACCGATACGAATACGTCCGCGTTGCACAGCGTGCAGTGCCGTCGCTGCAAGGTGGATAGATGCAGCTTCCTCATACTTTACGGTATCAGGAATCTTAGCACACAAGTTATGTGGCACACAAGCGTAAGTCGCGTGTAGTGCGTAGCCACCCCCCATACCTGCAACTCTGTCCCCAATTTCAAATTCATCACAATCTCCCTCTTTTCCGATCACGACACCAGCGTTAGTATACCCGAATGCTCGTTGACTTGTTCCGGACCCCTGTTTTTCGCGTCTCCGTTTGATACCCCCCAACTCTGTCCCAGGGCTTATCATAGACGCGTGTACTTCAACCAACAGTTGTCCCTGTTTCGGTGCGGGTGTCTCCTGTTCCTCAGTCCAGATCTGTCCCGCGTCATTACGCATCACAACTTTTCTTGTTTGACTCATAATCGCTCCTCAGATACATGTATATTGCTTATCTCTTTTCGTAATTCCCACAACTCTATTTTATGTCATATCGCTTTTATTGTCAAATCAGAGGCATTCAATGGTTTAACGGTATAATAGTTATTTGACATTCACCATGAATTATTGCAAAACAGTATATTTAAACCAACATCGAGTCCCATCAGTTTTTACCGTAATCGCACCCAATTGATCTGTCCGTAGTTGCTTACAATCCCGTACTTTATACCTTTCCACAACTTCAGGATGAGGTAATTGAAACTGATTCCGCTGTCCGAGTGAATAGATGGCAAAACGCGGTTGGACTGCATCTATGAACTGAGCACTGCTTGATGTGCGACTACCGTGATGCGGCACCTTCAGAATCTCCGAACGTAAATCCTGTAACGATGTGATTAACCGTGTTTCACCCTCAGCCTCTATATCTCCTGTAAACAGGATGTCTACTTCACCATAACTGAGCTTGATCACAAGTGAATCAGCGTTCTTATTAGCATCCATCAGATCAGTAGAGGCAACGTCAATCGGATGTAGCAGGGTAAGTCTGGCAGTACCGGTCAAATCTATTTCACCCGCATAAGGAAATGAATACGGAATACCGCGTTCTTTCGCTATGCTGCGAAGCCGCCGATGTGTTTGCGAGTCAAGTTCCATGTCCGCGATCCCGATAACCCGTTTAACCTTATAATTTTGGAGAATATAACCCAAACCGCCACCGTGGTCAATATCGGGATGTGAAAGCACCACTAAATCCAGTTCCCGAATACCATTACTATTGAGGTAAGGTTCAATAACCCGTTCACCAACGTCGTATTCGACCTGTTTCTGCCTTTTTACATCATAATACGACCGCTGAATACCCCCATCAATCAGCATCGTCATCCCATCAGGGAATCGTACAATAGCCGCATCCCCCTGTCCGACATCAAGCGTAACCACCTCTAAGAGACGACCCTGTTCATGGAAGCCACTGTTCCATACCCACATCGCAACGACTGAAAGTCCGATGAGACTTGCAGTTTTCCACTGTGGATAGACAAAACGCCAATGGGTAACACCTAAAATCAAGGCTATATAGACGACAACGAGTCCTAATGTTGGCGGTGCTATCGTCGTGATACCCCACTCCTGCCCAAACATACCGATGAGTTTTAGGAAGATGAAGATTATCGTGTGATTTACGACCGCCAAGATTTTGGCAAGCGGCAGAATGATAAACCCGACTATGACAGATGCCATACCGACACCAACGATGAGCGAAACAAGTCCAACAGCGAAGGGACCTACGATAATACCAAGCGGATATCCGCTATAAAAATGATAAGCAATAAGGGGTGCTGTGCCAATTTGCGCCGCGAATGTCACCAAATAGGATAAGACTAACCATTTCAAAGCCTGCTTCCTGTATCTCGTCAACCTGCTTGATTTAGCATCTTCTGGGATTTCCCACAACTTCCGTATCGGATTCTCCATTTTCGGAACAAAATAGACGATCGCGATGACAGCACTAAAAGATAATTGAAAACCGACATCCCACACCTGTGTTGGATTTATCAGCAGAAGTGCCAACGCTGCGACTGCAAGTAGATTGTAGATGTCAGCATCACGATCAATGATTCTGGCGAACAGATATAGACTCGCCATAAGCGCAGCTCTAAAGACAGAAGGACGGAAACCCACCAAACAGGCATAGATGATTATCGCTACAATCGTTAGCAATGAAACGATCTTTGGCGGAATACGAAATGTTAACATCGGAACGCGAAACTTTGAAAAAGCAACAAAGCAGAACATCGCAACGAGTCCTACATGCAAACCTGACACCGCTAACACATGGAACGTGCCACTATTGCGAAACATGTCCAAAGTCTCTGTCGGCACATCTCCCCGTTTACCGAGAAGTATTCCCTTCAACAACTGGGCATGCAATCCATTTGTAGAGGCATTTTCAGTTGAAGGTTCTTTAAAACTGACATAAGCATCATCAATAGTCCGTTCAGTTCGCAAACGTAAGGATTCTATCCAACGTAAAGGCGGAAAACCTGACTGTTCTCCTAAGCGAAATAATCCTTGGTGAGAAATAATACCAGATACATTCTGCCGTGCAAGATAGGCACGATAATCAAAACCACCAGGATTTCGTTTCGTATCAGGTTGATGTAACACACCCGTTAGCGTAATGTTCCTACCATATCGTAGCGGAATAGGTTCGTCAAACCTAATCAATACCTTCGTTGAAACCGTCTGTGAGGGGTCCGCGAGAAGTTGTACCTGTCCGACAACGTAGCATGCCTCCCATACCTCTCCACGTTCAGGTTGATAGGTTGTCTTACCAGTGAAGCTAACGGGTTGGTCATAAAAATGAGGCGGAATTAAGGGAACGGTGGCGATCTCTAATCTCAGCATACCACAAGTAAAAACAGCGATATGAAGTAGGATATAACACAGAAACCTTTTCCGTTTCCGTGCTACCACACTACCCACGAGACAGATCACGATGAACAACCATAACCAGAACAGTGGGATTGCCGTGTAGGTTCCCGTAATGATACCGATCAGGAAAGGTATGAGGAAATAAACCGCAGGACGTAGTTTGATCATAATACGATGGCATTTTACGATGATTCATGCCGAACTATGCACAAGCAACGACTTTACCCGATTTTGCGGATTCATAAGCTGCAGCTAATACGGTGTTTGCGCGTAATCCATCGTCTCCACTTGCAAGTGGTGCTATACCTGTTGCTACGCATGCTGCAAAATGCTCAAACTGGTGTTGATATAGGTCTTCGAATTGAGATGCAATGACCCGCTTTTCACCATCAATATTTGTCTGAATTTTCCAACCATCACCGTTTAACACAACAACGGTGCCTTCTGTACCGTAAAGTTCCAGAACAACATCACACTGCGCAACAGAGAAGCTCAGGTCTGTGAACCCTTGCGCGCCATTCTGAAACCGCATCAAAATACCACCAGTCTCCTCAACTTTGTAGTTATGGATTGCAGTATCACAAAATGCCGAAACTTCTGTCACCTCACCGATAAGGTATCGTAGCATATCAACACTATGCGGACCTAAGTCCATCAAACACCCGCCACCCCCTTTGTCAGGTTGTGCACGCCATTCATCTGCCGTTAATAGATACTTTTTCAGGAAAGGCATCCTACCGTGGACTATCTGACCGAAACGATTGTCGTCAACCCACGTCTTGATCTGCTGAAAACAGGAGTGGAACCTAAAAAGAAAACAGACCTGTAGATGCACACTGTTAGCGTTACACGCGTCTATCATCCGTTGACATTCTTGCGGTGTGAGTGCCATAGGTTTATCGCAAAGGACATGCAGTCCACGTTCCGCTGAAGCGATGACCTGTTCACAGTGAAGGTTCACAGGTGTTGAGATATAGATTGCATCAAGTTCGGTGTCGTTAAGCAGGTCGTCTAAATTGCTATATGCTTTTGTTGCCTTGTGTTCTGTAGCGAGATTTTTAGCACGCGCTGCATCCCTTGAAAAAAGCGCATGTAATTCTGCACCGTCCGCCTTATGAATAGCAGGCATCGCACGTCGCTGAGCAACACTTCCTGCACCGAGGACACCCCATTTTAATGTCATTATGTTTCTCCGTGGTGAGTAGGTTTGTGTAATTGTTGTCCCTATAGCACATTCATCCTTGATTGTGCTATTCTTTCTCGTTTCACGTGTCTGTAGCACATTCTGTTAGATTGTGCGGAAAATCTATCCTGTCAGATTGTCAACACGATATTCTTATTCAACCGAAGCACTTAAACATGGCGAAGGTAGTTACCTTCTTACCAAAATAGAAGGTGAATACCGGTTACAAATAAGACAATAAGAACAATTCTTGAAAAATTGCGTTCCGAAAATTTACTATTGAGATATACGCCAACTTGAACACCGAGACCTATAAACGGCAATAATGCTACAGCTTCTATGATGATTTCAGTTGTAAAAAGACCAAGCTGAATATAGGCTGGTATCTTTGTCAGGTTGATGAAAAAGTAGAGTATCGTTGTTGTTGCAACGAATGTTCGGTTTCCCAACCTTTGGGGTAACAGATACATGACGATAACCGGTCCTGCCATGTGCGCAAGTGTTGAGAAGATACCTGCTACTGCACCTAATACCACCCCATGCCATGTTTTGAAGCTGATTGGATTGTCTATCTTCTCTGTATCTGCCTTCTGCGGTTTTATCCATTTAGACCTTACGAATTCTAATATGGCAAATAGACACGCGATCCCGCCGATAACCTTTTTTAACTGGTTGTCTGATATATCATTGAGAATGAAACTTGCGAATACGATACCGATGACAGCACCCGGTATCAGTTGCCATAGACTTTTGCGATGCCACTGCTTCCAGTAATGTCCGAGTGAAATGACATCAGTAGAAAAGAGCAGTGGAAGCATCAGAGCAACCACGTTACGAGCAGGTCGGAATTGTGCAAACAGCGGTACCACAATCATGCCGATACCACCACCGAATCCTGCCTTGCTGACACCCGTAAGCCATGTGCCAAAACAGAGTATGAGTACTTCGTAAATAGGTATTCTCCCGATGTTTTTGTGATTTATGTTAGCGTATTCTGGCAGTCCTGTCAAGGTATAATTGTTTATAGCACCACCCTACCAATTATAATTGACATCCACGCTAAGATATGGTATACTACAAATGTAATTATATTTATCATAGGAATATTAATCATAGGAGGATTATAAACATGGTTCAAGTAGAAGTTACAGTAGATGCAGGTGAATCTTTTGATAGAGCACTTGCTCGTTTTAAGAAAATGTGCGGTAAAGCAGGAGTCGTCACAGAAATAAAAAAACGCAGTTTTTATGAAAAACCAAGCGAAAAACGCAGACGAATCGAACTAAAACGACAACGGAAAGTAAAACCGCGCACAACCGAATATCGTCCCCGATACGATCATAGCCGATAGATTGTAAGGAGGAAGTCTATGCCTGTTCAGGATGTTGTAGAGGTAGATCAAAACTATAAAGGACTTTTGATTCAATACTGTCAAGAACGCGGATTAGGGCAACCTCGATTCACTGAAACACAATACGGCACATCAGACGCACCAAAATGGAAAGTTACTGTTTATTATGGCGATAGAGTTCACCAGACAAACGAAGCCATCCCAGGCGCAAAAAAAGGAGCTCAACAGATCGCCGCAAAACAGGTGTTGGACGCAATTGATGAAAACCGTGAACAACTATTAACAGGTGAAAATAACAATCAAGATATAGTTCTTTCTGACCTTATTGAACTGTCTATACCTGAAGAAACGCTTGAGGTGCCATTACCATTGATTACAAGCGCATTGACAATTGCAAATGATAGACTCGGATATTCGCAACCTTCGCGATACCGAGGCATCTCAGACACAGAATATTCACAGAAACTGACGCAGTTGACAATGCGGATTGTTAGAGATTTAGCACGGGCGGCAGATGAGGCGAATATAAAGTTCCCTCAGAAATAAACATAGCTCTTGATAGCGGGGTCAGTACTCTGACCCCGTTTCTGTTTTATGGTGAAGTTTGAAAATAATTACACACTTTCGGACCACGGTAGGTACGGTTTCCCAACCGCACTGGTACAGACTGTATAATTAATCCAAAAATTTACTATAAATTGTCCACGAGATAGACAGGGCTCTGAGTGGGTTTCCTTTATGGTTGATCGTATTAAGCGTCTGTTACGCAAACACCGTTTTTTAGCTCCGTTGATGGGATGTCCGTATCCCGCACCGCGTTGGAATCGCGCGGTCAAGCGAGTAATTCGCAATTTGGGTACTGAGGCACGAATCCTGGATCTCGGCTCAGGAATGCACCGTCGCGCACCTAATGTCGTTAATCTTGAAATTGAGCAGACGCCGATGGTAGATGTTGTCGGTGATGGACACAATTTACCGTTTGCCGACGCAGTCTTTGATGCAGTTATTTCTGAAGCAGTGTTAGAACATGTGAAAAACCCGAAACAGGTCGTGGCGGAGATGTACCGGGTCATAAAACCTGACGGATATGTATGTGCAGCCGTACCCTTCTTACAAGGTTATCACGCATCTCCTCACGATTATCAACGTTGGACGACTACAGGTTTTTCGGCACTATTCTCTGAATTCAAGAAGACAGAAGCCGGGGCATGTGCGGGACCCACAGCAGCCTTACATTGGATATTACGTGAGTACGTCGGACTCGTGTGTTCGTTTGGCAGTCTGTTGATTGCCAAGGCGGTGTCCCTCTTGGTCGGATGGTTGACGTTTCCTCTTGTCTGGTTAGATTTTCTATTAATGTTGCATCCGCATGCACACGTCTTAGCCTCTGCAGTCTATTTTGTTGGACAAAAGCAGAGATTAACTTGACACACTCCACACCGTAAAAAAATTGACTTTGACATTAAAATCTGATACAGTCCTATTCAGTTGTAACAGATGTTTGCATCGACTTTTACAGCCAATTCACCCGCGAGCAGTGCGAGAGTATAAACAACTAACAAATCAAGTATTAAGGAGTCTGACAATGAAAAATATATTTATCGCTATAGGAATGTTATTACTATTTACTATAGGTTGCGATGATGCAATGGTAGCAGATAGAAACGTCACAAAAGCTGCAGATAACTTTGAGGTTAATAGAAGAATCGTTTTTTACAACGGGATTACAGATAAATATATATTGACCATTGAAGGAAGATGTAGTATTAACGATAACGAGGGACAACTTGAAGTGTTATGCAAAACAGGCGATGGAACATATAAGAAACATTTTCTTGGACTCTCAGACAATGTCACATATTTCGCAGAACAGTTAGAGGGTATAGAACTAAGTACGTATCATTACCGAGTAACATTCAAACCTGAAGTGATTCTTCCAGATATTCGTCGCCAATAAGTGTTATCTGATCAACACTATCATTCCTTCGGTTGATACTTCGTCGCATCAACGAAGTATAGAAAACCGATGCACATTTCATCTGTCGTTTTGTCTCCCCACCCAACAGGAATCGGTGGATTATGTGGATTAGCTGGGTTCTCAGCCGAGTTGTCAAAATGTGCCAAAAGTGAGATGCGTGTTCCCACAGGTAAAAATATCGGTTTACTGTAGTGGTATATGTCCTGCCAATTGAAATCCCAATCCTGTATCCATATAAGGTCAATGGGTTTCCCCGTAGGGGGATGCGCGACGATTCGCATATCGCGTCCAAGTAGATGCATGTGTGGCATTGTAGCTAATAAGTAGCTATCTTTTTTGATACGTTTTGTCGCGTTGACACCGTACTTTTTCTCACCAGCGGGGATGACGAATTTAGTGTTGATGGCTGAGTCAATGTGTAGTTTCGTGGTCTTCGCTGTTTTAGAGAAGTATAATCCCACTCTGGATTGGTCTTTCTCCGTATGTCCTGTGCGGTAGTAGTGCACCTGTAGAACAATGTCAGCACCTTTAGGCAGTTGATACCCGATCCCATCAGGCAGGACATGAGGTTGTAATCCGGGTGCCCATCCCCCGAGTGTCCCTACGGGATCAAAACCGGGTCCAGTGCCTTGCGTGAGGTATCCCGGTTTTGGGTCCTGTGCATCCAATTTCCGTGCTTCCCCTTCTGTGTCGAGATAGAGTATGACGTGATGTACAGTTTTTCGGTTACCCGGTTGAACATCAACAGCTTGAACGTATATATCTGTGTCAAAGTTTGTAGGTATGATAAAGTGTCTGTATTCGTCTTCACCTTCCGGTTCAATTTCGTATTCAACAGGCATTTCAACGATATGATCAGGTTCTCCAAGAGCCCATCCTTGATGGAACTTTGGATTAGGCGGTGTTTTGGATAGGTCTCCAGCGGGTGCCCCTGCTGCTGCCCAATCCGCTATCAATTGTATCTGTTTGTCTGTCAATCTCCGTTCATTCTTAAAGTTACCGTATCCGTGTGCGGGTTTCCAAGGCGGCATAAGGCGAGCTTTCGTATATTCAGTAATTTCAGTTGCCCAAGCCTTCGCATCACTATAGTCCGTAAGTGAGAAAGGCGCAACTTCACCTTGACGATGACAAGATTGACACTGCTTCTGTATGATAGGTGCAATGTGTTCGCTGTAGGTAATATCTTCTGCTTGAATGTGGGATGCTATGAGCATGAACGTGATAAATACAAATAATAACTTCTTCATGGGTCTGGGGTTTTCCTCCTAATGTCTCTATATATGTTAATTATTGTAGTTTATTCTTCTGCTTATGTCAAGTTAATTGTTTTTCAGGTTGACCGGGGTGCATAAAGTTTTTGTCCCTAAAGTTTGTCACTATAGAAAAAAGATCGCTCATCCCTTGCTCCAGCGGAGCAATATGTCTATAGAAAAAAGATTGTCAACGGGCTGCACTCCAGCGGAGTGCTATGTACATAAACGGATGAACCACAAAAGGTTTCTTTTATAAGAATAGAATACGAGAAGATGCCTCTTATCCCGGGGAATGCCTAAATGGCATTCATACCGTTGATTTGAAAATCCTCTTTTCTTGAAAATCCTGGTTTAGACAAAGAATGCATTCCATCCTATCCATCTGATAGAACCAAAAACCTCTTATCCTGAAAATCCTGGTTCAGAAAATAATGACAAAATATTTACACACCCGTTAACAGTTTTAACTTGCCAAAAAACAGCAATCCTGCTATATTTTTAACTTAAGTATGAAGTTTTAAGGAGAACAGTATGTCGGATAAAGATAAAAAACAGGACACGAACATCTCGCGGCGGAGCTTCATAAAAGGCGTAGGAACCGGTACAGTTGCAGCAACCGTTGCACCAGCAGCAATATTAGTCGGCAACGAGAAAACCGCTGAAGCACAAACCGATCAAGCAATCTCCAAAGCAGAAATTCAGCTGAACATTAATGACACCGTCTACGAAATTGAAGTTGAAGCACGCACGACACTCTTAACAGTATTGCGCGACGGCAGAGATACTGGTGGAAATAACGTTGATCTAACAGGCGCAAAACTTATCTGTGATAGAGGCGAATGCGGCGGCTGCACCGTCTTAGTAGATGGAAAAGCAGTCTATGCATGTATGATGCTCGCAATGGATGCACAAGATAAGCAAATTACCACCGTAGAAGGTATTGCCAACGGAGATAACCTCCATCCTATACAAGAAGCATTCGTCAAACACGACGCAATGATGTGTGGATTCTGCACCCCAGGATTCATCGTATCTTCAGTCGCACTCTTGAACGAAAACAGAAAACCGACACTGGCAGAGATAAAGGAAGCCTTATCGGGCAACACCTGTCGTTGCGGAACTTACCCGTTCATCTTTGACGCAGTCGAAACTGCCTCAGAGAAAATGTAAAAGAAAGGAGAAAAATTATGGCATCATGGGGAGAAGCAAGCCAGTCTCGACTTATCGGTAAGCGCATTGCCCGTTTGTCAGGTAAGGAAAAAGTTACTGGAGAAGCAAAGTATACTTACGATATTAACCGACCAGGAATGTTATACGGACGTATCCTTCGGGCTGAAGTTCCACATGCAACCGTCACAGAAATAGATTTGACAGACGCGGAAGAAATGCCCGGCGTCCAAGCTGTTATGCCGCTAATAGAAGTCGGCAGAAAAATCCGTTATCAAGGACAGGAAATCGCAGCGGTTGCAGCAGAAACCGACGACATCGCAAAGGACGCACTACGAGCAATTTATGTTGAATTAGAAGAACTGCCTTTTGTCGCAACTGAAGCTGACGCAATGGCTGAAGGCGCACCACAGATCCGTGATTGGGAAGGAAATCGGAGTAACCCCAGTAAAGGAGAGCAAGGAGACATAGAAGCAGGATTCGCTGAAGCCGCTGTCACTGTTGAAGCAACATATCACACACCTGTCCAAACACATGTCTGCTTGGAAACACATGGTCACGTCGTAGAATGGACTGATGAACAAAACCTTACTGTTTGGGCATCTACGCAGGCAGTTTTCGGTGTCAGAAATGATCTCGCACGGCGGCTTGAATTACCAGCGAATCAGGTACGGGTAATTACGGAACACATGGGAGGCGGTTTCGGTAGTAAATTTAGCCCTGGTGTCGAAGGACTCACAGCAGCACAACTATCACGCATGACAGAAAGACCCGTAAAACTGATGTTGACCCGAAAAGCTGAACACCTCGTGGCAGGGAACAGACCCTCAATGACACAACACGTAAAAGCAGGCGCAACACGTGACGGTAGACTTATCGCTTACGATATGCATGGCTACGGTACGGGAGGTACAGGCGGAGGCGCAGGTTTCACAGGTCCCTACGTCTACCACGTCCCGAATAGCCGAACAGAACGCACTAACATCGCAGTCAATGCTGGTAGTCAACGCGCTATGCGTGCCCCTGGACACCCACAAGGTGCATTCGCAATGGATTCATTGATGGATGAACTCGCAGAACAACTCGGCATGAACCCGCTTGAATTCCGAAGGTTAAACGATGAAAGTGAGGTGCGACAAGCACAATACACACTCGGAGCACAAGAAATTGGATGGCACAAACGCAATAGTGTCGCCGGTTCCGGCACAGGTATCAAGAAACGTGGTATGGGTGTCGGGAGCGGTCAATGGGGAGGAGGCGGCGGCGCAAATACGCAAGCACGGGTGAATATCAACGCAGACAGTACCGTTGAAGCCATCACCGGAACACAAGACATCGGAACCGGTATCAGAACCGCCATCGCTATCATTGTCGCAGAAGAATTTGGACTCACAACGGAAGATATTATCGTCAAAATCGGTGATAGTGCCCCCGGATTACCTTCCGGTGGAAGTGGCGGAAGTCAAACGACCGCATCAGTCGCACCCGTCATAAAAACTGCAGCCGCTAAAGCGAAACAGAAACTATTTGAACACGTCGCACCCCTACTACAAGCACCCATAGATGACCTCCGTATCGGAACAGGGACCATCTATGTCGCTTCTGATCGAACTAAAACAGTAACTTGGCGTCAGGCAACAGGCCTACTCGGACAGGAGACCATTAGTGAAGGTGGAGAGTGGGACAGAGAACTCCGACAAGGTGGCGTCGCAGGTACACAGTTCGCAGAGGTTGAGGTTGATACACAGACAGGACATGTCAAAATACTCAAAATCGTCGCTGTCCAAGATTGTGGATTAGCAATCAACCGACTTACAACCGAAAGTCAGATAAACGGTGGTGTGATCATGGGAATCGGACAAACGTTACTGGAAGAGCGTATCATGGACCCGATGACAGGCCGCATGCTCAACGCTAACCTTGAAGACTACAAAGTCCCCGGTACTTATGAGATACCTGAAATCAAGTCTATCGTTTTTGATACGCATCGAAAAGTCTCAGGTGTAGGGGAACCCCCATGTATTCCCACACTCGGCGCAATAGCCAATGCAGTCTATAACGCAATCGGTGTCCGCATAAGGGAACTCCCAATAACACCAGATAAAATCCTCAACGCACTTGCTGAGAAGGCATAAAGGAGGTAAGCAATGGATAAATTTAGTTATGTCAACGCGACAAGTTTGAAACAGGTTACCTCACTACTCAGCGACAGCAGATGGGGAGAGGTAATGGTAATAGCAGGAGGAACTGACCTGCTCGCTGAACTTAAGAAATACATAGAAACTCCCAAAACGCTTGTTAATCTCAAGACGCTACCGGGTATGGATAGCATCAAAGCGGATGCCAATGGATTAACAATTGGCGCATTAACCACTGTCTCTGATATTGCAATGCATCCGACAATTCAGCAACATTACAGCGTGCTTTCACAGGCGGCAGCATCAGTCGCAACGCCACAGATAAGAAATGTCGGCACACTCGGTGGAAATCTTTGTCAACGTCCGAGATGTTGGTACTACAGAGATGAAACCGTCAATTGTTTCAAGAAAGGTGGCGATATGTGCTACGCCGTTGATGGCTTAAACAAATACCACGCCATCTTCGGTGACGGTCCTGTCTACATCGTGCATCCTTCTGATATAGCACCCGCATTGATTGCACTCAACGCATCGCTCAAGATAGTCGGTCCAGAAGGTGATAAAACGGTGAAGGTTGAGGAATTCTTCACGCTACCAGCAGCAAACCTGATACGGGAAAACATACTGCAACCGAACGAGATCGTTGTAGAAGTGCAAGTACCAGCACCTAATCCGAATACAAAGAGTTTCTATCTGAAAGCAAGGGAGAAAGGTGCACCCGATTTTGCGTTATCAAGCGTCGCAGCCGTTTTTGAGATGACCGGAAAAACGTGTCAACGTGCAAACGTCGTTCTTGGCGGTGTCGCACCAGCACCGTGGCGGTCCCCAGAAGCTGAAACAGTATTGACAGGTAAAACCATTAACGAATCACTTAGTATGAACGCTGGTGAAGAAGCTGTTAAAAACGCACAACCCTTGACTGACAACGCATATAAGGTCACCTTAACCCAAAATCTTATCAGTCGTGCAGCAATGATGGCAATAAGCTAAAGGAGAATGAATATGTTAGACGGAAAAACACTTCCAATCTTTAAGCGTCAGATATGTCAGAACCTACGCACAAAAGCACTTTACATTCCCGGCGGAAACTTACAAAACCTCGTAAAAGAGAATCCGGGAACCCACTATTGGTGTAATTGCACTATGCAGGTCGTTGGTCCCGATGACGACTTCGTGTCTCCTAATGCTTGCAAGCAATCACGTCCCTGTTTCGACCCTGTTGGCGGAAAACCTATAGTGTAGACAATCTAAAATCGTTATCGGTTATCAGACGATTTGCTGGTAACCGATAACCATTTCTAAAGTACTCAGAACATGTTAGTCAAACCTTTGATACAGTGGGTGCATGTCGGTTCCGTCGTCTTAATGATTGGCGGATTTTTCTTTTTTCGGGTCGTACTTATTCCAATCGCAAATCGTAACCCTGACCCAAAAAAGATAACCTCAGCAGCCCTTAGACGTTTCAGTGCAATCGTCTGGATTGCACTACTGACAACCCTCATATCAGGTCTCTATAACGTTATTACCTTCTTTAGAACTGCCCGCAGTACCGCATCAGTGACGCCAGATGCAGACTACTCAATCTACATACTTGTTTTAGGCATCAAATTCTTTATTGTATTTGTTATCTACACGTTGGCAGTCGTCTTGACATTCCCCTATCCCGTTTTTGCAGAAGCACAGAAAAAACCCACACCGTGGTTAAACATACTCATACTCTTAGCACTGATTACAATATTCCTATCAGCGTTTCTCCGCAGATTGTATTAGGGGATAATGCTGCACTTCTGATTCTGAACACCAATTAGAAAAAACTATCTTTTTCTTTTTAAATCCCTCTATGTATGCAAAAGTCAATACTCAGAACAGAAGGAGAAAAAGATGTTTAAACAATTGCATAACAACAGATGGGGTTTCGTAATCATCGGTATCACTCTAATTTTAGGACTGGGATGTCTATTGTGGATTCACTATGATCTTAAAAACTTCCGACAACAATATGTTCACCCAAACGAGAAAACAGCTCTACATGAGAATATCACAGAGACTGATGCTATAGATAATTCAGAAGATCAGAAAAGCTCACCTATCTCAGAAGCTACTATAGGAGATACTAAATCTACCGTTAGTACGAACACTGATGATAAACATAAGGTTGACAGTGATGAATTAGGACATCTAAATTCTCACGAGAAAACAACAGATGAGGCAAAGACAATGGAAACAGAAAAGGATGAACACCTCACACCTGAAGAAATAAGGGAACGTGAACTTAAAAAACGATTAGAAGAGATCCAATCACAAATGGCAGAATTAATCGCTAAAGCTGGTGGTAGAGTAAACGCCTATAGCGATCCAGAAATTAAGCGTGAGATGCAGCAGTTAACAACGGAATTATTCCAGATTCTGCAGGAGGGTGTAAAAGATGAAGATCGTCCAGTCTTTGATTTCTTCAGCAATTTATTTACAATGGGGAACCGATTAGTAGACTCAAATGGCGAACTCATCTTATCAGAATACGTCAAAATTGCTGACCAAATGGAAGCAGCAGGGATGACCGAAATCGCAACGGGTACACGCGCGTGGGCACAGGCTCTAATTGATAAGGGGTATGAAACAGTAAAACCCCATCAAATACAGGAACTGGTGGAGTGATGTTATTGTCTGAACCAAAATTTTCAAGATTATTTAGGATTTGCAGGATAAGGGGTGTGTAAAGTTTTTGTCCCTAAAGTTTGTCACTATAGAAAAAAGATCGCTAAACCCTTGCTCCAGCGGAGCAATATGTCTATAGAAAAAAGGATTGTCAACGAACTGCACTCCAGCGGAGTGCTATGTACATAAACGGACGCGTAAAGATTTTGCCCTTTAACTGTCAGAATCGCACTGCCAGAATCGCAGATTATCACGGATGACGCCCCCAGTTAACATAGATGACATAGATGGGCGCGGAATGTTGAGTTTGTGAATCAAGGAGCTATTCACAAGGAATGTCTGCTTCTGAATCGTTTGTTGATTGCCTATCTGTTGTGCAAAACTGCTTATCCTACGCATACATCCTTGCCATACATCCTTTAATATCCAAGCCAATAATCCGCGCAATCCGTGCCATCCGCGAAAATCCGCGATTCAGACAAAAAGGTGTCAATTTTGGGATTTCATAAACTCTTAATAGTAGTAGGCACTCTCCGAGTGCCGTCTCTTCTGAAAAAAGGTGACAAAAAATTTACACACCCGCGTTATAGATAAATATGGAATAAATACCTTAAACAGTGCTATAATTTCTTGCATGGGCGATTGTCCTTTCAAAGTTATTGATTGAGTTTCTATAACTTTAGAACATCTGCCAATTTATTCAACTATTTTTGACGAAGGTATTTTGTAGGCAAATCAAATATGACATATATTCACAGTTATGATGAAAATTATGGAAAAACATATAGACCAAGGGACGAATTCAGGAATATATTAGAGTTGCAGATTATCCAACCCTTTAGAGAAACGAAACCAGAGGTGGCAAATTTATACGTTCAACGTGATTATAGCACAATAGGTGTTCTACTCAAAGACATTCTGGCACGTGGGAGCACCGATTTTGATATTCAGTCTACTAATGAACACTTTGGCGTATTTACACCAAAAGATAAAGTATTATTCTATTGTGCAAATTACATGTGTATGCACCTTTATAGTTGCTATCACATTTACACAAGCTATCTTATGCAACATAATGCCTTACTTGATAGTAAACACATAATATTTATTGATTATGGTTGTGGTCCTTTAACATCAGGAATCGCATTCTGGAATGCGGCGAGACAACACAAGATTACTTATATTGGTTTAGATATTTCACAAAACATGTTAGATAAGGCATCTGAAATCAATAGACATAGTCCCCTTGGTAATAGTAGACCGTACTTCAACGATATATATCTGAAACAGAATTATGAATTGATTCCTAACCTGTTAAAAGTTATTGAAATGGGTAACACTACCGATACGGTGATTATATTTAATCTATGCTACGTCCTTGCTCCAATTACCTTCAAAGGAGACATCAGACGTTTTATAAAGGTACTGCATGATGCTGTGCAAGTTTCCAGTGAATATAAGACTTGCTTTTTGTATCAGAATCCTACGAATTTAACGAATGCCCATACCCATTGGCACACACTTCGGGATGAGGTGATGCACAATAGATATTTAACACCTCAAGAGTTTGTTGGACAAAGTGATAATGTTGGTTATAAATATGAACTTTTAATGGAGCGTTCACTAAGTCAACCGATATATGTTACTTATGAAATGCTATACAATTGGTAATATATAGAGAAGGAGTCGTGAGATGGAAGCGTTACAATTACCGTTACTCTCAAATGTGAAAGACACTTCAAAAGCAGAACATAAACTGAAAAAAGAAATAATGATTCAGGAAATCCAAGGACTCCGGTATATAGAAAACTATATCACTGAGGATGACGAAGCTCTGTTATTAGCACATGTGGATGATGAAATATGGCTTAAAGATTTGAAACGGCGCGTTCAGCATTACGGTTTTAAGTACGACTACAAAGCACGCAAAATAGATATGAGCATGCATGTTGGTGAATTGCCCGAATGGTTGAAAATCCTAAGCGAAAATCTGTATAGAGAAGGTTACATGATAGAGGTAGCAGATCAAGTGATTGTTAATGAATATTTACCAGGTCAAGGGATCTCGGCCCATATTGATTGTGAACCTTGCTTCCACAAAACAATTGCTTCATTGAGTCTACATTCAGGTTGTGTTATGGATTTTACAGACAAAAATGATAGGGCAAACAAGATTCCTTTGTGGCTTGCACCAAGAAGTCTTGTTGTCCTGAGTGATAATGCAAGATATAACTGGTTGCACAGTATTCCTCCCAGAAAAACTGATGAATTTGAGGGGCACAAACATGAACGAAAGCGTCGGGTATCACTAACATTTAGAAAGGTGAAGATTGAATAGTCTCTCATAAATTGGATTGAAACTTGAAACTCACCATTCTTGTACTATACTGCCATCGGAAATTTAGACTACTACCTTGGGTGTATAAAGTTTTTGTCCCTAAGTTTGTCACTATAAAAAAAAGATCGCTAAACCCTTGCTCCAGCGGAGCAATATGTCTATAGAAAAAGGATTGTCAACGAACTGCACTCCAGCGGAGTGCTATGTACTCTCATAGACCCGGTAGGTGCGGTTTCCTAACCCTACCCATAAGTGTCAATTTAGCAATTGCAAGACCATGACTATAGCACATTCTGTTAGATTGTGCCCCATTATTTGAAGTGTAGCACATTCTGTTAGATTGTGCTTCTTACTACAAACACATTCATCCTTCATTATCCTTACTCCGTACTAAATTGATGCATAAGGTGCGGTTTCCTAACCGAACCGGGTGTCTCCACAAATTACCTAAAGTATTATTTTAACTTCATTAGAAGATAGGTCCATTCAAAATACTGTATAAATCGGATTTGACACTTTCAATAAATTAGTGCTATAATTCAACGTTAAGTTATGTCTTGATTGATTATAAATAGGTGTTTTCGTGCTTCAGCACGTCAGCGTGAAAATGGAGAAAAAGTATGTATTATAAAAGTATTGCGGATCCGTTGAAAGAAATAAGAAATTCTGTCACACAGTACCTGAATCGTCAAGCACAAATAGAAAAATTTGTTACACAGTACATGAAACAACAAACACAAATTACACAGTACCTATATCGACAAGCACAAATAGCAAATTCTGTTGCAAAGTTAGTGTCCGAGTTGCCAACAAAGCCAATTATACCTACTTTATCCAGTCTCAACTGTCCTAATGTTATTATTCCACGCCCAATTGACAATTCAATTATTCCCTTAGTACCTGAGGAACGCCGCACGCCCTCGCCAGAAACAGATTCAACAACATTTATCGACGATGTCTATGAGACAAGAATTCCCTTAGAGAAACGCCGCGTCCCATCACCTGAACAAACTCCTATAGAAATTTCCCAAAGAGTACTTATTGTAGGGGGTTGTTCTCTTGGAACTAACCAGACAGTGGCAAGATTTATAGAACATCTCGATCTTGAAGCAATTATTCTCAGTGAACAACCTAATGGAGGAAGAACAAAGTTTGGGAAGTTTGAAGCATATACGAACGTAGACTTTGCAATTGTCTTGCTTACACCAGATGATGTTGGCAGGGCAAAAGACAACCCCTATGATGAACTTAAACCTCGACCAGCACAAGACACTATTTATGAACTTGCTTGCCTCTCTAAGTATTTACAGGATGAACAAATGTTTACTCTAATCACAGAAGAAATCGTGTTACCCTCTTATCTTGAAGGGAGGATACATGTGCAGATGTGTAGTAGTGACAATTGGAAACAGAAATTAATCAGGGAAATGAAATTCGCCGGACTACGAATTGATGCAAATAAACTTCTGCAAACATAAAACCTTGCCAGGATTTTCGTTAGTATACCAAATAAATCGGACTTGACATCACCGTGGCGGTGTTATGATAAAAGGAGGAACTATGGAAGAAAATGCACTACCAAAACTGCTTGTGAGTAGAGCAGAAGCAAAGGAAAAAATAAAAGACCGAATTGAAAAAGGACAGCAACTCCTTGATCTACAAATAGATTCAGAAAAAGACTTGAAAAAGGCCGAAAACGATTTTGGAAAATGGTCAAATTATAATACAACGCTCTTGTCCAAACTATTTGATAATTCTTCAATAGTAAAGGAATACCAGGACTCTCCTTTTTTGTCGGACGGACAAATCCAACCTTGAATGAACAAATAGACAGGTACCGAGGAGATATATCTGAAAAGGTTAATTGCCTAAAGGGGATCCAGGATAGACTTGAATTATACGATGAACCATCCGACACTCATCAGTCTAACTTCGGTGATGAAGTGTTTATCGTACACGGCCGTGATGATGGAACTAAAAACACTGTTGCAAGATTTATAGAGAAATTGCACTTAAAAGTAACTATTCTTCATGAAAAACCCAGTAGTGGAAAAACAATTATTGAAAAACTTGAAGAGTACGCAGACAGCGCAGGATTTGCAATAGTCATACTTACACCTGACGATGTCGGTGCTTTAAAAGATAGGATTGAGGATGAAAGCAAACCCAGGGCTCGCCAAAATGTTGTCTTTGAACTCGGCTATTTTATTGGAAAGTTAGGTCGTGACAGAGTGTGCCCACTCTTCAAAGGAAAAGTAGAGAAACCTTCAGATATTGATGGGGTTGTTTACGTGACAATGGAAAACGAAAGTTGGCAACAAGAACTTGGGCGAGAAATGAAAAATGCCGGTTTCCCCGTTGATATGAACGACATTTTTTAAGGAATATTCACAACTTTATAATCATATACCCGAAGGAAACGCCCATGCCAACCCTCGACTTCAAAGGCAAACAATTCATATACGCCCACCACCTCACCGTACCCTTCCGCAAACCAGAAATAGACATAGAAAAATCTCTCACAGGCGAAAATACTCCATCATTAGACGACAACCTTATCATTCACGGGGACAACCTACACGCCTTAAAAGCACTCCTACCGAGATACGCTGGCAAAATCAAGTGTATCTATATTGACCCGCCTTACAACACCGGCAATGAAAATTGGGTTTACAACGACAACGTTAACAGTCCTATGATGCAAGCGTGGTTTGAGAAAAACAGTCCAATTGACATTGAAGATTTAGAACGTCACGATAAGTGGTTGTGTATGATGTGGCCCCGTCTACACTTATTGCGTGAGCTACTCGCTGATGATGGTGTGATTTTCATCTCAATTGATGATAATGAACAGCATCGTTTGCGGATGTTAATGGACGATATTTTCGGATCAGAAAATTTTGTAACTAATATAATTTGGCAGAAGAAATTTAGTCCACAAAATGATGCCAAGTATTTTTCCGATAACCATGACTTTGTGGTTTGTTACGCAAAGGATAAAGAAACATGGCGACCGGTTCTTCTACCTCGCACTGAAAAGCACAATAAGCGATATTCTAATCCAGACAACGACCCACGGGGACCTTGGAGTTCAAGTGGATTAGATGTAAAAACCTATCAAGAAGAATATGACTATCCGATCACTACGCCATCAGGACGAATTGTTAATCCTCCAACAAGTAGGTGTTGGAGGTGCAGCAAAGAGAAATTTGAAGAACTTATTAATGACAATAGGATATGGTTTGGCGAAAAGGGTAATAATGTTCCTCGCGTAAAGCGTTTTCTATCTGAAGTTAAACAAGGCATTACCCCCTTAACTGTATGGCTGCACGAGGACGTTGGACATACTCAGAGTGCAACACAAGGACTTAATAAAATTGGTGTTGCCTTTTCAAACCCAAAACCACATACCCTGATAAAACGCATATTACAAATAGGCACTGACCCCGATTCTATCATTCTGGACTCATTCGCTGGCAGCGGCACCACTGCCCATGCTGTGCTGGCACTCAACAAATCGGATGGCGGAAACCGAAAGTTTATACTCGTTGAATGTGAAGACTACGCAGATGAAATTACCGCTGGACGTGTCCGTCGCGTTATAAACGGCATTGAAAATGTCAAAGATGAAAACCTCCGTGAAGGACTCGGCGGTTCCTTCACCTACTGCACACTCGGTGAAACAATTGATACTGAGGGCATGCTTACAGGGAATACACTTCCCACCTACGAAACCTTAGCCCGTTATATTGCCTGGACTGCTACTGGTAGCAAACTTGAAGTTAAACCGCAACAGGAAGATTACTGCTTCGGTGAAACAAAGGACATCTGTTTCTATCTCATCTATAAACCGACCCTTAAATTCTTAGAAAGCAGTAAGTCCGCTTTAGATGCAAAACGTGCTGAGCAGATAGCTGAAGAATGCAAAGCAGTAGGCAAAAAAGCTTACGTTTATGCATCTCATAAGTTTATGAGCCAAAAAGAACTTACACCCTTGGGGATTACCTTTTGCCAACTCCCCTATAGCATCTATTAAATAACAAACACATAAAAATGGAACTGAAAAACTACCAACAACAAGCATTAGAGACATTGGAGCGTTACCTTGAAGCATTGAAGGGTGCACGGCAGCAAGCAAGAGAACTCGCTGCACTTGACCCCAGTACACTCCCATCAGCTTTGAGAGAACATTCTGCTGCCTTAGCAAGCGCAGCGGCGGATTTCCCGCGCGCCGCGTGGGAAAGTTTACGCGAAAAATCAGGGCTGCCAGGTGTGCCAGATGAAAACGGCGTGAACCATATCCCAGAATATGTTTCACGTGAGACAGCTTCCGAAAAACCGATCCCGCATGTCTGCTTAAAAGTGCCAACAGGTGGTGGAAAGACGTTGTTAGGTGTAGAGGCAGTACGACGACTCAAAATCGGTACAGGATTCCTGCTCTGGATTGTGCCAACCAAAGCCATCTATACACAAACGTGGGACGCTTTTCGCAACAGAGAACATCCATATAGACAGATTTTGGATCGCGCCTCTGGTGACCGCGTCAAACTCCTTGAAAAAGACGATAGGTTTACAAAGCAAGATACCGAAAGTCACTTGTGTGTGATGCTGCTCATGCTACCCTCTGCTAACCGTGAAAAGAATAAAGAATTTCTCAAAATATTTCGTGATAGCAGCGGCTACGACTCCTTCTTCCCTATTGAAGACGATATAAGGAAACATAAAGCGTTATCGGAGGAACACCCTGACCTTGAAACAGTAAGTCTTGATGAACCGGGACAGATGCGTGGCATGTACGCTGCAAATCCTGCAGATAGACTGATTAAACAGAGTCTCTTTAATGTACTAAAGCTGCTGCGCCCAACGGTGATTTTAGATGAAGCACACAAGGCTTACGGGAGCAAAGTTGAAAACAACCGTGAGTTTGTGAAAGCAGTGAATCGCCTGAATCCTCGCTTTGTGTTGGAGTTATCTGCTACGCCGCAGCTCGGTATTAGCAACATCCTTGTCAATATCTCTGGTACAGCACTTAAAGAGGAGGAGATGATAAAAATCCCGATTCAACTCCGCAACTTTACCAATTCCACTTGGAAATATACACTCGTTCAAGCAAAGACAGAACGTGATAAACTGGAAGAAGCAGCAAAGAAGTTCCAGCAAGCAGAAAACCGCTACATCCGTCCTATTGCAGTAATTCGGGTTGATCGTACCGGTAAAAAGCAGCGTGATGGCGTTAAGGTTCATGCAGAAGATGCTCGCGACGAACTCATCAAGGTACTCGGTGTTCCAGAGGAACATATCAAGGTTAAATCTTCTGAACAAGATGAACTCGCTGGTATAGATTTGCTCAGTCCTTTTTGTCCTGTCCGCTACATCATCACAAAGGATGCACTAAAGGAAGGATGGGATTGTCCATTCGCTTATCAATTGACACTGCTTGATAACACTACTGCACAAACCGCTATGACGCAGCTTATCGGCAGAGTCATGCGTCAACCGCATGCCCGCGCAACAAATCTAACGGAATTAGATACTTGTTATATCTACTGCTACAATCAGAAAGTAGGCGATGCTGTTGACAACGTCAAAAAGGGTTTGGAGGCTGAGGGGTTAACAGGACTTGCAAAATACGTTGAAAGCACAGATGTAGAGCGTGAAAAGAAACAGATACTCCGTAGAAAGAAATATCAAAAGATGGATATTTTCCTGCCACAAGTCCTGCATAAACGGGGACGCAATTGGGACATGCTGAATTATGAACGTGATATTCTCAGTGCAATCAATTGGAATCAACTTGGAGCAGTTGAATCGGTGAATTTAGACGACAAGGAACTCCAACAGGAAATTCGCGCTACTATCCATTTGCAAGACCATGACGAACAAGAGAAAATCGCAGTAGAGAGTACTTCTCAAAAATTGGAAATATCATTTTTTGTTAGGCGATTGAACGATGTTATTCCGAATCCTTGGCAAGCAGCGCGTATCGTAAAAGCCACCCTGAAAGCGTATCGGGAACAAGGCACTGACGAGAACATGTTATTTACAAATCGGTTGTATCTCTCTGAAGTAATAAAAAACAGACTCCGCACACAGATAGAGTCCCTCGCTGAAACTATTTTCCAAGAGAAACTGAGAAATAATAAAATTAGGTTTAGTCTTGAAACTGATGGAGCGTTGAATTTTGAGTTGGAACAGACGATTGAAGTTATTATCTCAAAAGATGCAAAACGTCTAACCCGTTCGGATGCAAGTCCTTTGCAGCTTAACCTCTTTAATCCAGTGTATGAAGCAGAATTCAACAATTTGGAAAAAGACTTCGCGCTTTATCTGGACAAGAAAGATACAATTCAGTGGTGGCATCGCATCGCTGCAAGGCAAGGTTATTATTTACAAGGTTGGCGGCGTGACCGTGTTTATCCTGATTTTATCGCTTGTGTGCAAGGAAACAGAAAAGGACAGCAACGTCTCTTAGTTTTTGAAACAAAAGGACAGCACCTTGAAGGCAACAGCGACACCACATACAAACAAGAACTTATCAAGACATTAGAGACCGCATACAAAAACGCCACAGAATACGGGACGATGGAAACCACCGGACCTAATGACAATCCTATGTCTTTCCGCATGTTACTTGAGGACACTTGGCGCGAGACAGCGAATGAAACAATAGATGAGGATTATACGACTGAAAAATAGTTGATTCACTGTTTTATGGGAAAAATGTCCAAGCATTACAAAAGACATGTATTTGAGGTGCGGACTTTATGCAGAAAAGATAATTATGCAGCAAGACAACAAACAAACCACAGGTAAACCTATGGTGGTATCAATTGAATCAATTAGATCGGAAGGTATCGGAAAAGGTACTGGGTTTTTTGTTACTGAAAACTTAATTGCAACAAATATCCACTGTATTGCAGGGGCATTATCAGTATCAGGGAAACATATAGACTCTAATACCGATTATGATGTTGAGGGTATCGCAGCCTATGATGCACTAAACGATCTTGTAATCCTAAAAGTTGACAGTGAAGGTGCCCCGTTTCCAATCTACGATAGTGATCAAGTTGAGAAAGGTGAAACCGTTAAAGCAATTGGATGTCCTCAGCGAGAGTATGTGCATTCAGAAGGTAAATTCCACAGTACATTGAACAACGGACAATGGTTACAGACTACAGCAAAAACTGGGGATGGGTATAGTGGCGGTCCCTTACTAAACTATAAAGGACAAATCATAGGAATTAACTTTGGTGGTTTCCGTTATGATAGTATTGCTATTATCTCAAATATTCTGAAGAGCTTGCTTTCCCGCGCACGTCCAATAGAACCTTTAGCACAGTGGCAAAAGAGAGAACAAATCAAAGCCTATGACCATTTAGTTAAAAGTAAGGGAAAAATTCAAACTAAAACTTATGATGATGCTATAGATGACTTAGATCAAGCGATCCAACTATTGCCAGATTATATTATAGCCTACATCAATCGGGGTGATGCTAAAAAGTATCTTGCTGAATCTAAATATGGGGAAGGTGATTTAGTTGAAGCACAAAAACTTCACCAGAGTGCTATTGATGATTATACCGAAGCAATTAGATTGTGTCCTGATTTTCTTGGAGGTCTCAATGGCCGGGGATTCGCCAGGACCCGATTAGGTCAATTTAAAACTGAAGAAGATGATTTTACAGAAGGACAAAAATACCTGCTGGATGCTATTAACGATTTTACCGAAGTAATTAAATTATTCCCAGACTATACTCCAGCATATAACAGTCGAGCGAATGCAAAACTACATCTTGCAAAATCTAAAGCAGATTCAGAAAATATAGAGCAATCTCAAAAATTATATAAAGATGCGATGACAAACATAAATATTGCTATACAAAAACATGCACATAATCCAATAGAAGAAAATATGGATACTGCTTTATTCCATCACACACGCGGTGAGATAAAGGAAGCAATGGGAGACCTTCATGGAGCAATAGAGGACTTCAAAAATGCAATCAAGAATACAGAGTATACCAAAAACTCAACAATATCCGTCGATCTGGAAAGGGTGAAAGAAGCACTTACAAAACAGGGGTAAGCGGATATCAATAGAGAATCACTCTCATTTGGGATACCCAATCTACATATACTATTTATTTCGTTACATGGTCCACGCAAGGCAATTCAATACTAAGCACTTAGATCAGTCATACGTGCGTGATTTTAGATACTTCCACTACTTAAACTTCTGCGATAGATTTATTACAAACGAAAGTTCTACCCCACACATAGTAAATTCATTTCCTTATGATGATATAAAAAACACCCCTATTAGTACAGCCACAGAACTGAAAATGGAATTAAGTTAGGGAATTGGAAGTAAAAGAAAACCTGTCGTCATTTGAAGATAGACGTTTGATTGCAATTGGATCTTGTTCCGACTCCGTTACTTCTCTTTTAAGTAATTTACATACTCTGAATTTTTCTCCTCAGTCAGCATACATCCTTTAATATCCAAGCCAATAATCTGCGCAATCCGTGCCATCCGCGAAAATCCGCGATTCAGAAAAAAAGGTGATAATTTGGGATTTCATAAGATCTTTAATAGTAGTAGGCACTCTCCGAGTGCCGTCTCTTCTGAAAAAAGGTGACAAAAAATTTACACACCCGCGTTATAGATAAATATGGAATAAATACCTTAAACAGTGCTATAATTTCTTGCATGGACGATTTCCTTTCAAAGTTAAGTAAATGTAGTTCTATAACTTTAGGACATTTGCCCAATTTATTCAACTATTATTGGCGAAGGTATTGAGGTAACAACTTAGGTTATAATAAAGGAGTTCACAATGAAAAAAGTATTATTCAAAGTTCATGGCACACGAGCAGAACGCCTCAACTTTTATGGCGGATTATTACTTTTGATCGGTATGTTGTTGGGGTTCCAAAACCTTGTCTTACTTTGTTCAGTTGTGTGTGGTTTAGGGAGTTGGCTCAGTTGGTATGCCTTGAGAGAGGGGTTGAGAGAAGAAGAACTTACCAAACAGCAGTGGGCACGCCTTCCACTCCTCATTTTAAGCATTATCATCAGTATTCTTGTGCCCATTTTATTCGTTGGAACAATCTTGGGAAAGCTATAGTCAAAACGGTAGCGGATTAATCTATCTGATTAAAGTTTAGTTTGTTCAGACCCACCAGAGAGTTATTCAAGATGGACCCTTCGGTTGTTAACTGAGAAAATTGTAGAGCTGGAACATTTTTCAAGCATATCTCATGAAACTTACTACAGACACTAAAAGACTAACTTAGATCTTGGCTAAGAAAGCAAAGGTGTATTCCACAAAAAGCATCTGCGGAGTCTGTCGATGCAATGACACTTCAGGTATGAAAACTCATGAAATCGGTTTCGTTACCATATCAATTGCCTCACATACATTCAGTATAAACTCAAGAGTCGTCACTACGTCTGCGGGTAGAATATTCCAGCGCGTGATGGTTCCAGGATAGGAAGGCATTAAGTCCGCTTCATGAACAATCTGGTTACGACGTTTGATGATTGCTCGTAATTGATTTTTGACATCCGACACATCCATGTTCAGTTCTGCTGCGACAGACGGCCACAATTCACATGAAGAAAAACGCCTTACCGCATCAGCAATACTATCTGGATCCTGAAATGACAAGTGTCCATGGCGTTCTCGAATTTCAGTATCTAACCAATCACTTACACTGGGTTTAGATATCCCTTTCAATGCAGAATCTAACGTCACTTGAAATCGCAAAAAAGCATCCGTATGAGGACGATCACCGTTGTAGACTTCTAACATACCAATTCTTGCTATTTCATGAATATATAAGTCAAGTGCGCTTACAATCATCACGATCTGTGCACGTAGCAGGTCAGTTAAATCCACAATAGTAGTGGTAGTACTATTCAACGTCGCATGAAATCCACCAACGTTATTTACACGTGCTATATTTTCTCGGAATTGTTCAATGGGACTCAGCATCTTTAGTGAGAATGATTATTCGGTCAGCACCATCTGAAAATAATGCTCTAAATCTATTCATACTTTCCTTCATGTTTTTTGCAACAACACCCGCTTGACCCAACTCATGGTCTTCCAAATCATAAACAGGGACATGATGTTCTGGTGAAAGTACAATCAAAGTGTTAAAATCTGATAACTGTAGAATCGGTTGACTCGCTGTATCTCGGAAAAACAAAGGTAATTGCATCTGATCTGATCCAATCAGACTCGCCTCATGATACAATTCATCTGGCAGTAACATGTCGTTTTCGTCTAACACAGGTAATAGATTCTCTACAACCCCAGATTTAATTTCGTCAATCCAATGTTGGAACACTGCGGCAGGGACACCCTCTTTTATGTAAATATTCTGAATGATCGTTCCAAGAAATTTTGGTGTTTTATCTGGAAAAGGGTAGATCGCCTCTTGCAGCAAAGGTAACGTTTTAGCATGTTTTGCCCAGGAACACCATTTCGGCAAGATAGAAGCGAGACTTACCGTGGCCATCGCCGAAAAGTAGTCAGGAAACATCGGAACTATAAAACAATCACTTGTCATCAGCAAGTTCTGATTAATAGGTCCCAAACTTGGGCTCATATCAACGAGAACATAATCTGCATTATACCTCTTTGCAGTTTTGGATAATAGGTAATGCATCGCACCCGGCAAGTTCTGGAGAGTCCGCAATGAACCAGAAAGCTCTTGTGATATACCTAAAGTGACCTCGTACTCTGCAAGTCCGATATGTCCCGGCAGAAGTAGCATGTTTGGCTGCCTTTTAATGGGCATACAATCAACTGGTTCAATTAGCACTGGACGCGATTCAAAAGCAGGTTCAAGACCATCACGGATGTTCCTTACCCTATCTTCATCACATGGATACAAAGAGTCAAAGTCTTCTCCATCCTTAAAACCCAGCACCATACCAGTGAGATTACATTGTGGATCACAATCGACAATAATTACCTTCTTGCCTTTTTCTGCCAACATCCAGCCGAGGTTGAAGGTAGTAGTTGTTTTGCTGACTCCACCCTTGTGGTTGAAAAGTGCTATCTGTATTGCCATTAGATATATTCCTTGAGTGTGCAGATTTTCATCTAATCACATAATTCACAATATTATAGTATACCATAGTTTTTATGGGTGCGTAAAGTGTTTTGTCACTACCAGGATTCACAGGATGCTCAGGATTGAATACATTCCTCATTAGATTCAATAGCAAAAGTAGACATGATCAGATTTTTCTGATGTTGAAGATGTCTAATCTTGGAAATTCTATAATCCTGGTTCAGACAAATTCAGATGTCTAATCCTGAAAAAATCATATAATCCAGAAAATCCTGGTTCAGACAAATTCAAGAACACCTCCCAATACATCTAATATCCATCCTTCCACCCTTCCCCTCTTCCACCCTTCCCCTCTTCCATCCTTCCATCCTTCCACCCTTCCATTCTGCCCCTCTTCCCTTCTTCCATCCTTCCATCCTATCCCTCTTATCCTAAAAATCCCGGTTCAGACAAAAAGAATGACAATGACTCAACACACCCATTAAAAACAAACACGGTTTTTCTTGACATATTACACATAAATCTGATAGGATATAATTACGTTTATACCGACAATTAATTCTGTTTCAAAAAATAACATCTCAAGAGGAGAAATAATGAACTTTAAACTTGACGAAATTGATGTCATTGACGAGGAAGAAACTACACCTCCCAATGAAGACGACCAGAGTGAAAATGAGGAATATGTGCCTCACGGTTTTGATGAAAAAGATGAATCCGAAGATGCTAATCGCACAGCGGACGCATCAGAAGAACCAAAAGATGATGACGATGAAGAGAATGATGACGATGTACACGAAACGATAGAAGATCTTTCCACATTAATACTAAAACAACGGATCTCTGTACCCCGTTTTAACCAGAATGAAGAAGACAACTTCGCCTATGCCGAAGCAGTAATGGCATACTATGAGGAGAAAAACTATGAAGTCGCAATAGAAAAATTCGACGCAGCAATAAAAAAGGAAAAAAGAGGAAAAAGAGTTAAACAATTAGTAAACAACGAAATCGTCGCAAAATCGTTGTATTGGCAAGCAGAGTCCTACGTCAAAACGCAAGACATTCCAAAAGCAATTAAAACTTTCGAATATCTTGCAAAAACATGTAAAGAACATTATCTAACTTTATCTGCACAACGGCGCGCAGATATTTTAAAAGCTAAACAATCCTAAATGGAAAGGACACACAAAATTTGTGGAAAATCTGAAGAATACACTTAAACAGAAAGCGACAAACTTACGAATTCACTCACTCGTTTCCACCTCAGAAGCAGGATCAGGACACCCAACTACCTGTCTATCCGCAGCAGATATTGTCTCTGCACTATTTTTTCATGCAATGCACTATGACTGTGAAAACGCACAAAACCCAAACAACGACAGGTTCATCTTATCAAAAGGACACGCAGCACCCCTCCTTTACGCTGCTTATGCTGAAGCAGGAATCATTCCAACCGACGATCTCCTGACACTACGACAGATTGACAGTATCCTTGAAGGACATCCTACACCACGGTTTGATTGGACCGAAGTCGCAACCGGTTCACTCGGTCAAGGACTATCACTCGGACTCGGGATGGCACTCAATGGAAAATATCTGGATAAATCCGATTATCGTGTCTATGTGCTCCTTGGGGACGGTGAAATCGCTGAGGGAAGTGTCTGGGAAGCAGCTGCATTAGCATCCTATTATAAACTGAATAACCTTGTCGGTATTATAGATGTCAATGCACTCGGACAGAGCCAACACACGATGTACGAATTTGATATAGATACATACTGTCAACGTTTTGAGGCATTCGGATGGCAGACCATCGGTATTGATGGACACAATTATGATGACATATTACCTGCACTTGATAAAGCAAAAGCATCAACCGATAAACCGACAATGATCGTTGCAAAAACCTTCAAAGGACAAGGCATTTCATTTCTCGCGAATGAAGATAACTGGCACGGAAAAGCCGTTCCCAAAGGTGAAGAACTTGATAAGGCTCTAAACGAACTCGGTCCGTTGAATACAGACATACCATTGCAGATAGAACCGCCAAAACCGGCAGAAAAGCACGCCTCTACTATTAAAGCGTGTGACCCACCAGAATATAAACCGGACGAAGAAGTCGCAACACGCGGCGGTTACGGAACCGGACTCGCGAAACTCGGTGATGCGAACCCCAATGTCGTCGCTTTAGATGGAGATACAAAAAACTCTACCTATGCAGAAGAATTCATGAAACGCCACCCAGACCGCTTTTTTGAGATGTTCATTGCAGAACAGAATTTAGTCGGCGCAGGTATAGGGTTAGCAAAACGGGGAAAGATACCTTTTGTATCCACATTCGCTGCATTCCTATCGCGCGCTTATGACCATATACGGATGTCGGCTATTTCACAGGCAAATATAAAATATGCAGGTTCACACTGCGGAGTCTCAATCGGTGAAGATGGTCCCTCACAGATGGGGTTAGAAGACCTCGCAATGTTCCGAGCGATACCAGGGGCAGTCGTGCTATATCCAAGCGATGCCGTATCTGCAGAACGACTTGTCGCAGAAGCTGCCGCACACCAAGGTATCGTCTACTTACGTACTTCGCGACCCAAAACCGCAATACTCTATGGTGCAGATGAAAGTTTTCCCATCGGTGGAAGTAAAGTGATAAAGAAAAGTGAGCAAGACAGAGTAACTGTTGTCGCTGCAGGTATTACACTTCACGAAGCATTGAAAGCACACGAAATACTCTCCACCGAAGGAATTTCAATCCGAATCATTGACGTGTATAGCATCAAACCTATTGACGCAAAAACCTTACGCACCGCAGCAGCCGATACGAACAATACACTCATCACCGTTGAAGACCATTATCCAGAAGGCGGTTTAGGAGATGCAGTGTTAGATGCTGTTGCAACTGAGGGTATATGCGTTCACAAACTCGCCGTCACAGGAATACCGAGATCCGGCAAACCCGATGAGTTATTGGAACTTCACGGAATCAACGCAAATGCTATTATCCAGAAGGTCAAGGATGTCATTTAAAAGTAGTAGGCACACTCCGTGTGCCGTCTCTTAAGAGTAGTAGGTACCACTCCGTGTGCCGTCTATAAGAAGGTATTGTAGTTTTGTAGGTCGGGTAGAGCGTAGCGAAACCTATAGGTGTCAATTGAGTGATTTTCCCAGGCCGGTAGGTTCGGTTTCCTAACCGAACCGGATCCTTTGCTAAAACCTTTATGAACGTAATTGGCACAAAGCCGGTTCGGTTAGGAAACCGAACCTACCGACGTGGGGTTTATAGCGTAATTCTGCTTGAATTGACGCCTATGGGGTTTTAAAATTACGTCTCCGACTAAATGATTACTGGAGAGGATCAATAGAAATTGCAACAAACAATTATTTGGAGCTCAGTAATATGCGTCATCCTTTTAGTCGGCATAGCAATGTTCTTCGCTATGCGTGTCACCCGATCTCCAGCTAAAACGTATGCAGCAGATCAAGGACCTAACGAAATTGATGTCTCTAACTACCCACAGGAGATGCAAACGCTTTACAACATCTTCACACGAAGATGCAGCAAATGCCATACAGTCGCAAGACCCATAAATTCTGACTTTACACCAGAAGAATGGAAAAAATATGTTCAAAAAATGATGCGAAAGGCAGGATCAGGACTCACACCTAAAACGGCTGATCAGATAACAAAATTCCTTATATACGACTCACAACATCGGGAGAGAAACACACAATGATAAAACTAATATTCACCGCTTGCCTTATGATGTCTTGCGCAGTAGGACTACAAGCAGCACAAACCGACAAGATACAAATTCTAATAAATAACCAACCTACAACCTTTTCACCAGCACCCATATCAAAAGATGGTGTTTGGTTAGTCCCAATAGAACCCTTTTGCAAACAGTTAGAATTAAAGGTTGAATACCCCGACAGCACAGAAATGGCAGTAATCTGCGGAGGTGGAGAATCGGAGTTATGTGTTCCAATCAACTTCGGCGAAGATGTCTTTAGCATCAACAACGTCAATTATGCTAAAATTGAAAGCATCACGCAACCGTTCGGCTATGAAATATACATGCCATCGGAAACGCAGTTAGAAGTTATCCATCCAGAGCAACTTGCACCGAAATTTACCCTTCCCGACCTTGAAGACAATCCCAAATCCCTCAAAAGTTTTCGCGGAAAGAAAACACTCCTCTATATATGGGGTTCATGGTGAGGATGCCGTGGACAACTGTCAGGATGGCAGGAGTTTTACGCAAAACATCGTGATAAACTGAACATTATCTCCATCGCAATAGACGCACAAGGGGCATCTGTGGTAAAACCGTGGCACGACAAAGCCGATGCCGAATTCACGACACTCATTGATGCAAAGAACATATTGGGCAATACCTATAATCTCAAAGCAATACCCTACGGTGTCATGATTGACGAAGCAGGAAGGTTAACCAAACAACCCTTCAGTATAAATGTCGCTAAAAAAGAGACAATTAAAATGCTGGAAAGATGGCTATCCGATCCTACCTATAACACCACCCTTTTGAGAGACATCAAACCCTTGAAAAAATCGGAAAACCCGAAAGTCATCGAAGCGAATGCACGCTTTCAACTCGGGCTAACCTTATTGAAAATAGGGAAAAAACAGGAAGCAATGATAGAATGGCGGAAAGCATTGAAATTAGACCCAAAGAATTGGCTCATCCACAAGCAGATCTGGGCAGTAGAACATCCAGATAAGTTTTATGAGGGTAATGTTGACTACGGATGGCAAAAAGAACAGTTAGAAGCAGAAAAAAAATAAGCGATGCAACCTATCCCATCGCAAGCCGTTTCTTCTGCTCTTCCAACATCCTCTTTTGACGTTTGACACGTTCAGGCACCAACCGTTCACGTTCTGCTGTCGGCTTGAAATCCAGTCGTTCTTTACCCAATCCCCGCAAAACACCCAACTCCACAGGTGAAAAGTCATCCGAATCCTCACGATTGAAATTCATCGGTTCCTTAAGCGCAACAGGAGGATTCGTGATAAAACGGGCGCGTCCAGATGGATTCTGTGATGCAGAATGCAAAATAAACGGATGTAAAAGAACAACATCACCCGCATTACCCGTAATCTCAGCGAAATCTTTACACTTCGCGTATAACTGACCAAACCCTTCTCCCGGCAGTAACCCTTGTGGATTTGCATACAGATGCTGTGCCACATGTTGCACCGAATCGCACGCAACAAATGTTCCACCGCTTTTCGGTCTAATATCTGACCACACAATGATCGTAAGCAATCCTTGCTCTGGACTATCCAAAAAGTGTCTGAAGAAATCACCATCCTTATGCCAACCGTTGTAGTGTGATTCAGGTGCAGTCCATTCTGAACCGCCACCTAATTTAAAGTTAATAATAAAACCATCACCCCACGAAGGTGCTGAATTAGCAATCCTATCTTCACCACCAAGAAGATCGCAGATAGCGTCCCATGCACGCGGCGCAATCTCACGTATCGGTTTACGATTCATAGAGGGTAAATGTACACGCTGCTCCTCCCAAGTACTTGCATCATCTGGATCGTACCCGAGACGTTTAAACGCAAAGTCTCGCCACTCCGCAGCTAAGTCGCGTGAGAAACAATCCCTCAGGATAACATGCCCCTTTTGAATAAAATGTTCAACATCAGATTCTGTCAACGTTTTGTATGTTTTCACTATTGATTTCCTTTTACTTCATACTATCCAGTAACGTCTCTGCAAGTTTCGTGGCAAATTCGTCATCGTTGATATGTGCATCCATCTCAATAACCGTAACATTGTCGCTGATATGTGCTTTAAGACTCTCCCGCCATGCATCTCGCGCATCAGAAGAATCAAACGGTTCTCCTGTTTTATCAATCGCAGACACACCCTGTATAGGAATCAGAACAGTTGTAGGTCCTTTCGCTTGATTGAGTTTATCTGCCATTATTTTTCCTAACTCAGCAGTCTCTTCAGCGGTTGTCCGCATTAGCGTAACAGTCGGATTGTGCTGATAAAAATGCCGATCACGAAACTTTTCAGGCACAGTGTCTGGTGGACCAAAATTCACCATATCCAAAGCACCCGGTGCCACCACTTGAGGTAAACCCTCTTCTCCAGCAGCTTCCAGACGTTCAGCACCCGCACTGAGGATGCCACCAACCAATTCATCAGCGAGTTCTGTTGTCGTCACATCAAGCACACCCGCAAGAAAACCACCTTTCACAAGGTCTTCCATCGCACGACCGCCAGTACCCGTTGCATGAAACACGAGAACCTCATAACCCGCAGCTTCAATTATTTCACGCGCCCTTGTCACACACGGAGTCGTCACGCCGAACATCGTCGCAGCGATGAGCGGTTTATCTGTTTCTGCCTGTGACACTTCAGCATTCACCATACCTACGATTGCACTCGCAGCGTTCGCAAGTATCTGTCTTGACACACGGTTGATCCCAGCAATATCAACAACAGAATACATCATGCTTATATCTTTGGATTGCACATACGGGCTTGTATCACCTGACGCCAAGGTTGAAACCATCATCTTCGGCACCCCTACCGGTAATGCCCGCATTGCTGTCGTCCCTATCGTCGTCCCAGCAGATCCACCAAGAGAGATGATGCCATCAACCTCTCCAGCAGCATGTTTTTCAGCAATCAACCTTGCAGCACCTTGTGCCATAACAGTCACACTATTACCCCGGTCACCTTCATCTCGCAGTGCATTCAGAGATGATCCACCCGCATGTGCAACATCATCAGCAGAAATGTCCGGCTTTAACTGCGATTCTCCCAGAATACCTGTATTCACAACACATGTTGTCACACCCGCAGCTTCAATCCGTTCTTTGATGAAACCGAACTCTATACCTTTCGTATCCATAGTGCCAACAATCCAAATTGTTTTCGTCATCAGCAGCATACTCCCGATTATCACTCAAATTGTGTTGCCGATTATATACCCTAACAGAGGAATTGTCAAGTTAAATGAGGTGTGCGCATAAATAATCAATATCAAATATAGACTGAAAAGTAGTAGGCACTCTCCGAGTGCCGTCTCTTCTGAAAATCATTTATTTTTCTAAGTTGAAGGACGTTCTTGCATGACCGGAATTACATAGCTCCGAATTGTAGTGCCATCCAGTGTCTCTGTCTCTACGCGTGGTTCTGGTTCTTTACGATGGTCAAATACGACGTAGTATCCATCTACTGCCTTTTCCAGCTTAACATACGCGGCAAGTTGGGTTTTGCCTGCCTGATAACGCATATCACCACCCCATATCTTAGTTTCAACGATGTATTTTCTCTGATTATGAAGGATAAGGATGTCCATTCTGCCACGACCTGTCTGGACTTCCAGATATAACGTTCCACCCACAGCCTGTACAAACTGCTCAAGATACGCAAAGAGGAGGTGTTGTCCGACATATTCCTGGGGTGTCTCAGGGACTTGTAGAATCTTGAATCCTGCACGCGCGATAAAGTCGCGGAAGTTGTCAAGCAGTGCTGTCATCTGAATCTGACCATCTTGTGTGAGGTAGTCCTGAAATCCTGCATGAGTGTCTTCTGGCAGATACTCTTGTTCCAATCCATTCATTATCGGTTTGAATGTCCGCATGATACAATAGTGATAAATCGGGTTGACGATTTCACACATACCATCTTCCCCTTCGGCAATGACACCATAAGTGGCGAGTTCATTGATAAGGTCATGGTAAAGGTTGAATGGTGTACCCTCATCATAAGAGGCAATTTTCATAAGAAAAGACTCAAACCTCCGGTCTCTACGGACATTGGTCGTCAGATGCTCAATGTTAGTATGTCCTTCGCGAAGGAGTTGGATGTGTGCCTTAGAAAAGTGTTCCATTGTAATCGGTTCACTTTTCGGAATGTCCATCTCCTCAGTAAGGATTTGCGCAAACCTATTGACGAGTACGGGTTGTCCAGCTGTCTGTTTGTGAATAGATTCAATAACAGGAGGAATGAAGGGCTGCCCAACTTCGTCTGTGTATTGTGTAAGCAGTTCACGCACCTGATCAAGCGTGAAATTGGGCAATTTGAATTCATCCTGGATGTTGAAGGGGGAAATAGATCGATCATAGTTCAGTTGGGTAATACTCTTGACTCCGACGATGCCGACACTATACGGACATTGATGTCTATCAGAGAGGTAGATGTGACGGAGTGTGTATAGGAAATCGCTCAGAACTGTTCGAGGGATAGCATCAAATTCGTCAATGATAAGGACAACCTTCTTATTTTCCAGTACATCTGAAAGTCGTCTAAAAAACCTTTGCATTGAAACATGATTGGTGAGTTTTGTGGTATCTAAAAGTTGTTCTAACGCTTCAGAAGGTGGGGTGTCCCTTCTTTGAAAAACATATTCTATCTCCTCACGAATTTCCTCGTAAATATTTTCGTAAAACTCGGCAGGTTCAAGATTGTTGGACGCTTGAAAATCAATCTGCAGTGGGAAATACGTCTCGGCTGCGAGCATTCCTAAGGCACTTCGGAAGAATGTGGTTTTTCCTGTCTGCCGCGGTGCAAAAAGGACGATATACCGTCCCTTTTCCAGACGATTGACAAAATCTGAAAGTTCATCTGTGCGTGCAACGACGTAGTTTTTTTCTGGATTTACAGGTCCGCGGGTTTCAAAACATCTCATCTCGGTGTACCATTTTCATTTAATCGCAAACGTTCTGTCGTTAATTCGGTCATCTATTCAAAACCTATATGATATTTTAGCACATCATAAGCAAAATCGCAATCCAGTGATAAAATCTTTACTCTCCCCATTTAATATATATATATATATATATAGACATCATATTCATTCTATGATACTATATCCAAACATTTGTAACCCTATTGTTTAGCCATCAAAGGAGCAAGACCCATGGAATTCGTCCAGTTATCAGAAGAACAACGACAGGAATTTGACGAAAACGGCTATTTCATCATGCGTTCAGTACTTGACGAAGATATGTTAGCGCGATTAATCGAAGCAGGCGACCGTATCGTAGATTCAATGGATACAGATGCACAATACGTTCATAAACGGGACGGATTGGTGCAGGAACCCGCATTCGCTGAGCTCACATCACAAACCAAAGCAATCCCGTTAGTCATCCAACTGATCGGAACAAATATCCATATCACAAATACTGCACTCCTCTACAAACGTCCACAACCGCGCGAATTGCCTGAGAACCGCGGATGGCATCGTGATGTCGGTCTGCATTTAGACCTTGGACACAAGAACTGTCCACGTGTCGGATTGAAAGTCGCATACTGTCTATCGGACCTTGACGTGCCAAATTCCGGTGCAACGTTATTTGTCCGAAAAAGCCATGTTTCTGGCGAACCGTTAGGAATTCCAGAAGGCGAAATTGACCCAATCGAATCTTATGATGAACCACTCCTAAAGGCAGGAGACGCATACTTCTTTGAAAACCGAATTTACCATACCACAGGTCAAAACTACACAGATAAAACCGCTAAAGTTGTCATTTATGGATACCATTACGCTTGGATAAAACCTGAAGGATATCTATTGTATCACAACGACAGACAGCAACCCGATGAGGATGTGTTACAAAACGTTGACGATCTCGGCAAACAATTTCTCGGCGGTGGCGGCGGTGCTGCATCACAATGGGCAGCAGAACATAATCTAAAGATAGAACAAGAACCACAAATCGTTACAATATGAATCGTCTAATTATCAATAAACCTACATAAAAATACATACAACAAAAGGAGTTTCAAGAAATGAAACCTGTTATTGGAATTACATGTTTAATAAGAAATCACAGAACCCAAGACTATATAGATGCAGTCACAGAATTTGGTGGAAAACCAAAAAGATTTGCTGCACGAGATAAATCCACTGAAGAACATATAGAATCTATTCCTGAATATCTTAAACAGATTGATGGACTACTTTTGGCTGGAGGTGGTGCAATTGATCCAATCTGTTATAATGACGAGACACCTCACAACTTTAAAACCATTGACCCATCACGTGATGCTTTGGATATACATTTATGCCAGAAAGCATTAGAAACTGAAATACCTATTTTCGGAATTTGTCGAGGCATCCAAGTAATGAGTGTTGTGAAGGGAGGATTTCCTCATAAGTCTATAAGGAGAGAGCGTCCTAAAGAGAAAATTAGACACAAGAATAAACATAATCTTAATTTACAGCATGACATTGACATCAAGCCTCAAAGTCGTCTATACGAAATCGTGGATCAATTACAGACCAAAGTTATTTCAGCACATCAGCAAGCGGTAAACGAGGTTGGTGAAGAATTCGTTAAAGCTGCGTACACAGAAGCAGGAATCATTGAAGCAATAGAAATACCGTCAAGACGATTTGTGATTGGTGTACAATACCATCCAGAACGGATGTTGAAAATACCAGAACTTCGTGAGCATGCAAAGAAATTATTTCAAGCGTTTATTAGCGCGGCATCACAAAAAGCCTCATAGTCTATCCGGAATATTTCTGTATCTCCGAATTAATCTTCGTATAGATAGTGCTATAGCTGAAGAAGTATTAAACGTTGCAAAAATATTTGATACCCTTTACGAATCCGCCAAGATAGGACGATCCGTGCCAATTCTCTAAATTCTCTTTGAGGCGGATTTCCATATCCATCTCATTCCTTCCGATAATTCGCCGTCACAACCGTCTTCATGCCACCGCGAATATTAAAATTACCGATGATTTCCGCCTCTCGCGGCTGACATGCAGCAACAAAATCCTCAAGCACTTTATTCACAACGTGTTCATGAAAAATACCCACATCTCTGAAAAAAACAAAGTACTCCTTTAGTGATTTGAGTTCAACGCAATCCCGGTCAGGAATATATTTTATGCAGATCGTCGCGTAATCCGGCAAACCCGTCTTCGGACAAACAGCCGTAAATTCTAAATTCGTAATTTCAATAATGTAATCTTTGTCGCTATACTTATTCTCCCATGTTTCAATTTGAGGAGTCTTAAGTTCGCGGATATGTGTTTGCAATTCATCGTAAGTAGAGTTATTGTTCATACTCCCTCCTTCAACTTCTATATGTAACGAGTAGTACTAAACCTTTTCTTCCAATCTTCCACTCTTCAATCTTCCACTCTTCCACCCTTCCATCTTATCCCAATCTTCCATCTTATCCCACTCTTCCGCCCTTCCATCTTCTTCCACCCCTCCATCTTCCACTCTTCCAGTCTTCCCTCTTATCCTGATCAAATCCTGAAAATCCTGGTCAACCTTCCACCCTTCCATCTTCTCCCCCTTTCCATCTTCCACCCTTCCATCCTTCCACCCTTCCATCTTCTTCCAACCTTCCATCTGATAAGTATCACTGATATAATTGCATCCCATATTGTTAGATTGTAGCACATTCTGTTAGATTGTGCAAACTTTAGCTAAAAAGGGCAGAGTCATTCAATTGTCGAAATAAGATTAGATTATATCCAGAGGCATTCAATTGTTGATGTTGCTCCAAAAAGAGTTAATGCTTCTTTAGGTTTTACTGCAAAATATCGGAATGCCTAAGCTATTTCTGTTGACACTTCCAACGAAATTGTCTACAATAACCCATATTTTCCTGCGTTTCACATAACTTACCTCAGCGGGTACCCGCGCTTATAACTTTGGTAAGTTTTGTGTAGGGTGTTCTTCCTCATTTAACAAGGAAGTGCCTCATAAGACACAGTATCGGATAGAAAAACGTGACAGACTTTATTGCTTGACGCGGAGGGGAGATGTCCACTATGAGTATAATAAGACGGCTAATACTGTGGCTGATTATTCCTTGCTGCATTATCTTTATAGGAATCTACGCCTACTATTATCATTCCTCGCGAAAATTGGATAAATTGGATAAATTGGATAGTGATCTCTATTTTCATTCCGATCAGGTACTTCAAGGGAATAACAAGGTAAAACGTGGCGAATACGCTGCAGCGATTTCAGATTTTGATGCTGCTATCTTGTCTGACCCCGATGACGCTGTTGCCTATTTCTATCGAGGAAAGGCGAAACTCTTACTTAGTCGTTTTTTTGCAGCGTTCTCAGATTTTAACACTGCAATTCGACTTAATCCTGAATATAGTGAAAGCTATTACCTCCGAGGAAGAACATTGGTTGAACTCAATAAAATTGAAATGGCAATTCAAGACTACACTGATGCCATTCGGCTGAACCCTAAATATGTAGAAGCTTACTACGCTCGAGGGCGAGCGTATATGGATAGTGGTAAGTCTTCTATATATTTCGACCCTAAGTATAGCTACAACATAGACGAAGCGATTTCAGATTTTAGCACCGTCATAGAGTTGGATTCAGAACATGTGCATGCTTACGTGTCGCGCGGACTGGCGCATGAAAGAAAATACTCCTATAGTGATTCGTCGTTCTTTATACTGAATGACTATAATACCGCCATACAAATCGCACCGGATTATCCCCTTGCGTATTACTACCGATCCTTGTATAGGGAACGTTTCCGCAGTGGCACTTTAGAGGCGAAAGAAGATATGCAAACAGCACTAAAACTTGCAGAGCAAGCATGGGGTGTTGAACGTAAAGAAGAAATGGAAAAAGCATATAGGGATCGGATAGACAGAGAAAAAGAAATAAATGAATTGTTTAACAAATATAGATGACCCCTACATTAAATAAAGGGAAGACACCCATTGAAAATCAAATCGAATGTGGATAGATGAACACGAAATTTTCACAAAGACTCAAAGAAAGACTCGTCCAACTCAATAGCCCCAATCTCAAGTATACAACAATCATTCATTTTGCGCGTGTTTATGGACTTAATGAACTTACATGGTCGTTGAAAGCATTTAAATCAGATCTGTTCACTCCGCCTGCGGTGATATATGAGGTTGAAAGTATTGTCAATATCATCAAAACGCTGCGGGATTTAGATTGGAAAGACCGCCTCTTTTACCTCGCATATTTCCGAGATGCGAAAGCAAACGCAAAAGTGTTCACACCGGACGATGCCCGTGTGCTATATGTGCTTGAAAATGCTTACGACATCATCACAAGAGGGGCTGAGCTACCAGAGAAACCGCCACGCACGATACTTGATGATGTCCAAGAATTTCGTGAGTTGAACCATCTGAAAACGCTTATGCGGGATGCAGGTAAAGCTGAAATAGATAAACACCTAATAAGATTGCGTGCCGACAGAGCACATCCAAAAACAACTTTAGATGTAGACCAACAACGCACCCTATATATATTAGAACGCAATTACCGAGACATCACCGGTGAACACTTCCCCCAGTTAGAATTCCGAGAGCCTATAGTAGAGAATAATCACGAGACCAACCAAACCGCAAAAGCGTTCCTAAAACAGATACCCCGCCGTGAAAAATACCACAAAACGCCCTGGGCGGAAACACTGGATAATACCAAATTATACATTCCGCAACTCATGTTCTACGGCATAGAAGCTGCACCAAATCAAACTCTCGGAGATCTCATCAGTTGGAGACGTGACACGTTCTGCCACGATGAGGAAAACTATAAAACCTTAGAAGCGGAGGATCAAGTATATTTGAAAGTTCGTGAACTGTTGAAGAATATGCGTCCGAAAGACGCGATGGAATACCTCGAAGAATATCTTGACACATACACTCCTTCTCACTTTAAAAGTCCGCAGCATGCTGCAGCGACACTACTTAGTGGACTAATATTGGTGATGTCTTCCGATTGTGATTTTGTTTGGCTGGAAGAATTCGAGGAATTTGAGATCACCCCCGCACCCATTGAAGATTACGAATGGTGAACAAGGCTTACGGTTCCTCTCTGAGATCAGACAACTTATCGCTTGTTGAAAAACGTCTATACTGCTTTTGGATTACGTGAGGTGGACATTCCGTTTTTTGACAAGTGGGGTAATTTTTCGCAAAACAACAAAAATGGAGAATACAATTATGGCTGGCAGGCATAATGTTTTTGTGAGTTACTATCACGAAGAGGATCAGCACTATCGGAATCGTTTTGAAACTTTATTCTCAAAATATTATGATATTATGGAATCAAAGTCTGTAGAAATAGATGACATAAATCCGAACTTGAAAACAGAAACGGTATATCAGCAAATCCGAAATGACTATCTGCGAAACTCCACAGTGACGGTTGTATTAGTTGGGACTCATACGTGGCGGCGGAAGTTCGTAGATTGGGAAATCGGATCCAGTATACGCCAGACAGAGTATAATCCCCGTTCAGGGCTCTTAGGTATTCTATTACCGACATACTCACCAGTACCTCCTATTTGGGAACGCTATTTTACTGGAGATACATTGCCAGCATCCCAAAGCCAGCAGGGAAGTCCGTATAATCCTCACACAATTCCGCCAAGGCTTTATGATAATCTCGTTTGCAGATACGCAACAATTCACAGCTGGAGCGAGAACCCGATCGAAGTTAAACATTGGATACATGAAGCATTCAAACGAAGAAAGAAGATTAACCCCAATAACAAACGACTACTGTTCAAAAATAATCGATCAACTGAAAGGTGGCAACAATGAAATTTGAAGAGAAGTTAAACCAGTTAGGACTACGGTTACGATTCAACCTGGGCATTCTGTCAGCAGAATGGACCCCGCAACAAGGTGATAGATTGGCTGCGTGGAAAATGTATATTGAGTTATTGACACGCATTACTACACAAGCATTGCCAAACGAAGTAGGGAATGAGAAAGCCGCGTTAAAAAGTATCTATTCAATCTTTGACTCAACGCGTTCGGTGCTAAAAGAACAAGGTCCCAATTGCATAGAGTTTTCAAAAATCGCCATTGGTGTGCTAAATCAAGTAGTGCGTCCCTTCACAACCAAATGGCATAATAAAGGACTGGCAGGTGCTTTTGAGTGTGAGACTGAATGTAAGAACTTTCGTAAAGAATATGAGGCTCGCAAGTCAATTGAAAATACTGGTGTTCCGTGTGCTCCGTATGAGTTAGGAAGTCGTAACGCCTTTGTTCATTCTTATATTTCAGGACTCACAGTACAAGAGTAAGCACCACGTGGTAAGGCAGCACAGGAAAAAAAGTTTTATATAAATATGTCACTGAAGAAATTAGGGTATAGTCTAATGCAAAAAAATAAGTTATCACAGGTATTCATTGAAAAGAAGAAGGACTAAAACCACAACTACAGATTTCGAAAGTTGAAACACCGATGAAAACTGGACAAAAACAGGTCAAGTCACCGCCACCATCACGGGAGAAGAAACGACATATCCTTGGTTATTTTCCGGAGGATGTTCATAAGCAATTGCAGTTGATAGGGTTTGAATAGGATAAAAGTGTCCAGTTGATGTTGACTGAAGCTTTGAATATGTATTTTACATTTCACGATAAGTCACTGATTGCATAGTAATATAGAGGAGATACACTATGGTCATAAAGATTATTGGTTATGTTACAGAGTTACACGGACGGAGAGGTTTTACGATTAAGATTACGGAAGATAATGTTGAAGATGAAAAAGGGAAACACCCTAACGTTTCAAAAGAAAAAAGGATTGACTTAAGGAGATATTCTTTCCTTAACAATTCTGATAAATTAGTAACTGGGGATGATTCAAGCATAAACGAGTTCAATGAACTTGCTTTAACCATTGAATCGTTAAAAAAAGGTGATAGGGTAGAGTGCCATGTATATATAGTTGACGAAAAAAACGAGGACAATGAAACTGTTTTTTATATTAACAGACATCCAATTGACAAAAAAAACTACACTGAATTTACCTTATGGTTACATCTCGGCTCTAATATGTTTCAGCGATTAGAAGTTGATACACGAGAGACAATAAAATACCGAAAGAGAAACTATTATATGGATAGAAACAGGGCGATATGTGAAAAAATATGTGGTGATTCAACGTATAGGTACAAAAAAGTATGGTGGACAAAGATAAATCCTAAATTGCTTTTTCCAATATTTGCAGGGATATGGTTTAAGACCAAAGTGTCTAAACTATGGAGTTATTTGTCTGCTAAAAGTTTAGCTGTATTGGGTATTATTTTAGGTATAATAGGAATTATTGTAACCATATTAATAGGAATATTAGGAATCATCTTCTGAATATAATTATGGGATGGTGTAAAAAGACATGGACGATGTTACAATACACTGCCCATGTCGTCAAAAATCTTGGATAGGAGTGTCTTGATCCGGTTTGTCTCGTCTCGTCTTGACTTGTTGTTATGGCTTGATTTGGATTGTTAGTACTTACTCAATTCGGTGGTTGCAATAGCGTGTTCCATTAGCTTTACGGACGTTTTGACAGATTTATCAGTTCTACGTTGTAATAAGTTTGTATAAAGTGGAATATCCTTTTCCAGTATTCTGATGGAGTCTGTTCATTCAGGATATGGAATAGTTCTTTTCCAACAGATGTCAGAGCGAATCCTGATATAGTAATGTTTGGATCATCGGGTATAAGGAATGTTGTTTGATTACTGTTTGGTGAAAATCCCCAAAGTTCGTTATTATACCAAATGTGGTTATACTTTGTAGAGGTATTATCTACGATAAGACGATGGTCTAACAATAACTGGAAACTGTTTAAATTAAGATTGTAATTGTCATATAGAGATTTAGAAGCATTTGCAAATTCACTTGTTTTTAAGTTATCAGGAGGATTTATAGTTTCTGCATCGATTATGTTGTCTTTCAGTATAGGCAATCTAACATCATCAATCTTAAAAGAATTGTTGGATAGAAATGCGTCAGGATCAACCAAACGGACAAGGCATAATGAACAAAATGTATTAAATAACTCTGCTACTTTTTGATCCATATCTGCTAAGGTTGTGAGGGCTAATAATGAGAACGATCCTGGTTTTCTGATTTCTCCTGCAAGCACCTTGCTAAACAGTTCTTGAGCTTCTTCGGAACTCTTTTGACATGCAGACTCTCTAAACTGATTTAACCAATCATCACTAATGTCCCCAATTTCTTCATCCAGAATAGTGTCGTCTTGTGGAGTTCCCTGAAATATTCTTTTGGTTTTTTCCCATATTTTATCCAGTATAGATTGTTTGTTAACTATCCTTTCTAATTCGTTGATAAGTGCTTTTTTAGCATACTCATCGGGAACACCTATCTCTTTCATTTTGTCTGTTAACATCTGAGTAGCGGTTTGAGTAGTTGCAATATTAGCATCAGATATAGCTTTTTTCTCGTCGATCCTCCGTTTCACGCTCTCTGTAGTCAGAGCATCTTTTGCCTTTGATGCGTTTTTGGCAACTGCATCTATAGCTGCTTCAGCGAGTTGTTCTATCATTTCATCCATTGTTGCGAAATCCTTTCAAATATTCCTTGTGATTTTTCTATTGGTGTAGGTCGTTGGATTAATTCTAACAACGTGAAACCCTCTTTGTCAAGGTATTCTATTTCTCTATTCCCATTCTAAATAGAAATTGTCTACATCGGTTAAATATGATATACTTATGCTTAACAAAAGAATTTGCACGAATGTAGTTAGACAGCAGACATGGTGTGTAAAGTCTTTGTAACTTAAGAAAAAGGATCGCTAAACCCTTGCTCCAGCGGAGCAATATGTCTATAGAAAAAGGATTGTCAACGGACTGCACTCCAGCGGAGTGCTATGTACCTAAACGGACGCGTAAAGATTTTGCCCCTTAACTGTCAGAATCACACTGTCAGAATCGCGGATTATCGCGGATGACACCCCAGTTACATAGATGGGCACGGATTGTTGAGTCTGTGTATCAAGGTACTATTCACAAGGGATCTCCTATTCTGAATCGTTTGCCGATTACCTATCTGTTGTGCAAAAATGCTTATCCTACGCATACATATTTGAATTTCCAAACCAATAATCCGCGCAATCCGTGTCATCCGTGATAGTCCGCGACTCAGACAAAAAAGGTGACAATAACTTTACACACCCATGGCATCAGAGCCATTCAGTTCTCGGTTTTTTAGTCCAATTATGGACACCCAGGCCCGGTAGGTGCGGTTTCCTAACCGCACCGGATCCTGAAAAAAGGACGAGAAACTCTACAATTTCTTAAAACTGAATGGCACTGCCCATTGCATTAGGGATATTGACAAGAGATCGTCAGTGTCGTATAATGCAGAATATCAAATAATAGGAGAATGTGTGTGATATGGATAAATCTGTTGTATATTTTATAGAATGTAAGGATTTTATCAAAATTGGCAAGTGTAAGAAACACAATTTTGGTAAATATGCAGAAACAAAAAATGGACAGAAAAACAATCGCATTTCAGAATTGCAGGGCGGTAATCCTTTCTGTCTCAAAGTTTTGGGATATATTGAAGTTTCATCATGGTCTGAAGCAGGAACTAAAGAGAAGAGTCTACATAACCAGTTCAAACATTTGTTGCATAAAAATGAATGGTATCATAACTCTGATGATTTGGTAGAGTATATAAATTCATATACAAACAAATATTGATACAGAGAAATGAAAAAATACATGAAATACGATATCTTTTCCTTTGCTAACACAACAGCTACTCGCTATCTCCCGAATGGCATATAGAAACTGGCGGATACCGAGAAACAAAAGGAAACGTCTGGCTGCTTGAAGATTATATTGAGGTGTATCTAACAGATGGAGCGAAGATTTCTGTCCATGATGAATACGATGAGTGTGATTAAAAAAACATACCTATACTAAAAGGAGTATAAACCATGAAAAAATCTTGCATGTTCATATTACTTACTATTACTATGTTATGTCTACAAGGCAGCCATAGCCAAGTGTCCGTTCAAACTGAACCTGAAAAGTTCAAAGTAGTAGTCGGTGTCGCAGAAAACAACGATGATACTCAGTCTAAAAAAAGACTTCAGAACTTGATGAGAAGTTATATCAAACGGGAATTGCGAAGTTTAGGAGATGTTGAAATTGTAGACCTCAATTTAGATCGTGCAACATTCCAATACATGATTAGTATTGCAATGCTTGAAGACAAATACAAAGATGGCTCAAAGACAGGAACAGTCGCATTGTCATATTGGTATACTAAAAGGATTCCACCCAATCATTTCAATGATTTTTGGCGTGAGCATTATACGAAATTCCCTGCTTTTGGAATTCCAAGAGGAGGTGTAATAACAGTTGGTAGGGATAGACTTGATGAGACGTGTAAAAGCATCGTAGCAAATTTTGACACCAAGCTTCTTGAACCTGAACGTCTATTCCGGTAAATAAAGTCCATTGACAGACGTTTCACACACGGGTAAAATCCTTGCAAGTAAATGACTACGGCAAAAAAGGCAGGACTTACAATGAATATCAGATTGAATTTTCATTGGCAACTTTTGTCATAAATGTCATTATTGTAGCAGATAAGAGGATGCAGCAAGATTCAGATGGTATTTTGCTAATTTATGCATCACTACTGGGTAAGTACCCACCTCATTTTGTCTATAATGGGTACAGTATCATATTGGCAACCAAAGCAAAATTAAAGGTTGATGTTTATTTATATCATCACAAATTGGATTTTGCTTAATCCTATAGGAGAAAACAATGTTAAAATGGTTAGGTAGAAAACTCTTTGGCGATTTCCCACCTAAATCTGTTTCTTTATGTGAACAATGCCGTACTGCCTTTGCAGTGGCAGGTATAATTAAACCACCAATAAGTTTTGATGAAATGTCTGCAGTTTTATATGAATTTGGATTACTTTGCCGCACTCCTTGTGGAAAAGGAATCTTTATTAAACCCGATTATTTACCTCTGCGTCACTCTTCTGCCAATACATTACAACAAATACCTGAAAAATACGGTGTTGAATGTGGTAGGTGTAGATTGTCCTTAACAACAATGTCCTGTTTAGTCAATGATGATTACAACTTCCGTAGAGCTTTGCCAAGAATGCTTGACAAAGAACTTGTATGTCAGTCTTGTTTAGACAAGTTTATGTATAACGCAAACAACATTGCTCAAGAAGTTATATCTGCTGTGCGTAATGCTTAGAAAGGTTCAAACCCTTAGTTTTTGTCTGAATATGCGACATCCAAGACATTCTCATAATAATGTAGTTAAGCCAGTTCAACGAACTGCGAACCATTTTTCAATTACAATTTTGAATGTCTCTCGCTGGACATCTAAAGGAGGTAGCTACCGCACAATACAACGCTTTTTCAACACTGTTCTTCCTTGGACGACAATGTACTGGACGTTTTTTCGTACACACTTGCTTGATCATGAGAGTGTTTTTATCTTAGCAGGCGACGAAGTCGTCAGAAGCAAACACGGAAAATACACTCATGGTTTATCGCGCTTTTTTTCTCATTAATAAATCAAATGGAATTACGCCACAAAAAGTTCCCAGACCCGCTGAACGTCGTTTGTATACTAAAGACGGACCTGACCACGAAACAGCTAGCACACGTCTTATTGTTCAGTGCTGCTTTAGAACTTGGCGCAGAAAAACTGATAGATTATTATTCACTTCGCTTTCAAATTGAGTTCAACTTCCGAGACGCAAAACAACATTGGGGTATGCAAGATTTCATGAATGTAAACAAGACCTAGAACCTTCAAAGTAGAACGTTAAATAAATTCAGAATCTGACTGCCTTTTCAACTAGAGGCTATCGGAAATTGCGTCTTCTATAGCTTCCCATGCTTCACTATGAGTAGGCTTTTTGTTCCAATTCCTAAAGTCATGATAGCTTAAGGGGCTATCCAACATATCCATTTGTTCATGGGTAAACATTCGTTTAGCAATAGATTGTAAGCCAAATCTTTCAACATCATCGAATTTTCTTGCACTATCTATGATCCTACGCGCAAAGTCTTCTGTATATCCAGGACTTTTTAGTATTGTTAAGTAGTATAATTCTTCTTTTGACAAATCGGAATGCCTACGTTGTAATTCACGAAAATCAGATAGCACTCTTCGTGCTGTAAGCTTTCCTAATTTTTTCAATAATTTCCGCTTAAGAAAATTAAATGACATAAGTTTTCCTTTCATAATATGTTGTACTACTCACTGTAATACACAAAATGAGTTAGTGGAAAGTTCATAGAGCAGTCAACAAAGATTCAAAATTATCAAGGTATGATCTCTTGTAGTTTTTTAACTCTTTACAGGTTATATTAGCCCTTTTAACGTACCTGTGTCAACAATTTTGTGTAAGTCTAGTGTAAAGTCAACCTTAGTTTGGAGTGTAAAATTATTGTCACCTTTTTGTCAAAATCGCGGATTATCTCGGATGACACGGATTAATGACTTGGAAATTCAAGGATGTATGCGTAGGATAACCATTTTTGCACAACAGATAGACAAACAGCAAACGCTTCAGAAGAATACATCCCTTGTGAATAACATCTTGATACACAAACTCAACAATCCGCGCAATCCGTGTCATCCGTGATAATCCGCGATTCCGATAGTTCCGTGCCAAAATCTCTACGCGTCCGTTGAGGTACATAGCACTCCGCTGGAGTGCAGCCCGTTGACAATCTTTTTTCTATAGACATATTGCTCCGCTGGAGCAAGGGTTCAGTGATACTTTTTCTTAAATGACAAAAATTTTACACATCCTTTCATACGAAGAGGAAGAAGAGTATCAACCTCCTCCGCGCTTTCCGCGATTTCAGACAGATTACGCGTCAGAATCGCGGAAGGCACGGAGAACGCGGAGAACGCAGAAAAAGAGAGTTTTGCTAAAATCACCCTATAATCATCAATTTAGCGATTCCCAAGACCATGCCTGTAGCACATTCTGTTAGATTGTGCATCTTCTCCAACATTCATCCTTCATTACAATTCTCCGCACGCCATTCATCTTGATCCTGCTGTAGCACATTCATCCTTGATTGTGCTATCTTTCTCCAACCATAAGCGTCAATTTAAAGAAATTCCCTCTTCTTGGCAGGCAATATAAAACCGATATTATCCTCATACCTTTCGCACCGCTGATGCTTAGGTTTTCGTGGGATATGCTTTCTATACACCTTCCGCACCGAAATCAACGCTATGAATGCGCGTATGGCATTCAGCGGGTGCTGATATGTGATTATCCTGCTGTAAATCCTATAATCCTGTAAATCCAGGTTCAGACAACATACATACCAATAACTTTACACACCCCTTCCACCCTTCCACCCTTCTCTCTTCCACCCTCCCCTCTTCCACTCTTCCACCCTTCCACCCTTCCACCCTTCCACCCTTCCACTCTTCCACTCTTCCACCCCTCTCCTCTTCCATCCTTTCCCTCTTCCACCCTAATTTTAATTTGACATCAGTATTTATATGTGTTACAATAAAAACAAAAGTTATTAACTGCATTGCTATAAGTTTATGTAAAAAGGCGTTGACGATGCTATTCTACAAAATGTCCAGAAATAATCATAATTTCAGAAACAACCGACTTTTTCATGCATATTTCAACATAGAGAGAATTGTGTACTTATGAGCGAAATAAAAAAATTGAATCAGCCAGAAAACACGCCACAAAGCCTTGCAGTCACTAACTGCACAAGCGATGTACAAGAATGTACGCGTGTACACTATTTTGTACGAATTCGTACACTTTTCAATATGAGAATATATGAAAAATACAACGAAAATTCAAAAAAAATTCAAATAATTCGAATTGGACTTCCACAGCAAAACACGTAAAATGTATTTGACATTTCAATTTTACACGTTTGCAGGAAATAAAAATTTTACTTATGCAAATAAATAGCCTACAACACCTTACACAGACTGGATTAACAGACCAGTGACAAAAAGTCACGCCTGTGACAAATTTGTCACGAATCCGTGACTTTTACAAAGAGGGAAATGTCAAGTTAATTTAACGAAAATACAAAAATTCAGAAGTCTTATGTTCCAAAATACATATCCCAAAATACGCTACAACTAAAGAAATCTGGTTTTATAGACATTTTTTCCTTGACATCACCAATTTAATAAGATATAATTGAAGCATTCTCAACGTGAAGTGCGGTTAGGAAGGGTTACCGCTCCGAATCTCACATCATTTTATTAAGGTAAAACCCTCCCATATAAATATGCAACTTGTTAGTGTAAAAAAAGAGTTAAACTAATTGACGTAACTATCCCTGGAATTAACTGCTAACCAAGCTCAGGAGGAAATTATGCCTCAAAAAGACTGCACAAACACAGACTGCGAAGGATTTTATCGCAGAGACCTTATTAAAGCTGGCGTCTTAGGATTCTTCGGCTTCGGACTTACTGACTTTTTCCGATTAAAAGCATTCGCTGAACCGACAGCAAAAGAAGGCACAGCAAAATCCGTCATTCTTGTGTGGTTAGGCGGCGGTCCAAGTCATCTTGATATGTGGGACCTTAAACCAAACGCACCTGAAGAAATACGCGGATTATTCAAACCAATTGCAACAAATGTTAACGGTATTCAGATTAGTGAACACATGCCAAGATTGGCAAAACAGGCAGATAAACTGTGTATCATCCGATCCATGACGTCACCAGAAGCCGCTCATGAACGCGGTACACACTACATGATTACAGGATATCAACCTTTACCCGGTTTCGCGGTTCCCGGACACGGGGCTGTCGTCGCAAAACTCAAAGAACAGCGCACCGCATTGCCACCTTATATTGCCATACCCTCACCTGTCGCTTACGCAGGAGGCGGATTCTTAGGCGCATCGCTCGCTCCCTTCTCGCCAGATGGAAACCCCGCAAGCAATAACTTCAAAGTGCGCGATCTGGAACCTCCCAGAGATGTCTCTTATGAACGAGTTGAGGAACGAAAAGACCTGCGGAATGCTGTCGACAACGCTTTCAAAAAATATGAAGCTGGGAACCCTAAAGTTGAAGCAATGGATAAATTCTACAAATCCGCTTACAACCTTATGAGTTCAGAAGACGCACGCGGCGCATTTGACCTGTCAAAAGAACCTAAACAAATACGGGACGCATACAGACGAGACACATTCGGACAAAGTTGTCTACTGGCAAGAAGACTCGTTGAAGCTGGCGTTAACTTCGTCACCGTCAGTAACGGCGGATGGGATAACCACAACAACATCTTCTCTTCTCTACCAGGTAAACTCAACACTTTTGACCATACAATGTCTACGTTGATTGGCGACCTCGACCAACGAGGACTTCTTGACAGCACATTAGTACTCGCTATGGGTGAATTCGGTAGAACACCTGTCATCAACAGAAACGGTGGACGCGACCATCATCCGAGAGTCTTCTCTATTATGTTAGCAGGTGGTGGAGTCCAAGGTGGACAAGTTGTCGGCGCATCAGACCCATTCGGAATAGAACCCGCTGAAACACCTGTCAAACCTGAAGACCTGTCTGCTACAATCTATCAAAGCCTCGGGATTGATTACAATCAGAGTATCGAATCGCCTGACGGTGTTCGCATCGTTCTATCACGCGGCGGAAGACCCATTAGAGGTGTCTTAGCATAAGTAGAATAGAACCTACATAACATGTAATGCAAGGTCAACAAAACCTGATCTTGCATTACATGTTATTAACTCAGCATAGCGTCTGTCCGTTTGTAAGGGCTGGGTTCCTTTCCCGCTGCAATTCATATCATTACTTTGGGACTAAACCATGAAAAAATGCATTTACGCGCTACTCCCATTATGCAGTATCCTTCTCTTCACCTTATTCATAAATATCATACAAGCAGATGAACATGCACAGGAAGAACACTTAACCTTGTCTCCTATCTGGGCACTCGAATTTAGTCCAGATGGAAAAACAATCGCTGTCGGAAAATATCAGTGGGTTGAACTCTGGGAATTAGAGACACAGAGAATGACACGTGCCTATGAACCCCATGCAGGAAGAGTTAGATGTATAAAATTCACGCCTGATGGAAAAATGTTGTATGCAGGAGGAGGAAAAGCAGCACAAAGCGGTGAAATCCTCTTGTGGGACGTTGAAGCAGAAGAACTCATAAAGACTTATGAGATACACGCTGACACTATTGAATCTATCGCACTCAGTCCAGATAACGCAAAATTACTTACCGCAAGCATGGACGAATTTAGTGCCGTTATTGACCTAAAAAACCTTGACGAAGCACAGCCAATAGATGAACAAGCAAAATGGCTAACACAACACGTCGGAAGAGTGCTGTCCACGTTGTACCATCCCAACGGCAACTACTTTGTCACAGGTAGTGAAGATAAAACACTAAAAGTGTGGGACCCTGAAACTTATACAGTGCTTGTCAGCTTCGACGGCAACGACGATGCTGTGTATTCACTCGCTTTCGCTCCTGGAGAAAACGTCATCGTGTCCGGTGCAGCTGATAACGTCGTCCGAACATGGAGAGTCACACAGAACGAGAACGGAATTACACGCGGCGCACCCGTCAGACAATTCAACGGACATCAAGGACCCGTCTATACCGTAGATACCGGCATCTGGAACGGAGATGAAGTCATCGTTTCAGGAGGAGCCGACACCAGAGTGATTGTTTGGAATATACGCAACGGCAACAGACGCCGCACATTTGAAGATACACCAGATGCTGTCTATGCCGTAAAAATCAGTCCTGATGGAAACCACGTCGCCGCAGGGGGACGCGATGGAAAAGTCCGAATCTGGAATATCAGACAAAATACGTTAACACACGAATTCTAACAACTTAGCGCAGCACCTTATCTGTTTTTCGGAGAATATCTGTTCATATTGTCCCCTTAAGGAAATATAAAAATCGCAAATATAAACAATGAGTAGATATTATGGTGAAGTTTAAAAATAATTACACACTTTCGGACCACGGTAGGTGCGGTTTCCCAACCGCACTGGTACAGACTGTATAATTAATTCAAAAATTTACCATAATTCATGGAGGTAATAATCATGACCGGAAGTAAAAACAATCTAATTGACCCGAATAAAAAACGCATGCCGAACTTGAAACCCTTTCTATATCTCACGCTTCTATGCCTGTTTGCCGCACCACTAAACTTATGGGCACAAGCAACACCCAGATTGAATTCTCTCTTCCCGGCCGGCGCACAAGTCGGAAATACCGTCGAAGTCAAAATACAAGGATCAGACCTTGATGGCGCATATAAACTCATTGTAGAAGGGGCACCCGGTATCACCGGAACGCTCAACGCTGGCGGCGGGAAAGTAGATGAAACCAACAAACCCATCTTTGAAGCAAACTGCGGACAATGCCACGAACTCCGATCACCAAGCAACCGATCCATGACAGCAACACAATGGGCAAGAGTCGTCAAACGCATGGTAGATAACCAAGGCGCTGAAATCAGCGAAGAAGACCAAACAAAAATTACACAATACCTAAAATCTGCTGCACGCGCAAGTGGCGGCATGACCGCTGAATTAGTCATCGCACCCGATGCACCAATAGGCGTACGAGAACTACGAATCGTCGGAAAAAATGGAGCATCCACCGCATGGCCCTTTGAAATCACAAACGTACCCGACACATTTGAAACTGAAACCAACAACGATCCGGACTCCGCAACGACCATCGAACTACCCATCATCATAAACGGTGTCATACACACAGGCGGCGATCAAGACTATTACACATTTGAGGGCTATAAAGGAGATCGCTGCGTTTTCAATGTAAAAGCATACCGATATAACAAAATCAGTCAACAATTCTTCAATCCAACCATCTCCCTATTTGATGAACAAGGTACAGAACTCGCAAGAAGCAACGGATTCTACAGCCTCGATCCGCTAATCGACTTCACAATCCCTGAAGATGGAAAATACTTCTTACGAATTCGAGACCTTCTCTATCGAGGTAACCCAGATTCTGTTTACCGATTGATGAGCGGTGTCGTGCCATATAACACCTATATTTATCCCACAGGTGGAGAAATCGGAAAAAAAATACAGACAAAAATCGGTGGAGAAAACCTACCAGAAACTGACTGGGAAGTTGACCTAACTAACGAACAACCTGGATTGAAACTCATACGAACAACCTATGGCATATTCCCATTCTTCGCAAATGAGTTTCCTGAAGATACTGAACATCTGATAAAGAATGCTGCGAAAGACGATGCAAATGAAACAGATGAAGAAGATGGAGAACAGGCAAAAAGTGCTGAATCCGAAATCCTTTTTCAGGCAAAATGCTCAGCCTGCCATGAACTTCGGTCACCAGATAATCGCGCACTTACAGCAGAACAGTGGGAAACCACCATCACCCGAATGGCAGGAAAAGAGAATGCTGACATTACACCAACACAGCGCGACCGCATTATCGCATTCGTCGCAGAAGAAGTCGTCCGAATGGGGCAACTCATAGCAAAACAGATCGAAAACGCACAACAACTTACAACACCAGGGGCTATCAGTGGACGAATATCTAACCCAGGAGAAGTAGACTATTACCAATTCACCATTGAAGAAGGCTCACGACTCGGACCTTGGTGGGTTATACACCCTTTCGACAACACCGATGAAAAGGGATTTGATGCCGTCTATCCACCTGAACTTGAAATTGATTTTGACAAAGAATATGAAGGAAAGAACGGACGACTCATTAAATGGTACAGAACCAACGCAAGAGGTGAAGGCGTTTTCTCAAATGTACCAGAAGATGACGTAACAGGCTACGCACTAACATACTTTGAATCTGAACGCGACCAGAAATACCTGCTATCCCTCGGTTCAGACGACACAATCAAAATATGGGTTAACGATAAACTCATCTTTAGTAAATACGTGCACCGTGCGCTACGACGAGGAGACGACGTTATTGAACTACCTGTCACGAAAGGAAGAAACAAGATACTCTTCAAGATTACAAACGGCTACGGTCCGTGGGGCTTCTTTGCTGACATCGGAGGCTATTCCATAGATTTATCCGCAGAAAAACTAAACTCACCATTAAGTCCATCCCTTACACTCTTAAATGATCAAGGCAGAGTCTTGAGAAATAATGCCGGAAGAGGCGGAAGAAGAGACGCAATTATTGACTACAGCTTCGCACAACCCGGCGTATACGCACTCCGAGTCGAAGACATCTCTGGGAAAGGCGGAGACGGATACGTCTATCATTTAGATATACGACCCACTTCGCCAAACTTCGCTATATCAGTAACACCTGATAATCCAAACATCGGACGCGGGGGAACAGTGCTATTGGACGTTAGTTTGCAACGACGGGTCGGGTTTACTGAACCTATTCTACTCTCAGTCGAAAATCTACCACCCGGTGTTACCGCAAGCCAGAGCGCTATCCTATCCGAAGGCGGAAATGAACAAGGATATCTAACCCTAACTGCCGCACCGGATGCTGATTTAGCACATAGCGTCGTCCAAGTCGTCGGCACAGTCACAACAACCGCCGGACAACAGATCAGACGCACCGCAAGTCCAATAGAAATATTCCAAATACGGAACAACAACCAGACTGTGCAGCGCAAGAACATTGTCGTCAGTATCACGGAAGCAACACCTATCATTGTGTCTACAATACCTGACGAAGTGATCGTTACACCTGATGGACCCGTTGATATAAAGATAGTAGTTGAACGCCGTAACCGTAATCGACAAAACATGAACCTTACTGTAGTCGGACTACCTGTCGGTGTCAGACTCCAACGACAAACAACCGTTCTTCGTAGAGGTGTCTCAGAAGCAACCATAACCCTTGAACCTGAAATCATTTCCGGAGGCAATAACGAAATCAGACGAAACCCATTCATCGGTAATCAACAGACCAGACCGTATACATTCGTCATCAACGCATCAGTTGGAAATCGACGCATCGCAAGCAGTCCTGCCGTAAAACTATGGCTCGGAAACCGACCCGATGCTAATGAACAAGCAAAATTAGAAGGAAATCAGTAATCATACTTCTATTTTTTCACCAAATAAATCAAAACGTTATTTCAAGATATGCTTTGGAATAACATCAAATCTATAGGCGAGGTCCAACCGATATCAACTGAATTCGGTGTGATTCGGTGCCTCGCCTCTATCTTTAATCCTATAAAGCTCTATACAACTCGGAGGTGTGAATGTCAGGATACTATCGATTCCCAACTATTTCTCAAGAAACCATTGTATTTGTGTGTGAAGATGATTTATGGACAGTCCCAATAAGGGGTGGCGTTGCACGAAGACTCACATCCAACCTCGGCGCAACGGGAACACCACAGTTATCCCCAAACGGTGAACACCTCGCCTTTGCTGGACGCGAGGAAGGTCCAGCAGAAGTATATGTCATGCCAGCACTCGGAGGAGAAGCAAAACGACTTACATATCAAGGCAGTAATGCAAGTATTGTCGGATGGGATGCAGATGGACAAAACATCCTATATGCCAGTGGTGCAAACTCAGCTTTCGGCGCATGGATCTGGAGTATCTCTCCTAATGGGGGTGAACCCAAACGACTACCCTACGGACCCGCCAACCATATATCTTTCGGCAAAAACGGAGGCGTCATACTCGGCAGACTAACACGAGAACCCGCACGATGGAAACGATACCGAGGCGGCACCGCAGGTCAACTCTGGATTGATACTCAAGGAGATGGCGACTTCAAGCCTTTTATACCTGTTGAAGAAAGCAACTTTACCACACCAATGTGGATTGAAGACAGAATATACTTTATCTCTGACCACGAAGGGGTCGGAAATATCTACTCCTGCACTACATCCGCTGAAGACATAAAACGCCACACACATCAAGAAACATACTACAGCCGCTCAGCACAAACAGACGGAAAACATATCGTCTATCATGCAGGAGCAGACCTGTGGGTCTATGATATTGAAAACGACACGAACCAACAAGTCGAAATAGATTTTCGCAGTCCACGTATACAAAGACAACGCAAATTCGTCAACGCTTCTCAATACCTTCAAGATAGTATGCTATCTGAAGACGGCAGATCTGTTACCCTGACGTCACGAGGCAAACTCTTCTCAATGGCAAATTGGGATGGAGCAGTTCTCCAGCACGGAGAACGCAACGGAACACGATACAGAGCACCACGATGGTTGAACGATGGAAAACGCATCTTAGTGCTTTCTGATGCAGGCGGAGAAGAAGCAATAGAAATCCACACACGCGATGGCAGTTCCGAGGTACAAAGACTTGACGAACTGGATATAGGACATGTCAGACAAATCACCGTTTGTCCCAAAGGTGATGACCTAAAAGACCAACTCCTCATCGTTAACCAACGTTTCGAACTGCTCCATATAGAACTCGATACACCAGAAATACGGGTGCTTGATAAAAGCGAATACAAACGCATAGGAGGAGCAACTTGGTCACCAGATGGAAAGTGGATCGCATATAGTTTTCCTGTAACAGAAACAGCATTGTCAATCAAAATCTGTAATGTTGAAACAGGCGAAACAACCTATGTAACCAAACCAGAATTCAATGATTTCGCCCCCGCATGGGACCCAGACGGAAAATACCTCTATTTCTTATCTCATCGTGAATTTGATCCTGTCGGTGATGCATTACAATTTGAACTCAGTTTCCCTATCGCAACGCGTCCACTACTGGTGACATTGCAGAAGGATTTGCCTAACCCGTTTAAACCAGCGACACCTGCACCTGAAGAAGATAAGGAAAAAGAAAAGAAGGAAAACGGGGACGATGATACCAATGAAAAGGATGGTGAAGCTAAAGAGAAGAAGGACAAGAAAAAGCAAGAACCCATCAATATTGAACTGGATGGTATTCAAGAACGCGTTGTCGCTTTTCCATATTCTCATGGACGCTACGGACAAATCGCTGGCGTTGAGGGGAAAGCAATCTTCACAACATACCCTATTCAACATGCGACCAACACACCAGGTGAAGATGATGCCAGTGCCAAAGGTAAACTGCACGCCTACGATTTCAAGGAACAGAAAAAAGAAGTCCTTATTTCAGATATCGCATCTTTTTCACTGTCCAGAGACAACAAATCCCTACTATACCGCACCGGAAATCGCATTCGAGTCGTAAAAGCTGGAAAGAAAGCTGATGACGGTCAGAAAGGTGGAAGTAAAGGCGGTTCTAACCGACACACTGGATGGATAGATCTTAACAGGATACGGCCTTCTGTCATACCAACTGCCGAATGGAAACAGATGTATCGGGAAGCATGGAGACTGCAACGCGATTATTTCTGGACCGAAGATATGTCAGACGTTGACTGGGAAACCGTCTACCTCCGTTATTTGCCACAACTTGAACGCATAGCAACACGGGCTGAATTTTCCGATCTCATGTGGGAAATGCAAGGTGAACTCGGCACTTCACACGCCTATGAATCCGGTGGTGATTACCGCAGCTCACCCAACTACGGACAAGGATTCCTTGGGGCTGATTTCACCTACGATCCAGAGAACAACGGGTATCGCATTAATCACATCGTCCGGGGCGATACATGGAATGAACGCAGAGATTCACCGCTTAATGCACCCGGAATCAATGTTCAGGAAGGCGACATCCTGCTCTCTATTGGTGGACAGCAGCTTAACCAAAACGTCTCACCAGGCGAATTATTAGTCAATCTCGGTGGACAAGAGGTACAGACCACATTCAAAAATGCCAGTGATGGTGAAAAACGGGTTGTAACAATTAAAGTTCTTGGCGGCGAAGGTGAGTTGCGATACCGCGAATGGGTAGCACAGAATCGGAAATATGTTCACGAAAAAACTGATGGAAAAGTCGGATACGTCCACATTCCTGATATGGGAAGACGTGGATATTCTGAGTTTCACCGCGGTTTCCTCACAGAGGTCAGTTATCCCGGACTACTCATTGACGTTCGCTATAACGGTGGCGGAAATGTCTCACAGTTGATATTAGAAAAACTGTCACGTCGCCGTATCGGCTATGATATACCACGATGGGGAACACCGCACCCGTATCCAGCAACCTCAGTATTAGGTCCAATGATTGCTGTCACAAATGAAAACGCTGGATCTGATGGCGACATCTTCTCACACTGCTTCAAGTTAATGGAGTTAGGGAAACTCATCGGTAAACGCACGTGGGGAGGCGTAATAGGCATCTCACCACACCAAGGATTTGTAGATGGCGGTTCAACAACCCAACCCGAATACTCATTCTGGTTCGTTGATGTCGGTTGGAACGTAGAAAACTACGGCACCGACCCCGACATAGAAGTAGACTACCGTCCGCAAGACTACCTCACAGAAAGCGATCCACAACTTGACAAAGCCATAGAGATACTCTTACAGGAGATGGAAGAGAACCCACCCCAACTCCCAGATTTCGGAAATCGTCCACGCTTAACGTTACCGACATTGCCGAAAGCAGAATAGGTTGACATGTCAAGACAACATGAAAACACAATTACAACAAAGCTTGTGGATATCCTCAATAGGATGCGGAGTACTTGGACCCTCGCGGAGCAAGCGCGGCCTTTCAAAAACAATCTGAAATGTCCTGATGTTTTTGTAACTGAACTCGGACGTGAACCTGTTGCTATTGAAGTCAAACTTGATGGTAAAAGTCCGAATGTACGGGGTGAACCGCAAGCATTTCAACACCTCGGTGAAGAACTCTTACCTGCACCGAATATGATGGCGGAAACCCTTAACACTGCTATGGCACTCCGAATTCCCGCGCGTTTCCTACAAGTCGAACGCCGGGACCTTGAACAGAAACTCCGACAAGCAGATGATATTCACTACATCCTACTGAGTAGAGATGGATCAGAAACCGACAGGTTTCCGCAGGAAGGATGGGCAAAAGGTACAATCGGGGATGTAGCCATCGCACTTCAACTCGGGGCAACGCCGAACTCAAGGATTCAGGAAGCTGCAGCATTGTTAGAACACCGTATCAATCAAGCTGCGCTACTGTTGGAAGCAGCAATTGCAACGCGTCCCAGCATCGGCGAGGCAATCAGTAACATTCTTCACCAGCAACACGGTGAGCAAACTACCCGAATGGCAATGCTGATTATCACCAACGCATTTGTCTTCCAGAGTTCTCTTGCAGGCAAACCTGAAATGGAACAAGTATCCTCTCTCGCGCAGATCACCACAGATACAACATCTGTTAATTACAGTGATGTCCTGAATGATTGGAATGTTATTCACGAAATCAACTATCACCATATCTTTGATGTTGCGCGCCAACTTGTACACGCGACCGCAACCGATGATAAATTGGTCAACAGGATTTTGTCTATCCTCTGTCGGGCAGCACACGAATTAGTCAGTAGAGGTATTACCCAAGTCCACGAATTAGCGGGTATCGTCTTCCAACGTCTCATCATAGATCGAAAATATATTAAGGCGAACTATACCCGTCCTGAGGCAGTAGCACTTTTATCCACATTGGTACTTCCGATGACATCTCAGAATCACGAAAACGATACACCCGCGGTTCATACGTTGAAAATAGCGGATTTCGCATGCGGTACAGGAGCTCTCCTCAGCGGTGTATACCAGCGCATTCTCAACATGTATGAACAAACAGGGGGCATCGGGGAAGATATCCACACCCACATGATGGAACACAATATCAGTGGATGTGATATTATGCCCAACGCCAGCCATCTCACCGCTTCACTCCTAACCAGTACCTATCCCGACAAGAAGATCGGGCGTACCCGGATTCATACACTCCCTTACGGAAAACAGACAGATGGTAGTTACGCCCTTGGTGCCCTGGATCTTCTCAATACCCCTGAGCAGACGCAGATATTCTATCTCATGGAGAGTGAAGCGAGACAAGTCGGAGGGGAAGGGGATGCCACTGTCAATCGGCAAGAAGCGTTTCGGCATAGTGAGTTCGATATTGTAGTGAAGAATCCGCCCTTCAGCAAACCGAACGCTGATAGCGGCAGCAGTATTCCGAAAACCGTGTTTGAGGGTAGTGAACGAAGCCAAGAGGATACAGACGCAATGCGACGCATACTCCGAAAAGAGGACATCCGCGTCGCCAACGGGCAAGCAGGGCTCGCCTCCTACTTCGTCGATTTAGCAGACAGAATGCTCAAGTCAAACGGTAAATCAACGATGGGTTTCATTCTACCCGCTACGGCACTCGCTTCTCCGCATTGGCAAAAAGTCCGGGATATGTGGGCAACTGAGTATCACGACGTGATTGTCCTTACCATCGCGGATGCCCAAGCCGCTGGCTGCACCTTTTCCTCTGATACCGGAATGGCGGAGTGTATGATCGTCGCGACGAAAGGTACGGCAGATAACACAGGACGTGGGAAGTTTATCTCCTTGCTACATCAACCGAGAAGCACACTTGAAAGCGTGGCAATAGGAAACGGCATCCTCAGGATAGAAAACACGCGAACAATGGAAGATACCCCAATCGGCGGCGATGAACTCAAGATAGGCGATGAAATTGTTGGGCATCTACTCGACTGTCCGTTACTAGTCGGCGAGGCATGGGCTGCATCCCGTGTCCAAGCAATGGAATTAATCCAAGCAGCACAACGTTTAGTAAGTGGAGAATTGTGGTTACCAACGCAGACAACACCTATAGAAATCTCTATCTGCCGCGTTGAAGACCTTGCCACGCTTGGAATGTCTCATTTGGATGTTTTTGGTGGGAATGGACGCGGGGCGTTTGACATGGGAACCGGGTGCACCGACAGTGATGACTACCCATGTCTTTGGAAAGTGAAATCTCCTGAACAAAGGGCAATGCTTGTGCAACCTGATGCACATGGCATACTTCGCGCTGATGGGAGATCGAAATTACAGCAGCTTCTTGATCGAAATAGTCGTGCCCATTACAACTTGGGTTTACGCTTTAATGCGAATTCTATCGTTTCCCTCTTCACAGAAAAACCTACGTTGGGAGTAAGCTTAATCAAGAATGTCGCTTTTGAGAATCCCCGTTATGAAATCCCTTGGACGCTCTGGTGCAACACTACATTAGGAATGTTTTGTCATTGGAAACATAGCAGTAAACAGCAGCCTGGGCGAGGTATGTTATCGCAGTTGACGTTATACACTTTACCTACATTAGATGTGCGATCTCTCTCTGCTGATGCATTGACGAATGCCGATCAGATTTTCAATGAGATGAAACATAAGCGGATGTTGCCGTTTAATGAGGCGGATCAAGATGAGGTGCGTCATGAGTTGGATCAACGGTTTTTGACAGAGGTTTTGAGCATCACATCTGATGATGTGCATAATGCGGTGCATCGCCTCCGTGAGAAACTCTGCGCGGAGCCAAGCATTCACGGCGGCAAAAAATCGCGGTGTGATTTAAAAAAAGAAGCACGGAAATTAGGTGGAAATCTGCTTTGATATGTGTTAAAATGTTGTTAGCAGTATTGTAAGAGGTGAAATATGAAAAACGGATTTGACGAACAACAAGATTTATCAAAGCCACCTGAGAGACTTCAAAACCGCGATCTTGAATTATCTCCACGGCAGTCAGAAATATACCGGAATTTGGAAGCTATCGGTCCCGAGATCGCAGCCTTTTATCTATCTGGAATAAAAGTCCTAAATGACAACGATTTAGAGACTTCTTCCTATCTTTTAGCACATATCGCTCGGGAAATTGAGGGAGGCTTAAGGGATGTCTTGTCACTAAAGCAGGAGAAGCAGAGAATCCAAAAACAGCTCCATAAAACGGATATGGGTAACCTTAGTGATCGCATAGGTCATATCGCCTCAATTCTGGCCGCACTTGACATTGATGATTTAAATGATCCGCTTGCTCAAAGGTGGCTAAGAATTGCTACCAGATTTCATGAGTTTGCCCACCGCCATGGAGCATGGAAGGATCCTCGAGAAAAAGAAACCTTTGTTCCGCTCTGGCATCAATTTGAGGATGTCTTGGAAGAATTGTTAGGGAACTACTTGAATCTACTTAATAGATTAGATCGAATTCTTGCTTACGAAGAACCAACAGAGGAAATCATAAAGACGTTATCTCACCTGCTAAAGTCCAGAGTTAGATATAACTACTTCTTTCGCCATCTCAAATCTCCTGCTTGGTTGAAACCTCTACAAGATGCAGGATGGTTCCATCCTGCCAGACAACCAACTTCTCAGGAAGTACCGGATCAGCCTGTACATTTTTGGAATGCTTTAGGATACGTAGAGAAAGTTGCTGATAACACTAAGGAAGCACCTTGTGAGGAAACCTTTAACGTTCTTGCTGATATTGTCAACACCATCATTAATTACACCCATGATACTGGAGGAAGTATAGCAAGTGATCACACAGAGTCACGAGTCATCAAAATTATTTGTGCCCTTCCTATAGAGAGAATAGAATCTCGGCACATAACGTTCATTGGTGTTGCATTGAAATCCAGAGTAGAAACCACATTAGTACACGCTGCAATCGGTGAAACAGTCTTACCAAAGCTTCTTAATGGAAAAGCCAAAGAACTGACCCTTCAGCTGCTTGAAGACATGCTTTATGCCGAAGTCATTCATCATAATATAAGAGCTATTATGGAAGAGTACTGGTTATGGAAAGCTCTCCAGAAACATGAGAAAGCCATTGTAGAATTATGTGGGGTTGAGGCAGCGAAGATTGCCTATTCACGAATTCGATCACTTATCAATGAGGGAACATATTCATTTAATATTATAAGCAAGATTGACAGTGACCTTTCCGATTATCATAACCGACGTTATGCCGAATTGTTGGTCGGTTTTACCGCCAATTTGTTACGATCTGTTGAATATGATAATAGCATTAAAAAAATAGTAAAGGATTTATTGCAAGAAGGACTGGCGGTAACTTGTAATGATCCTATAAAAAAAGAAGCACTTGCTATTTTCGGACGGATTGCCCTTACTGCAGTCACACACCATTACGAGAATTTGAAACATCTATTTTGGGAATGGGAAGGCAATCCACTTGAAAATATTGAACTGAAGCCTGAACTTTATCATTTGATTCAAACCAACTGTCAAGCTTTTGAGGAATCCGAAATTGGGCGAATATTGGACTGGATAGAATCTGCTCAGTACATGGTGTCTGCCGATGATTTTGAAACTCGAGCGAAAGTTATAGCTTACAGAAAGCGAGAGTGGTTATCCGCGCTTAAGGAAACAGGCAACAAAGAAATTGTCTCTGTCTATCAGAAGTACGAACAGATTAACCCAGCAAAACTTGAACACCCTGGTCTATTGTGGTGGACAGAAGTAAGGTGGGGAGAAGTCCGGCCAGTGACAGTTGAAGCATTGTCTGCTATGTCAAATGTCCAAATTGCTGAGTATTTGATTAAATTTAAAGAGGAAAAGAATAGTTTGGCTGCTCCAACTGAGCGCGGGTTGGCAGAAACATTCGAGGAATGTGTAAAAACAGATCCGCAACGATTTACGGAAGAACTACATCTTTTTCAAGATGTTCGGGCCTTGTATCAACATTCAATTTTGTCTGGATTCCTTATGGCGTGGCGCGATAAGAAGAAATTTAATTGGGCAGCGTTGCTGGAATTTATCCATCAAACCCTTTCCTCAGAAAGGTTTTGGGATGAACAGCAAGAAACAGGCTTAAACTATAGGGATTGGGTTCTTTCTGTTGTAGCGGACTTGGTGACAGATGGAACAAAAAATGATGAATATGCATTTGATGTACAACTCTTGCACTTAGCTGAGGAAATCCTTTTAATACTTGTCCGGAAGGTTGAATCGGAAGGTATTGTTACTGCGGGGCATACTGTAGATTTACCTCTCACTTTTTTTAATTCAGTAAAGGGCAAGACATTCACGGCGATGATAGACTATGCTTTAAGGTTCGCTAGGACTAACAATATAAAACAAGGGATCCGTTGGCCTCTTTCTATCAAAAAGGATTTCACCGATAGATTGGACAGGAGTATTGAACCTTCTATTGGGTTTTCTTTCGCCCTTGGTGCTTATTTACCAAATCTCCTATATCTTGATAAGGAATGGGTCATTAGCAACATAGACAACATTTTTCCTCAACAAGATGAAACATATTGGGAAGTGTCTTTTTCTGGATATTTGTACCATTCCTCTAACATTCAGGAGGAACTGTATTATCTACTTAAGGCACATGGACACTATCAAAAAGGGTTATCCGCTGATTTTACGAATACGGAAGTACTGGAGCGGCTTGTTGTACATGTTTGTACGGGTTGGATAGAAGACAGCGAAACTTTAAACGATAAAACCAGTCTTATTTATCAGTTGATAAACGGTGACAACCCAAATCACCTCTCACACTTGGTCCATTTTTTCTGGCGACAAAGAGATAGTCTTCCAGAGAAGATGAAGGCAAAAGTCAGACCGACCTGGCGTGCTTTATATGAATCCCTCTCCCAGAAAGACGATATAGAGAAATATGGGGAAGTTTTATCTCGTTTATCCGGATGGGTTGCACTCGTTGATAAGATAGATACCGAAGTACTAAAATGGCTAAAAATGTCTACGCAGCACATGAAAGGACTTACAGATTCTGCGTTTTTCGTTGAGGATTTGCTACCGCACACCACCAATACCCCGGCAGAAGTGGGAGACATTTATCTCGGAATGCTAAAGAATAACATTTATCCGTATCACGATCAGGAACATATTCAAGGAATTGTCCGTGTATTGTATAACATGGAACACAAAGAGGTTGCTGACCGTATTTGCAATCTATACGGGGCAGCCGGGTTTGACTTCTTAAGGTCTCTTTATGATGAAAATCAGAATTGAGATAATGAGGAGCTACCTACGTGATCTATTTCTGGTTAGATGCAAGTGCAGTCGTCAAACGGTACATTATCGAACCAAATGGAACACCTGAAATGCAATATTTCTTTACTAAGGTGCCGCCAGATCGAATGATGATTTGTAGGCCTGTAACTGTTGGTGAAGTCATGTCTATTTTTGTCCGTCGCAAAAACAACCGTGACATTACTACAGCAAATTTCAATCAGATCAAACAATTGTTTGAAACTGAAATCAGCCAGCAACCCGATGTTGTAAAAGTGTACCCAACTAACAGTCAGGCAGATGCTTCAGTGGTATTCATTGAGTCTTACTCTATCAATAGTTCTGATGCTATCATTCTGCAATGTGCACTTGACAAGGCAAACGAGCTGAGAATAGATGGACATGATTTAATCATTGTAAGTAGTGATAAAGGTTTGCTGAAGGCAGCGAGAAGTGAAAAGTTACAGACATTCAATCCAGAAACTAATGCTCAGGCTTATCTGGATGGTTTAATCAATAATTGATAGTTTAGCAAGGGATTGTAGTAGGTGCAAACACTGTTATTTTAATATCGTGAACCTGTTTTTTCACTTCTTTAGGGTAAACAGGAAAAGGAATTATGATACCACCAATCACAAAACTACTCATAAAAATTGATCAACTTGAATGGGATTTAGCAGAAATAAAAAAAGAAGTAGAAAAACTTCAAGTGCCAGTCATGAAGTCGCTCACACCTGCGGAGCGCGCAGCTGCGCGCTCCGCACGAGTCCGAGCACAAAATAAAAGACGGCGTTCGTTACGCAAGAAACGTGATCCCGAAACTAAAGCCCTCACTGCTGAGGAACTTCAGAAACTTCAATTGGAGGACGGAATAAACCCAGAAGACAACCTTGGCAGTCGTGCTATCATTGAAGAACGGGAGAAACGAAGACCGTGAATTTCTACGATTTAGATGCAAGCACGTATGCTAAAATGCCCCTCTATCCTTAACTTTTGCTTTTCCAAAATTCTCATGAGCGGATGTGGAGATAATAAGCATGGCAAAAACAAGAGTAGATATACAATTCACACTTCCTATAGATGAATCTCTGCTCTGCCATAAGAGTGATGCAGAGAAAAAAGCTAAAGAGGCTTTTGTGCTTGAACTCCTGCGGCAAGGTGATATCAGTGCCGGTAAAGCCGCACGACTCCTTAACATTTCACGATGGGATCTTTCAGAGTTGATGTTTGCTGCAGGAATTTCTCCTTTTGCTGAGCAAACTGCAGAGGAATTAACAACTGAAGTTGAAAGTGCATTGGATATCATCAACAATAAACATAAATAAGATACAATTTATATGGTTAAATAATGTTTGACAAAACAGGATATTTGTGGTATTATTATAATAATGAATAGGAGGAATATGCAAAATAATTCTTTTTTTGATGAAGCTAAAGAACAGTCGCAGGTTAAGGCAAGAATTGTTGAAAAATACTTCTGGGCTTGGGCAAATGTTATAATCGGTAAGAAAAACAAAACCAAGTTAATTGGTTATGTAGATTTTTTTTCTGGTCCAGGTAGTTATGAAACCGGAACTAAATCTACTCCTCTTCTTGTCCTTGAAAAGGCAATTGAAAATGAGAAAATACGAGATAGGTTAGTTAGTGTTTTTAACGATGCTAAGTTGAACTATGCCAAGAATCTTGAGGAATCCATCAACTTAACTCAAGGTATTGACACTCTTAAATACTATCCAATCGTTACAAATTTAGAATTAGGGGAAGAAGAGGACGTATCTGCTCAGATTTTTGATCATGTACAAGGTATACCGACACTATTTTTTGTAGATCCATGGGGTTACAAAGGACTTACACTCAGTCTTATTATTACCGCTCTGCAAGATTGGGGTTGTGACTGTATGTTTTTCTTTAACTATAACAGTATTAATAGGAGTATTAAAATTCAATCTGTAGCGAAACATATAGATGCTCTATTCGGTAAAAAAAGAGCGACTGAACTCCGAAATCTCCCATCGTCCATGAGTCCATCTGAACGAGAGTTAACCATAATTGAGACAATTAGTCAGGCACTGAAAGAAAATGCTGGACAGTACGTTTTACCATTTCGCTTTAAATCTGATAGTGGCAGCCGTTCAAGTCACCACATGATCTTCGTATCTAAGCATATAAAAGGATATGAAATTATGAAAGAAATCATGGCTAATGAAAGCACAGAGTCAAACCAAGGTGTTGCTTCTTTTGAATATAATCCTGCAATCCGCCGATACACCTTATTATTTGAACTCTCACGTCCTCTTGACGATTTAGCTGAAATGTTGTTAGAGAAATTCGCAGGTGAGACAATGACAAGACAACAAATCTACGACAAGCACCACGTTGATACACCGTATATTAAGAAGAACTACAGAAAGATCCTTATCAAACTTGAAGATGATGGAAAAATCCAGACTGATCCGCCCGCTAACAAACGTCGAAAAAACACTTTTAGCGACACAGTCAAAGTTACTTTTCCACCCAAAGACAAGTAATGTTTCTATCCAAGGAGGCACCTCAAAATGGCAACTAAATCCGCAATTGAGTGGACACAATCAACGTGGAATCCAGTTAGAGGCTGTACCCGTGTTTCCGAAGGGTGCCGCTTCTGTTATGCTGAACGAATCGCTGCCCGGTTTTCAAAAGAAGGTCTTGCCTATGAAGGACTTGCGAAAATGACAGAATCAGGTCCAAGATGGTCTAATAAGGTCAAACTGGTTGAAGAATTACTTGATGTGCCATTGAAATGGAAAAAACCGCAGTTAATTTTTGTCAATTCCATGAGCGATCTGTTCCATGAAGACGTTCCTTTGGATTTTATTCAAAAAGTTTTTGATACAATGCGTCAAGCTCAGCAGCATCACTTTCAAATTCTCACAAAAAGATCAAAGCAATTGGTCAGATTCAATTCCGATTTAGAATGGCCAAATAATGTCTGGATGGGAGTCAGTGTTGAAAATGAGGATTATACTTTTCGTATTGACGATCTAAGGAAAACGGATGCTCACGTCAAATTTCTCTCCCTTGAACCACTGATTGGTCCACTTCCAGAACTGGAATTAAATAAGATAGATTGGGTTATTGTCGGAGGAGAATCGGGACCTGGGGCGCGACCTATGCAAAAAGAGTGGGTAATTGATATTCGGAACCAATGCCAACAGGAATCTGTACCTTTCTTTTTCAAACAATGGGGTGGTCGAAACAAAAAACAGCAAGGCAGAAAGTTAGAGGAAAAAATTTGGAATGATTTACCTCTTGCTTATAGTGGAATTGGCATATAACGCTTCCCATTACTTATTTTTTATTCACTTGAAAAAAACACCACCATGCGTATACTCTGTGCAAATGTAGGAAGCACATCCTTCAAATACCAAATCATAGATATGCAAACATCCACCTCTCTCGTCAAGGGAGGCGTGGAACGTATCGGCAATTCACCCTCTGCCTTCACACACACCGTGCCGGGGAAACCATCCCGTAAAGGTGAAATTGATGCACCATCACACATTGATGCAATCGCACACGCCATGCAACTTATTACCGATCTGGAAGTCGGTTGCCTTGCAGACCTGAACCAATTAGACGGTGTCGGATTCAAGACCATTCTGGCAAAAGGATATTGGCGTTCAGCACGGATAACAGAAGACGTTATCGCAGCACTGGAAGAATCCACCCCGCTTGCACCGATGCACAACCCCGCGTATATCGCCTCAATCCGAGCTTTTCAGGAACTCCTGCCGAATACACCACTCGTCGCTGTTTTTGAAACATGGTTTCACCAAACTATACCAGATTATGCCTACGAATTCGGTGTGCCACGTTTCTGGATAGAACAACACGAAATTCGGAAATACGGATTCCACGGCGCATCACACCGATATATCTCTGAACGCGTACCGAAAATACTGGGACAGAATAACAGTGAAGGACACAGAATCATCTCATGCCATCTTGGAGGAAGCTCCTCTATATGTGCCATCAAAGATGGAGAATCTATTGATACCTCAATGGGAACATCAACACAATACGGCATGATTCAATCCACACGTTGTGGAGATTTAGATGCCTTTGCTGTTCTATATATGATGGATAAAGAGGGATTCTCAACTGACGAAATACGCAGACAACTCATTGAAGAATCGGGAGTAAAAGGTATCTCTGGCACCAGCGGAGATATGCGGGACGTAGAAGCAGCGATTGAAGCAGGTAACGACAACGCACGATTAGCCTTAGAAACATACATCTACGGTGTGAAAAAGTATATCGGTGCTTATATCGCTGCACTCGGCGGCGTTGATGTTATCGCCTTCGCGGGTGGTATAGGCGAGAAAGGAACAAATACACGCATCCAAATCTGTGAAGGACTTGAGTGGTGCGGTATCCATTTAGACCTTGAAAAAAACGAGAAAATATCTGGTGAAGGTGAAATATCAGCAGATAACAGTCGGGCAAAGATACTCGTGGTTTCTACAAATGAAGAACTTATTGTATCTCGTGAAACAGCACGTGTATTGTCCGCTTAGGATGACCGTTTCCTACATCAAATACTCACGCTCCCTAAATATACGAATGGATAGCCACATTGCACCTGCAGTTAGCAAGCAAAGTACTAAGATTGCTACCCACCATTCTGGTGGTTTATCTCCTAAGAGATTCCCAAGCATCTCACCCCTCAATTTGAATTCTGGAAACAGTGTCATAAGGTAATGACTTAAAGAGATCCTCTTAATACCTGTAGACATGAAAGGAACCGCTGTAATTTGCTCCCAGCCAAAAACGAAAAGCAACCCCCATAATACTGGAAACTTAAACCGAACTGACAAAAGCACAGCGAAAGTTCCATACGCAAATAAACCTAACGCAAAAGAACCCGTATACCGAAAACTCATTAACACTACGAGTAGACGTTCTTTGAGTTTTGGATGTGTCTGCATAATCCCCATCAGCAGAAGATGTGAGATACCAACGATGACAACTGTTCCAACCATATATGCTGCAAATTTGGTTAACAGTATCATAGACTTTGGAAGCGGACGCATCTGTAGATAGGTCAACCCCTTACCATCAATTTCATCCGATACGATTGCTGAACCGTAGAATATGGCACATAAATTCGTCAAAAAACCGTAACCAATAAACGTTATGTAAGGGATGAAAGTATTAATAGTCGTGGTCCCACGCGCATAAAAGCGAAACAGCACCGTGATAGAAAGCATCAACACGCATCCTAACGAAATCAGAAGCACACGACGACTCCAGAAAAGTTGACGAAGCGTCAGTTTGAATAAGGCAAAATAGGCAGGAAATGAAATAGGGTTCGTAGTCATCTATAGTCTTCAATATGGAGAATTGTCTATAAGATATGATAACATATTGTCAGGGAAATAGCAATGTCGATTCTATGTTCTTAATAGTAGCAGGCACTCTCCGAGTGCCGTCTCTTCTGCATAGTAGTAGGCACTCTCCGTGTGCCGTCTCTTAAATAGTGTGCCGTCTCTTAAATAGTGTGCCGTCTCTTAAACATCATTTCTTAGAAATACTATTATTTGCAACTTTCGTTTGAAAATGTCGTAGTAATCTGATAAACTGTATATACTAACATCAAAGCACAGCATTTAGTAAAGAGGCAATATATGCAAGAACTATATGACACACAACCAGTAAACCCGCCTTCACGTGCAATTCTCGTCGGTGTAAAACTACGGGATGTTACGTTGCATGAAACAGAGGAATCATTACAGGAACTCCGACAACTCACCCAGACTGCTGGGATTGAAGTGGTCTGTGAAACAATTCAAGCGAGAAATGTGCCAAACCCAACATACTTTATCGGAGAAGGAAAAGTTGAGGAACTAAAAGAAATCGTTGAAGAACTTGCAGCCGATGCAATAGTCTTTGACGAGGAATTATCTCCCGCACAAACACGGAACATTGAAGGTATACTTGATATTGCCACGGTTGACAGAACAGGTCTTATCCTACAGGTATTTGCACAACGGGCTTTAACAAGTGAAGCAAGGTTACAGGTGGCATTAGCACAGTTGGAATATGCTTTACCAAGACTTACACGGATGTGGACACACCTTTCACGAATTGCAACAAGAGCCGGCAGCGGAAGTGGGGCGTTACGCGGTCCTGGTGAAACACAACTTGAAATGGATAGAAGATGGGTCCGTAGACAGATTTCTCAACTGAAAAAAGAATTAGTGAAAGTAGAAAAAAGACGAAAAGTTCAAAGGCAGAAACGCTCAGACAAAACAAAAGTTTCACTCGTTGGATATACCAATACTGGAAAATCTACGCTTTTCAACAGACTAACAGGTGAAAACGTATTGGCAGAAGATGCGTTATTTGCCACCTTAGACTCAACCACACGCCAGCTCAGTTTACCGAAAAATCAGAACATACTGCTGAGTGATACTGTCGGTTTTATCAAAAAGTTACCACATCAACTTGTCGCAGCATTCAAAGCAACCTTAGAGGAAATTACAGAGGCGGATCTGTTGTTGCACGTTGTGGATATTAGTCATCCAGAAGCTGAAGCACAAATTGACGCCGTAGATAAAGTCCTAACAGAATTGGATGCTGATGCGATACCCATGGTCATGGCTTTCAACAAAATAGATCAACTTGAATCTGAAGAACAAATACACATGCTCAAAACGCGTTATCCAGAGGCAGTACCCATTTCAGCAAAACGTGGTGATGGTGTCCCTAACCTCATGGATCTGTTGGCAGAACGTTTCGACGCTCAGGGAGCAACAGTCTATCTGAGCATCCCTTATACAGAGGGAAAAACGTTAGATATGCTCTATAAACACGGCACAGTATTAGATACGGATTATGCAGATACCGCGATTCACGTCGCAGCACGATTGCCGAGCCGATATCTAAAATCTGTCTCTCAATTTTCGGTTTCACCCGAAAATGTTTAACGAAAAGGAGAAGGATACAGTAAAATGAAGATAGGTGTTACACAAATCATTCTTGGAAATATGTCATTGGAAGATACACTCTCGCTCTGTCAAGATGCGCGATATGACGCCGTCGAACTCACCTTTGGCGAAGGGAAAGACACCGACATTAACATGAGTGACTCCGAACTAAAAGGAATCGCTGCTAAATGTGACGCCGCGGGTGTGGAAATAAGCAGCATCACCGCTGGCTATGCAAACCGAGGAAATTTACTCAGCCTTGATGAAGAACAACGAAAAAACGGTGCCAAATCACTGGCACGCGGGTTAGAAGTCGCGGGTACACTCGGTGTTGGTGGAATTCTACTACATCCCGGTCAACTTTCTGTTGAAGGAACATATCAAGAAGTATGGGATAACCTGGTTGGAATTCTGAAAGACCTGGCACCCTCCGCTGAAGAACACAAGGTCGCTATTGGATTGGAAAACGTATGGAACAAATTCCTACTCAGTCCAAAAGAGATGCGCGAGATCGTTGATGAAATTGACAGTGAATGGGTCGGTACCTACCTGGACACTGCAAACATGATGGCTTACGGCTATCCTGAACACTGGATCCGAGAACTTGGACATCGGATCAAACGGGTTCACTTCAAAGACTTCTCACGCGGTTCACACCGATTCACCAATCTATTAGATGGCGATACCGATTGGGCAGCCGTGATCGAAGCATTGCGATCTGTAGGATATGACGGTTATGTTGTTCACGAAGTTGGCGGGGATAGAGACGCACAGATAGACCTCGCAAATAGAATGCGAAAAATTATCGCTATGTAGGCAAAAAAAAATGGCGATGGTTCACATAACCATCGCCGAATGCCGGAGGTCGGACTCGAACCGACATGGACCTAGGGCCCGCTGGATTTTGAGTCCAGTGCGTCTACCGATTTCACCACTCCGGCGTCATAAATAAAGTTCAAAACAATTAAAATAATAACACATTCCTGGAGAAAAATCAATAAAAAATGGCTAACCAACAAAGAGGACTCGCCACTGAAAGCATCTTCAAAAGAGCTTATACTGCTGTCACGGCATTCTTGCTACTATTGATTGAAAAGGAAACGTGGCAGGCTCTTGCACGCTGGGTTTTATGGAAGGTTATACCAAAACGCCGACGAATCCATAAAGTCATGCAGGAACTCAATCCGCTCACAGAAAATGCACCTCCCGAAATGCACGCACTAAGAGAGGAGGTCTTCTCAAAGAGTTGTCTAGACTTGCCAAAACCGCAAGACATAGAAACCCTAATGGAAATACTCAATCATGTAGAACAACCGATCGGAAATGAACAGATATTCTTTGCTGCACTCTATCCTATATTGGTAAAACGTGATCTTGAGGCAATTCCAGTTAAGTCTGAAACGCCGCATCGACTTGAAGTAGAGATCGGTTATCTTGGACACAACGAGGACTACTTTTTCTGGGTATTTGAAATTGATGCTAACAGAAAAATGTCCCTCAACACCCAACTTCATGTTCGGGAAGAACAACGCGACGACAAACGTTATGTAGTCTATACATTGGGTGGGACAGGACTTGTAGAGGAAGATTTTGCAGCTTATGCAGAACAGTGGTTACTCAACACACCGCGCCTTTCATTAGCACTGCCATTACTCGCTACGGCGTATGCAGACCAGTGGATACTCAACACACGGATCTATTTTGCACATATACTTAATGATCTAAAAAAGAGGAATTACAAAGTTACAGCAGAGTCAATACCTGATTTTGAACGGGGGCGGTTGTCAATATTACGCCATCTTTCGCTGCTGAAGATAAATAGACGTCAATTTCGGTCCTCACGCCGAACTCGTTAAGATAAATTCCCGGTTCAATAGAGAAACAGACACCCGGAATAAGAATACGGGCATCATGCGTTTCAAGGTTGTCTAAATTGGCACCGTTGCCATGTATGACAGTTCCGATGTTGTGTCCTGTCCTGTGTATAAAGTAATCTCCATATCCTTTTTCTGTGATATATTCACGGACACAGTCGTCAATAGCGTACCCCGGTATAGGTTCTTTTGCTGCCCATTTTTCGCGTATAAACGCTACGGCTCTGTTTCGTGCTTCCTTTACGATCTCAAATATCTCTCCATATTTTTCTGGGACAATTGCCCCCGCATAGGCTACCCACGTCGTATCAGCAAAAACTGCGTCTGGTTCTTTCTGCTTTGCCCATAAATCAATTAGGATAAAATCACCCGCTTTGATCTGGTCTGCGCGCGTTTCATTTGGCGCGTAATGCGGATCACCACTATTCGCATTAACCGCAACAATAGGCGGATGTTCAGTCGTAAGTTGCATCTCATCAAATTGCTTGAGAATTTCCTGTTGCACATCATACTCAGTAATCGTGTTCCCAGTTTTGAGTTGCTTTCCAATCCAATTGAACGCATAATCTTTTGCTTGCAGCACTTGGTGAGCAGATTTCTGATGTCCCTCAAATTGCGTTTGGGTTAATGGTGCTTCAATATACTGTGCAAGTTCCGCAGAAGACTTCACCGCAACACCGTAGGAACGAATCCATTCTAATGTCCCCGCATCCACGCGTGAGACATAAGGAATAGCTGCATTAGGAGAATACTCCATAGCAACCGTATTGACATTAGCAAGTAAGGATTTCATCTCCGCGTTGAGTTCCTGCCATCCAGCATATAAAGACACACTCCCAGGAACATCATTGAAGTTAGACGTCTCAATCTTATGAATTAACCAATGCGGTTCACCTTGTGCGGGAATCAGGCAGAACCATCGACGCGTAATGTTAAGTCCCGTTAACCCCGCAACATTTTGCGAAATCGGGTTGATACCCCGAAAATCATATAACAACCAAGCCTCAAGGTCTAATGAAGTCAACGCTGACTGGATTTCAGGTAGTTTCATATTTTTCCCGTTTGCAGATCAGTTTTATGGTGAAGTTTAAAAATAATTACACACTTTCAACCCACGGTAGGTGCGGTTTCCTAACCGCACTGGTACAGACTGTATTAATTCAAAATTTTACCATAATACAGAAACAACAGAAGATTTTAAAATCATAATAACAGAGAAGATTGCATAAGTCAAATTGTATTTGTGAGTTTCTCAAAACAATCATTGAAAAAAGTACGAAATCATGACATAATTACGTACATAATTGTATATGATAAGGTGCACAAGCGATTAATCATACTATTGCAGAACTTGTAGATACCTATCCAAATCGATTTGCAGGATTCGTATTACAACTCAAAGATGGTGATGCGTTCTAAATTAGGGAGAATCTATGCGTTTAAGCGGTTCAGAAGTTTCATTTTTTCACGACAACGGGTATCTGTTACTTGAGAATATATTAGATGAGAACGACTTAGCACCTGTTATTGAGGAGTACACAGGAATAATCAGGGAACGCGCTGAAAAACTTGACAAAGAGGGAAAAGTTACCTCTACATATTCCGATAAACCTTTTACGAAACGTTTGCTGCATCTTGCAACTGAAGCACCAGAGGTAACTCTTGGTTTGGATATTATGCATGAACGCGGCGAAGCCACGTTTAACTTTCTCAAGAATCCAAAAATCCTTGACCTTGCTGAATCTTTTGTCGGTTCCGAGATTGTATGTAATCCTATTCAACACATCCGAACTGTCTTACCCAAACGAGAATCTCAACGCCTCCCGACTCCATGGCATCAGGACGCGGGCGTGTGTTGGCCCGAAACTGATCCGTATTTCATGCTAACCATCTGGATTCCGATTGTAGATGCAACCTTAGAAAACGGATGTTTGCAAGTACTACCGGGAAGTCACAAAATGGGTTTATTTAGACATGTATGGAATGAGGCAGGATTAGTAGTTCCACCTGAGTTACAGCCACAAGGTCTTACACCGGAAGTCTTGCCGATCCGTGCAGGGGGTGTTATTTTGTTCCACAACTACACGCTCCACAGCGCGCAACCGAATGAATCCGACACCGTGCGATGGAGTTTTGATCTGCGGTATCACGATGTTTATCAACCAACAGGCAGACCTTACTATCCTGCCTTTCTGATGCGGAGTCGAATGCGGCCTCAAGCGTGCCAAATTGATTATGAAATGTGGTGTAAACGTTGGGAATTTGCGTTGGAGAATTCCAAAGGTGTCAATGCCTACCGCTGGCCACGATAGCAACAGAGAGAAAACATGATTGAAATTTCAGACCTACCCACAGTTAATGCCACTTTAAATACAATCAGTGCTATCCTACTAACAATCGGATATGTACTAATTAGACAACGGAGAGTTGAAGCACATAAGAGATGTATGCTTGCGGCTTTTGCTGTGTCTGTACTTTTTCTCATCTCTTATGTAATCTATCATGCAAATGCAGGCTCAACACCTTTTACACGTCAAGGGTGGATACGTCCTGTCTATTTTACGATACTGATCTCACATATCATACTTGCTTTCGTGATAGTGCCGTTGGCATTACGGACGCTCTACTTAGCATGGCGTGAAAGGTTTGAACAACACCGACGTATTGCAAAGATAACCTTACCCATCTGGTTATATGTATCAATAACAGGTGTGCTTATCTATCTAATGCTGTATCAGATGGGTTAAACTGTGGTATAATAACCCAAGTTGCCACCCAATGTAGCACATTCTGTTAGATTGTGCATAAGAGGGCATAAACTCAAAGCGGACGCTACAATATTACCCAATAGGGTGTGTTTCCAAACCTAAGTCTTGATAGGTAGCAACTTGGGTTATAATAGTTTTTTTGGTTTAAGAACACTTTCGGAAGGATATATAAATATTATGCGATATTCTCGGATTTTTACTTTTACACTGCTGTTCTTCATTATACTTCTCACAAATGCAATTGCACAAGATTATACACAGTGGGCACTGCCTGAAGGTGCAAAGTTTAGGTTCGGTAAAGGGAAAGTATGTAATTATGAGGGACATATCACTACTATCGGTAAAGGAAGATCATTCCACTTTTCACCAGATAGCACACAGTTTAGTGTCATGACATCAATTGGAATTTGGGAATATGATGTCATGACAGGAGAAGAGATCAAATTGTCAAGAATAGACGGAATGAGTCAATTCGGTGGAATATCTTTAAGTGTGGATTCCCAAAAGTACGCAATTTCAAAAAACAGTAAGATTGAAATATGGAGTTTAATGACGAATCAACTCGTAAACATTCTTGAAGATGCTAATGTTACGTTCTATTCTGCTGTGTTTCATCCGGATGGAAAAACGCTCGTCAGTACAGATTCTTCTGACATAGCGCGACTATGGGATATTGAAAGTGGAACTTACAGTGAAATTCAGACACCACAAGAAATTGTAGGTAGTATAATGCTCAGTCCCGATGGGAGCACGTTAGTGTATAGCAGCGAAAAAGGCATCCAGTTATGGGATATCCGAAGTGGACAATTTAAAGGTAGTTTAGAGGATATAACCGGTGTTAAGAATATTATCTTCAGTACTAACGGGGATGTCCTATTCGGTTTAAGCAGAGAAGAGGCGCGGTTCTGGGATACAAATACTGGCAAAATAAAACTTAGATTAAAGATAAAATCGTCATATAGACCGCCTTTTGCGTTATCACCTGATGGAAATACATTTGCTTTCTCAAGCGGCAGAGATTATACAGTACAGTTGTGGGACACGAAGACTGGCCAACTAAAAGGTAAACTTTCTGGAAATCCACAGAATGTAATAATGCCCGCTATAGCCAATGGCGTTCCGAAGGTAGTAAATTTTCCTTTAAAAACTGTAGACTCGCTGGCATTTTCACCAGATGGACAAACACTCGCCGTAGCAAGTGACGGTGAGATAGGACTCTGGAATCCTGAAACTGGAGAACAAGACTTTATACTGACAGCAGAAGGAGATTTCTATCACATTCTGTTTAGTCCAGATGGACGAACGCTCGCTGCACGAAAACACACACATCGTGATGAAACCCGTTTCTACTTGTGGAATATTGATACGACTAATATAAAAAAGTCAAAACTGCGACATATCATCACAGATCATTTCGGTGAAGTAAGCTCGTTGGCTTTTAACTCAGATGGGAGTATTCTGGCAAGTGGTTACGATCTGGAAAGAATAAAACTATGGGATGTTGAAAAGGGAAAACACAAAACGACTTGCATCGGGTATCCTTATCAGTTACATGTTCAGTCTTTAGCTTTTGCGCCAAATCAGGAAACGATTGCCAGTTTAAATATCTATTCACAGAGTTCCTTTGGGAAAGCAGAAATTCTGCTGTGGGATGCAATGACAGGTGCATTGCAGAAAACGATCAAAGCACACGGTAACGCAATCGGGAATACCCGTCCTATCTCACATGGTGGAGCGGTTGTGTTTAGTCCTGACGGTAAAAAACTTATAAGCGGAAGTTTGGATGGGACTATTCGGTTGTTGAACGTTGACGATAACGAAAAGAAATCACTGGTTGGTCTGTTTCAAACCGGCCCCTTAGGTAAAAAGAGACCCATACTTAAAGGACATACAGATCAGATTCTAACGATTGCCTTGAGCCCCGACGGCAAAACAGTCGCAAGTGGAAGTGCAGACAAAACAATCCGTTTATGGGATACCAACACGCTAAAATTAAAGTTTACGCTTGCTGGACATACGGAGGATATACAGGCTCTTGCCTTTACACCTGATGGCTTGACACTCGCAAGTGGATGTAGAGATGGCTCAATCTCAATCTACTTATGGGATACGCTTACTGGCAAATACAGTGGATCAGTCATTGGCAATGGACTATTTACAGAACCCCCACTACTCCCTCGAAAAGATGATGATCCTCCCAATATTAAGGCACGTGGTCGTAGTGCTGTCTCGGCACTTCTATTCACTGAGAACGGAAAAACGCTTGTAAACGGTAATAGGGATGGAACTATCCATTTTTGGGATATAAATTCATCACAAATCAGAACAACACTTTCAGGACAAAGTGGACTACGTTCTGTTACGATTAGTCCCGATGGTAGCACGTTGGCAAGTGGAGGTTCTGATGGCACGGTTCTTATCTGGAAACTTTTATCGGAGGAATAAATTCTATGCGTTGTATGGACGGAAACCTCGCACCATCAAACCGCGATCACTATTGGCTTTCTTAGCTTCTTCTGCTGCCGCAGCGCGTTTCTCTGCTTCTGCACGATTAGCTGCTGTCGTTCCACCAATTATGACGAAATCATCAGTGCGACGGTATCGGTTGATGAATACTGGGCGCGGTTTATCGGACATATTCTGTTTGGAACCGTGGATAGTCTTCACATTAAAGAAAATGGAATCCCCCGCTTTACCTTCAACGGGGAGCGCGCTTTCCCAGGGCCATTCATCCTCCTCTAAACCGAGATGCGAGAAAGTATCAATGTGTTTAAGCTGTCCGAGTTTATGGGATCCAGGAACAACATAAAGTGCACCATTAACAAGGTCGGTGTCTACAACATAATTCAAAATACCGACAGGACCCTGATAGCGATGTTCAAAGTAAGCGGAATCCTGATGTAGATGCTTTGGATGTCCACCGACCGGTTCCTTATAGAGACATTGTCCGTTCCCGAAAATTTCAACGTTGGGACCTAAAATAGCCGCTACGATTTTGACTGCATTCTCATCAAAGGCGGACTGGAAAAATGCCGCGCTTGTCTGATAGTTCACTGCTAACACCATGATCTGCTTATCACGATCATAGCCTGCTGGTGCTGGAATGAACAAAGTTCCGTTAGGCGTTCGCCACCCTTCAACAATTTGCTGCGCTTCATCAAGCAGTGCTAAAGACTCCGCGGCGGCAGCCTCTATGTCTTGATGTAGCCTTTCAATATAGGGTTTCATCAGACCGCGCACGACGAGACAACCGTGTTCGTCAAAAATGCTGGACGCTTTTTCAGCATCCAAACCGTCAACTGACATCTCAATATCTTCAATAGTTGCTTTCAATTCCTGATCCACAAATCTTCTCCTTATCGATCATCTTCAAAATACATCATCATTGCTAACCCCACGATGGACGATTGCCAGTTAACTTTTCTAAATACTCAGCAGTTTGTCGGAGATTATCCTTGAGTTTCTTATCTGCTTTCTTTCTCTCTGCTGTTTCAGTTTTATACTGAACTTTATAGTTACCTCTGTCCAATCTTCGCAATACAAACTCACCAGGAACATTCCTGTTCACATAGACCAACATATCGTGCAACAACCAATAAACATCTGTGGGTGAAAATTCTAAATGGCAGTGTTTAGATTCCGCCTTAACCGCGTCAAGTGTTTTCTGCACATAAGTAACAACTTCTGCCAGTGTATAGGATTTGCTATCTTCTAAATTAATCTTGTCCATTTTCTTCTCCTGTCAATTTGATGGAGGGCATACGGGCAGGTTGTGCCTCAAAAGGCTTCGACATTTTCGCTCCGTTGCGAACCTGAATCAATTGTGAAGCGATGCTCACGGCTATCTCCGGCACAGTCTTTGAGTTTATGTCTAATCCGATAGGTGCATAAACACGTTGCAGTTTCTCTATCGGAATTCCCACGTCTAATAGGTCGTCAAAAATGAGTTTTATCTTTCTGCGGCTGCCGATCAATCCGATGTATCCGGCATCTGATTCAACAACGCTATGCAGTGCCGATTCATCATGTTGGTGACCTCGAGTTACAATCACAATGTATGTTAGATGGTTAATCGGATATTGGCGGAGCTCCTCAGCAATATCTCCGATAATGATTTCGTCTGCTTCAGGCAAGCGACTCTTAGATGCAAAATCTGCACGATCATCAACGATGGCTATATCAAAATCTAACCAACTCCCAATATGGCAGAGAGCCTGTCCAACGTGTCCAGCTCCCGCAATTAGCAATGTCGGCCTCGGTTGGATAGGTTCCAAAAAAATGGATACGGTGTTGTCCTTTTTGTATAAACCTGATCTGTTCTGCTCAAGTATGTCCGAAATTTCAGTCTCTATTTCAGCCTCTAATTTCGGATCACCCAATGTGCCGATACGTTGACCATTCATAGCAAAAACCATCTTCATGCCAACCCTAACGTCCGGTTGGTTACTTTCTACAACTGTCGCACTCATTAACGGCACCTTTTCTCTACTGAGCTCTTGTATACGTGTGAACATGTCAGCTTCAACCTGAGTCTTTGGTAAATCTATGAATATCTTCATATTTCCACCGCAGATGAGCCCATCATCCCAGCCGTAATCGCTATCCAATTGGAATTCAAGCAGACGCGGGACACCGCCTTGCATCAGTCCAATCGCTTGTCGACGTGCTTCCGCTTCCACACAGCCACCACCCAGTGTGCCAATATTACGTAGGTCAGGTAGTATCAGCAGTTTTGACCCCGGTTTCTGTGGGGTAGAACCTTTCGTCTCAACCACAGTACAATAGGCACCGACCTGGTCAGTTTGTATTAATTCAGGGATTTTCTGATATATTTCTCTCATTTGTTGAAACTTTGCACATTGGCACTCTGGGAGACCAGATTCGTAAATTGTTCTGTCTGCAATTCCGTTAACTGCAATGGAACAATGCTCTCTATGCCTTCGCTACCGATTTTTGATGGAACATTCAGGAAAACAGAAGTTGCATCCGTAGAGATTAACGTGCCAACACTCATCACCCGTTTCTTATCTAAACTGATCGCGGATATAACTTCAAGAATGTGACTCGCTAAGGTATATTCACTCGTCGTGGTATATGGACAACGGTTTGCAACAGCATCAGATATACTTTGGATGTCTGATGCATTCAGCAATTGTGTAAGTGGGATACCATTAACTCTACAGTATTGAGGCAACATAAACGTTTCCTCATCGTCTCCGATGGCTAATCCGGAAACATCCTTCACCGAATAGCCTGTGCGGGTGGCAATTTCAGATTTGAGATGTGCTGTGGCAACACCGTTTGAAATACCGATAAGGTTTTCAACACCTTGAGTCTGATGTATCCAAGCGGAGATATAGTTGGCAAACGGCATCGCGACTAAAATTTTTGCATGCTGCACATGTTCCAGAATCTTCGGCACAATGTCACGAACAGAAGACAAATTCGCTGTCTTTAATGCTTGTGCTGAATGAAATCCGTAAGGTAATTGCGTTGGAAGCAGAATGACCAGATCAGATCCTGATATATCTTCACAAACTGTCGTAAATGTTACCTGTGTATCACTTGCAGGCATCGCAGATGCAAGCGTAAGGTCCTCTACTGCATCTACAACAAACTTTGTGTTCCTTGGGTTACGGTTTCTCTGGACACTACCGGCTTGGGTGCCAGACAAGATTACAATGCTCTGTGCTAACTCAGATTGGCAGATACCCCAACCCACTGTAAGTGTCAACTGACTGTTTCCTATCAATGCAATTCTCATAAATTTGTCCTATATAAGCGTTTCTACGATTTCTTGGAAACTTGTTTCAAGTTTTTCACGCTGAACATGCATTTCAGAATCCGCTTTGAGTTTAGTATCCAGCAACTCATCATAACGTTCAACATATTCCATTAAGGTCTCTACCTCTTTCTCATAACAGATTGCCGTAGTTAACACCTTTTCTTTCACTACGATCGGCAGCTCATCAGACGTGATCTGTGTTAATTCCCATCGCCACACTTTTTCAGATATATATGTAATAAAACGCTCTAATACTTCACCTTCATAACTATTTTCTTGCAGCTCTTTCAGTTCATGAATTAGACCAATGACTTGATTGAATAAGGAATCGGGAAGTATATTTCGCAATTCCATGATGTGCCGTCCTGTTGTAGAAATTGGCAATTTATTCTGAAGTAGAAACATCCGTAGGTTTGGATAATCATCCAAAGATTTGGTTTCAGTCAGCCAGGTTTCGTCAATTGAAGGCAGATCATTTAATTCAAAACTCAGAACCTGTTGTTTCCGAATTTCTTCAAGTGAAGTGTTGTTGCCATTTAAGCCAGCGTGTACGAGGGTATCTATAACTTTGGATTCAGCGTAAGGTTTCAAAAAGGCTATCATCTCCTCAACTTTCGACTGTTCCGCAAGAAGCATTTCAACAGTCAAATCACCATTATAATGTGCACGCGAGGTATTCCGACTTTTCTTTTTACCTGTTGTGTTAGACAGACGCTCGACTCGTTTTGCCAATGTTCCATCGTAACGAAGCAACTCATCTCGGAGTAGAGAGAGTGTAATGTCACCATGAATGGCAAGTTTTTCAGTTGAAGTCATATCTTGAACCGTATGTCCCGTCTTTGACAACAGGGCCCTATTGAGATTACGCTCCAAGGCCTTCCTGTCCTTATCGTTTACAACAACAAGTTTGCTGCCTAAAGTGAGATTCATGAGCCTTTTTGTCTGATCAGGTACACTTAGATTGATGTCGCATATTGGTTGAAAATCAACAAGAAGTTGCTCGCGATATTTTCCATTTAGCAGTAATGTCCACAATGTTGCGTAATACGTTTGTACTTGTGTTTCTGTATCTGATTCTCGCGGGGCATTTTCAATCCACTGTTTTATAATCGTAAAACGTTCTTTGATATCCGCTATAAGCACTTTGAACTCTTTATCTCCCACTTCAAACCCAGCAAAACTCGTTTGCGTTTGGCGAGCGGACCGACTATTCCGTTGTGCAGTTGAAGATTTAGCTGCTAATAGCAAGTTCTGTAACGGGTGTATTACCTTCTCAAAATCCTGATTGTGCTTGCTTGAAAAATTTGCAATTTCAATAAAAGACAACCAAACATCCCGCATCCTTTCAATTTGAGTCGGATGCAAAGTAGAACGCAACGCGATACGTGTCAATTTTTCACGAACAGTGCCACACGTCCATTCCGGCAGGTACACATTGTCCAATGGAAGATTGTCTTGATAGATGTTTAACGCAACCGGTTTAACCAGGTCCCGCGATATGAAATCTCTTTCAAAGACAAGATCATGGAATAGTGCCGATGCCTTATCTAATAGTTGATTCGTCAAAGTATAACTCGATTGAATCATATAGTTGAGTGTATTTTGTTGGTCATCTTGAAGCTGCCATAACTCAATAATTGGGTCAATACACGCCTTCAATGATTCGGTCGCCTTTTGAGATACAGCCTCCTCAAAATACCCATCAAGATATTCAACGTAGAAATCACAATACGTGCACATTACATTCCGTAGTTCCCGAATGACAAGATCGTCCCAGACTTTGTTGTGTATCTGTTGTGATCGATTAAGCATTAATGCATTTAAACGACTATCAACGCCTTGCTGAAATTGTGTCATTAACTGATACGCGTGCTGGTTTGCCTTAACCGTATAAGTTTGTATGTTCTTCGCACTTTCAACTATGGCTTCTTCGATCTCTTTCGTCGTAGCAGTGAATTCAATGGGAACAAACTTAAGGGATTTCGGCTCAATAGGATTATATACAGCTGCTGTTGGCAAAACTCTTACAGAGGATGCGTTTTGATCAACAAAGCGATTAAGAACTGTTAAACTATATTCTAAATCAAGTAGATCAGGATAATTCTTCCCATGTGTACGTAACACAACACATACCGTATTATAGCCTTCTTTCTCTACTGTCTTGCGCATTACATCTTCGTTGAGATTAACCCGTTGAATATGCGTCTGTTCTGGTATAATGACTTTGGTTGTGGTTTTGTCAGTTTCCGGTGTTTTCGTGAGAACAAAACCGCCAGTCTTGATCGTGTTCGGCAGAATCAGCCGAGCTTGTAGCACCTCTTCTGTCAGATCCGACAGTGTAATAGATTTGCCCGACTGTTGAATCGTAATGTTCGCAATCATACCATCAGCAAAATCTGTAATCTGTCGTGCATTGCGTTCCAACTCTTGAATACTTTTATGTACACGATCATAATCATCAATTGAAGATGACTGAACCTTCGATTCATCAATCCAAGATACCCAGGCCCCCGGACGATGCTTCATTTTTAATGTTAACTGCCCATCTTTAGAGTCAAAACCGGGTAAAATCTGACTCTCGGACGTCTGTTTAGGTGTCCAAACGATGAGATGTTTATTACTCTTACTACCAAGTGCTATTCCATAAGTGTCACCCCAACTTATCCGTCCTTCAACGCCAGCTTTGATTTTATCTGTTAAAGCAAAGAGAGAGTCGGAGTGGAAATAAAGAGATATATCATGCATTAGGTCAATTAGTATATGCCCTCCAATAAAGCGTGCCTTTGATAAAGCGATACATAAGATTTTGGTTTAACTACCTATAGTTTCTAAGAGTCTTTAGACTTAATCTCCAAACCCCACACATCCCAACCTTCTGCTTCCTTTCGGGCAAAGAGTTCCAGTTTACTCTGTTCAGGAAACATCTCTTCAATACGTTGTCTGACTTCATCCGGTTTTTCAGAATGCCGTGTTCGTTTCGCTTGGACAAACTGCCTGATGTTTCGCAATCCTCTCGGTTGTGGAATTGTGCCGCGTTTAAAAACAAGACACAATTCACATTGACTCATGGTATAGAAACCAGGATTTACGCGGCACTTATCCCATACAAAAGCAACGGTTCCCCAGCGAAATCCCCATGCTTTACCCAACCTAATCGCTTGGTCAAGGTGAGGTGATGAACTCCACATAAACAGCAGGCAGTTATCAGATGAGATAGACGCAATATTCCAGTCCAACATCTCCTTTACAGAAATAGTCGGATAGTGTCGTATCGCACCACCGCTATCTTGCCCGCCAACACCGGTGTATTGAAGTTGCCCTTTGTAGTCCCAAGGCGGATCCGCATAGAGTATTTGATACTGTTTGTCTGGAAATGGTGGGTGTGATATCATAGTAAGTTTACAGACAGTCTATCCAAAACGAAGGCATTGTCTGTATTACAAATACACAATAAACAATACAGAGAAGGTGTTTCACTTCAGCTACTTATTGTGCATCAACGCTAAGTCCTTCCTGTGGGATGTCATTGTTAGCCACTAACATGTCTCTGTCAAAGATAAAATCACTACGTGAACTTCCAAGTTTTTGTTCTTCTGTCTGTCGTTCCCTAAAATACTGCGGTAATGTTAAACCTGTCATACGGATCGCATCTTCTGGGCATGCTTCCACACAATATCCGCAGAAAATACATCGCAGCATATTGATTTCAAAGATATCAGGAAACTTCTCCCGTTGGTACCCCTCTTTCGTCGTCCACCCTTCGGGAGCAGGAGCGGCTTGGATTGTAATGCAATCCGCCGGACAAGCGGTTGCACATAAAAAACATGCGACACACTTGATTTCATCTTTTTCTGTTACGGTCAGTTTATGCACCCCGCGGTACCGGTCATTACGTTCATTGACGCTTCTCGGGTCTTCGGGGTACTGTACTGTCAACTTCTTTTTTGGTATGTGTTTTAACGTTGTCAACATTCCTTTTATCAACGCTGGGATATATAGTTTATCCCAAAATGACATCTCTTCGTTAACTTTCATATACAAATTCCTTTTGATCTATGTGTTTAGTTTAGCAACCGTATAGTTTGGTGCTTCCTCCGTAATATCAATATCGTGTGGATGACTTTCTCGATAACCGCTACTGGACATACGGACAAATTGAACATCTTTGCGTAACGTCTCAATATCGGGTGTGCCGCAATATCCCATAGCAGATCGTATCCCGCCAACTAACTGATAAACATAGTTACTCAATTTTCCTTTGTGGGGGACCCTACCTTCAATCCCGCGTGGCACTAACTTTGCTAATTCTTCTTCACTTGTCTGCTCTCCGAGCGATGTGCCGCGTTTGCGTAATGCACCTAAAGAACCCATACCGCGGTGCATCTTATATGTCCTTCCCTGATAGATGACTGTTGATCCCGGACTTTCGTCTGTGCCAGCAAGTAGACTCCCGATCATCACAGAGCTTGCACCTGCACCGATCGCTTTTGCGATGTCACCGGAATAACGGATACCCCCATCAGCGATAATCGGAACACCTGCTTTTTCCGCTGCTTGTGCACAATCGTAAATCGCAGTTATCTGGGGGATACTGACACCAGCGACAACACGTGTTGTACAAATCGACCCTGGACCGACACCAACTTTCACAGCATCCGCACCCGCATCAATCAAACTTTCTGTCGCTTCGGGGGTAACGACATTCCCAGCGACAAGTTCAACATCCGGGAACTCCGCTTTAAGAATCTCAGTTGACCGAATCACGTTTTTGGAGTGCCCGTGTGCTGTATCCAAAACAAGAACATCTACCTCTTCATTTACCAATGCCTCAACGTCAATCAGAGGTGTTGATGGCTGAATTGCTGCCCCCACCCGCAAGCGACCTTCAACATCCTTGCAAGCATGTGGGAACATCTGAACTTTGTCTATATCTTTTATCGTAATGAGACCACACAACTTGAAGTCATCATCAACAATAGGTAGTTTTTCTTTCCGAGAGTGGTGTAGTATCTTTTTCGCTTTGTCGAGCGTAATTCCTGGAGATGCAGTAATCAGTTTTTCACCTGGTGTCATGCGTGCTGTTACAGGCAAATCCAGGTCAGTTTCATACTTAAGGTCCCTGTTGGTTATCAACCCTACAAGGTATCCATCATCTCTTACAATTGGCACGCCGCCGATATGGTAACGTGCGGAGATATCAAGAGCGTCTCTGATCGTTTTTTCTTCAGTTAATGTAATCGGATCGTTTATCATTCCGCTTTCGGAACGTTTTACCCGGTCAACTTCAGACACCTGTTCCTCAATAGAACAGTTGTAATGTATTATGCCGATACCTCCTTCCCGCGCAATCGCAATAGCAAGCGTAGCTTCTGTGACGGTATCCATCGGTGCGCTACTGATAGGGATATTCAGCCGTAAATTCCGCGTGAACTGTGTGCTTGTATTAACGTCATCGGGTAGAATACTTGATTCTGCGGGGATGAGCAAAACATCGTCAAAAGTTAACCCTTCTTTTGCGAACTTCGGTGGAAATTCATCGGAAAGTTTGGTGTCCATCGGCATCATCTCCTTACTTTGCAGATTTAGGTGGGTATGAAACCTTGCTAATAATATAATTATAGCATATTTGCCCTTTACATGTCAAAATATTTTAAGTGAAAAATCAACAGTATTCTTTCCTAAATTAGTGCATATATGCTAAAATATCCTAAAAAATGATAAAAGGAGTCTTTTGATGACAAACTTAAACGTTGGAATAGTTGGACTCGGCTGGGTCGCAGGCGCACATATTGAGGCTTTTAAAGCAGTGAATGGAGCTGATGTCACCGCTATCTGCTCACGACGCGAACACGATGAATCTGTTCTAAATGAGACCTACGGTACACCTCTAAAAGCATATACAGACTATGAAAAGATGCTCGCTGATCCCGATATACATATTATTGACATTTGCACACCGCATCCCTTTCACGCGGAACAGGCTATTGCTGCTGCGAAAGCTGGAAAACATCTCATCATTGAAAAACCGATCTGCCTGACTTATGAAGATGCTTTGGCTATTCGGGATGCAGTGAAAACTACGGGTGTCAACGTCTGCGTCTGTTTTGAGTGCCGGTACAGCGCACATTTCACGATGATCCGATCCGTGATTGATAACGGATTACTCGGTGAACTGCACTATGCTGAAGTAGATTATTATCACGGGATCGGACCGTGGTACGGACAATATGAATGGAATATCAAGAAAGATTTTGGTGGCAGCACGTTGCTCACCGCGGGATGTCATGCCCTTGATGCGCTTCTCTTCTTTATGGACGGTCAAGTTGAAGAGGTTACCAGTTATCATACGCAATCTATCGGTGAAGCATTTCAACCTTATGAATACAAGACAACCAGCGTCAGTCTGTTGAAGTTTGAAGGTGGTCAGAAGATCGGCAAGGTTACGTCCTGTGTTGATTGTCTGCAGCCATACTATTTCCACATCCACCTGGTGGGTAGCGAAGGTAGTCTTCTGGATAACCGTATCTACTCGGCAAAACTAAAAGGTATGGACAAAAGCAGATGGAGCACGCTTGAAACATCACTTATTGACTCTGGTGATGTAAGTGACCATCCGTATGAACCTCAATTTCAAGCATTCATTGACAGCATTGGTAGGAATGAACCCATGCCGTTGACAGATTTTGATACAGCTTTTGAAACGCACCGAGTTGTTTTTGCTGCTGACCAGTCTGCTGATGCAGGGGGACGTACAGTCAAGTTGTCTGAGCTTGCAATTTAGAAGTTGTACTGTCTGGTCGACCTATCTGTTTTTTCTATGCCATTCCTTAACGGCTTTTGGGATTTCTTGAAGGTTTTCGATGGTCGTCTGGAGGGGAATGGCACACTCTGGACCAATCAGAGGCACACCAGCCTCAAGGTTTTTCAGGACCTCTGCATTTACATCTTCCGGGTCTTTGGCAAAAAGTGTTTCGGGGTTGTTGATATTGCCAACTAATGCAATGCGTTCTTGGATGATGTCCATCGATTCTTGCGGCTCATTTTTAGAGTCGTAATGGAAGGCTGCCATGCCTGTCTGTGCGATGTATTCCATGCGGTCAACAGTCCGTCCACATATATGTAAGATGAGGGGTATTGGAATCCGCTCCACGAATTCAATGTGGAGGTCTCGGAGATATCGTTTATAATACTCACCGCTGACAAGGTCGCCTGTTGCGTGGTCAGGGAGCGTGAGCGCATCTGCTCCTGCTTCTATTTGCGCAATGCCGAATTCCACTGTCGCTTCCTTCATTCTGTCTAAAGCGAGTTTAGTTTTGCCTGGGTCGTCAAGTGATAGTAGTAGAAACGGCTCAACACCGAAGCAGTGATACCCAAGTGACCAAGGTCCCATCGTCTTACCGATAACAGCGACCTCATCTCCGTATTCCTTTTTCAGGATCTTAATCGCTTCCAGTACACATTGGGTGTCAGGATGTGTTAGGAAATCTTTCGGAATAGTGATGTCGTCAACGTCTTCCCAGATCGGTTCACGCATTTTGACAGTAGGCCAATTATCCTTCTGTTCCCACTGTATCTTACATCCGAGTGCACTCGATTCTTGGATAATTGTGAACACCGGCATAATGGTGTCAAACCCAAGTTCAGTATAACTTGTGGCAGCGAGTCTTGCCATGAGTTCAGGTTCACGATTTGCCTGTGGAAACGGGGCGTCGACCAGGTCCATCAGTTCAACAGTTGCCACTGAGGTAGGATTGCAAACAGGAGTACAGTCAGTCGCTTCGTTGCGGAGAGCTGCTAACACACGTTCACGACCTGTCATAGTTTTGACGGAATGATCATTATCTGGATGCATAGTATTTTCCTTATGTTTGCTGACTCGGCGCAGTTAATACACCGCGAGAGGCAGTTGCCTCCTCTTGACGTAAGATGACGCGGACGTTAGGGGCACGGACTAACAGCAAGCCAACTAATGCATCGTGAGAATAACCACATGAGAAGGCGACCCTATCATCTGAGTTTTCTGCATCGGTGTCCATCTCACCCAATTTTTTTAAGCCGGCTGCGATTGCAGTGATCCTTCTTGCTGCACTACGTCCCTCTCCGTTTGAACTCACTTTATAGATACCATTTCCGACAGATTCTACAGAAATAGTCAACTGAGACTTCTTGTCAAGTATATGTAAAGGACGAGGTTCAACGGGTGTGTCTGATGCCTGTTTGCACGCTTCTAAGAATACTCTACGGCATGCAGCTTCATGTTTTTCACCACACGGAAAGCAGAGTAAACCATCAGAAGTTTCCTGCATACCGCCTAAGATGCACATCGACTTCATAACATCTTGAATACGGTTTGTAGCACCTTCTAATCGGCTATACGTATGTACCCGGTAAACCGCTGTGTCATTCACCTGTTGGCGGTAAAGTCCAATGGTAATATCCTTGAAATGTGTGTCAATCGGTACAAGCTCAACTCGACGACCGATATTTACAATGGATGTCATAGTTAACTTTAGTGGCACAATTAGCGGATGACAAACTTACCGCCATAACTGTTGTAGATATACCCATAAGCTCTTTCCGATACCTTGCGTAGAATACTTGCCCGTTGATTCACCCACGCACCGAAAGAAATACGACGTCTTCCGTAGGGTTTGCTTGTGTCTTCTATCAGTCCAGTGAAGACATAAGGACGCAGTTTTCCTTTCGGGTCTCGCATAACAATTATGCCGCTATCACCTATAAGTCCGTAGACAGTACCGGTCTTGTTGTACACTTTTGCAGATGCAGGGATTCGGGTCTTCTTGTAGATGTAATCTCCGTTTGGAAGTTCAAGATAGTACTTCATTTTCTCGTAATACGGAAGATTCTTGTGCCACAACTGCACGTAGAACTTATTCAGGTCTTGAGCACTTGTCTTGTTCCGATAGGTACGTCCGTTCCTTGGAATAGTTTCAACGATCAGAGTCTGCTTAAAATAAGGATAATTCGCTTTCAGAATTCTGTTTGCTTTAGTGGGACCCCCGACTAACCTTATAAAATGGTTCGTTGAATGGTTTGAACTGAACCTTATCATCTGTCTCAGATGATAGCGATTTGTATTGGTATGTGTCAAACGTTTCTGCTTCACCTCGTGAAAATATACGAGCATGACAAAGTTCTTTATCAGCGAAGCAGCCATCCTCGGTGTGTCCTCGTTAATTGACACTAATTTTTTGCCTTTTGAAAGATCATAAACAACAAAACTGGTTCTTTCAGTTGCTGCCAATGGACCGCGGCGACGGAATTTCTTGACAAAATCATCTATATTCTGTTCAAGAGGGGAATCAATTGTAGGATCGTATTTTGCATGTGTTGTTGTAGCTATACAGAGTAAGACTGCAACTCCACAACAAATCAATAATCCGAAAGGGTTGTAAAGATAGGTTTTCATCAGTAATGTCTTCCTCTTTTTATGTATGGTATTCCCAATAGTGGGTATGAATGCTTATAATTGTAAAATTGCTTTAATTTAATCTGACATACATTTTATTTAAGTGGCAACCGATAACAAGCTGCTTCTCGGCTGTTTCGTACAAGTAAATAATTACCTGCGATCGCAGGGGTGTTCCAGGTCTGTCCAGTCAAAGCTGAAAATTGACTGAGTTCAATGTGTTCCCTTGGATTCGGCTCTAACAGTACAACCTTACCTGACTCGGTGAGTACTAATAGCACATCTGAAATCAGAAGCGTCTGACCATGTCCGTAACGTCCTTTTTTCCATTGTCGGCTTCCGTCAATAGGATTTATGCATGTGAAGATACCATCATCAAGGGCGTATAAATAATCTTTGTAGTAAATTATCGTTGTGAATTTCGCTTTAAGACGGATTGTTTCCCATACTAATTTAACGTCAAGTTTTGGCGATACGTTTCCATTTGTGACTTGAAATAGTTTTGCACCGATTCCGTAAGCTGTTGAGACGAGGAGTTTGTCACCCGGAAGCGGGGTCGGCTGTGCTGCAATCTCTACACTACCAGTAGGCCAGGATTGTTTCCATAGGAGATGACCTGTATCAGGATCATGAGAAGTGATGAGTCCCTGATCAAATAAAACAACTTGTGCTGTTCCTGCCAATGTTAGAATAATAGGTGAACTATAGGCACTCTGAACTCTATGTCCTGTCCAAGCGATTTTCCCTGTATCTTTATAGTATGCAACTGCTCCACCTGCACTTACAATAACGAGTTCACCATGAATTAACGGCGAAACACTTACACCCCACGGCGGTGCTTTTGCATTATTCTCAGCAAAGATGTTTGTAGACCATATCTGTTTTCCAGTTTCAAAATCCAAACAGTTTAGGATTCCTGTCCCCCCTACAGTATAGACACGATCACCTTCAATAGTAGGTGTTGCTCGTGGACCGAGTCCGCCGGGTAGTGAATAGTATCGTGCGAGGTCTCTGTGTGTCCACTTCTCCTGACCCGTGTAAAAGTCATAACATACGACTTTTTCCCATTCGTTTTCCTGCTCCTGTGTGATGGCGGAACCGTTGACAATTGCAAAACCTGACCAACCCGCACCGACAGGTATTCGCCAAACTAATTCTGGTGGGTTATTCTTCCAATCTGTGTTGAGATTGATATTGCTTATTGTTGCGTTTCTATCTGGTCCGAGAAACTGAGGATAATCCGTCAGTAAATTTGCTTCGGGTGTCTGTAAGTTGCCCGTAAAATTGGACGTGCCTATAGTTGTTTTTGTTTCTTTTTGCCAACGCCATTCAAACTTTGGTACAAGGTCACCGCTGAATACATCAAAACGGAATAGAACTACAAACAACGTAATAGATATAAGGATAGCACTAAAGGATGTGAATTTAACTCGTAATGTTAAACCAGAAAAACCGAGTAACCAAACTATCACTAAAAGAAACGTAATTACAAGTATTAGAACCGTAAGGGCAACTTTATTCTGTCGATGCGCCGCATCCATTAACCACACTATCCCAATCGCTAAGACGGTGAGGATAACGATAGCGGTTAATGGCCACAGACGAATGTTTTTTATACGTGATGTCATGAAACAGATAACTTGCCCTTCCAGTTCAATTACTAACCTAACTTATATCATAAATTAAATGTGCATTATTTGTCAAGTGTAATTTGTTCCTGTGTTTTTTCTTGACAATATATGTCAAAAATGTTATACTATTACTCTTGTGGCAAGTATACCAAGCGTTGCTTCTCATTAACGTGCTTGCCTTCCACCTCGTAGGGAATAAACGCAAGATACGAGATATACCATGAAACTGACTTTCAAGTATCCTGTGTATCCGACACAGACACAGCAAACAACATTACTACAGTGGCTTGAGCATCTGTGCCACCTTCAAAACTCTGCCCGTCATGACCGTATAGTTGCTTGGGAGACGCATGATGAAAGCGTTTCTCTCAACGCGCAGCAAAAGAAGTTGACGGTTGCTCGTGAAAAATATGACGACTTTCGTGATGTTCCTCAAGACATGCAAGTGTGTATTTTGGAACGCACGGATAAAGCTTTTGATGCGTTCTATAGACGCTGCAAAAATGGTGCTAAAAAAAAGGGGTATCCCAGACATCACAAACGGATAAAGTCTCTGGCGTGGAAACTCCGAAAACATAAACTGAAGACAGGAGCGCGTGTTCGCCAAAACCCGATCCGCGAGACGTCTTGGAAGCACGACCGCTTGAAAGTGCCGAAACTTGGCGAAGTCAAAATCTATATGCACCGCCCGTTTGAAGGCGATCCGACACAAGTCACACTCGTTAAAAAAGCATCGGGTTGGTATGCTCATATTACCTGTGAACTCCCTGATACACCGAAGGTTGAACCGACAGCTGCGATCGCTATTGACGTTGGCACAGCACACTATCTGACGACTTCCGAAGGCGAAAAAGTTGACAACCCGCGGTGGTATCGTTTGGCAGAAGGGTTGCTCCGCAAACATAATCAGACGATGGCACGCCGTCAAAAAGGGTCTAAACGCTGGTTCAAAGCCGTGCATGCGGCTGCTTTGCACCAGGAACGCACTGCGAACAAACGCAAAGATTTTATCGGTAAACTCGTCTATAAACTGTATCATCATAAAGAAAACAACGTGTTAGTCGCTGAAGATTTAAGCGTGTCTAACATGATTCGGAATAAACACCTCAGCAAGAGCATTTCGGATGCGTCTTGGGCAAAGTTCTTTGAGTGGGCTGGAAACATAGCCGAAAGAGACGGTTTCCATTTCCACCAAGTTGATCCCAAGAACACTTCACAAACCTGCTCCGGCTGCGGTAAGAAGTCTCCAAAGAAACTCTCCCTGGCGATACGCACTTTTGATTGTCAGTTCTGTGGCACGGTTTTAGACCGAGACCACAATGCTGCATTAAATATACTCTATAAGGCAGCTGCTGCCTTTCGTGGAGAGCGGTGGGTTACCACCCTCAACGAAGCGAGAAACAAGAACGAAGCACAAGACCCGGGTTTGCAGGAAGCAACACAGTTATTGCTGTTTTCTACAAGCCCAAGTCTTTAGGCTTGGGTAGTTGACAATCGCTAATATTTAAAATAAATAGATATCGCTTGATCTCTCGTGCGATATCTGCTATACTTCACCCTAAAATCTGTATTTCAAGCAATACCTTCAAAAAAAATGCAAACAATACACAAATATCTTGACCCAGTGGCATTGTCACGTATCGGTGGTATGGAACTCGTTGCCAGACTCGTAGTAGAAGGGTTTGTCACTGGATTACATAAAAGTCCTTATCAAGGATTTAGCGTTGAATTCGCTGAACATAGACAATACATGCCAGGAGATGAAATCCGTTATATTGATTGGAAAGTCTACGGAAAATCCGATAGGTTCTATGTTAAGAAATTTGAAGAAGAAACGAACCTACGCGCCTATATCTTGTTGGACACAAGTGCGTCCATGAACTACAAGCACAATGATAATAACCTAACGAAATTTGAATATGGGTGTTATCTTGCAGCAACACTGACGTATCTCATGTTAAAGCAGAGAGACTCTGTCGGATTAGCACTTTTTGATACGGATATTACGCAATACATTCCACCGAGAGGTGCTGCAACACATTTACGCGCTATCATGAATGCATTAGAAAATGCGACTCCAGGTGAGGAAACCGCGTTAAGCAGCCTTTTCCATGAACTGGCAAAAAGGATTGTGAGACGCGGATTGGTTATTGTGATTTCTGACCTGCTTGATGAACCATCACAAGTTATATCAGCCCTCAAGCATCTACGGCACCAGAAACATGAAGTGATTGTTTTCCATCTACTTGATCATGCAGAGATAACATTCCCGTATAAGGGTTCTGTTATTTTTCGTGATATGGAAACTGGACAAACACTATCTACACAAGCCGACTCACTGAAATCAGCCTATCTTGAAAAACTGAACGAATTTATCCAAAGTTACCGACGCGGCTGTGGAGCAAGTCAGATCGACTATGTGCAGATGGATACCACTACCCCATTCGACCATGCATTATCTGCATATCTCTCAAAACGGAAATAGTTAGAACTTGTTCTCACTGCTTTTTGACAATTCCTGTGCTTTATCAAAATCCTTCTTTGCTTCCCCAGGCATACCGATTGCTCGTTTTGTTGAACCCCGGTTAACATAAGCATCCGTATAATCCGGTCGTAGACGAATCGCTTCATCAAAATCAGCGATCGCTTCCTGATGTTGACCAAGTGCACGCTTTGATACACCACGATAGTGATATACACCCGCAGAATCTGGTGATAGACGGATGGCTTCATCATAATCAGCAATAGCATCCTCATGCTTTTTTAATGCCCGCTTTGCATTCGCACGATTATACCATACCTCAGCAAAGTCTGGATTCAAACGGATTGCCTCATCAAAATCTGAAATAGCAGCTTCATAATCTTCAAGAATAGTTTTCAGCAGACCACGACTATTAAATGCTTCTGAAAATTCAGGATACAACTCTATCGCCTGATCGTATGCAGAGATGGCTTGATCATTCTCCTGCTGTTCTGCATGGAGAAACCCAATCGAGAAAAACGCACGTGCAATAAGTTCCGGGTTCACATCCTTAGCATTTACGATGGATTGCCATTTCGCAATTGCCTCGGTATATTTGCCTTCATTCTGCAGTTCATAAGCATCCATTATTGCCCGATCTTCGGCAGTTAATGTGGACATTTTTAAAATGTCTTGGTATGAAGTCTTTAGTATTTCAATTTTGTCAGGATTCTTGAAATCTTTGCTTGTTAATTTTGAAATTATACCTCTTATTGTTCTCTGATATTGCGTTATTTCACTTAAGTGTTTTTTTGCATCATTTGCAGACTTCTCTGCCTCTGAAGCATGCCGCTTTGTTTCATTTACCTGGATTACCAATTGGGATTGTAGTTCGCTGTATTTCTGATAGACAAAATAAGCAGCGATACCCGTTCCAATAGGAATAAGTATTGTAAAGAAAAGTAGCACTATCCCTATAAACATCAGCAAGCGATTCATGGAATTCGAACGTTCACTTAGATATTGGCTCTTTAGTTCATTGAATTGCTGTTGAATTGATGGCGTGATCGCATCTTGATCTGCCCTGTTTTCATCAGAATTGGCATTCACTTGATTTACACTTTCTTCATTATTGAGTGTCTTCTTCGTTTCGTTCTTCTCTTCCATTTTGTCCATCTCCCTTCGTTAAGAATCGCGAGATACTTCATAAGATATATCTGTTAACATTTTGACATTTGAAGGGATTATATCACAAAACTTATTATAGAGTCAAATCCTTACTATCTGCAATCATCTACTTTTCCAATTTAATCCTGATCTCGGTATCTACACCCTTTTCAGTGCTACGGACATCTATAGCGATCTGTCCCAATGACTCTAACGGAAAAAGATTTTGCGTAATATGGTCGGTCATCTTAGAATCCATCTTCTGTCCAGTTAGTGATACTAAGAGTGCTATCGTTGGCAAATATCTCCTAATCTCATGAATCAAAACATCCGGTTGTATATATGTCTGAACGACATCTTTGTCTTTTGAGAAAACAACATCAGATAAAGCATCTGCATTGACTGATCTTGTATCCAGAATTGACTCTAATCCAGAGGTTGTTGTACTGAAGTAAAAATCGTTGTCAACAACTGTGTACGCTCCTGTTAGAGACATGAGTAGATTCAGTCGTAGCCGAATAGGTTGTATGCTGATTCCATTATATGACTGTTGTTTAAGAAATTCAACGGGTTTTCCAGCCACCGATATCCCATTCTTTCTCTGCTCATTAATTGTGTTAATAAATCCCGTTTTATGCTTTATCGGTATGTGAATTACAATAGACGGTAATCTAAGGAACTCTTCTTTACGAATAGAGATCAGTTCTATCGTCATTTCTTGTCTGATATGATTAGAGAATCCACTATTTGTAGGTTCAGTTTCTATCAGCAAGTAATCATTTAGAGTCTCCCACAGACCATCAATATCCTGTTGTGGATTATAGACGACAAGAGCTGTCTGATTAGGTATGACTGCAGGTGTCTGTTGTTTATCAGGTTTCGCATGATAAGATTTTCCCGTGTCCCCTACTGTAATATGTGATATGATAGTGCCATCTTCACCCCTATTTCCAAAAGTAAGATAGTTTGAGGTGTCTGTCGTAGTTGAGACCTGTTCAATAATCTCACCAATATTCAATTCAAGTGCCTTTAACATTGTTGCCAATTGGGCAATATCAATATAACCTGTGTTCGTATCGTTTTCATAACTCTCCTGAATTGCTTCTTTCTTGGGGTGATTGACGAGGAAATGACTTTTCTTGCTACCATAGATGTCAATCACTTCAGCCAATAGCAGTGGATTCAGACTTAACATACCGATCTTACCGATGAAAGTATAACTGAAGTCGAGAGGAAACCCCGTAATCGTGTTGATCGTAAAACCCTCATATTCGGTCTGAATGCGTTCGTATCGTGGATCAATTGCTTCTGTTGCTGTAATTGCTTCTATTGCCAGTTTTTCTTTCCCGCCTACCTCTGTAATGAGTAGAAATGCGAGTTCATCTTCACGTTCGTAGAGTGCTAAAATTGCCTCTTTGCCGAAATGTCCGTCGAATGCCGTTAAATCGAGTCTTGCCCCCATTTCGTATTCCCAAAATTGCTTTTGATAGACTAATTCTCTCCACCAGAGTTGTTTCTTGATGTGGCTTAGAATCGGCATTTTTGCAGCCTGTTTACCAAATTCGCTCCTATTAAATGTCTTTATGGCACCTTTCAAGTCTTTGAACGTCAGATAACATATCGGTGAATCGGGAAGTAAGGTTATTAGACTCTGTTCAGGTTTCCACAAGGATGTCTGATGATAGATGACACCAAACAGGACGATGGCAAGTACTGCTATTGCAAGAATTAGAAAGATTAGTTTTTTTCTTGAGAGTTTAATTAATTTCATAAGGCTATTTCTGACGCAGATCAAAGATTATGGTAAATTATAAAAATAAATTGACATTTTCACCACCCGGTAGGCGAGGTTTCCTAACCTCGCCGATGCAGAGAGTCTAAATAATTCTAAAACCTACTATATATTCCGTGATTGAGCGATGTTTTTACTATAGTCTGAATTGAATTTCGTATCTGATTATAGCACATCTGCTGATTGTTTTACAAATGAAGATTTAAGTAAACCGCGGGGTGTGTAAAGTTTTGGCACAAGTCTCAATAATGCTGTAGCACATTCTGTTAGATTGTGCTTCTTCCTCCACCCATCCCTCTTCCACCCTTCCACCCTTCCACCTATCCCTCCCCTTCCACTCTTCCAACCTTCCACCCTGATTTTAACTTGACATCTGCATTTAATATATGTTGCAATATAGGTGAGTGGACAAATATTGATTTTGAAGGTAATAAAATACCTAAACCTAATGAATAATTGGGAATTAAGTTAGTTATTTGAGGAGGTATTAATGTGTTTTGTACTTGAATTCATACCAGAAGTCTTTGACCGCCCTCTGGTGCTTTTATCACCTTCTACACCAGAGAAAGCTGAAAAGTTATCCCAAGCGTTAACGCCTCTGGTTACAGACAATAATGCGGTCGTAGATATACACACTTTGCCTTTTGTCTCGCCCGTTGACGGGTGCAGACTATCAGCAAAAGTTAGTGATGAAGATATTTGTGCCATTCTGATAGAAAATACAAAAAACCATTTGACGTGGGAGTTGACCCATGAAGGTTGGGAATATGTATTAGCGTTATTAGGTCCTTTCATCGAACCAGATCGTAGGAGCGGTTATCAATACCTCGGTCCTTATGATGAAACAGGTGATATCTTCGTTATACTTTCATGTTTATATAGGGACTATTGATGCTACATTTGAATTGGTTTCAGTAGTCTTTCCACTCTTAAAATGTTAGTTTAACGTGAGTTTGATAATTAAACGCAATATTCCTTGTAGGTCGGGTAGAGACACGAAACCCGACACCTTGACTATAAACCTTTTACAGAATCTGGAAAAGGAAAGTGGAAAAATATTGATGCTTCAGGTGAAGAAATTGAAGGAATTTAAGCTCGTTGATTTAGGAGGTGTTTATGTATCTTGAATTTATACCAGATGGACATCAAGATTGTCCATTATTACTTATATCTCCTGCCTTTCCACGTGAAACTAAAGAGTTGAGTTCGGCTGAAGAGTTATACTTAATGTTACTGAATCTCGCTACGGATTATATAACATTGTTGGAAATCCATGGTTTGACTTTTATATGCCCAATTGATGGTTGCAGACTAACAGCAGAAGTTGCCGAGAAAGATTTTGGCGTAGTTTTGTTAGAGAATACCAAAAACCATTTCACTTGGAAACTTACTCGCCAAACTTGGAAAGAGGTGTTAGATTATTTATTTTACTTTACCCGACCAAATGATGAAGGCCACGGTCACCAATGGCTTAATGAAACGAGTGATATTTCCGTTGTAATTTCAACAGTGCCTCGGCGCTGGTGAGGCAAGATTTGAATTAGTTTCAGCAGGAGGTACTAATGTGTCTTGAACTTGAATTAATAACAGAAGGTTATCGCGAATGCCCTCTGTTGCTTATGTCACCTTCTACACCAGAGAAAGCTGAAAAGTTATCCCAAGCGTTAACGCCTCTGGCTACAGACAATAATGCAGTCGTAGATATACACACTTTGCCTTTTGTCTCGCCCGTTGACGGGTGCAGACTATCAGCAAAAGTTAGTGATGAAGATATTTGTGCCATTCTGATAGAAAATACAAAAAATCATTTCACGTGGGAGTTGACCCATCAAGGTTGGGAATGGGTATTAGCGTTATTAGGTCCTTTTATTACCGAACCAGGTGGTTATCAATACCTTTACCCTGATGATGTAACAGGTGATATCTTCGTTATACTTTCATCATATTA
>JAJDZB010000029.1:0-135622 GCA_022824835.1 Candidatus Poribacteria bacterium | reverse complement strand
AGGTGTGGCAGTTGCTACAACAACTACCACTGAACCAGTCTAAGTATTATACCACATATTCACCCGAAACCAAATCTTTTTTGAATAGCATCTCGACCGCCTACATCCCCAAGCTAAAGCATGGGGTTTTGGCGGATTTTTGATAAAAGAGTAGACACTCTTATTTGTGGAACACTATGATAAGTATGGTGTAACCTTAAAGTATCAGGACACTTCTTTGCACGATGGGTAATGAATTGCCATTGAACGGTTATTTGTGAGCAGATCAATGTTAAACAAGTTTATGTTTTACTATGATAATAAAGGAGAAATGTGATGTCAATTAAGTCTATTTTCAATTTGTATTCTATCATCATACTGGGTGTCATTATTTCTGCTATCTCAATATTTGCTTATGTAAGATATCAGGATAGCAAAAATCAGGCAGCTGAGATAAGGTATAACCCTTTGACTGAATCAGAAAAAGCTCTCGTGAATAAAAACATCAAAGATGCAATTGCACAGCAGAAGCAGAAACGCCTATCTGAAGCACAGAAGCAGAAAGAGGACAATGATAAACATGCTTCTGTTGATGAAACAACTGTTGGTAAAACCGAATTCAATCCAGATAATGCAAAAGCTGAATATGTGATTAAACGTCCAGGGTTTATTGAAGATCAATCAAATGAATTTAACGTGAAAAAGAGTAAGCAACAAGGAGAAGAAAAACCTGATATTGATGTACGTTCTGCCGGCAAATTACCAGAGGGTCTCCAATTTGATCCACGTGATCATACCAGTTTAGTGCCCAATATAAATTTACCTGGTCGTGAAATCAACATTGGTTCTAAGGAAGAATTAATAGAGTTAATTGCAGAATGGGAAAATAGTGATGATCCGACAAAGAAAGCAATGTCAAAATCGTTGAAAGAACAAGTTGACAAATTGGGGGATAATGTTGTCAACATGAAAATTGTAATTGCGACTGATTAGATTGATTAATTATCATGGCGCAGCGGGATGTGTATCATGAACAAGTAGTCCGCGTAATGAATACCGCTAAAGATGCTGGGATTGATAGTATCGACTTTGTGAGAGTCGCGCGCGAGTGATGGGGGTGCATTGATATGTTACCCTTCACATTGAAATCTGTTGACGAGTTGATTCTACGACTTCACCTTCATCATACACAGATGAGCGTGTTAACCAAGTAACATCAGAATTTCTCTTGTAAATTAATAAATGAACTGTTATGCTGAAATAATCTAATAAGTTGATACAAAAGAGGTGAATGTGAAATGCAAGTTTTGTTCCAAAACAGAACTAAGAGGTGTGCTAAGATATTACTCTATTACATCGTCTTGATTTTTATGTCTATGATAGTTTTAGATGTCAATGCTGTTCCATTAAGACCAGACGCATATTGGAATTTTGAGGACGGAACTGCAAGAGACAGCTCAAGTAGAAGGTTGCATGGCACATTAATTGGAAAACCAGAATCTGTTGACGGTCGCAATGGAAATGCATTGGAATTTGTCAGAGGTCAAGGTATTAAGATTCCGGATTCTCGAGGAATTAATACAGGAGGTACATTTCCCAACCGTACCGTCGGTGTCCTGTTTTACTGTGACAATGCAAAGCGAACACAGAAACAGATACTTTTTGAAGCAGGTGGCACAACGAAGGGATTAGCCATATATGTCTACAGAAGTCAGGTCTACGTCGGGGCTTGGAATATCCCAACTTTCAACTGGAAAGGTTCATATCTCTATAAAGACATAATGTCCAAAAAATGGTATTATGTGGCTTTAGTCATACGCAATGGAACGAATAAGGTGACATCCAACAAATTTGAGATGTGGATGGATGGAGAACTCATCGGAAAAGCAGAAGGTACGTTACTCCAAGCACACGGACAAGATATAGGTATTGCACATGTCAGCCAACATACAAAGTACCATGATGGTACTGGCAGAGGTCGAGATGTAGACTGGTTTGAAGGTCGCATAGACGAAATCGTTATCTATAATAGGGCGTTAAATGCGTCAAGTTTATCGGAACTGATGAATCCATTCAACGTTGAACCGCAAGGAAAATTTACGACTACCTGGGCAGATTTGAAAGCAGGTCATCGTTCTACATCAGAACGGTAGAATGATGTAAAACAGCATTGTGTTTATTGTAGCCACTACCGTTCCAGCAAGCGTCTGTAGGAGTGTATGTCGTTTCCTGTATATACGCGCCCAGGTTATAATTGGAATAACCAAGAATAACCATACCAATTTCACATTTAGCAGCAATACTAAAACAAGTATGCATCCTGTTGCAACACTGGTATGAAAACTGATTTTCCAGAAAGGCGTAATTATTGAGAAGACGACGCTGTTAACGATAAACGCTAAACATACCCAAACGATTTTCCAACTTGCACCAATGCTGTAAAGTACCATCGCACCTAATGCCATACTGACACAGATGATACAGAGCGGTAATAGACGTTCATCCTTATCAGGTAGATGAACGTTGCTGACTTTAGAAAATCGAAATAGCAGAAGAACTGATAGAATAGGTAAGATCGTTACAAAAACTGCAATGACAGCGACCCATAGGTAAACTTCCTGTGAAGAACTTGCATGTTTTCGGACAATAAAGACAGCAGTAACAATCGGTACAATGAATGGACTAAAAAACACAGAAATACATAACGCAACCCGAGCTGGTATCGCTGAAGAAGTCTTTTGTTTCATTAATTTTCTTCGGTAGTTTCAGTGTTTTTGAAGAAATCTATCAGATCTGCCCCGTGGGTACTTGGGTTAACTTCTTTATCAATTTTAACGATTTTTCCACTCTTATCTATAATGATCGTGATTCTCTTCAATCTTTCATCAGTCGGTTTTTTGGCTGCACCGTATAGTAGTGCCAGGTTTCTCTGTGTATCTACGAGAAGTGGGAAGTTGAGTTTATTCTGCTCTGAGAATTTCTGATGTGACTCTTTATCATTCCCTGTTATCCCGAAGACTTGAACATCATGGCTTGCAAATCCACTCGACTCATCACGGAGTGAGCATACTTGAGCCGTTCAGCCACGACCAAAATCTCGTGGATAAAATGCTAAGACGACGTTTTTCTTTTCTCGTAATTTGCTCAGTTGATGTTCTTTACCTTCACCATCTACAGCAATAAAATCGGGTGCGTTTTCTCCGACCTTTATTTTTGGTAGGACATGTTTTAGGGTCTTGACTACATCTTCACCATGTGTATTGACATTAACCTTTTTATCAATACTTCTAATGTACCCCGCCTTGTCAATGACAAAAGTAACGCGTTTTGATGCATTAAATCTCTCTATGATACCACTGTATTCTTTGCTTACATTAAACGTTGTATCAGCTAACAGTGAGAATCCGAATTGATTTTCATCAACAAACTTTTTGTGAGATTCGACAGAGTCAACACTAACACCGAGTAGTATTGTCTCTTGTTCTTCAATTTCGCTCAATTTATCCCGGAGCGACTTTAGTTCAGTTGTTCATCCGCCTGTAAAGTCTTTGGGATAAAATGCAAGGACAACATTTTTCTTTCCCAGAAATTCTTTTAAGGTGCGTTCAGTGCCTGTTTGGTCTTTCAATTTAAAGTCTGGTGCGATCATACCTACTTTAAGTTCTTTCGGTTCTTCCACTTTTTTCTCCGCTATTGCTGTTGGTATAGTTAGAGTTGCTATCATACAAGCAGCTACAATATAAGTTATCAATGACATTTTGTTCATATTTTTTCCTCTGTATTAATCGGGTAAGACACCTTCAATCTGGTCAACGAGATGCATAGAATGAATGACGTCGCGCACGTCTGTAAGGGGAATTTCTTTTTTTGTAACACAATCAACAAAATGACGGTGCATTGTGAGTGCGCCTTCGTAACTGGGTGAATCATTCTGGTCTACACCATCAACTTCCCAACCTCCCATCACACTTCTATTGTTGTTCTCGTATATTTCGATTTCTTCGGGTATTTTCATATAACATCCAATTCCGACTCCGTGCAGTTCAGATCTAAGTACGCGTCCCCCGGATGCTCTATTACCGAATACGACTCCAGTGGCATTATTGTCAAAACGAACAAAAGCAGTATAGAAGTTCCGTGCTTCAGACTTAAAGGAGTCTCGGTGTGCGGTTACCTCAGTAGGTTCACCTCCCGCCATAAAACGGAGAAGGTCTACAACATGACACACGTCATTCCAGAGCGTTGTGGTAAATTCTCGGTTAGCTCCTAATATCTGCTTATTGAATGTAGTTACAGCTAATGAAACGGGACCCTTTTGGGAAACTCTACGGACTGCTTCTTGTGTAACGGCTGCGAATCTCCGCTGAAATCCGACCATACAGTAGACATCATTGGCGATTGCTGTTTCTACCAGTTGTTGCGTTTCATCACTATTTGCACCAGGTGGTTTTTCAATAAAGAGGTGTTTACCAGCATTTAGACAATCTAATGCGGGTTGCAGTAACCATTTTTCGTTCATGATGCAATAGACGACATCTAAATCCAGCGTATCTAACATCTTCCGATGGTCGGTAAAGGTCTGTGGAAAATCGTATTTTTGTGCTACTTGTGCGAGTTTTCCTTCATCAAGTTCACATGCTGCGCACATTTCAACATCATCTTCAAGCCGATTTACACTTGGATAATGTGCCCCTTGTGCCCTTCCTCCAGCACCTATAAATCCTGCTTTAAGCATTGAAACTTCTCCTGACTGTTCGTTCTTGATGTGTATTTTACACTATAGTTCATTATATTGCAAGCAGTTTCTGCCTTTGGGTGTGTAAGTATTTTGTCACCTTTTTCATAAGAGACGGCACACGGCGTGTGCCTACTACTATTAAGAGCTTATGAAATCCCAAAATTGACACTTATCGTGACAATTACTTTACACACCCCTGACTTTGGCGTGTATGTAAAGTTAATATATCTTGTCTTTTTTGTATTTGTGTGTTATGTTATGAAGAATCAACTGTATCTTCAAATCTCCTTTTTTGTTCGTTGGGGTGCCTGTTTGAATAATAAACATAAAGCACTAATTTGTGTTCCTTTGTTCATTATCATAAGTATCATGCTGATGTGGCAGTTGCCGAGTATTATATCAGATGATGGCAAGGTTGTTTGGTGGTATAGTGTCATACCCCCTTTGATTGCTATCACATTAGCAGTTATTACAACGCGGTTGTTCTTGAGTCTTGGCGTTGCAGTTGGCGCAGGAATCATCTTGTCGTGGCTTCGACCTGAGGATCCTTCAAAGTCATTTGTATCTGAGGTTGTCTGGTTTGCGCGTGCAGTAACGATTGGTAATGATGGGATTGATCTTTTCAATATATGGGTAATCCTTTTTGTCCTTTTTATGATGTCTATGATATCCGTGGTTATTGCCTCTGGCGGCATTGCAAGTGCGATCTCTATATTATCTCATTTTGCCAGAGGCCCTCGTTCAACACAGTTTATCACGGGTTTGATGGGAACACTTATCTTCATAGGAGATTATAGTAATGCGATGCTTGTTGGACCTACGATGCGTCCAATCACAGATCGTTACAAGGTTAGTCGTGAAAAGTTGGCATATATCGTAGATTCTACAAGTGCTCCTATTGCTGGTCTTGCCTTTGTCAGTACCTGGATAGGTTATGAGGTAGTGCTGTTCAACTCTGTTGCAGAGAACATCGGTTTAGCGAGCGATGGATATTCAATGTTCTTTGATGCACTTCCTTTTCGATTCTACTGCATATTGACTATCCTTTTTGTACTTATTAATAGTGTCAGCGGTCAGGACTTTGGTCCGATGCGGCGCGCACAACTGCGTTCACGAAATACCGGTGATGTCTCTGCAGCCGACGCGAAAGTAATGGGTGGAATTGCGACAGAAATAGCTGATGGACAGAACAGAATTCAGATACTCTCTTCAGTGATCCCGCTCACGCTCCTGTTTAGTCTGATTCTTGGGGGATTATGGATAGATGGTAACGGATCAGGTCCCATTTATTCGCTGACTTCATGGAGAGACGCTCTATCAGATGCAAATAATGTGAAAGTACTTGCGTCAGCTGCCCTTACTTCCTTTGTTGCTGCGATTATCTGTGGATTAGTCTTCTCAAAGATGTCTCTGCCAGCTATTTGGAAAGCAGTCAAGGGTGGATTAACTGGGACACTGTTACCACTTGGAATCATTTTATGTGCTTGGGGGATTAAAGCCAGTTGTGATAACCTTATGACAGGAGAGTATATTGCATCAATTCTCAGCGATGTAGTTTCTCCTTTATGGTTTCCTGCGCTTGTGTTTATTGTAGCATCTCTTACCTCTTTTGCCACTGGTACGAGTTGGGGAACGATGGCAATTCTCATACCGACTGCGATTCCTGTTGCTTTCTTACTTGATAACAATACGTACGGGATTACGACTATTATATGTCTTGGTGCTGTTCTGGATGGTGCGATCTTTGGAGATCACTGTTCTCCGATCTCCGATACGACGATACTTAGTGCGATTGTAAGTAGTTGTGATCCGATGCATCATGTGAGAACACAGATGCCTTATGCTCTTACTGTAGCTGTGATTGCTTTAATGTGTGGTTATCTACCTGCAGCAAGCAGTTTACCGTCGTGGATCGGGATTTTATGTGGTGTAGGTGTAATAATCCTATTGTTTGCGTTTCTGTCAAGATTTCGGTCTCCTTGACACATGCAGGTTAATGCGATAAAATTGAACTGATATGAAGGAAGATATATTTTTGATAAAAGAGGAATTTGATGAAAACACGATTGGAAAAAGATAGTTTGGGTGAGGTTCCAGTTCCTGAAGATGCATATTGGGGAGCACAGACACAACGCGCCTATTACAATTTTAATATTGGTAATGAACGTTTTCCACCTACTTTCATTCGCTCACTTGCTATAATTAAACATGCAGCGGCGACAGTCAATGCAGAACTGGATAGTATTACACCAGAAATAGCAGACCTTATCTGTCGCGCAGCGGATGAAGTCGCTGAGGGTAAACTTGCCGACCAGTTTCCACTTAGGATCTGGCAGACAGGTAGCGGAACACAGACTCACATGAATATTAATGAGGTGATTGCCAACCGCGCAAATGAACTTGCAGGCGAGGAACGTGGTGTGAAATCTCCTGTTCATCCAAATGACCATGTGAATCGCTCACAGTCAACAAACGATGTTTTCCCGACAGCTATACACATTTCAGTTGTGACGGAGTGTGTTGAACGGTTATTACCTGCTGCAGCAACGTTGCAAGGTGTGTTGGAGAACAGAGCACAGGATTTTTCAGATATCGTCAAGACAGGTCGTACACATTTGATGGATGCGACACCTTTGACATTAGGACAGGTATTTAGCGGATATGCACATCAAATGGCACATGCACAAGAGGCAATTAGAGATACATTAACACATCTGTATGAACTTCCGATTGGTGGGACAGCAGTTGGCACAGGTTTAAACACACATCCTGATTACGCAGATGCAGTTGCTTTTCGTATAGCTGCACGGACTGGACATCCGTTTGTGAGTGCACCAAATAAATTTGAAGCGTTAGGAAGTCGAGACGCACTCGTATCCGCAAGTGGCGCGATGAAACGTCTTGCTTGCGCCTTGTACAAAATTGCTAACGATATCCGTTGGTTAGGCAGCGGGCCCCGGTGTGGTATAGGGGAACTAATTTTACCGGAAAACGAACCGGGGAGTTCTATCATGCCCGGAAAGGTTAATCCTACGCAATGTGAAGCGATGACAATGGTCTGTGCACAGGTGATTGGAAATGATACAACGATTTCTTTGGCGGGTAGTGCTGGGAATTTTGAGTTGAACGTGTTTATGCCTGTGATCGCTTTCAACTGTTTGCAGTCTATCCGATTACTGTCAGATGCATGTGATGCGTTCCGAGAGCATTGCGTTGTTGGGATTGAAGCGAATAAGGCTGCTATTGCTGGTTATTTAGAAGCGTCGTTAATGTTAGTAACTGCCTTGACACCCCGCATAGGTTACGATGCTGCGGCGAAACTGGCACAGAAGGCACATAGGGATGGATCAACACTTCGGGAAGTTGCGGTTGAAGAGGGCGTGTTGACAGGGGAAGAGTTTGATGAATTGGTTGTGCCAAATGAGATGGTGGAGCCGAATTTATAGTGGTATCAGGTCTTGGATAAACCGACAGAAAATGAATTACCCTACTACAAACCGTTGGGTTCGTAGTAGGATAATTCATTCAGTCGGGTTTCGCTTTTCTCTACCCGACCTACTTATTTGGTCTGGACTATCCGCTAGTCTTCAACGGCGTCCGAGAGTGGTTCTGCAAGTTCCTCAAGTTCTGGCAGCTCTTCTGGTTCTAAGTCTATGATGGCATCGCTGTTTACATCGAGTTCACGCCACTCAGAGAATCCTGTTCCTGCTGGTATGAGTCGTCCGAGGATTACATTTTCTTTTAAACCTGTTAGCATGTCAGTCTGTCCTTCAACTGCGGCATCCGAGAGTACTTTCCGCGTTTCCTGGAAACTTGCTGCGGAGATGAAACTTTCGGTACTCAGCGATGCTTTGCTAATACTTTGTAAGACAGGTTTGCCGGTTGCCGGTGTTCCGCCATCTTCTTCAACGCGTCTATTCTCAGCGTGGAATCTGTGTCGAGGCACTTCATCATTAGCATAGAACTCTGTATCACCGATGGTTAGGATGCGAATCTTTTGCAGCATCTGTCGGACGATGACTTCGACGTGTTTGTCGTTGATACTGTTTGTTTCATATACGGTCTGTACTTCATCAACGAGATATGTCCAGACAGCCTCTTCGCCTTCTATTGAGTGTCCGTTAATAGTGGTCCTGCCGATGGCAAGGATATCGTGTGGGTTTAGGTATCCATCTGTGAGGGGTTGTCCAGCTTCTACCTTGTCTCCATCGTCGACCCGCCGTTTTTCATCTGGGATGGCATAGAGGCGACTCTGTGTTTGTCCATCAACGATTCGGTATTGCGGTACACCAGCCTTCTGTCCGGTGAGTTGGACGATTCCGCCGATTTCGGCGATTTCAGCTGCATCTTGCCTTTTAGGGGGACGTGCTTCAAAGAGGCCGGTCACTCTTGGGATACCAGCAACGATGTCAAGGTTTGTAGTTTTCTCGTGCAATTCAGCCAAGGGTTGTTGTGCTTTCACCTCATCTTCCGGTTTGAGTGATCCGGAATAGCCGTTGGGTATAAGATGAGAAACTCTTGCACCGCTTGAGGTTTCAATATCGATTCGGAATCGTTCTTCTAAACCGTCAACTTCTATACCTGGGTATTGTTCAAGTGCGGTTGCATATTCCCAATCTTTTAGTTGTTCGCCTTTCTTAAGCGGACAACTTGGATGTATAACCTTGGTAACCTCATAAGTGTTCTTTGAAGTTAGGGCAGTTTTATCCTTATAGTCTTGCTCATCCAGTATTTCGTTGACCTTAACATCAACTTCTTTTGAGATGACATTTGTTACCTTGAATACTCTCTCTGTATCAAATCCCTTGTAGAGTCGTAGTGCGCGTTTGTATTCGGTTTCATCAATTCTCTGTCCGGGCGTAAGTTCACATTCATCATGATGCACTTCAAGGATATGATACACTAATTTTGTCTCAGGTAGTGGTGTATCAGTCTCTCTGTACTGTTTGAGGAGTGCTTTGTGGTCCGTTTCGGTGAGGACTTCTTCTTCTTCACTACCTTCTGGGGTATGAATGTATAGTTTTTCAAAGTCAAATCCTCTGTGGCTTCTTCGGTACCGGCTTGATTCGGATTGTGTGATGAGTTCACCGATAGCAACTGGGAAGTCGTCATGATGGATAGCAGCGATGCGGTAGAGTCGTTCTACCTCAAAAGCGCTGTCATTTTTCATGACATTAACTTCAAAACCGGGATAGGCTTTTGCGACCGCTTTTTTCTCATTTTCAGTGAGGAGTGTACCTGACTCTAATTCACAGCCTGTGTGGTGTACAGCGGTGACTCGGAATTTGATCCTATCAGCTGTTACGCCGCTGAATTTATCCCGAAGTGTCTGTAAGTTATCAATATTGATGATCTCTTCAGGTTTTAGCGGACACTCAGGATGATTTACCTTCAAGACACGACATATAGGAGTTGAGGGTCGTTTGACTTCAAATGCTTTATTCTCTTCTTGTGCACGTTTGTATTCATTCGCTGTCAGCTCTTGCTTGAGTGTTAAGTCTACACCTTCACTCACTTCCTCTACTATGTAAAACGGTTCACTGAGTTCCAGGTGGTATTGACTTTCATCTTCTTGTGAGAGTAGGTCACCGACTTTAAATGGACAGTCGTCATGGGTTACCTCCTGAATTCGGTATTGCGGTGGAATGTCATCCTGCATCTTACTGTATTCTTCCTTATATTCAGTTTCGGTAAGTATGTCACCCGCTTTGGTTTGATATACCCATTCACCGGCGAAGGGTCGGATTTCGGCACGCCATGTTTCTGCTTGACCTTCAGTCAATCGTGTTCCTGGCTTCAGGGAGGTACCTGGATGTTTCACGGTTTCCACACGATAGTGTGCTTCCGAGCATCGGAATAAGGAATACTTGTGTGATAACATTTGGTATTCCTGTTCTGTAAGCGGTTGTCCTACGTTTAGAGGTGAATCTGTCTCTGCGTTTGCTTCAACTGCATCCGGATGGTTTACTTCTGTAATTTGGTATGAGATAACTTCTACCTCAAATCCAAGGAACTTCTCATCGTATTCCTGATACTGTTTTTCGGTGAGTAATTCATCGGGTTTTAGCGGACATTCGGGATGCTGGACTGTTCTGATCTTGTATTTTGGTTGATCAAGGTGTTCAGCGACCTGTTGTGCAATCCAGAGTCCACCCTCTTCTCGGACAGTTCTACCGGGAATATAGTCACGGAAACGGACTGTCCCTGTATCTTTAGCGAGGATTTTACGTGCGAGTCGTTCACTCATATCTTCAACGACGCCACCTGTATGGAATGTCCGCATCGTTAACTGTGTGCCGGGTTCACCGATGGATTGTGCTGCGATAATACCGATAGCTTCACCGACATTGACGCGTTGTCCTGATGTTAGATCAGCACCGTAGCATTGCGCACATGCACCCTTTTCCGCTTCGCAAGTAAGTATGGAGCGGACCCGCACACTGGGAACTTCTGCTTCCTCTATTATTTGTGCTATTTGTGGTGTAATCAACGTATTACTTTCCACCATAGTTTCCCCAGTTTCAGGGTGGAGGACAGGTTCAACTGCAACACGACCACTAATCTTAAAACCGATTGAGCCTGCACTTGTTGAGAACTTCAGGATGCCGTGTGTTGTTCCACAATCCTCTTCTGTAATCATGACATCTTGTGCAACATCAACGAGTTTCCGCGTAAGGTATCCTGATGCGGCAGTTTTCATTGCGGTATCAACCAACCCCTTACGTGAACCGTAGGTTGAGGTGAAGTAGTCGAGTACGTCCAATCCTTCTCGATAAGAGGATTGGATGGGTGTGGATAGAATTTCACCACTTTGCTTTGACTTCAAACCGACAATTGCACTGATCTGAATAAATGGATTTTTGCGTGCACGCGCGCCACTATCCGCCATCAGATGTACTGGACTGAAACCTTCTACATCTTCATCCTGTTCCACCAGATACGTATCAGTTTTAGGAAGCACTTCAAAGAGTGTATCTTCAATTTTTGTAACGGTATCATACCAGATGCGAATTTTCTCATTCTCTAATTCCTCAGCTTCAAGGTTTTTCTGCTTGTCTAACCGTTCGATCTGTTGCCTTGCCTCATTGAGGATATCGTCTTTTGCGGGCGGTATCAAGTAGTCTTGAATACCGGGGGAGATACCGCTGCGCGTTGCGTATTCAAAACTGAGTTTCTGCATACGGTCCAGTAGAGAGACAGTTTCTGCTGTCCCGAGTTCGTTGAAACAACGTTTTACAAGTTGTGACAGCCTTCTACCGCGTGCTTCTTCATTAAAGAATGGTAATTCAAGTCCTGTTATTTCATCCTTCCAACTCAGTGAGGAAGTGCCATTTGTAAAGGGAAGCACTTCGTTGAATATCACGCGTCCGACGGTTGTGAGGATCGGTTCACGGTGACCTTTAAAAAAGAGTAGCACAGAGTCGTGTAGTTTTAAGGTACCGCATCCGTGTGCATGTGTTATCTGGTCAAGAGCCGTGAAGCGGCGTTTTGCCCAAGATTCGTTTTCTAATGTTGCGAAGATTTCTTCCTTCTTCCCATCATCTCCTTCTTCTGCATAAGCAGCATGGAGTAGTTCTGCTCTTTGTTGATGTTCGGGTAGCTCCTTTGTAAGGAAACTTGCGCCTAAGACCATATCAAGTTCTGGGACTGTAATCGGTTCTCCGTGCGAAGGTTTGAGAATGTTTCCACTACTGAGTAGTAACATTTTAGCTTCTGTGCGTGCTTCAATAGAAAGTGGCACGTGAACAGCCATTTGGTCACCATCAAAATCCGCATTGAATGCTTTACAGACGAGGGGTGGGATTCGGATGGATTTACCTTCAACGAGGACAGGCATAAACGCTTGAATGCCGAGTCGGTGGAGTGTCGGCGGACGATTGAGCAGGACGGGATGATCAGCGATAACTTCCTCCAACGCTTCCCAGACGGGCGAATCGGGTGTAACGTGTTCGGTCATGTGTTTACCGCGTTTGATGGTTTGGACGTGTCCGGCTGCCAAGAGTTTTTCAATAATGAAAGGTTTGTAAAGTTCAACAGCCATCAATTTTGGCAGACCACACTGATGCAGTTCAAGTTCGGGTCCAACGACGATCACACTTCTACCGGAATAATCGACGCGTTTTCCGAGTAGGTTTTGGCGGAATCGCCCGACTTTACCTCTAAGGATATCAGATAAGGATTTGAGGGCACGTTTACCTGGACCGGTAACCTGTCGTCCATGTCTACCGTTGTCCAGAAATGCGTCGACAGATTCCTGAAGCATCCGTTTCTCATTTCTGAGGATAACTTCGGGGGATCTTAGGTCAATAAGTTTCTGTAATCGGTTGTTGCGGTTAATGACGCGACGATACAGATCGTTGAGGTCACTTGTTGCGAATCTACCCCCTTCCAACGAGACCAGAGGACGCAGGTCAGGACTAATGACAGGTAAGACATCAAGGATCATCCATTCAGGTTGCATCTGTGTTTTATTGAACCCAGCCACCATCCTGAGTTGTTTTGACAGTTTCATTTTCTTCTGTCTACTTGATGTTGCTTCCAGTTCTTCAGTAAGTTTTTCAACATCATCGGGGAGGCTTATTTTTCGTAGCAGTTCTTGAATTGCCTCTGCTCCTGTTCCAGCTTTGAATGTGCCTGGATGTTCTTGCATCTTATTGATCACTTCTATTTCGGTGAGAATGTCTTTCTCATTCAACTCACAACTTTCATCGGTGACTTCTGTGACAATAAACGCTTCAAAATAGAGGACGCGTTCAACTTGGCGTGAGGCAAGTTCAAGGAACGTCCCGATACGGGATGGGATACCTTTAAAGAACCAGATATGGGAGACCGGTGTTGCCAGTTTGATGTACCCGAGTCGTTCCCGTCGGACTTGTGATTTTGTTACTTCAACACCGCATTGATCACAGATAAGTCCTTTGTGTTTGATTCGCTTGTATTTCCCGCAACTGCATTCAAAATCTTTCTGTGGTCCGAATGTTGCTTCACAGAATAGTCCTTGGTGTTCAGGGCGAAAACTTCGGTAATTAATCGTCTCTGCCTTTTTGATTTCTCCACAGTCGCATGTATCTTTTTCGGGGCATGACCAATTGCTGTCTGCGGGATTCCTATTCTTACAGGATGTCCGTTTTGCCCAATCTCTAATCTGTTCAGGTGAGGCGATGCTGATAGATATACGATTGAATTGCTGTTCATTGTCTGCCATTATTTTGCTCCTTTAATCATTGTGGGAAGACTATCGATCTGTCCACCCTATAACTTGTAGGTCGGGTAGAGCGAAGCGAAACCCGACTTTGCTTATGATATGTCGCTTCATGTCGAGTTTCGTTCCTCTACCCGACCTACTTATTTAGTCTGGACTATCAACTATTCGGAATCATCTGTGTTCCATGCAAGCTTCAAAGGTGGTTCTTCATCTATTGGTTCTACTGTTTCCACGGTGTGTAAAAGTGGGAAACCGATGTCGTGTAGTCCTTGTTGTACTGAATCGGCATCTGAGGGATCTCCTTCAGTTAGTTCAACATTTAGACCGAGGCTTTGTAGTTCTCTGACGAGTACGTTGAAGGATTCAGGTGTACCTGGTTTCAATGGACTTTGTCCTTTGACGATAGATTCGTATATTTTGGTTCTGCCTTTGACATCGTCGGACTTGATTGTTAACATTTCTTGAAGTGTGTGTGCTGCGCCGTAAGCTTCAAGAGCCCATACTTCCATTTCACCGAGTCGTTGTCCGCCGTGTTGTGCTTTACCTCCGAGTGGTTGCTGTGTGACTAAGGAGTATGGACCTGTAGAGCGTGCGTGCATTTTATCTGCGACGAGGTGGTTCAGTTTCAGGAAATAGACATATCCTACAGTGACCTCTTGTCCGAACGGATCCCCCGTTCTGCCATCGTGGAGGACACTCTTCCCGGTTTTCTTGACGTTTTCGGGCAATTCTGTATCCTTCAACATCTCAAAGACTTCTGCCTCTGTTGCCCCGTCAAATACGGGTGATGCGATATGCAATCCGTGTTCCTTGCAAGCCAATCCTAAATGGATTTCAAGGATTTGACCAACGTTCATACGAGATGGCACACCGAGTGGATTTAGTACGATATCGACCGGGGTTCCATCGGGTAGATATGGCATGTCTTCTTCGGGTAGAATTTTTGCCACGACGCCTTTGTTTCCGTATCGTCCTGCCATTTTATCTCCGATTGAGATCGGGCGTCGGCTTGCCACATAAACTTTGACGAGTTTCAAGACACCTGGTTTGAGTTCTTCGCCAGCATCAAGTTTCTCCAATGCTTCATCTTTCTCCTTTGTATAATCTGTGATGCGACCAGAAGCGATATCCTGAAGACTCTTAATGTGACTCATGGCTGTTTCATCCGTAATTTGGAGCGATTCAAGTTGATTTTGTGAAAGTTCTTCCAGATATTCTCGGGTCAACACTTCTCCTACTTTCAGTTGTTGAGGTGTATCAGTGCTGTCTCCATCTGTGTCTTGCTCGCTTTTGAAGGTTGTGGGATATGCGAGCTCTTTGTTAGCCAATGTTTCCCGTAATTCTTCGGTCATCCGTTCGGAGACTTGGTTGCGTTTTTCAAGCCACGTCTGCTCAATCTGTTTCCGTAGTGAGTCTTGTCGCCATGCGGTTTTTTCACTATCAGGTGTCGCTTGTCGAGAGAATACTTTAACATCAATGACCACACCTTCTACACCGGGCCGGGTATAAGCGGAAGCGTCTTTAACCTCTTTAACTTTTTCACCGAAGATAGCGCGAAGTAGTTTTTCTTCGGGTCCATATTCGCTTTCCCCTTTCGGTGATATTTTTCCGACAAGGATACTTCCCGTTCCGACAACACTCCCCACTCGGATGATACCTTCATCATCAAGTTGTGCAAGACTTCGTGCGGACATGTTTGGAATATCCTTTGTGATCTCTTCATCTCCCATTTTTGTTTGCCTTGCAGTGACTTCAAACTCTTCGATATGAATTGAGGTGAATGTATCATGCTTGATAAGCGATTCGCTGATAAGTATGGAGTCTTCAAAGTTATGTCCGCCCCAGGGCATATATGCGCAGAGTATGTTTCTGCCGAGTGCGAGTTCTCCGCCTTCTGTGGCTGTTCCATCTGCAATGACATCACCTGCGTCAATGACATCTCCGATATTTACGCGTGGCCGTTGATGTATGCATGTTCCGCTGTTGCTGCGTTTGAAGTTTTTCAATTTGTAGACATCGTATCCCATTTCACTGAATCCGTGTTCGCCTTCTTCAAGGTGGAGAGCTTGTCCTGTACGGATCAGGATTTCTTCTGCGTCAACACTGGAAACGACACCGCCTCTCTGTGCGATGACCATTGCATTTGCATCGCGTGCGGCGCGATGTTCCATACCTGTACCGACCCATGGTGCTTCGGGTCTGACTAATGGTACTGCTTGTCGTTGGTGGTTTGCTCCCATGAGTGCTCGGTTAGCGTCTTCATGTTCTAAGAATGGGACGAGTGCAGCGGAGACTCCTACGATCTGTTGTGGTGCAATACCGATATATTCAATTTCATTCAGGTCGCGTTCAAGAACTTCCTCACCTTTGCGGCTCCGTAGTGTTTTAGGTTTATCGTTAGACTTGATAGCGTCTGCAGGTGCGATGTGGTATCTGTCCTCTGCATCCGCTGTTAGATATTCAACGTTTTTGGTTATCTTACCATTGCGTATTGCTCTATAGGGAGTTTCTAAGAATCCGTAAGGATTAACACGTGCAAATGTTGCTAATGAGACGATAAGACCGATTGAGGGACCTTCAGGTGTTTCTAACGGACAGACGCGTCCATAGTGTGTGCGATGAACATCGCGCACCGCTGCAGTTGCCCGGTCACGATGGAGTCCACCCGGTCCGATAGCTGAGATACGGCGTTTGTGAGTGAGTTCATCTAAAGGATTGATCTGTTGCATGAATTGTGAGAGCTGGTTGGAACCGAAAAACTCTCGGAGTGCCATCATCAGAGGTTTCGGATTAACAACATTCTTTGGGTTTTTCAACTGTGAATCTGCTGTCGTACTAAGTTTTTCACGTGCTGCCCGCCGTATCTGCAGCAGTGCAATTCGGAACTGATTTTCGAGAAGTTCTCCGATGACGCGAACCCGTCGATTACCGAGGTGGTCTAAATCATCTACGTCTTTAAGTCCATTTCGTATGTCCATGAGATGTTGCAGGGTAGCAGCAATATCCTCTTTTCGGAGTGTCCGCATATCTTCTGATGGCATTTCACCGGATTCATCAAGATAGATAGGCATTTCACTGAATTTTGAGTTGCATTTGTATCTTCCCACAATACCTAAATCGTATCGTGCGCCGTCAAAAAAGAGTCGTTCCAGACTTGCCATGGCACCTTCGCGTGTTGGGGAATCACCGGGTCTAAGGTTGCGAAAGATCTCAATCATTGCTCCTTCTTTTAATGTACCGCCCCCATAAGCTTTTACTGTATCACGGGAGAGTGTGTTACGCAAATATCGGAGTTCCTGTTCATCCGAGTCTACCAAAACTTCAACTTCTGTGACATTTGCATCTGTGAGTCTGTCATATTCTAACTCAGACAGTTTTGTGTTTGCCTCAAGGAGCACTTCACCCGTTTCTTCGTTGACGATGCTTTTAGCGATGACTCGTCCGACAACATCCTGTTCCAACGGAATAGTTTCGGTACGGCTGAAGAGTTTTAGGATTTCCTCATCTGTTTCCCAACCGAGTGCGCGTAAGAGAACGGTTGCGAGTATTTTCTTTTTCCGGTCTAATCGGACATGGATGCAGTCTTTTGAGTCGAATTCAAACTCTATCCATGCGCCTCTATAGGGTATGATTTGCCCTGTTGGTAGTTTCTGGGTACTTGTTGCATGTGACTTGTCAAGAAAAATTACACCAGGTGACCTCTGTAATTGGTTGACTATGACACGTTCGGATCCGTTAATAATAAATGTGCCATTTTCGGTCATTAACGGGATGTCTCCGAGATATACGTCAGATTCTGTGATGTCTAAGACGCGTGTTTGTCCTGTGTCATCATCTTTTTCTCGTTCAACACACATAAGCCGTGCTTGTAGTCGCATCTGATAGTTGAGTCCGCGGGATTCACAGTCAGATAGATCGTGTGTTGGTGCGCTAAGTGTGTAGCTAACGAATTCGAGACTTGTTGTTTCTTTAAAGTCATAAATCGGAAAAACTTCCTCAAATAGAGCCTGAAGTCCTTTTGACTCTCGTTGTTGAGCATCCTTAATATCGCGTTGCATAAATGCTGCATAAGATTTTTTTTGGGTCTCAATTAAGTCAGGTAAATCAAGAACTGATGGGGTTTTTGCAAAGGATTTACGTTCTCTTAATGCTGCTGAATTTCCCCTACTTTTTTCACTGTTTTTTATTTTATTTGGCATAAGATTATTCACCTTGCGCGGGTCGCTGATGGGTTGAAGGTTTCGCGATTAGACTGCTATAACCGAGGCGTTAGTAGCCAAGTCGTTAATAGAAACATAGATTCAATTAGTCGGGGAGTGGACGCAAATAACCTGCTTGCACGACACCGTATTTTATTAGGTGTAGCAAGTAGGAAGCCCGACTAATTTGGGTGCTACACTGAACTGCCATGAACACCTTTTATTTAGTGCAAAAACATTTGCCTATTTCTTGAAGAAGTTATATACTTCATTAAAGTGCCACTTCATTTGAAAGTGAGAACGGCAACATAACGTACACTTTTATAACTTCTACCCTTATAACTTCTTAGCGTAACGTAGAATTATACATCAAGTTTCATAAGAATGTCAAGAAAAAATGCAGAATTTTTTGTAAAATTCCGAATTTAATTTGCAGTCGGTATATTCAGACGAGTTTTCATCTTATGAAGACACTCTTAGATCAATTTCCTGTCAAAGCGATTATCGGTATTTTAGCAGCGGAACCGTCTATTCTGCCAACTGTCTATGAGGAATTGTCTGAACACCTCGGTACTATTGATTTTACCAGCGAACTTTTGACTTTTGATAGCACAGATTACTACGAAGCTGAAATGGGGAAAGACCTTAAAAGGCAGTTTATTAGTTTTGAGAAATTGATTGATGCGGGAACTTTATCAGATAAGAAACTATTGACGAACCGAGTGGAACAGCACTATACGCGTGAAGGTACCTCACAACGGCTTGTGAATTTAGATGTAGGTTATGTCTGTTTGGCAAAGTTGGTGCTTGCATCTACCAAGGACCACGCACATCGTATCTATCTGCGGGATGGTATCTATGCTGAAATGACACTCCGTTACTATCATAAGACTTTTCAGCCATGGGAATGGACGTATCCGGATTATCGTTCTCCTACCTACATTGCAATTTTTAATCATATCCGGACGATTTATAGGGAGCAACTTCAAGCATGAATGAATTCAAAAGATGGAAGATGGGAAGGTTGGAAGAATGGAAAAGATGGAAGAGGGGAAGATTGGAAGAATGGATTGTTTCATTATGTTCGCGGTGTAAATTCATCGCTTTTTTGAGTATCTGTGTGTTTCTATTACAGTTCGTGAGTTTTTCTTGGACTGATGAGGGGGAAGAACAGCGGATGCGAGCACGTGACATCGGCATCACTATCGGTTCGCTTCCTACAGGAAAATTCAACGCTATCACGGATGTGCCGGGAGTTAAAGTCGGACACGTTACTTTGAACGAAGGGGAGTCTATCCGGACCGGTGTTACGGCTATCCTTCCGCATGATGATATTTGGAAAAGGCGATACTTTGGAGCGGCACATACTATTCATGGCAACGGTGAAGCGACTGGCATCGCTCGGATAAATCAGGCAGGATGGATTGAGTCCCCAATTCTACTAACCAATACGTTAAGTGTTGGTGCTGTCCACGACGGTGTTGTGCGATATATCGTGAAACGATACCCTAACGACAATATTATTCTCCCAATTGTTGCAGAATGTTACGATGGTGGTTTGAACGACATAAGCGGTCTCCATGTCAAACCGATACATGCGATTGAAGCGATTGAAAAAGCATCATCTGGTCCGGTGGCTGAGGGGTGTGTCGGTGGTGGTACAGGTATGCGTTGCTACGGGTTCAAAGCGGGTATCGGCACTGCTTCGCGGGTGTTACCAGAAGACAGTGGGGGTTGGACAGTGGGTGTGTTGGTAAATTCTAACGGTGGCAGGCGACATCAGCTGCGTATTGATGGTGTGCCAGTCGGTAAGGCATTGACAGAAGACCAGGTGAAACCGGGTCGGGATGGATCGTTTATTATTGTTATTGCAACGGATGCGCCTTTGTCGCATCGTCAATTGAAACAGGTGGCGATGCGTGCAACACACGGACTCGCACGTACAGGGACTCCGAGTACTGATAGCAGCGGTGAATTCGTGATTGCATTTTCTACTGCCAACGTTTTTCCAAGTAATACGGAGAGCGGTACTTTTCAAATTGATATGGTCGTCAATAGACGTTTGAGTTCACTCTTTCAGGCGGCAATTGAGGCGACTGAAGAAGCAGTTATCAATTCTATGACAATGGCAACAACTATGACTGGACGTAATGGTCGAACGATGCCTGCACTTCCGTTGGATCGGTTGAGACAGGTGATGCAGCAGTATGGTCGTTGAGTGTTTGTGAAGGTTATTCTGGACTTGAATCTATGCTTCATCTGTATTGCGTTTCTCAACGAGATAATACAACGCCGGTAAGACAAGCAGAGTTAGGAACGTAGCAGTAATCATACCCCCACTAATCACAATTGCAAGCGGTTTCTGAAGTTCTGCACCTGAGCCGTGTGCAAGCGCAAGGGGTAACATCCCTAAACCTGTAGTTAAAGCTGTCATGAGTACTGGACTTATCCGCTCCGATGCTCCTTTCATCACAGCATCATATAGCGACATACCTTCTGAACGGAGGGCATTGATATGTGAAACTAAGATGATTCCATTACGCACAGCAATACCGAAAAGTAGAATGAATCCTACCATTGACGGAATACTCAAGACTCCACCTGTGAGGAAAACACTTACTACACCCCCTATTAACGCAAGCGGTAGATTCAACATTACCAAGATTGAGAGCTTCATTGATCCCATCGCAAGGTACAGCAATATACATATTCCAAGAAAGACAAAACCTGTTTGGATCAGGATACGATTTTGTGCTCTTTGTTGACTCTCAAACTGACCACCATAAGTGAGGAAATACTCCTCTGGTATATCAACATGTGCATCAATTTCTCTTTTTACTTCATCAATAAAATTACCGAGATCCTTATCTTGTACATTACACTGAATCACGATTCTCCGAGAAACATTCTCACGGTTGATAGTATTCGGACCGAATCCGAAACTAACATCTGCAACTAATTTCAAAGGAATGAACGCCCCTGTTGGAGTTCGTAGTTTTAGATTTCCAATAGAATTGACGGTATTTACACGTCTTGGGTCAATCCGAACAACAAGATCATACTGACGTTGCCCCTGAATAACCTGACTGACAGTTTCACCTTTGAATGCGGCTTCTGCGAAATGTGTTACATCTTGAACACTTAACCCGTACCGTGCTGCTTCATACCGTTTGACTTTAATCTGAAGTTGTTCAATTTGTGCCTGTTGTTCAACTTGTAAATCCGCGACGCCATCAATATCAGCCATCACCGTTTTAATCTCTTCTGCTTTCTGTCTTAATATATCAAGATCGGGCCCAAACAGTTTCAGTGCAACTTGTGCACTTACGCCAGACAACAGATGGTCAAGTCGGTGTTGGATCGGTTGTCCGACAGAGACTTGCACGCCCGGAAAGTTCTCTGACGACAGCAGTTCCCGGACAACTATGAGTAGGTCTTCGCGTGTCTTTTCACGTTCATCTGGCGGAATGAAATTGACAACGATCTCATGTGTATTCACATCGTGCGCGTGTTCATCAACCCCAGCACGTCCGGTCCGACTACTAACACTCGTCACCTCTTCAATCTCCAACAATCTCCTCTCCATTTCGCGACCGATCCGTGTAGATTCTCCCAGTGAAGTACCGGGCGGAGAATATACACTAATAGTAAAAGTTGCTTCATCCATCACAGGCAAGAATTCTCGACCCAAACGGGGAATTGCTCCTATTGTGACGATAACCAATATGAGAGCAACTGTCACGACCAGCCATCGTAAACGTATGACCCATGACAGAATCGGACGATAGGCACGTTTGATCCACATCACAACAGGTTGAAGTGTCAATGCAGATTCTACTTCTGATTTTGGTGCTAATGCAACAACGAACAATCTCCATTTTACCAAAAGGTTGCGAAAGGGGATAGATAAACGCCGGAATCTTGTTGACCAACCTTTATTCTCAGTTATAGGCATCTCTTGTAGAGGTATTCCTCTTACACGTCCCAATAGTAAATCGCTTAAGACCGGAACTACCGTTAAAGCTACAAGTAATGATGCAGCCATGGAAATTACGACTGCCCAACCGAGAGGACGGAACATCCTGCCTTCAATGCCACTCAGGTTAAAGAGTGGCAAGAAAACCAGTATTATTATCAGGGTCGCGAATACGATAGAAACACGCATCTCATCGCTTGCACGGTTTACGACTTGTGTCGGTGTTTCGCCTGTCTCATTACCCAATTCTCGTAGGTGAAAAAACTCTTGCAATCTTCGGAAGATGTTCTCTACATATACAATTGCATCATCAACAACCATGCCTACAGCGATAGCCAAACCGGCAAGTGTCATGATGTTAAGTGTGCCTCCCTGCCAGAGTAACACAATAATTGCTATAATCAATGACAACGGAATAGCGGTGAGTGTAATCAGTGCTGTGCGGACGTTGAATAGGAAGATTATGAGAACAATTACCACCAGTATGGCACCATCTCGTAATGCTTCTTTGACAGTATCTACAGCCCGTCGTATCAAGTCCGCTTGTGCATATTCAACTTCAACCTTAACGCCTTCAGGCAGTGATTTCTCCAATGTCTCCAGTTCTTCCACTACTTTGTCGCTAAGTGCAAGTGTATTTATCCCTGGTTGTTTGACGATCTTACCTAAAACAGTTTCCTCGCCGTTTCGACTCCCCGCTCCCCGACGGATTTCTGGAATAGACCCGATTTTCACTGAGGCAACATCTTTTATGAGGATAGGTATGTTATTTTTTCTAACATCAATCACAACATTCTCAATATCGGTAACAGAAGAAATTCGTCCCAATCCTCTAATCATCAACTCACGTCTATCCTTGATTAGAAACCCGCCTGCAGCGTTATCATTGCTCTTTTCCAGTGCATGTGCTACGTCTTCAAGGGAGATACCATAACTGACTAACCTATCAGGATTAACAAAGACCTGAAAACGTCTTACATAACCCCCAATGTTAATCACATTGGCGATTCCTCCTTGTGATTGGAGCCTATACTTTATCACCCAATCTGCTATGTCGCGGAGTTCCATCGGATCAAGTTCTTCGCCTGTTTCATCAATGATCGCGTATTCAAGTATTTCCCCTAAGAGTGAAGAGGTCGGTAAAATGATCGGTGTATCAACACCTTCCGGCAAATTTGAACCAACAAGTAATAGTCTTTCAGATACCATCTGTCGTGCCAGGAATATGTCCATACCCCATTCAAACTCAACAAAAACAAGAGACAGACCGATAGCTGAAGATGAACGAACACGGGTAACATCTGGGGCACCGTTCATTGAACTTTCTATAGGTAATGTCACAAGCGTTTCCATCTCTTCGGGGGACCATCCATGCGCTTCCGTGAGTACAGTGATACGCGGTGGATTGATGTCAGGGTAGACATCAATTGGGGCAGTTTGGAACATCCTAAAACCAATAATGGCTGAAGCGATGAGTCCAATCATAACCAACAGTCTGTTCCTAAGTGATACTTCAGTGATTTTTGACCACATTGATCTGCCTCCTTTTATGGATACTAATGTGAGTGTCCTGCGTGGGGGTCAATCACGACTGCTGAACCCGCTGCAGCTCTCATCAGTTGATGCGTGCCCTGTATCACGACCTTCTCACCTGCTAACAATCCTTCTTTGATTTCAATATGCTGATCATCCTTCACACCCACCTCGACTTCATGTTTAACATAAGTGTTACCAGTTTCAACAAATACAATCTGTGTTGCACCGTCTTCAAGAATAGCATCTAACGGTACACTTAAGACATCGTCCAATTCTTCTATCACAAAGGTCTGTTCTGCAAACATACCGGGTTTCAGGTGGTGTTCAGAATTACCTACCTCTGTCCAGATAGACACTGTGCGTTTTTCTGGGTTAACGATGGCAGAAATCTGGGAAATCTTACCGGTGAAAAACTTGTCTGGATAAGCAGGGGTACGAATTCGCGCAACACTACCGACCTGCCATTTGTCAGCGACTACTGCAAGCGTGTCTTCATAAACCTCACTTTCAACCCAGACAACATCCGTATCAAGTATTGAATATAGAGAATCACTCTTATCTACAGTTGCACCAAGCGTTACATCCTGCTTAATAATCTGGCCGGCAGCTGGGGCGGTGACGTAGAATCGGGATTGTTGTTTTCCTGATTCTATGATCCCATCTATCTCTTTCGTTGTCATACCGTAAACTTGAAGCTGACTTCTCACCTTCGCTAATTGAATAGCAGCGTTACGTTGGGATACTTCAATTTGCAGTAATGTCTCTAACGTCTCTGAACTTGTCATGAATGGAGCATATTTTTCGATGAGTTCTTCCGCGGATAATTCATCAAACGATTCAATTTTACGTGTCTTAGAGAGGGTTTCCAGCTGAATTGCAGTCATACCAACCGCTAAAGCCCGGTGTTTGTTTGCTTCAACCCGAATATCAGCGGACTTGTAGACTGATTCGGCATCTACGAGCTCTGCTGCTTCATCTATCAGCGTGACATATTTCAGAACGTCCTTATCTTTACTGGAAGACGATTTATCCGACATCTTGCTCTCAGAATTCAGTAAGGTCATAATCGGTGTAGACCCATCGTCAGTCAGAATCTTACCAATCGTATCTTCACTGACCCCAAGTAGATGCAATTGGCGTTTCGTACCTGTAAAAACGTTAGTAGCTTTTATATATTCCGCTTGCTTTGTAATGAGTTCTTTCTGTGCAGAAAAACGTAAATCCGTTAGAGATTTAATCCGTTTAAGGGTATCCTCAAGCAAATTGCGTTCTACATGAGATTTCACTAATTCAACACGCATCTGTTCAAGGGCAGATATTGTCTTAGCGATGGCAATTGACCGATGCTTTTGAAATGCGTTTTTCTGCTCTTGTAGTTCGTTCAAAGACTGTAAAAAGTCAATTTGGCGTGTCTGTAGTTCCAAACGTATCTGTTTGGCAAAAACTGATTTCTGTTTTACGGATGTAGAATTCAACGATTGTTGTTGATGTGCTGCTTCTATCAGATTAATAACTGCCAATTGCAAGTCTATACTCTCCAATTCAAGCAATACATTCCCTTTCTTCACTGTGTCACCGAGATTGAAATGAATATGTTTGACAATCCCGCCAATTCTTGGGGTGACAATCGCTCGTTTTCCGGGATGTGAAATGATATTTCCCGTAACTTGGACTACCTTACCAATAGTTCGCATGCCTACGTCAGCAGTTTTTAAACCGATGTTAGCCTTTGCTTTATCCGTAAGCGTCACACTATTTTCTGCAGCGTGATGATGTTCATCGTGTTCATCATGTTCATCACCCTCATCATGTTCATCGTGTTCATCATGTTCATCGTGTTCATCTATTTCACTATCAGTTTGTTCATCAGCTGCGCTGACAAATTCTATTGTTGAGTTTAACAAGAACAGACCATTTGAAGCAAACACATAGATTACTAAAACAGATACTGTTAAATGTATGTAACGTTTCATTTTATCCTCCTTAATAATTGGTATACGCAATCAGTGTCATAACATCTATGGCACTAACTCAATAGACGTACCGATAGCTGATTCAAGCTCTGCTACGGCTTTATGATATGATTCAAGTACATCAAGATAGGCAAAACGCGCTTTGACGAATTCGTTCTGTAAAAGTAGAACTTCTAATAGTTGCACCTCACCTAATTCGTAAGCAGCACGTGTAAGCGTAAGATTATCATTGAGTAGTTTCAGCAGATCACCTTCATAAAACTGAAGTGTTTTTTTGGTTGCATTCAGTGTAATATAGGCTGCGATGACTTCGCTGGTAATTTGTCTCTCAGCATAAGTTATGTCTGCAGCATCAACTTGTAATTGTGCCTTTATAGATTCTATTTCAGCGCGATTTCTATCAAATATAGGTAGCTGTAGCGAGAGTTTCACACCATATCCCATTTGACCAAGACTACGTTCGGCACTACCCCCGATTGTCAAGTCAGGTAAGTTGGCACTCTTTGCAAGGCGATACGTTTTTTCTGTGAGTTGGACATCTAAACGGCGGGACATTAAGTCCGCACGATTGGCAAGCGCGTGCACCTTCAACCTTTCAAGTTCCAATCCTTTAGATGGTTTTTCTGGTATAACAGCACTTACAATCGGTTTTGCATCAAGTGGTGCGCCCATCAAACCGTTCAATCTAAGCTGCGCTAACTGCAAATTACTTTCTAAAGTTTTTGTCTCCCGAATTGCTGTTTGCAGTCGAATATTCGCAAGTGAAACCTGTGTAACTGATATATCTCCTGTTTCATACTGCAGCCTTGCCATGTTTAGCATCTGTTGATTATGTTTAACAATCTCCTCTGCTAACTTGACCTTCTCTTGAAGAATCATCAGTTCATAAAAGGCAAGTTTTACGGATTTGGTCAGTTCTTGTGATTCATGAGTGAGCTCCAGATTAACTTTGTCAAGATTCATCATGGCTATTCTTTTTCTATGACGCCGTTGTCCACCAATTTCAAAAGACTTTGTCAATTCAACAATCTGTTCACCGTGTATACCGCTAACATACTCAGATTCAAATTCAGGATTGCTAAATATTGCAATTCCCTCAAGTTGTGCTTTTGAAACTTTAATTCTCTCTTTAATCACATTGAGTGCCGGGTTTTTGTTTATCGCTGTCTCAATGGCGGTGTCAAGTTTTAGTTCTTCATTTATGTCAGCGAGGACATAAGATGTTAAGAAATTAAATGTAAAAAGGCATATCCAGATCATTTGGCAGATAACGCTCAATTTAATTCTCATAAGTATTCTGCTCCTCATTCATTAGATGTTTTATTTAACGTGAGTTTGATAAATCAGATTTTCCCAGGCCGGTAGGTTCGGTTTCCTAACCGAACCGGTATTGTGCCAATGCGTTCATAAAGGTTTTCGCGTAGGCTCCGTCAGAATACGCGTTTGGTATTCTGAATTGGTTAGGAAACCGAACCTACCGGGCTTATGCAAGTGATATTTTGGGCAAAATGAAGTCCATATTCCTATTATCAAACTCACGTTATTTAATATACTTTGCCTTAGTTAATAATCAAATTATTTGAAAATAACATAAGCTACTATCTAAGTGGTTTATTCGGTAAGTTTTGTGTTTTGAATTCCGTAAATCCACCCTCCCTTTATCTCCGCAAGTGAGGAAGGGGACTTTTGAACCTATAACGTAGGTTTTGTATAGGGTAAATGTTTAGCGAGCAAACCACTTACATAATATCTAATTCAATATATTGATTATCTACGTTCTGTTTTTTGTCAAAGGAATTCTTTACGGAAAATGGTAGGATTAAATCAGCAGCGTAACGGTTCGAAGGGTTTTAAGAGTTGGGTCTATCAAAGGTGGAATGCAGGTTAACGATTTAGTATTCGGAATCGCAGAAACATTCGCTTCAAGTGGAATCGGTGAGATAATAGATATAAGAGTGGAAAGGATCGGTTTCTTTGCATCTATAATAATTGCTGTTTCGGTGTTTATACAAGCAAAAATCGGTATATCGAGACACTCCCTACAGTGATCTGCTTCTATGAGGTTAGGTTCATGCAAACTATTGTGGTGGCAACAACCGTGATCAATATATTCAAATTTGAAGTGTCCATCTTCACCAATACACAGTACATAGTCAGACAGCTGCATCGGTATGATGGCAGAATATACCAAGAGACATATCAACGGAAGAGTAACTTTCTGGCGTACAAATAAATTCAAGGACATTTTCAATTCACCAAATGGATTGGTACGGGATTGCCATTATTGTTTCTTGCGAAATTCCAGATTTAATATTTATAGTTTATCAGATTCTGGCAAGTATGTCAAGCAAAAGAAAGATGTGTGTGTAAAGTTTTTGCACTCTATTTGTCTGAACCAGGATTTCCAGGATAAGAGGTTTCTTGTGCTATCAGATGGATAGGGTGGAATGCATCCTTTGTCTGAACCATGTTTTTCAGGATTATAGGATTTCCAGGATAAGAGGTTTAAGGTGACGTTGCGTTAATCGCATTTAGTGGGAAAATCCTGTAATTTCGTAGTGTGTTTCCTTTCAAAATCGTACCATATGGTACGAAATTTCGTACCGTGGTACGATTTAGTACATTGGCTTTGGCGTTAGTTACAGTAGGGTTTTGTAGCGTGTTTTTTGATAGAGTTAAATTTTTTAAATTCCTAATTGGTACGAAATTCTCTGCATGTTGAAATATGGATGAAAATATTGCATTTTTTCTGATATAATGATTATTTGTGGACATTTCATAGAATAGCATTGTAAGCACCGTTTTAAATAAACTTTTGGTTATTCATTTAATAACTTATATTGTATTGTAACATATATAAATACAGAAATCAAGTTAAAATTAAGGAAAAATGATTTTTTTCATTTTTTGCTTGAAGCAATTATCGCTTTAGCAGAGCTCAGAGGCAAAACAATAGATGAGATTATTGCAGAGGTCGGAGTAAAAAGGTAGTGAATACAAAAAAGATAAAAGCGACATACAGAAATGGCGTGATTGAACCTTCAAATAAGATTGACCTTCCTGAAGGACAAGAGATTGAGATAGAACTCAGACTCCCCTCAAAAGGTTCTCATGAGCTTTCGCGCGAAGCAAAAAAAGAATTGATCCACAAGATGAACGGTTCAATGAAAGGAACATGGGGAAGCACCGTTGAAGAAATTGACGCTTATATCAAGTCAGAAAGACAATCATGGGATCGCGAATTTTAGATTTCCCTGTAGCAAACTCACACATAGCATCCGTGTTGTTGGACTCCTCTGTTCTTATATACTATCTTGAAGGGTTAAGCTTTACAATACATATCCGCCCATCTTCTCACCGTATCCTACCGACCCCTTGAAACATACGAAACCCGCTCCTGCCACCCAACTGTAGAAGATGATAACCTCATTATCCACGACGACAACCTGTACGCTCTCAAGACATTATTTTACGGGTGTGTAAAGTTTCTGTCACTTTATTTGTCTGAACCAGGATTTACAGGATAAGAATTCGCATCATCAATTGACACGATAAAGTTGATTAGGGTGTGTAAATATTTTGTCACTTTATTTGTCTGAATCGCGGATTATCACGGATGACACGGATTGCGCGGATTGTTGAGTTTGTGTATCAAGGTGCTATTCACAAGGGATGTCTTCTTCTGAATCGTTTGCTGATTACCTAACTTTCACCAATAAAAGACATTCTCTTAAATTGTGCCAGTTGTAGCACATTCTTCCAGATTGTGCTTCTTTGTAGGACCTTCTGTTAGATTGTGCCTCTTTGTAGACCTCGAATTTGATTGACATCTGGAGCAACCTTGTGTTAAAATTTGTCTTTTGAAATGTGTGTTTCTTTTTCTACAACAATTTGAATTGTTTGGATAATTGAAACTAATTCTGACATTCCAAAATTGACAACAGCCTTTCCATTGACTCGTAAGGATTAACCATGAAAGATAAGATTTCCGATGATACCTCACACATGGAAAGCTTGCCTGAAGAGAAGGACAAAATCAAACTTCTGGATGTTGTCGCGCTTACTGAGGACATACCAGAGCAAAATCTTACATGTGGAGAGGTCGGTACTGTTGTTGAAATCCTTGCAGATGGCGAAGCCTACGAAGTAGAATTCAGTGATGACAATGGCCAGATGTACAAGTGTACCAGTTTCCTTGCTTCTCAACTCACTACGCTTCAAGATAAACCGATAATAAAGAACGCTGCTGCACAACGTCTCATCAAAGCGATGGAAAAACCGCCACATCTTACTGATGAAGACATTGAAGTACTGAATCAGTCAATAGAAGAAGGGAAAATACCAATAAACTTTGATTCACCCTTTGATCTTGACGAGGACGATGAATAAAACATACCCAAAACCAAATAATGCTAAACCGATTTAACAATAGGAGATTGTTATGCATGCGTACTACACTGCACAGATCCAACGCCGCGGTGAGTGGTGGATCGGTTGGATACAAGAAGTATCCGGAGTCACTTGTCAAGAAAAGACACGAGAAGAATTGCTTGAAACACTGAAGATCACACTTCTTGAAGTCTTAGAATATGACTCACAGGAAACAGTTCACCATGCCGATAGCGAGTATGAGGAAGTGAAAATCGCTGTCCTATACGTATAAGAGAGAGTAAACTTATGCATTTTTTAAAAAAGCCTTGAGTGTTCTGAGTTGTGCTGTTTCTTCTAACTGAATTTCAATAACTTCAACCAAGTTATTTCGTGCCTCTACAATATACCTTTTTTCCTACCGTCCACTTGAAACTGATGAAAGTCGATCGTGCAACCCGACGGGAGAAGACGATAACCACATTATCCACGGAGACAACCTGCACGCACTGAAGGCATAAGTTTGCAATGTCCTTGATTTTATGTCTTATTTGTGATATAATTTGAGTTATCACTACGTTAAATCAAGTTTTGTGTAATAGACTTTAAACCGATCTGATCATAGGAGATTGTTATACAATCGTACTATACTGCACTGTTCCAACGCAGCAGTGAGTGGTGGATCTGTTGGATACAAGAAGCGTCCGGTATCACTTGTCAAGAAAGGACACGATCAGAATTGCTTGAAACACTGAAGATCACACTTCTCAAAGTATTTGAATATCACTTGCAGGAGGCAGTTCATTGAACTGAAATTAAGTATGAAGAGGTTGCTGTCCAAATTAAAATCAAGAGGAAATACTGTGTCAATTTCACAAGAACTGTATGACATCGTACATCAGTTGAATAAATATCTTGATTATGAAACCCCGGAATTGAATGAGCTTGAAAAAGCTGCCAATAGTGTCGGAAAGTCATGGTCAGGTTCATGGGCAGGTTACCACTCAAGAGTCTACTACGCTGATTTTCGTCCGCCACCTCCTGGAGCCCTTTTTAGCCAAGAATGGGGTTTGGATGATTCCGTTGGTTTCATTGGTATGGGAACTCGGGGACATTGGATAGAATATCCTTTTGATGATGTAATACAATACATAAGAAAGATAGCTCGGTATCCATCTACCGATCAATCTATGGCAGAAGCAAAAAATGCTGCTAAACTCTTCAATAATGTAAAATCCTCAGTACTCTCACTTGTCAACGCAAATTATGATCTTAAAAGCGATGAGTTCCTGAAAAGTTTAGTAGATAAAATTGAATTATTAAAAATTTCTACTAAGGCTGATTTTATTCGATCTCATTGTCCACGCCAGATGATGTCTAGAGATATAATAGCTCTTGAAAAAGGTATGCTTACTCCTCCACACATACAGGTTTTAGCAGAAACTTTTGAGACAAAACACACTTTCAAATCTTGTGAAGTTTTAAAAGAACAGATTGTTGAATTGACAAACTACTTTGAAGATATCGAAAAAACAGAAGTAAATCCGCATTTAAACACCCTAATCGGTGACGATATTTTCATCGTCCATGGACGCGACGATGGCACTAAAGAGACTGTGGCAAGGTTTGTGGAGAAATTTGGCTTAAAGGCAATCATCCTTCACGAACAACCTAGCGAAGGCCTAACGATTATTGAGAAACTTGAAAAATATGCCGACAATGCAGGTTTTGCAATAGTCTTGCTTACACCCGACGATGTTGGTGCCTTAAAAGATACGATAGAGGACGGGAGGAAACCCAGAGCACGCCAAAACGTTGTCTTTGAACTCGGTTATTTCATGGGAAATTTAGGACGAGAACGAGTATGTCCGCTCTTTAAAGGAGAGATAGAGAACCCTTCAGATATTGATGGCGTAGTCTATGTGTCTATGGATAGTGAAGATTGGAAACTAAAGCTCGGACAAGAAATGAAAAACGCAGGTTTCCATGTTGATATGAACAAGATCTATTAACAATACATTCTACCACTGCAAAGGATCCCCCATGCCCACACTGGAATTCAAAGGAAAACAACACATCTATGCCCACCACCTCACCGTACCCTACCGCCCCCTTGAAACAGACGAAACCCGATCCTGCAACCCGACAGATGAAAACGACAACCTAATTATCCACGTCGACAACCTGCATGCCTTAAAAGCATTACTGCCACGCTATAAAAATCGTGTCAAGTGTATTTACATCGACCCACCCTACAACACTGGTAACGAAGGATGGGTATACAACGACAATGTGAACAGTCCGCTGATGCAAAACTGGCTTACAAAGAATGCCTCCGTTGACAACGAAGACCTTGAGAAACATGACAAATGGCTTTGCATGATGTGGCCGAGGTTGCACCTACTAAGAGAATTGCTTGCTGAAGATGGGGTAATCTTTATCTCTATTGATGATAATGAAGTACATCATTTGCGGATGTTGATGGATGAAATATTCTTTGAGCAGAACTTTATTGAGTCATTTGTCTGGCGATCGCGGTTAGGACGTGGAGCAACATCAAGAAACACATCAAAACTTCATGAGCATATAATCGTATATGCTAAAGACATCACATCAATAGCATTCAGAGAAGAGGTGAGAGTTAGAGAAACAGACTCAAGAGAGAGATTAAGACAATGGGGACAAGGAGATCGGAGAGAAGATAGACCTACTATGTATTATCCTGTTCACTCATCCGAATTCGGTGATATATTTCCTATAAGACCAGACGGTACTGAAGGTCGTTGGAGAGTTGCTCAATCTACAATGCAACAACTCATTGAGAATGATTTAGTTGTTTTTGAACAACACTCTGATGGTCGTATTGAGGCATATAGAATTATACCTGCTGGAACTGAAACGTATACAGCCTACCCATCCATGTTGAATTCTGAAATAGTTAGAACTACTGCCCATGGAAGTATTGAATTAAAAAACATCATGAGGTCAAACCAATTCCCTTATCCTAAACCATCATTACTGATAAAGGAGTTGATTTCACTCTGCACCAAGAATGAAGATATTGTCCTTGACTCCTTTGCAGGTAGTGGAACAACAGCACACGCTGTTCTTTCCCTCAACAAAGAAGATGGTGGTAATCGTAAATTTATCCTTATTGAATGTGAAGGTTATGCAGATACCATCACCGCAGAACGTGTCCGCCGCGTTATCAACGGTGTTCCCGATGCCAGTGACGATGCATTGCGCGAAGGGTTAGGCGGTTCTTTTACTTACTGCACTTTGGGCAAACCGATTGAGGTTGAAACGATGCTTACTGGAGAAGGTTTGCCCGAATTCTCTGCCCTTGCCGCAAATCTATTGTTAACGAAATCTGGGAATGCTATAGGATCGGATACGTTAGATTCACAGAACAGCGATGGATTTTTTTACAACGATGACGAATATGACTACTACCTACTTTACAAACCTGACCTTGATTATCTACGTAGTGATGATGCGGTACTCAACTTGGAGCGAGCAGAACGTATCCGCGATGCGTGCGGTGCAAATGGTAGAAAGGCGATTGTGTATGCGGCGGGGAAATACATCGGGCAACGTGAACTTACGGGAATGGGTATTATTTTTTGTCAGCTACCGGATGCATTGCATGAAAGGTAAGAATGCCTCAATATGATAGAAGCGAAATGACAAAAAAGTTAGTTTTGACTTGAAAATTATACTTTTAGATATTCTTGTTGTGAAATTATTTTTTTTAGGGTATAATATGAAAAATGGCAAATTAAAATTGTAGTTCAAGGAAATAACTTTTGGAGTTATTACGACCTGTTCATCGTCATACACGAACACATCTGAACTTATATCTTGAAAAAATTGAACAAACTCTTGATGCTGATGTTGTCACAATTTTTAGTCCAATGTGGTCCGGTTTAGAAAATATAGTGAAAAATGCAATAAAGTTATTCCAAGATCAAAAAGACAGAATAGCAATTGTATTAGACACAACAGGGGGGTATGTTGAAGTAGTAGAACGTATGGTACATGTTATCCGTAAACACTACAAAGAAGTTCTCTTTATTATTCCTGACAGGGCGATGTCCGCAGGCACAGTATTCGTGATGGCGGGAGACCAGATCTTTATGAGTGACTCTTCATGCTTAGGACCTATTGATCCTCAAATTGAGAAGGATGGAAAGTTTGTCCCCGCTCTGTCATATTTGAACCAATATCAGCGACTGTATGATAAAGCGGAGAAAGGGCAGTTGAACACAGTGGAACTCATGCTACTCAACAATCTTGACCCGGGTGAACTCTACCAGTTTGAACAAGCCCGTAAGTTATCACACGATCTTTTGACGAATTGGCTTTCCGAATATAAATTCAAGGATTGGATCGACAAGTCTACAGGAAAATCTGTTCCTAAAAAGAAAAAACGAGAGAGAGCTGAAGAAATTGCTGAAATCCTGAGTGACAATAAAAAATGGCGGTCTCACGGACGCATGATTACCAGAGACACTCTAACCTCTAAATCGGAAAACCTGCGTTTAAGAATCGAAAAAATTGAAAATAATCCAGATCTTTTGTCTGCTCTTGATGATTATGTAGGATTGCTCAAAGATTATATGCAGAGAGAAGAACTTAGTTTATTTATTCATACGCGAGAATATTTCTAAAAAAGGAGAAGAATAATGAAGGGCTTACACCACGCTTTGGCCACTTCAAATGTTAAGGCAACTACCAAAAAACCTACTCAACAAAGTGTTAAAAAGAGTAGAACTATCAACCGAAATATTGACGCAGCCACTATCAAAAAAAATCCCAAAGTTGATGCACAACTTTTATCAGATTTTTACAGACTTGTTGATGCTTCTGGAGGTGCTATTCAAAGAGCACGAGGGGCGAAATACCGTCTATCGCATCCACTCGGATCCAATGACGTGCCAACCGATGCAATTAAAACCAAAAAAAAGTAGGACAGTTTCAAATATACTATAGTTGACAACACCCCTACCATAAAGGTAGGGGTTCTTTTATTCTTTATCCTAAAATCCCAATAATTCACGATTCAAACGAAAACCAAAAGTAAAACATCATGATGGAATTAAAAGTATATCAACGCAACGCACTTGATGCATTCACCCGTTGGTTAGAAACGCTTGAAAACACACAACATGAGTTAGAAACTGCGATTGCAGCATTAGAACAAACATCAGTCGATGTTCCCGAGGCGTTACGCAATTATCCGAGATCTGCTTGGCAAAAGTTAAAAGAAAAAGGTGAGGTTGCAGCAACTGCAGGTGAATACGTAGACCGCACCGATGACGCAAACCGACCAATTCCACATATCTGCTTTAAAGTGCCGACAGGTGGCGGTAAAACCTTACTCGCTGCCGCTGCATTAGAACATGTCCCTTGGCAAAGAGGTTTAGTCTTGTGGATTGTGCCAACTAAAGCAATCTACGCGCAAACGAAAGCTGCCTTGTGGAATAAGGAACACCCTTACCGAAAAATGTTGCAACGGGCAGCTGCCGGGCGCGTCAAAATGCTGGAAAAAGAGGATACTTTCAGCAGAGACGATATAAACAATTATCTGTGCGTCATGCTGCTGATGTTACCCGCAGCAAATCGACGAAAAGGTAAAGAGTTCTTACGTATGTTCAGGAATACAGGGAAATATCACAGTTTTTTCCCTGACAGTGATGACATCTTCGGTGATGCCCGTCTGCGAAACGAATATCCCGATCTGGAAACGGAGGGAAAGATAAATACGTCAAACAGAGTCTTTTTAATGTGTTTAAGATATTACGTCCTATCGTTGTTTTGGACGAAGCACATAAGGCGTATGGTGCAAGAAGTCGTGATGCAAATGAAGAATTTGCACGATCCATCAGTAGACTTGACCCACGCATGGTGATTGAACTCTCCGCAACACCGAACCGCGGCATTAGCAATCTGCTTGTTGATATAGATGGTCCTGATTTAAAAAAGGAAGAGATGATAAAGTTACCGGTACAGGTAACTTCATTTCCAAACGCAGAATGGGAACTGACGTTAAGTCAAGCAGTTGATGAACTTGAACGGCTTGATGTAGAAGCAAAGGCACTTGAAAACAACACGGGACGGTATATCCGTCCGATTGCTGTTGTCCGTGTGGAGCGAACGGGTAAAGATCAGCGAGATAATAAACATATTCATGCTGAAGATGTCCGCGAATATCTCACACAGACTTTGCATGTACCGTCTGATGCAGTGCGTGTGAAGTCTGCTGAGAACGATGAACTCGGACGTGAAGATCTACTATCAGCGTATTCACAGGTGCGGTGGATAATCACAAAATCTGCACTTATGGAGGGTTGGGATTGTCCGTTTGCATATCTGTTAGTGATGTTAGACAACACGCAAGCACAAAGGGCGATTACGCAGCTTGTCGGGCGCGTGATGCGGCAACCGCACGCACAACTGACCGATAGAGAACCGTTGAACCAATGCTATGTCTATTGCAATAACACTGATGTCGCTACTGTAGTCCAACAAGTTAAGCATGGCTTGGAATCGGAAGGACTCACAGGCTTGAGTGACGAAGTCATGAGTGCTTCAGGAACAACGCAGCAAGACGGTTCACAACCTCAAAAAGTTAAACGGCGTCAAGAATTCAGAAGCAAAGATATCTATCTTCCTGTTGTGCTCCATAAAAATGGCGATGCGTGGATTCATCTCAATTATCAGGCGCATATCTTACCTTGTATAGACTGGGCAGCAATTGAACCGCCTGATCCGAATGCATCCGCTCCGCAAAACGTAAGACGACAATCTGCTACGGTTGATGTGGGTGAGGAATTACTTGTTTTCCATACTGATCAAGAACCGTACGTTGAAAAGCGGGTTAGTATTTCTGATTTTGCACGCCGCTTGTCGGATATTGTGCCGAACTTGTGGCAAGCAGCACGTATTGCACAGGAGATGAGCAAACGGCTTATTGCAGACGGTGAAACCGAGGCGGACATTTACGATAGACGTTCATACCTTGCACATGTGTTGCGAGAGCATGTAAAAACTGAAGTAGAAAAGCAAGCAGAGGAGATCTTTCGCAGAAAGCTTGAACACGGAGAAATCCGTTTTGACTTGGAAACACAAGAACGCAATTATCGGATGGTAGATAATTATGAGATACAAGTCAATCCTGATAATGATAGACCACTTCTGAATAATTTTGAACCAGTGCAATTAAGCCTATTTGAACCGATTTTTGAGAAACAGTTTGATAGTGATTTGGAAAAGCAATTTGCCTACTACCTTGATGAGGAACGCGCATTGCAATGGTGGTATCGTGTGGCAGCACGCCAACGTGGTGAGTATTACCTGCAGGGGTGGAAACAGGGACGAATCTATCCTGATTTCGTTGCAATGACAAACGAGGTAAACGGTTTGACCCGCGTGTTGATTTTTGATACGAAAGGACAACATCTCAGTGGTAATCTTGATACCGAATATAAACGTAAAGTATTGGAAACGCTTGAGGGGGCATTTAATGCTGCGGGTACTATGGTTGTGCGTGATAGTTCCAGATGGAAGGGTATTTTTCAATTGGTATTCAACGATCAGGAGTTTTTGGAAATAACAGCACGCTTAACTGATAGTGGGTAATCTATCGTGTGGTCTATGATGCGGTGATGGATGACGGTGCTACATCGTAGTGTGAGAACTCTAATGTGAACGCACCACGACCTTGTGTCATAGAACGGAGATGGGTTGTATATTGAAAGGTCTCTGCTAACGGAATGATGGCATTGATGATGTTAGATGTGTCCTGCGTAGTCGTCTCGCTGATCTGTGCACGACGGGAATTTAGGTCTCCAATGACTTTTCCCACATGCTCATCTGGGACAGTGATGTGTATGTGCATTATCGGTTCAAGGAGTAAAGGGTTCGCCTGTCTGACAGCTTTTTCAAAAGCCAATGCTGCTGCCGCTTCATAAGCGACCTCTGATGCATCTGTGGGGTGTGTGGAACCACCGGTCAATGTTACCTTAATATCTTGCAATGCATATCCCATCAGCGCGCCAGACCCCATTGCCCCTTCAAGTGCCTTTTCTATAGCTGGCATAAACTGCCGCGGTATCTGTGTTTCATCTGTTCTGTCCTCAAACTGAAAGCCTTCTTCGCGTTCTAATGGTGCTACAGAGAGTTCCACATCACCGTAAATCCCTTCCTCTTCTGTTTTATGAACATGCGTTCCGCGTGCTTTTGCGGTGGAGCTGATCGTCTCACGATAGGCTACTTGTAGTTTGCTGACGCGTGCATTCACACCGAATTCTCGGATCATGCGGTCCGTGAGGATTTCTAAATGCAGTTCTCCCATACCAGAGATAATCCGTTGTCCTGTTTCTTGGTCAATACCGACGGTAAACGTTGGGTCTTCGTCCATGAGTTTTTCGAGTGTTTCTTCCAATGCGTCTGTATCGCTGGCGCGTTCAGGTTCAATGGCAACGGATATAACGGGTGGTGGAAATTCAATCGATTCTAACAGCAGTGGGTTGTTTATATCGCTCAATGTATGTCCGGTCTTCGTTGTACGCATCCCGACGAGAGCGACAATGTCTCCCGCATAAGCGGCATCACAGCTCGCTTCTTTGTTTGCATGCATCTGTAGGATACGGTTGACACGTTCCCGTTTTTCTGTCGCAACGTTATACACAACCGCGCCGCGTTTGAGCGTGCCGGAATAGACCCTGCAGTAGACGAGTTTATCCACATTTTCATGGCTTGCGACCTTGAATGCCAAAGCAGAAAACGGTTCGGAGTCGTCTGCATGACGGACAACTTTTTCTAATGTTTGTTCGGTATCACGTCTGGAAGATTTGCCTTTTGTAGGTTTCGGTATTTCACCTTCAATTGGGGGTACTTCGACCGGTGAAGGCAGAAACGAAACGACTGCATCAAGGAGCGGTTGGACTCCCTGATTTTTTAGTGAACTTCCGCAGAGTATAGGGATTATGGTTCCATTAAGTGTCGCACTTCGGATACCTGCGATTAATTCGGAAGATGTAATCTCTGTGCCTTCAAGGTATTTCTCAAGGAGCTCATCGTTCTCAGAGGCGACATTTTCCACGAGCGATTCTCGCGCTATTGTCGCTGCATCTTGGAATTCTGTTGGGATATCAATCTCTTGAAATGTTTTTCCTTGGTCTGTTTCATCCCATTGTATTGCTTTCATCTGTATAAGATCAACGACTCCTGCAAAATCGCGTCCTTCACCGAGTGGTATCTGTAATGGTACAGGATTTGTACCGAATCGTTCGCGCATCATTTCGAGGACGCGTGTGAAATTTGCACCTACCCTATCCATTTTATTGACGAATGCGATACGTGGTATCTGATAGCGTTCGGCTTGATTCCAAACGGTTTCAGATTGCGGTTCCACCCCACCAACAGCGCAAAACAGCGCGATCACGCCGTCCAAGACACGTAATGAACGTTCTACTTCTACAGTGAAATCGACGTGTCCGGGGGTATCAATTAGGTGTATTGCGTGGTCTTGCCAGAAGCATGTTGTTGCGGCGGCAGTGATTGTTACACCGCGTTCACGTTCCTGTACCATCCAATCCATTTCGGTAGTACCGTCGTCAACTGTACCGAGTTTGTGTTTTTTTCCTGTATAGAAAAGAATTCGTTCGGTAGTTGTTGTTTTACCTGCATCAATGTGTGCGGCAATCCCGATGTTGCGTACTTTTTCTATAGGGTATTCGCGTGCCATCTATTTCCTTTCAAGGCAACTAAAAAATCTACATCTCACTGTTCCACTGTAGCACAACACCAAGTAATTCAGGATTCCATTCCATAAGCAGTTGATAGGCTTTCGGTGCATCGTGTCCTGCGAACCGATGGCTTATCAACGGGGCAACGTTAAAACGTCCATTTGCGATAAGGGATAACATTAAACGTCCATCATCTTCACTGGTCCAGAAGTTCGGTGACGATTCTTGCCGTGGACGAATGGAATTGTGTGCACCGTAAAGGATAAGACCTTTCTTATGTACATCGCGATAGAAATTGACTTTCGGTGTTTCACCGCGTGTACTTGCTAACAATACGACCCGCGCCCCCCAACCTGCTACGTCCAGAGCGGTGGTAATCGCATCAGGATGTCCTGTTGCTTCTATGACAACGATAGGTCCCTTCCCCATAGTGGCATCGGCTAACTGTTTGGCAAAATCTGTATCTTCAGGATTTAACGTGAAGTCTGCACCGATGTCTTTAGATAGTTCCAAGCGACTATCTGTTAAATCTGCTGCAATTGCAGGTACTGCTCCGCTCAGTTTTGCGAGCTGCAACGCAAGTGAACCGATGAGACCTTGTCCGATGACGATTGTTGATTCCCCTAATTCTATTCGTGCTTTTCTCACGCCTTGTAAGGCTATTGCGCTGAGATTAAAGAAGACCAACTCTTCGGATGGCGCGTCGGATGGTTCTATCTTGAGTACGCGACTCGGTGATGAGACAAAGTGGCTGGTGTGTCCGTGGGTTGATGCGACACGGTCACCTACCGTATAACCACTGGCGTTTTCGCCAACCTCTACGACTTTGCCGATATTGCTATACCCTGGACGTGATGGATATCCACCGCGTGCGTTCGGAAGTGATAGCAGGAATGCGCGTTCCGTGCCAGGACTAATCAGTGTGCATTCGGTTGCTATTAGAATTTCGTCATCCTTGATATTAGGCAGTTCAAACGTCTCAATATCAACCGTTGCACGTTCTGGCCAAATAACTCGTTGTGCTTTCATAAAGTATCACACCTTAAAAAGATGAAGGATAGTCGTTCTCAAGAGTATATCAGAAAAACGACTATCCTTCAAGTTTTTTATTATCAATCTAACGTTGTCAGCAGTGTCCACGGTATGTCCACACCCACCTATCTATCTGACGGTGCTATATTGGGTGCTATATTGAGTGTAACATAACCTGTTCCTTGTTGGTAGGGAGATTTGACATAGAGTAGAATACGCGTTTCATTATTCTGTTTAATTTTGTTGAGGATCACAGAATAGGTCTTAAAATCCTTTATATTTGCATATTCCATTTCTTGAATGAGGTATCCGGGTTTGATACCTTTCCGTTCTGCGTCACTACCTTTTTCAACATGCGTTATGACAACACCCGTGTCATCCTCAGAGTACCCTAATTCTGTTGCGATTTCTGGGGTTAGGTCTTGAACTCTAAGTCCTGCAAAATTTAATTCCTTAAGTGATGCCACTGTCTCTTCTGTCCGTCTACCCAACTTAATAGTCAGTTGCTTTTCTTTACCATCTCGAAGCACGTCTACTTTAACGGATTTTCCTACAGGTGTAGCAGCGACAGCATGTCTTAGGTGCGACATGTCCTTTATCTTTTCTCCATCAAACTGGATGATAATATCGTCATCTCGCAAACCGCCTCTATATGCAGGACTATCTCTGCCGACGAGATTGACCAATACGCCTTCAGTTGAATCGAGATTATACTTATCCGCTATTTCTTGGTCAATGGTTCCCATTGTGATACCGAGCCACCCGCGTTCGATTTTTCCATTTTCAATGAGTTCAGGTAAAATCTGTTTGACGAGATTACTTGGGAGTGCGAACCCTAAACCGATATTTCCTACAGATAATCCACCCGTTGCGATAAAGGTATTTATCCCGACAAGTTCCCCGCGTATGTTAATCAAGGCACCGCCGCTGTTTCCACGATTGATTGGCGCGTCTGTCTGAATAAAGTTGCCGTAAGTGGTAATTCCCGATTGCCGTTCTTTCGCGCTTACAATACCACGTGTTACAGTTTGCGACAAGTTTAGCGGTGTTCCGATAGCAATCACCCATTCTCCGACTTCAAGACTATCTGAGTCACCGAAGGGGAGTACAGGTAGTCCTTTTGCATCAATTTTGATGACCGCCAGATCGGTTCCGCCGCCATTTTCCTCTGCGTCATCTCGTCCGACTAACGTTGCTTCGTAGTTCTTGCCATCTGCCAGGGTGACAGTAATTTTATCCGCTCGCTTAATCACATGATTATTCGTGAGGATATACCCGTCTTCACTGACGATTACCCCTGAACCGACACCTGTAGTAGGTCTTTGTGGAGCAGGTTCACCAAAACGGAATCTAAACCATCTTTCTGGATCTAATTCGTCATCTCTCCATCTAAAATCTTCCCTATCCATACCTTCAGGCGGGATTATGAGGGTTTTAGGTAGTGTCTGTTCCTCATCTCGTTCTATTTTTGTTGTTATTTGCACCACAGAGGATCGTGTGCGTGCTACCAAATTGATGAATGCGCGATTAGCACGTTCCAGATATTGAAAATCTTCAGTCTGTTCAAAAGTTTCGTTTGTTTCACCGATAGCAGTTGGTACGACAAACTCGTTTGCACCTTGATTGATAATAAGCCCTGCTGCAACGGCAAGTCCTGCTACGACTAATAGAATTACGACGCGTCTGCGGTGTATGTGTCCTATATTTAACATGGTTTAATACCTCCGAAGTTAGTTTTAAAATGTAATATTGCGATTAGTCTTTATTTGTTTTTTATGTTTTCATCTAAAAACACACATAATAAGATTGAAAGTTGCAAAAAAAGTTCGTAAAAATAGTTTTTTATTCACCACGAGCGATTCTGTCCACATGTTCGCGTACAACGTTTTGAGGACAGGATTTTATAAATAACCATGCTCCCGGCACAAGAATCACAAATGCTCCTATAAGAATGTCGTCGAAGCGACCAATAATTGGCAGTATGAAATCAGCATCGAATGGATATATAAAGTATGCAATAGCAAAAGCAGCTGCGAGGATTTCAAAAACGACAAGGATCGCCTTACGATAAATAGGAACGCGCTTGTCGCGGAATAGTCGCAACGTCAGCTTTATGAAGTTCGGAAAATGGAGAAAGATTCGTAAAAAACGAAATATACCCCGTCCTCTACTGCCGAAGAAAAATGGATTGATCATACTGTATATTAGCAAAAATCATGTGTTTTATGCAAACGAATTTTTCAATCCATAAATTATGTCTTGACATCTGCCTTGTAGGTTATTATACTTACACAAACAGATTTCAAATTATATCAGATTTTAGAATTATTTAGACACGCTGCATCGGCGAGGTTAGGAAACCTCGCCTACCGAGTGGCGAAAATGTCAATTTATTTTTATAATTTACCATAAAAAGGAGTGAATATGGGAACTCAACTCGCAGCGCAACTCTATACGCTTAGGGAATTTACGAAAACAGAGGAAGACATTGCGAAGACGATGAAAAAGGTTCGTGAGCTCGGTTACGAGGCTGTTCAATGTTCAGCACTTGGACCGATTGAACCTGAAGCATTGAAGAACATTGTTGATAATGAAGGTATTACAATTTGTGCTACACACACAAGTTACGCAAAGATGCAGGATGAACCGCAAGCAGTGATCGATGAACATAATCTGTGGGGATGCAAACACGCAGCAATCGGTGGACTTCCCGGTGAATATCGCAGCACTGAAGGGTATTCCAAGTTTGCTAAGGAAGCTTCTGATGTTGCGAAACGTCTTGCTGAAGGGGGTTTGACCTTCTCGTATCACAATCACAGTTTTGAATTGGAACGTTATGATGATGGACGTACTGGACTGCAGATTTTGTATGAAGATAGCGATCCTGCGTATTTTAATAGTGAGATTGACACGTATTGGATTCAGCACGGTGGTGGCGACCCTGCGGAGTGGATTCGTAAGTTGAAAGGTCGCGCGCACATTGTCCATCTCAAAGATATGGCAGTGGTGGGGAACTCACAACGTTATGCTGAAGTCGGTGAAGGAAACCTTAACTGGACTGCTATTTTGGACGCATGTGAATATGCAGAGGTTGAATGGTATATTGTTGAGCAAGATTCCTGCTATGAACGTGATCCGTTTGAGAGTTTAGGCATGAGTCTAAAAAATCTTCAAGAGATGGGTCTTTCATAAATTGAATGGCGTAATTTGCATGGCGTAACAAATGCGGGAATAGCATAAGTTAAACTTGTAGGTCGGGTAGAGCGAAGCGAAACCCGACACGTATGGATTGGAACTATCATGTCGGGTTTCGCTTCGCTCTACCCGACCTACATGTAGGCATTGACAGTCAAATAGCACCAATTCTTTCTATATAATTTAGTAAAGTATTTTTTGATATAGGAGAATCGGTTGCAGTTTCAGTGTTCTCAATACCGAAATAGAGGTGATAATATGAAAGTAGCAGCAATGTTTGGTGAAGGTAAAGGTGGATTGGTTGACAAACCCGATCCTAAAGCAGGTGGAGATATTGTTGTCGTCAAAATCCATGCTGTTCCGATGTGCACTGAATATAAAGGATTCAAAGCTGGTAATACAGGTGAACACTTCGGACACGAAGCAGCTGGAGAAGTTGTAGAAGTGGCACAACCCGGACGCGTAAAAGTAGGCGATCGTGTTGTTGTGCAACCACAAAATGCATGCGGTAAGTGTAATATGTGTGTTATCGGTGAGCATATCCACTGTATGGGAGGACGTAACAATCGGGAAATGGTAGAAGGGGATATCTTCGGGGCAACCTATGCCCAATATATGCATAAGATGGAGGATCTCTTATTTCCTATTCCAGATGACATGAGTTATGCACACGGGGGGATGGCGTGTTGTGGGCTCGGACCTACATTTGGCGCAATGGAACAGATGGAGGTAGATGCTCTTGATACTGTCATGGTAACGGGTTTGGGACCTGTCGGTTTAGGGGGTATCATCAATGCGAGTTATCGTGGTGCCCGTGTCATCGGCGTGGAGAGTCATCCGTATCGCGCAGAACTCGCCAAAAAGTTAGGGGCAGAGGTTGTGCTGAACCCGACTGATGAGGACATTCTCGGTCAAATACGGGAGCTGACAAACGGTATCGGTATAGACAAAGCAGTAGATTGCTCAGGTGCATCTGCAGCGCATCGGTTAATGGTTGATGCAGCCCGTAGAAAAGGACAAGTCACATTTGTTGGTGAAGGCGGCGAATTCCCACTTGCAGCCAGTAGAGATATGATACGTAAAGGTTTAGTTTTGCGAGGTAATTGGCACTATAACCTCGGTTTCTTTCCTAAACTGATGAAGGTGATAAAAGATTCTGCAGATAAAGTTGATACATTTATTACACATACATTTCCGATGCGTGATGTGCAAAAAGCCTGGGAATTGCAAGTGACAGGTGAGTGTGGTAAGGTAGTCTTGGAACCGTGGGCGGAGTGATTTGTCGATTTTCTGTCCTTCCAGTGTCGGTAGGTTCGGTTTCCTAACCGAACCTACCGACCTGAAATTTATAGCGTAAATCTATAAAAAACAAATCAAGGCGATGCTGAAATATCAGCATCGCCTCAACGTTGAATTCTGCTTTAAAAACGGTTGTGCATTACGAGAGTATGAAACAAGTATTAGATAAAATGAACAGTGGCACCGCCACTGTGTTAGCCTCCTCAGCCTCAGCCTCAGCCGCCAGATGTTTGCTCGATTTCTCTAATTTCAGGTTCTGGAGGGGCAACAGTGCTATCTGGATCTCCGAAGAGTAGTGCATACCCACCTTTACCAAACCATGATCCCAACGATAGGTGGAAATCATCAATATGATCGTGTGCTAAGAAATCTCCACGTAATTTGTGATCGTGTCTTGCGAAGAAATAGTGCCGATCATCGTCCCAATGCAGTTCTCCATTCATTGATATACGATAGGCGGTATTGGGGATTGGATCCATATCGTCCGGATGGACATACTCCAGTGGTATCTTTAGGGTTTCAATGAACTCCTTCACCGAACCACCTGCTTCAATGTAGGCGAGAATATCGTTCCAGTCAGCAAGACGAACACCTTCACCCAATTGCTCTTTGCATTCGGTTTTAAGATCTTCTGTCTCATCTAAATCGTGAGCAATGACGTGGAAGTTTTTGAAGCTTGCTGCGATTTTCTGTTTTGACATAGAGGAATCTCCTTTTTTGTGTTATGTGAAATCGTTGATTTCAGTAATAATTTTTGTTAGAATTGAACGACAGTAGGATACCTAAAAATGGACGATTCACCTATACACTTTTTTGGATGCACTTTTATCCTACAAGTTAACGTGAGTTTGATAATTAAATGCAATATGCGTTGTAGGTTGGGTTGAGGAACGCCAATCAAATATTAACTGGCAACATGTATTGTTCTATAATAGGTCAAGATGTTGGGTTTCGTTCCTCAACCCAACCTACGTAAGTTATTTGTTCTGATTTATCAAACTCACGTTACAAGCTAAGCAAAAAAGTGAAGTTACTTAAGTGCTGCCCAGGTAGTGGTGAGTTTACCTCTGCTTTCAACAGGAAGTCCACCAGCTGCTAAATCTGTAATTTCATCAGCACTTAAAGTGCGATCAAAAACCATGACGTCGTCTATGATACCTTTGAAATATCTCGCGCCACAGCAATCGTCCCATCCGAATTTCAGATTAATGACTGTCTGCTCAACGTGTGAAATTTCATTGTCAGCGGAATCCAGAGTTCCACTGTCTCTGTCGTAGACATAACTGGTAGCTTTATCTTCTGCGATTGCGATGGCAACTAACGCCCATCTGTCTTGGGGAAATGCGGGTGCACCTTTCCAACCCCAGGTCTCACCGGAGTTATTATTCCACACATAAGTCAATGTGTCGTTGTCTGCAATCCCTAACCAAAATGTTGTATCACTACGACCGACAACTACACCTGACCACGGGATTGTTCTCCACCCGTTAACTCTTGCTGCAACAGTGATTTCTGTGGTAACCAGTTCAAATCCAGCATCAACAACCGCGTGTCCACCATTGCCATCTACTTCTATGGCACCGTTGATCCATCCATTTGTCACCCATTTTGCACCAGTTTCCAATGTTGCATCATTTCCATTACCTGATTCGTCTTTACCATTACCATCCAAGGGTCAATATCCCACGAGATTATCCGAAAGACCGGCAGCCAATACGACACTTGGTGATAGTATAATGGTTAAGATTATTACCGTCATAAAAGTCTTTCTATATGTCACCTTTTCCTCCTTTTCTGATTTTGGCTCCATCACCGTAGATGGAGAGTGGAGATGTGATTTCTGTATCGTAAAATATCAAACGATGTTATACTTAAAGAAACACTTCATCACTAATAACGTGTGTATCATACAATAGAAGTTAATTTCATGCAAGAAAAATCATCCCAGTGCGATGGGGATATCGTACCTTAAGCGTGAATTTAGTACGGAGAAGTGTAATGAAGGATGAATGTTGTAGAAAGAGGCACAATCAAGGATGAATGTGCTACAAAGAGGCACAATCAAGGATGAATGTGCTACAGCAATGGTTTCGGGAATCGTTAATATTGACGCCTATGGTACACAACCAAAAATTACTCACAATATCCCTGGGCAATTTGGGTTAATGGATAAGAAAGGTCACACTATGCATAAGGATTTCGTTCAAGCACTCGAAAATGCTGACATTAAGAGTATCAAGTCATTTCCTAAAACAGATGTTCATAGTCATGTGATGTTTAGTACACGCAGACAGAGTGTGGAACGTTGGCTTGGACAATCTCTGGTTAAACCTCCGTCTAAAATGGATGGTCTTGAAGGTATGCTCAGTTATGTAGGCACTGCATTAATTCCTCATATCAGAAATATGAAAGGGTTTGAGTTTATTGGAGATTCAGCAGTAAAAGATGCGATACAGGATGGGGTTGTTTTGCTTGAAATAAGTTTTGATATTCGTATCGCAGAATTTTATTCCGATGGACTACAGCAGTTCTATGACTACGTTCAGAATTTAGTTGAAAAGTATCGTCAACAGGTTGAATTGCGTCCAGAATTGGGCTTTTCTCGAAAATGTGCTGATGATACAAACTTAGTGAGATTAACGCATAAGGCGATTGAGTCTGGGGTATTTCATTCTATTGACCTATATAGTCATCAGGATGCATGTCCCCCCGAAGCAGTGGAACCCCTGTATAGAGAAGCGGGTAAACGTGGTATGAAGTTGAAAGCACATGTCGGTGAATTCGGTGGTGCTGAAGAGATTAGAAGAACGGTTGAAATACTCGGTTTAGACGAGGTTCAGCACGGTATTGCCGCTATAGAATCAGAAGAAGTCATGAAATGGCTTTCTGAAAACAATATACAGTTGAATGTTTGTCCTACCAGTAATGTGATGTTGCGTGCAGTGCAAGATATTGATTTCCATCCAATTCGCGTCCTGTTTGACAACGGTGTTCCTGTGACAATCAACACTGATGATCTGATGATTTTCGATCAGACTGTATCAGATGAGTATCGCAATCTTTATCTATCGGGTGTATTCAGTGCAGAAGAATTAGACAGTATTCGTAGATCATCGCTACGTTCCGTAAGCTAATACTGCGTATATTATTCTACTGCAAACCTGCAAGTTTTTTCAATACATTGTGTGTAATCCTTTCAACAACAGTGTCACTCCCTGCTAATCCGTGTGACCAGTCAGTTGTAGCTGCGGTAAAGACAGTGCCACCTTTTGTGTAGATACCCATCGTTGCTGCACCTGTATGTCCTTGTTCCCATCGTTCATACCATTCACAATCATCTGGATGCCATCGGACAGGTGCAGTTGCGAGAATTGTAAACCCTTCAGGTGTACCGTCTTTATAGGTGGGTACAGGTAACCCATCTTCAATTGTAAATTCACAGCCATCACACTCGTACCCTACAATGGTATTCTGTCCACCAAATTTTTGGTTTTGTTTCAAGTCTGTACCTTCAAACACCCAGTGTTCTGGACGGTGTGCAGTATAAGCTCCGTCACCGTCCATAAATTGTCCGTGACTCAGGTGATATCCTCCTTGAAGGAATCCGACACCTGTGAGTTGATTTTCGGGACGATTTACCAGATGATGACTCCACAGCGTGCTCAACGTGCTGTAGTCATCGGTCTTGTAGATTGGGTCTAAGTTGAAACTCTGTTTCCAACAGACTAATGCGCGTCCTTCATCTTCTGACCGCACCTGCCAACAGACTGAATTCCCGCTGAAGAAGGCTGCGTTACCACCATTTGCAATATAAGTCTCAAGATTATCACGCATCGGTGCTGACCAGTATTCGTCATGACCAACACTCAATACCAACTTATAGTGTTCCAATATGTCAGGATGAAACTCCAGGTCACTATTGGCAGCATAATCCAATATGTATCCGTTCTGTTCTGCCCAGACAATAAAGGGTAATTCCCAGTTTCTGAAAATCCCTTCGGTTGGTCGGTTAAATGAGACGCGGTTACCCTGTAGCGTGTTTTGTCCGTGGTATCCGTAAAGACTGAAACCACCCCAATTGTTATAGGCATTGTAAGTGTTTGTAGAAAGTTGGAGTAAAATAGGTGTATTTACGCCAGGATCTGCTGCGCGCACAATAAAGAAGAGTGAACTTTCTGCGGTGCGATGATTTCTATAGATGGTATCACCACCGCCATCTGATGCGCGGAGTATGGCTTCATAATAGCCGCTTTTCCAATCTTCTGGCACTTCAAGTTTAAAAGTAGGATTCCATCCGCACCCATGAGATGAAGCATTGATAGGAATTGGTTGTGCCTGTCCGGGAATTCCTGATTCATTGAATACAACCTCACGCGTTACCCCGATTCGTGCAATCTCCAGTGCATATTGTCCAGCACTCGTTGACACGTTAAAGGCGATTTCTTCTTTAGGTGCATAACTGAGTTGATCTGTGTATCCATCTATGTACAGGGGTCTAATCTGATTTTCAGTTTGTGATAGTGTTGCCATGTTGTGTCCTCCTCGTTTTGGTAATGTATCATTTTCAAATAAAAAAGTCAATTGCTATATCGCTATCAAAAGAGTAGTCATTTATCCGAAAAAGTGCTATAATTAGAAATGGTATAAGAGTCAAAATAAGAATGGTTGAGACGAAGGAGAAAAAATGGAAACAGATGCAAAACAATCCCTACCGCTATCTTCTGTACAGATGGCACAATGGGAAAATGATGGATATCTCCTATTAAAAGACGTTGTTCCCATGGCGGAAATCAATGGTGTCCGTGATAGATTTAACCACGTCGTTGATGGTATCATACAACAGCTGAAAGAGCAGGATATTGTTGAGGAGGAAGGTGCGGAACTTCCATTTGAAACAAGATATTGGAAGGTTGCAGGTGAACACGCAAATCGTTTTGGTCGTTCGTGGCGTGGTCAGATTGCTACCTCTGAGATATTCGATCTACACTACGCAGGTCCGCTTGTTGATGCTATCGCTCAACTGACAGGAACAGATGTGATAGGACATCCAGTTTTCAATGCGCGTCCGAAACTTCCAGGACAACAATTAACTGTGGTTCCATGGCACCAAGATAGCGGTTATTTCGGTACTGTTAGTGAACAATCGCTTATCCCTACAGCTTGGATTCCTCTCGTCCCTGTGGATGAGACGAACGGTTGTCTTCAGGTTGTTGCAGGTTCACATAAGTTAGGTGTGGTTAATCACCATACAGAAAATCGTGAAGGCAAGTTTCTTGAAGTAATGGATAGTCTTGTAGATGAGGAAAAGATTGTAACGTGTCAGATGGATATTGGGGATGCGTTGGTGTTCAATAACTTAACATTGCATCGCTCATTACAACACACGACAAGTGAGATTATCCGGTGGGCAATTGACATTCGATATCTACGTGATGGTGACCATCCAGGTTCGATCTATTGGAAAGACCCTGACTTCAAGTGGGTTATTCGTAGTCAAACTGAACCTGTGACAACACTTGAACAGTGGCTAAAAATGTGGTAGAGAGTCTTTTTGCACTCAGTTTTCACAATAGAGAAAGAGAATTGCCTAATGCGTGTTCCATTCCAAACATTATGTGATACGTTCTATCGTGTACTCACATCTGTAGGTTATACCGGTGAGAATGCAAGATTATGTGCCACTTTATTTGCAGAGAATCAACGCGATGGTGTTTATTCACACGGTCTGAATCGTTTTCCAGGATTCGTGTCAGGACTGCATAGCAAACAGGTAGATTACCGTGCGACGCCTGTGAAAATTGAGAGTTTCGGTGCATTGGAACGATGGGATGGTAAGATGGGGGTTGGACTTGTCAATGCACATTTCTGTATGGACCGGACTATGGCGTTGGCAGAAAAACACAGCATAGGTTGTATCGGATTGTCTAATACAAATCACTGGATGCGTGGCGGTGCTTATGCACTTCAAGCTGCGGAAGCGGGGTTTATCGGTATCTGTTGGACAAACACTACGAAACTAATGCCACCTTGGGGTTCTGCAGAGAAAGGCATCGGTAATAACCCTATGGCAATTGCTATTCCCCGTAAGGAGGGACACATACTGCTTGATATGGCGATGAGCCAGTATTCAAACGGTAAATTAGAAGTGCTAAAGATACAGGATAAGACGTTACCACTCCCCGGTGGTTATGATACATCTGGAAATCTTACAGTTGACCCAGCAGAAATACTTAAATCGAGAAGAGCACTCCCTATCGGTTATTGGAAAGGTTCAGGTTTAGCATTAGTGCTTGATACGCTTGCTGCTGTAATTTCAGGGGGTCAAGCCACACATCAGATAGCAGAACAGAAATCTGAATATGCTGTTTCACAGGTCTACATCGCCATTGATGCTTCTGGTATGATGGGAGCTGGGATTTTGAACGAGACTGTAGAAGCAATAATTAATGACTTTCGCACTGCGACTCCTTTAGATGAAAACAATAAGGTCCGATATCCAGGTGAGGGTATGTTGCAGATCCGTCAGGAGAGTCTTGAAAAGGGTGTGCTTGTGGACGAAAAACAGTGGCAGCAATTGTTGGAAATGAAAAGGTAAGCTATCCATTCAATTCTTAACGATTCAAAACAGGAGTAAACAACTTAATGAAATTTGCGTTCTTTGATGATTACAAACTCGGTGTGATAACAGATAATGGAATTGTTGACATTAGCGAGGCTTTATCAGAAATCTCATATCATTCACCGCAAGAGCTGATTCAGACTGTGATTATAGACTATCACAGTCTTCTCCCGAAGATTGCGGATGCAGTAAGGAACGGTTCGCCAAAACCTTTAGAGCGTATCCGTTTTAAAGCACCATTACCACAACCTGGGCAACTTGTTTGTCTTGCAGGTAATTATATTGAACCTGATAGTCCTTCTCGTGGTGAGTTTAACGCCTTTCTAAAATCCCCAACCAGTGTTATCTCAACGAAAGAAACAGTGCGACTCCCCGAAGCAGATGTTACTGTATTTCACTTTGAACCTGAATTAGCAATTGTAATAGGGAAGACGGCAAAACATCTGACTGAAGACAACGCGCTTGATTGTGTATTTGGTTACACACAATTTATTGATGTCTCTGCGCGGGGATTGCCAGGAGGATTCTTTTTAGGGAAGAGCTGGCACACATTTGCGCCGATGGGACCCGTTCTCGTGACAGCAGATGAGGTTGCAGATCCGAACGCGCTTGATGTCCATCTTTGGATAAATGATAGACTTCAACATGATTTCTCTACGAACTCAATGGCACGATTTGTCCCTGAGTTACTTGCTGAGGTGACGAACGTACTCACGCTTCAGCCGGGGGATGTTGTTTCTACCGGTACACACCATGAGGCACTGACAGCAGTCGGTGATGGGGATACGGTGCGCTTAGCCATTGAGGGGTTCGGTCCGGAGTTATGCGTTGATGTCTACGACCCCCTAAAACGTACAACCTGGCGTACAACCTAACGAACAACTTGATGGAGTTGATAAAATAGTTGACAATGACGATGCTTTGCAGGTATAATTTTAAAAAATCAGGATTCATGAAATAAATGCAAGCATACATCTTTATAGTAAATTTTTGAATTAATTATACAGTCTGTACCAGTGCGGTTGGGAAACCGCACCTACCGTGGTCCGAAAGTGTGTAATTATTTTTAAACTTCACTATAAAACTTGGTAATAAATGATATTGTGAGTAAACACGATTTGTTTAGTTTGAACATACTATGTTCCTGACAAAAGGAGAAGGGATAAATGAATAAACAGAGCAGAATTGTTTTTCATGCAATTTTTGCAGCGGTCTGTGTATGGATCATGGGATGCGGTGGTTGTAATCCGGAACCAGTACCCAGCGGCATGTCACCCACTGATGGTCCAGAGACAGGGGGTACTACGGTTACTATTATAGGTGAAAAATTTGATGTGAAAAACGGTGTTACTGTAACTTTCGGTGGGAAGGATGGCGAAAACGTTACGGTTACAGAAGCAACGGAGTTGACTGTTTTAACACCCGAAGGTACCGCAGGTGAATCAGTTGATGTTATCATAACCAATAAAGGCAAACCTGATGTTCCTGTCACACTTTCAGAGCAATTTACCTATACAGATGCTACGCCACCCACAGTAGTCAGTACGGATCCAGAGGATGGTACGGTTTTTTCTGAATACGAAGATTCACTAAATGTATTAGATACTCTCTCAGTGAGTTTCAGTGAAACGGTTGATGTAGATACAGTTTCCATTGACGTTTCTGTTGCTAAAACCGAAGATTCATTGAGTGAACCCGCACAACCTACGCTTTCTGGTGCAGTGAGTGGTAGTGGAGAAACTGTTACTTTCACTTCGGAGCAGCCGATGCGTTGTGGTCGGATGTATACTGTTACTGTTTCTGGTGCGACTGATATGGCAAAGAATGCACTTGAGAACGCGTACAGTTTCTCCTTTAGTATCACCAGTCCAGAGAAACTTAAAAGTTACCGTGTGCGTGCGGAGGATATTGAAGATGGTAACGGTGAGATTGCCCTAAAACGTATCGCTTCACGTCCAGAAATCTTTGATAATGAGGAACTATGGAAGCGTTTGGTTGAGGCTAACCAGGATGATTATATATTTGATCGCACAAGATTGAGTGTTGGACAAAACCTATGGATCAAACGTGGTCGTGCATGGGGTGATGAGTAGTCTTTAGTTATGGGAATGCACACAAGTCGGGTATTGGATATACGGTTTCTTGATGATAGGTAGTGCCTTATACCATTTCTACTTTTTGCCATTTCTAATTGATAATACCCCTTTATTGCAGTTATTGTAGCACATTCTGTTAGATTGTGCCGTTCTCTATTTCATTTCCACATGGTAATGACAGAAAAATTAGTAGATAGTCCATTCTAACCGTTCGGGTAAATGTCGCGATTCGGAGATCGTTCCTACCGATAGGCTGCTAATGGTAGGAGGGAACTCCGATTCCCGACCCTTTTAAACTCCTACCGTTGGGCTGCTTATGGTGGGAGGGAAACTATATATAAAACTGGCCGATTCCCGACTCTTCCAAACCATCAATTATCACTTGACTAAGCATTAGGTTACTCTTCTTGAATGACATTTCTGTCCTGCGGGGAGCCGCCAAACCCTGTATTACAAGAGAGAGGTATTGTCAATATGAACGGGCGTAAAGAAAGTTTAATCTCCCGTTATAAAATCCGCACAGTGCTTCTACTTATCGTCGTTTATGCCATAACTTTTGTTCCAGAGTGGAACTGGGTGTGGGGTATCTTCTTTTTAGTGTGGGTTGTCCCGAGTATTTTGTCTGGAAGTGTCTATATCATTGAACCGGTAGATCGTTCTGAGCATAAGGTCTTATATTGGATTATCGTAGGGACGTGGGTATGGATGTCTGTGTATGTGATTTTATCCAGTTTTATTCCGTGGCTCCAGTGGAATTGACCGTATTTGATTGAATAGCGAAATGGAGGGAGAGGATGTCCGCAACACAAATGATGCATGTGTTACCCGTCACAGCGTATACTTCACAAGAATGGTTTGACCGAGAGCAGGAACAGATTTTCTCAAAGATTTGGCGGTATGCCGGTTTCGCTGAAGATGTAAGCGAACCGGGAGACTATATTGCTGTGCAGGCAGGATTGAACAATATCTTTATTGTGATGGGTGGTGACCGGCAGCTGCGTGCGTTTCATAATATCTGCCGTCATCGTGGCACACAGCTGCTGCGTGCCGTGGGTAAAAGGAAGCAAGCGATTACTTGCCCGTATCACGATTGGACGTATGATTTAGAGGGCAACCTAATTGCCGTGCCAGAAGCAGCAACAGAGTTTCCTGATTTAGATAAATCGTGTCTCGGTCTAAAACCTGCCGCCGTAGATAGATGGCGTGGCATGCTATGGGTGCACCCTGATCCGGACACGTGTTCAATAACAGAATGGTTCGGTGATATAGAGCCGCACCTTGGCCCCCATCAGGTAGATAACCTCATAGAATATCCTGATGCAAGAACAATGCTTGAGATCAAAGCGAATTGGAAGATCGTTGTAGAAAACTATATTGATGTATACCATCTCTCACATCTTCACTCAGGCACGCTGCACATGTATAAGCATAGCCATGCCGAGTACAGTTTCGTGGGACCCCATTATGTATTTTGGGAACCGCTTGCAGAGTGGTATGGAAAGGAGATAGAGAAAAACGCATCAATGCCATTACTTGATGAAATACCGAGAGACCGTCTCGGTGTCTGGGTGCCGATGTTATTCCCAGGATTGGGACTCGCTGAAGATGAGTCCAGTTGGAGTATCTACCATATTACACCCCTTGCACCGGACTTGACACAGGTAGAACTGCGGACAAAGGTCAAGAATGTATCAAGATGGAAGTTTGAAGCACAAGCTTGGCGGTCAAGCGGTTTTTGGAGCAAACATGTCTCAGGGAAGTATAAAGGGGACCCCAAAACCGATCCGATGGCAACAGGCGACTTTATGAAAGAAGATGTCTATGCTTGTGAACAACAACAAAAATCTTTGAAAAGTCCTTACTTCGAAATCAGTGCAGCTGCGGTTTCAGGGGAAAGCCCTGTCATAGAACATCAACAGGTTGTGCTTGATTTTGTGGAAGGCACATAAACAATAGATTACATACTGCGGGAGACACAGAACCCTTGCCCTGAATATAAACAGTAATTCTAAAGAAGAAGAAACCTTACCGTGAGAAAAACTTTAATTCCATTTTTCATTTTGAGTCCGTTGTCACTACAGCATATCTCATAAATAGTAAGCAATTGAAGTTGAACCGGCAATGGAAGTGTGTTGGACATCCGAAAACTCCGTAGTTTTAATTGGGACAAAGCCGATGACTCTAATCCTTTAGATGCGTCTTTGGTGGGTATTGTATTGAAACAAAACGGATTGACTCTGACACAAGATGTGGGAGTCAATCCGTTTATTGTTAGTGTCATTAGGATGGATTAGGCACCGTTCCCGTTTCCATTACCGTTGGTAGTGGTGGTAGTTTCACCATCACCATCATCGGTCATGCCATCATCGGTCATGCCATCATCTTCCATGGCGAGTTTAACGAAGACAAAATCGGTATCAGCTGCTACTGTATGACAACCCACACATGCGCCTGCAGCCATTTCTGCTGTCAGATTATTTATTCCCTTCGGATCTACAGCTGCATCACCAAATGGACCGGTTACGCCATAAGCCCAACCGCCATTTTCTGCAGACTCGGTTTTAGTCATCGTTGAGATCTGTGAGATAAATGAGTTGGTCATATCCATTGATTCTTTAACTATCATGGAACCGACCGGATAGTCTGTTCCTTCGTTATTAGCCATAGCAGCGGCTTCGTTAAAGTAGATTGTACGGGATCCAAAATCATGAGCTTCTCCCTTAAATTCCACCAATGGTCCATCAAGTGTTATCATATCTGTCCAGGTTCGGTATGCATCCGGTTCTGGATCATCCGGGACTTGCATTAACGTATCCTGAATTCGACTACATGACACTATGGCGACGCAACCGATTAGCATGATAAGAAATGCGATCTGATATTTTAGCATTATAATGCTCCTTATTTTATTTATATCTTAAGAATAAAATTAAGAGAAGAGTTTAAGATTAAAGGTAAAGCTTCTATAATTAAAAATCCGTTTTACCTTTGTATGTAACTCTTCAAATTCATGTATACACAAACTAAATTAATAATATCACATTTTTTTGTTTTTTTCAACAAAATTTAAACGCATAGGTTACTTTAAGTCAGGATTAAGAATTTCAGTGCGTATGTGTAAAACATAAGGACTTTTTGGTGATAGTACATAAGCCTTAGATATTTCACGTTTCGCTTCTGTAAGACGATTTAGCCGAAAGTACACATACGCACGCGTTGCAATGTGTGTAGGACGGGGGTCTATTGCGACTGCTGCTTCAGAAAATCTAAGAGCTTCGTTTAGCAATCTATTCTCTTTTGCAAGCAATGATGCTAACGCATCTTTAGGAAATGGGACATTAGGTGCATGTTTTATTGCTTGTCGATAATCTATCTCAGCCTTATGTGTTAGATCGCGCTTGAGATAGATGTGTCCTCTCCACAAATATCCTGGTGCCCACGACGGATTCTTCTGAATACCAGAAGTCAATGCATTTTCTGCTCCTTTTAAGTCTCCTGATATCTCGCGCAGTTTTGAAAGTTGATAGTAAGTATCCATGAATTCTGGTTCATTATTGATTAACGTCTGAAAATACGATTCTGCTACATTTCTATTACCGCGTCTTGATTCTATCATACCCAGGTGTAGCAATGCTTGTACTGAATTGGGTTCTCTGTTTAGTACTTTCTGATAAGTCTGTTTTGCTATATCTAAGTTGTCTAACTGCATCTGCACATAAGCATAGTCTTTCAAGGCAGGTAGGTAGGTCTCATCTGTTTCAATCGACTTTTTTAGTAGTTCCAATGCAGGGATCCCTTGTCTTTTTTTTATAAAAGGGAGTGCTTGTTGCCGATAGACTTCTGCCAATGTCTGTTTATAACGTCTATTCGTAGATTCTGCTCCTTGAACATCACCCATTATTGTGAGAATCTCAGCAAGAGATTTATGGAATATCGGTTCGTTGGGTGTACTTTGTATAGCGTTTTCATAGTATTGACGTGCTAATGTGAAATTTCCACGTTTTGCTGCGACTTCTCCGCGTCCAAAAGCAGCGCGTCCCAAAGTGTTATCCAAAATCAGTGCCTGTCGGAAGACTGCATCCGCCTCATCAAGTCTGTTCAGTTTTAGTAACACATGTCTCAGGTTGCTGTATGTAGCAGTATTATCTGGATAGAGCTGCACTGCAACGATGTAATATCTACGCGCCTTTTCTAAGTTGTTACGTTCTGTTTCAATCTGTGCCAACGCAATGTACCACGTCACTGGTGTATTTGCTCCTGCACCTTTGACAGCACTTTGAAACAGGTCATCAGCCTTTTCAAGTTGTTTATTGCGATGGTAAGCGGTCGCAAGTTTCGCTTCCACAAAAGGCTGATATGCGAAACGTTCAGGTTGCGTCGACGCAGAAATCAGTCGTAATGATTGTTGATATATGCTAATCGCTTCAGTGTAATCTCCTAACTTTGCGAAGGAATCACCTTGTCCAATGAACGCAGCAAGAAGTTCTGGTTCCTCTTTTGTGAGTGATCTGTATAAATCAAGTGCTTGCTGGTAGTTTTCCTCTTTGAATGCGTTTTGTGCTTTCTGAAGTTTTTCCTGAACGATTTTTGGATAGGTTGAAATATCCCATGATGTCACATCTGCAAGCACAGAGGTAGTCAATAAGAGGGGCAATAAGAGAAAGATAGTTGAGAGAAAAGAACGATATCGTAGGGGTTTCATCGGACTATTCTTTGGTTTTTATATTCGTCACTGATACATGTCTAAGTGCATCATCTAAGATATACCAAGGGTCATTTTCTTTCTGTTTAATTAACCATTTTTTGAATGCTGTTTCAGCCCTGCTATTCCTTATTAGAGCTGCGATCTCATCTTTTACTTCAGAGTATTGTTTCTGCCGAGATGGTCTTTTCTGAACTAATTCAACGATCCGTAAACCTTCAGGAACAGGAATAGGTCCCATGTGATCGTTGGGTTTCATTTGCGAAACTATCTCTCCCAACGGTGTATCAGAATTTAGTGTTAATGTAGCGAAAGAAACTGATGGATTCGGTTTATACTTTTGACTCACTTCAGCATACGTATTTCCCTGTTTAAAGTGCAGACTTATATCCTCCGATAACGTCTTGAGAGATCGCTTTTCTATATTCGAGCTGTCCTTGGGGATAGAAACGAGAATTGAACGAATTGTGACGGTAGCGGGGGCAATGAAGTGTTTCTTATTTGTTTCAAAGTACTGCGGTGCTAATTCTTCGATCTCTTTACGATTAATAGAATTAACAAATTTTAATCTATAGTATTCATCATAGATAATGTGATCATATACCCATTTTTCCAATGCTTGGATTTCTATATCTTGCTTTTGCAAGACCTGACTGAACTCTCTCTTTGATGTATATTCTTTCTGTATAGCAGCAATTCGTTCCGAGATCTGTTGCTTTTGGTCAGTATCCGTAATACCGATTCTCTCTGCCTCTTGCAGGACAAACTTTCGGTCAATTATGTGATTTAGTTGCGTGCGTTTTTCGTCATCATTCGGTTCACTTATAAGGTGTTTATCAACAATCGCATTGATACGGAACTCGTTCACAAGTTCGCTTTGCGTAATTGCTTGCTTATTGACGACTGCAATTACAGAATCAATTAATATTTGTGCTTCTACAATTACAGTAGTTATTGTCATTAGAATAGTGATGTATACTGCTAAGATTATGATGTGATTTTGTGTTTTCATTGTGTTGGATATAATAACGGATAATGATGTTTAGGTCAAGGAGTTTTGTTTGAATGATATACTACTCCACCAATCCGATTACACCACATCCCACACGAGAACCGCCGCCTGGACGCACCTGTAACTCCCCAAGCACACTGTTTATCCACTCCCCAAAAGCAGCATCATCTCCTTGAAAATAACCCAACACCCACGCTGTCGTTTGTTCATCTAAGAACATTGTAAGTAACAAACTATAACCCGTCTCATCAGCTGGATTCTCAATATCTATTCCAGACGTGATATAAAGATGTGTTAGCCTATTCTGCATCTCCATTACAAAATCTTCAGGAGTACCAGTAGTGTAAGTTAGTTTAAACTGATTTGTGAAGAAATCAGGATCTACAGGTAGCCCTATAGAAATAAAGAATTCGTGATATGCGACTAAACTTTTGGGTTCGATATCCATGAATGCTCGGAATTCTGGTGTTCCCTCCAGCGGAATCGTAAAGGCAATTCGTGGATCAACTAACTGTTCAGGCTTTAGAAAACACTTTAGCAGCAGCTCTAACAGGTCGTGACTATGCGGACTCACGGATTCACCTGGAAGATGATGCGCTGTCTCAAGATCTACTTGTTGTCCGAGTACTGCCAAAGTACATAGATGGGTTGCTTGTACTGGTTCCGTCTGTCCTATAGTATGGATGTGAGTTCCTGGGGTTGTATCCGTGTTATCTATCGGAGAAGCGTGCGGATGGGTTATGAAGGTATCACCTGTTTCGTGGATAAGCAGCAATTTACCGAGTATATCAGTACTCGGTTCTCCACCAATTGACCAGAACGGTGTTGTGAATTCCAAAATACCCGTTCCGTTTTGATCGACTGGAATGTTTCCGATCTCACCTATGCCGATTGGGGGCATGTCAAGATTTGCCTCTGCTACGGGGATACCAACATTGCCTGCGGGCACACTCATCGGATGCCAATGCGGTCCTACATTCGCACAGTTGCTACCGATATGGAGATGTGCTGCATGTAAACCGGGTGTAGCATTGTGTATCTCAATAATAGTATGAACACCCATGTCAGTTTCAGTGAATGTCGCGGTGCCTGTCAGACTGCTCCCATCTAATGCCGTGATGTTTGCAATGGCAACTTTTTTTACCGGTTCAGTGGTGATTGCCTCTGTTGGAATGATCTCACATCCGGCAACACAGGAAATTAGAACAAAGAGAACAACGATTATAGCGGACGTATAATGATTCATTATGACTTGCAATTTGGAGATCGCTCCTATAGAAGAAGTGTAAAAAAAATTGAAAATCCAATTAGAAACCAACTACAGTTGATAACTTTTATCTTATAGGTTCTGTTGTGTGCATTAATGTTGCAAGTCCCATACCAAGACTGTCCCATCTTTGCTCTTACTGACTAAGATATGATTGTCTATACTGAATGATAAACTAACAATTTTATCTGTATGTCCTTTGAGTGTTTTCTTATGTTGACCAGTAAATGAATCCCATAGATGTATAAGACCTTCCCCCGTTGTGTGGGTGAGAATGCGACCATCCAAACTGAATCCCTCATCCCAAACAACGGTCTGCCAAACAACGTTCTGTGGAAATGGAAGATCTTGACGAGTAATTATACGTTTCTGCTCACCCGAGGCGACATCCCACATTCTGATTGTATTATCATTCGCGCAGCTTATCAACATGTTACTATCTGGACTGAAAGCAATGGATGTAATGCTATCGGTATGTCCAATAAGTGTATGTGTAAACTCACCCGAAGCAACATCCCACAGGCCTATCTGAAAATCTGGTCCTGTCCAACCCTTACGATCAGAAAGTGAAGTTGCTACCGTCTGAAAATCTGGACTCAGTTTAGATAGATTATCAATTTTAGGTTCATCTCCTTTTACGATATTAGTTTGCTTTTGCTTAAATGTTGCTACATCCCATAATTTGAAAGAACGGTCCCAGAATACTCTTAAAAGTGTTTTGCCATCGGAACTAAACTCTATATGGGAAAATCCACCTGTACGCGTCCTGATAGTTCCAAATCTTTTTCCCGACTCCATATCCCAGAGGCGAATAACACCGTAGAAATCTATACTTGCCAGCATTTTACCATTAGGACTAAACGAAAGGTCGATAATTAGTTGTGTATGTCCTTTAAATGCTTTCTTCTGTTTACCTGATTCAATATCCCATAAACGGATGGTTTTATTAGCTGCCGTTGCAAGTATAGTTCCAACAGGACTAAATGCCACATCTTGGATATTTTTCTTATGTCCTAAGAGCGTTTTCTCGTGTTCCCCTGTATTGGCATTCCACAGATGAATTATCTTTTTATCTATAACATCCTGTGTTGCTAATGTCTGTCCGTCTGGACTCAGCAATACCTTTTGAGTATTAGAAATATGACCCGTGATCGTTTTCTTGATCTCTCCTGTTGCGAAATCCCACAAATGAAGAAGTCCGTGCTCACTCCAGCTTGCTAATGTCTTACCATCAGGACTAAATACTACGTTCTTGACAGGAGATGTGTGTCCAGTAATGGTTCTTTCAAGTGTGCCAGTGGCAACATCCCAGAAATGTATTGTATTATCAGCATTCGGACGCGCAAGAAGTTTACCATCCGGACTGAACGCAACTGTAGAAGCGTAATTCCTTTTTTCTTGAATTGTCCGTAAGTACTTGAGCTCTTCAACATCCCACAAGTGTATAGTTTTATCTGCAGCTATACTTACCAATACTTTTCCGTCAGGACTAAATCTCAAATCCGTAACAGTGTTTTCATTTTTTAAGACAGTTTCACTATGTTGACCTGTTGGAACATCCCATAGCGTGATTTCAAATTTGGGATTTGTACTGGCAAGTTTCATCCCATCAGGACTAAAAACAGTTTTGTCTCGTGAATATCCATTAAAGTGAGACAGCGGAAGTTCTCCTGTTGACACATCCCAAAAGTCCAAATAATGATAATCCGCTGCACTAACTAATGTTTTTCCGTTGTTAATAAACGCAATACTGCTAAGTGACCACATGCGATCTATTCTTAAGGTTCTCTTGAGAGTTCCTGTTGACACATCCCACAAACTGATGGGTCCGTCCTCTTCCCCACAGGCAAGTGTCTGGCTATCTGGTGTGAAGGCAATATCTGCTATCTGTCCAGAGTTAGCCGACACCATTGATTGAAATTCACCAGTATGTGCATCATACAACCAAATGCCAATAGTACTCACAACTGCTAATACGTTACCATCAGGAGAAAACACTAACATTTCAACGCTACCTTTTCCTAACCGTGCCTTCACATTTTCCGGTAAGTTTAACTGTGGATTATCAGGAATAAACATCATGTGATCCGGATGTTCGCGTTTTGAAATAGTTTGCAGTATTAAAAAAAACGCAACGATGCCTACTATCAGAGCAATTGAAAGCAATGTCTTTTTCATTTTATGTCTTTTCCTTGATAGACTTCTCTTAGTATCTGCCTTATTTCACGAGATCTGTTCTATTGATAATTGCTTCCATATCCCAGAGCAACACAGTTCCGTCTGCACTGGCACTTGCCAGAGTCTTCCCATCAGAACTAAACGCCACACCAAAGACCAAATTTGAGTGTCCTGTAAGTGTTTCTTTCAACTTTCCTGTAGCAACATCCCATAGTCTGACTTTACTATCCCAACTCCCACATGCAAGTGTTTTCCCATCAGGACTGAAAGATAAACTACTAACAATAAATATATCCGAACCTAAAACTCTCAGTAATACACCTGTGTTAACATCCCATAGTTTAACACTATCTTTATCGCCACTTGCAAGGATGTTTCCATTTGGACTGAACGTTACTGCAGATACACCTGATGTAAAATCAGTAAGTATTATCTTCTGTTTTCCGTTTGTAACATCCCACAACCGAACGGTACTATCGTCCGAGCCCCCACCGCTTGCCACTGTTTTCCCATCAGGACTGAACGCAAGCGATCTAACCGCGTCTGTATGTCCTTTGATAGTCTTCTGATGCCAACCACTTCTTGCCTTCCACAAACGGATCGTCCTATCGTTGCTTGAGCTTGCAAGTGTTTTCCCATCAGGACTATAAGATAGGCTTCTAATTTTTGAGTAAGTATCTTTATCAGTAACATGTCCTTTGATAGTTTTTCTACTGTTGCCGGAGTCTGTATCCCACAGTCGTATTGTCTCGTCAACACTACCACTTGCGAGTGTATTGTCAGAAGGATTAAATGCCAGGCAGTCGACAGATCCTTTGTGGCCGAAAAGTGTCTTATAGTGTAAACCTTCAACTATATCCCAAAGATGGATTTCTTTGGATGCTCCGAACGCAAGCATCTCTGAATCGCGACGAAATGAAACGGACGAAATAGGTGCAAGGTGGCCGGTGATTGTCTGCTTGAGTTTTCCAGTGTCAACATCCCAGATGTGTAGCATGTGATCGTACCCCCAACTTGCAAGTGTTTTCCCATCAGGACTGAGTGCTATGTGCTTAACATCTGCTGAATGTGCTTTAAGAGTGTTTTTAAGTTTACCTGAATTCACATTCCATATACGGACGGTGTCATCCCTACTTGCACTCGCAAGAAATTGGCTATCATGACTAAACACAATTTTATTGATACTTTTCTCATGTCCCTTTAAGGTCGACTTATGTATTCCTTCTGGCATTCTCCATATCCGTATGGTTGTGTCCCAACTCCCACTTGCGAGTAACTTTCCATCTGGACTAAATGATTGGCTTTTTATATGGTTCGTGTGTCCACCCAGTTCCATCTTTACTTCCCTTGTGATGAGATCGGATATACGTACTCTATTGTCATTATTGGATTCCGTAGTTGCCAAAAGTCCCTCATCATTATTGAGCCATATACTACACCCCAGCCTTGGAACATAACCCCTGCTGTAGTTCTTATGGGTACCAGTAGAGACATCCCACAGGTTAATCTCGTGTATGTCCGTACTTACAATTGTTTTTCCATCAAAGCTAAATAGGAGATTCGTTATTGCACTCTCATGCCCAACAAGAGTCTGTTTGAGTCTGTATGTTGAAGTATCCCATAAATAGATAATTCTATCTGGGCTGCCAGCGATGAGAAATCTTCCATCGGGACTAAACACCGCATTCATATTACCATAACTTCCACCTGACAACACAGTTTGCATTTGATATGTGGTCGTATCATACAGCCATATACCTGTGGAAGTTACGACTGCTAAAGCAGAACCATCCGGTGAATATGTTAACTCGTTCACACTCCCTTTGCCGATACGCAGTTTAACATCTTTAGGTAGATTCAGTTGGGGGGACTCGTGAAGAATAGTCTCATTTTGAAAATGTTCTTTTTGAGATTGACTTAAGACAAGACTCAGGATTAGAACAGCGATTATACCGCACAGGATAATGTAAATTGGACGTAGTTTTGTTTTCATTTATTCGACCTCCTGAATGATGCTCGGGATATCCCACACAAGGACAGTTCCATCTCTGCTACCGCTGATAAGCGTCTTACCATCGTCACTGAAATCGATGCTCGTGACTCTATCATTGTGTCCTGTCAGTATTTTTATGCGTTTTTTAGTGTTTAAATCCCATAAGTTAACATAAGGTTTTCCAGCAGCACCTAGCACCAGTTTCGTCTCGCTTGCCAGTGACACTCCATTTTCATATAGAAATACTTTCCAATCCGTTAGTCTGTAACCAGCGATGGCGTATTCTTGCTGTCCAGTTGCGACATCCCATAGGCGAACTGATCCGTCTTTACTTGTGCTGACGACTTTACGTCCATCTGGACTGAAAAAGATCTTTGAGATTGCATCAGCGTGTCCTGTAAAAGTTAGTTGTTTTTCTCCGGTAACAACATTCCACATAACGATAGTTCCATCTTGGTTGCCGCTTGCGACTCTATCCCCTTCTGGATTTAATGCTATTGTAGAGATAGCGATGGGTTCCATTGTCTGTTGCTTTGTTAATATTCGGTTTGTTATGGTTTTATTTAGTTTTCCGGTGGTTGTATTCCAAAAGCGTATCGTACCGTCATGACTTCCACTCACAAGTGTTTGTCCATTGGAACTAAAAGAGAGACTCCCGACCCTTGCAGTATGACCTTGGAGTGAGTGTCTAATATTCCCCGTTGTAGTATCTAATAGATGGATTGAATGTTTTGAACTTGCACTTGCGAGTATCTGACTATCTGGACTAAAAGCAAAACCGAATACAGGTGCATACAGAGGACTATGATCTAATGCCGTATGATTCTTTTCAAATAATTGTATTCTTTTGGAAGTGTGTCGTTCATTACCTGTATTTGCATCCCACAACCCTATAAAACCGTCCGAAGACATCCCCGCAAACAGGTTACTATCTGAGCTAAACAGAAATCTATTCAGACTTCTGATACTATGGTCTGGTGTATGTGGTATTAGCAATTTGCATTGTCCAGACGTAATATCACATAGGTTAATAGAGTTGTCAATATTCATACTTACGAACTTTGTACCATCAGGACTTAGCGTAAGATCAGCAAATTTACCCATAAAAAACGTAAGATCTTTATAGTTATTTCCAACTATTCTTTTTTTGTGTTCTCCAGTAGTTAAATTAAAAAAATCGATAGTATGGTATTCATGTGCTGCAGCGATCATATTACCGTCAGGATTGAAACAGACACCCATGCGTCGCTTCTTATTATCATCAATCTGCTTGTATTCTCCAGTATTGACATCCCACAAGAGGATTTTGGAATTACCCTTCCCCCAACTTAAAATGAATTGTCCATTCGGACTAAATGATATTTGTGTAACATTAACCTCCGCTTCTTTGAAAGTTTTCACATGTGTGCCTGTTTCAATATCCCAAAATCTGATTGCGTTATCACTACTACCGCTTGCAAGCGTTTTACCGTCGGGACTAAAAGAAACACTGGTAACAGAATCCGTATGTCCCTTAAGTGTATGTTTAATTGAACCTGTATCAACATCCCACAGAATGATAGTCTGATCCCTGCTACCACTCGCGAGTATCTTTCCATCAGGACTTAACGCGAATCCTCCAACATAATCTGTATTTCCGCCGAGAGTCCTGTTTTTACCAGTAACAACATCCCATAAAAATAGCTCCTTGTATCTATAAGTTGCAAGCGTTGTACCATCAGGGCTGAACAACACATTCTCAGCACCCTTAGGTATAATCCCGTCCAATAGTGTTTTCTTTATTGTGCCATTTGCAATATCCCATAGTTTAATACCTCCAAAACTACCATTAGAAGTCGCGAGGGTGTTACCATCTGGACTGAAAGCAATTCCTCTTTCGTCATAAGGGGAAACATCTGCCTCCTTTAACAGGTCTAATTCTTGATATGTTTTAGCGTCATATAGCCATATACCGATGGTAGTGGCGACCGCGAGTTGCGTGCCATTAGGTGAGTACTTTATTGCACCAATTTCACCCTTTCCAATACGTGCAATTGCACCATCTGGTAAATCCCAACGCGTATGGTTCTCAGCCGAAACGTTAGAATGGTAGTATGTTGTAAGGAGGATTAGAGAAAAGATATTCAGAAATAGTAACTTTTTCATGACACTGTCCTTGCAGAACCTTCACTGCAATTCGGAATTGGTCAAAGCATTTTGCATCAGAAGGTTATTTTGTTCGTAAGATAACACCCTTCTCACCGACGATCCATCCGATATTCCCGTTGAAATGGATATCCTGCAAGTTTTTTGTTGTCGGTGAAGGATAGTTTGTCCACGTTTTTCCGCCATCTTGCGTATGAAGTATGACGCCTTCCTCACCGACTGCCCATCCCCGTTCTTCGTCTTGAAAATGAACATCTCTTAGACTCTGTTTCATCGGGTTCGTTTGTCGCGTCCAGTTTATTCCTTTATCCGTAGTATGCAAAATCAGACCATCGGATCCAACTATCCAGCCTTTAGAGGGATGTGGGAAATGTACAGCGAATAACGGTTGTTCTGCATTGCTGAGCTGACGAGTCCACTGTTTCCCACCATTTGGTGAATGTAAGATTTCTCCCTTTTCTCCGACAACCCAAACGGATGATTCAAAAGCATGTACTCCCCAGAGATGTCTATCTGAAGGGTTGTTGACTTTTTCCCATGATCCACCACCATTTTGCGTATAGAGTATCGTTGACATACCGATTCCGTCAACTCCTCCGACAGCCCAACCTTCTGTTGTATTGATAAAATACAGGTCTAAGATACCGGGGGTTATATTACTTGTGGATCGTATCTGATGTTGTATCTTCCACGAATTACCCGCGCTACCGGTATAATGTATATTTCCTCTGCCCACAATCCAACCATTTATGGGAGTGGTAAAATTGACATGTGTCAACGTATACGTGGCAATGGACTTTTCATCGTTTCCACTCCAGTTCTTCCCACCGTCCTTAGATGATAGAACGGTGCCATCACTTCCAACTGCCCAGACATTCTTTCCATCCAAGAAACTCACGCCGTAAAGGTGCGCGCTGGTCCCGCTGTTAACTTTTTCCCATGTAATTTGTTTTGAGTCTTGTGCACAACCGATGAAAAGAAAACTCATAAGTGTGAGCGTGAGAACGTAATGTCTTAATTTAATCATGGCCTTGCACCTGTTAAAGAATTGCACCTGTTAAATCTATTGCATTTTCGGATGGATCGTGATAAATTAACTATAATGGATTATGTATCAGTTGTCAATGAAATTTCACTGTCTTTAAAGTAGTAGGCACTCTCCGTGTGCCGTTCTTTGAGACAATCATTATTCTTAATAGTAGTAGACACTCTCCGTGTACCGTAACTAAAATGGATTACATTATTGGTATAGATGGCGGCGGAACAAAGACCGTTGGCATGTTAACGACAAACAAAGGTGAAGAGGTAGCCAAAACGCAAACCGGTCCATCAAATTATCATGTTGTTGGAACAGAACAGACAAAGAAGGTATTAGTAGAGATTATCCGCAATCTAACAGAAAACGTTGACAAGACAGAATTAGATTCAATCAGATTCTGTTTAGGCATGGCGGGTTTAGGACGTGAAGATGATCGAAAAATCATCGGACAGCTCTGTGATGAAATTGGAATAAGTAAAAAGCGTATTCTAACGCACGATGCACATATCGCATTTGTTGGTGGAACTGGTAAACAGGCGGGTGTCATCGTAATTTCTGGTACGGGTTCTATTGTCTATGGTATTGATCAATTTGGTCAAGAGACACGTGCAGGGGGTTGGGGGTATCTGCTTGGAGATGAAGGCAGTGGATATGAAATCGGTATTAAAGGACTTCAAGCAGTTGCTCGCTCAACAGACAAACGTGAACCGCCGACTGAATTAACCCGTTTAATGCTAAATAAGCTTGCCTTGAACAAGCCAAGTGATATAATTCCATGGATACATGCGGCAAATAGAGACGAAATTGCAGAACTATCTAAAGTCGTGTTTAAGGCAGTTGAAATAGGTGATAAAAAAGCAGAAACAATAATAGATTCAGCTGCAGAAGAACTCATGCTTGCAATAGAAACTGTTGTCAGGATGCTGAACTTCACTGATACTTTTGATATACTATTGAGTGGTGGTAATCTGATACATCAACCCCTATTGGCAGATAAACTGAGTCAATGGATTGAGAAAAACATAATAGGCGCGACTGCAACGCTGCCTAAACACGAACCAGTTTACGGTGCAGTGTTGTTGGCAAGGACACTTCAATAATTCATTTTTTATCCCAGGCCTGATTCAATATAAATTTTAAACAGTGATTACAGAACAACGAAATCCTAACTCAATAGACATTGATTTAAAGTCGATACCAGAAATAGTAAACATATTCCATGAGGAAGACAGAAAGGCTGTAGATGCTGTTGCCAGTCAATCAGATGCAATCTCGTTTGCGGTAGAAATGATCGTTGATGCGTTTTCTCAGGGAGGAAGACTGTTTTACATCGGTGCTGGAACAAGTGGGAGACTCGGTGTATTGGACGCCTCTGAATGTCCACCGACTTTTAGTACAGAACCAGAGCTGGTGCAAGGTATTATAGCAGGTGGTGATATAGCTTTACGAAAATCGGTTGAGGGGGAAGAGGATAAACCTGAAAGTGGTGCACAGACGATAAGGGAATATGCTCTGACTCCTGAAGACGTAATCGTTGGGATAGCAAGCAGTGGAAGAACACCGTACGTCTTAGGGGCACTAAAGGAAGCACACAGCATCGGTTCAAAGACGATTTTCCTCTGTTGTGTTCCACCAAAAACAGAACTAAATGCATACATTGACCATTTCATTACACCAATTGTCGGACCAGAGATTATTACGGGTTCAACCCGATTAAAAGCGGGAACAGTAACGAAACTAATACTCAACATGCTTACGACAATTTCAATGATAAAGATTGGGAAAGTCTATGATAATTTGATGGTGGATGTGAACGCGTCAAATACAAAATTAGTTGAACGGAGTATCCGAATTATACAAACCGTTACGAATGTTGATGATACCACCGCACAAGCAACGTTGAAGGAATCTGATGGAAATGCTAAAGTAGCGATTGTTATGTTGACGAAAGGGATTGAGAAGAGAGAGGCTATAGATCTCTTGGAGAAACATCACGGTTTCTTACGTCCGATATTAACTGAAAGTGAAATTAGAGAATAATCTAAAACCAGACCTGATACATCCATAAGATAGGGGGAACTAAATGTCTGATACAGTTATAAAAGTTGGTACAAAAGTTGGTCTTGCCAAGACTGGCAGACGTCGTTCTAATGTCTATGAGGCATTGAACAATATACGGGAAGAGGTCACGCCAAGAGTCCGTGAACAGGTGCTGTTAAAACCGAACTTTTTATCCAGCACTAATCAACTCGCTTCTTCACATGTAGATGCAATGCGTGGGGCATTGGACTTCTTGATGAGCACACCACAACCACCTAAAGAGGTAATTATCGCTGAAGGGGCAAATGAATCCTTCTCTGGAGAAGCATTTCAAATCTTCGGTTACGATGCCCTGCAAGTGGAATACGATATACCTATTAGACTCCTTGACCTACATGAAGAGACTGAATGGGTTGAAACAGAAGTATTTCTCTCTGGAAGGGAATCAGAAACAGTACGAATGCCGAAGACAGTTCTCGACTGTCCATGCACGATTTCTGTTGCAATCGCCAAGACACATGATGCATGCGTTGTTACACTTGCAATGAAGAACATGATTATGGGTACTATTCATAAGGCTGACCGTATTAAAGTGCATGGATATCTAAGTCATGGGGACCGAATGTTGCCGCGAGAAGCACAGACGATAAATATCAACCTATTGCGTCTCTCGCGCTTCTTGAGACCGGATATCGCTATCATTGATGGCACATTGGGTTTACAAGGAAACGGTCCAGGAGGCACCAATTCCGTACAACTCGGTATCGCTGTTGCAAGTGCGGATGTCTTCGCAGCTGATGCGGTTACATCAAAGGCTATGGGATTTGAACCGATGGATATCGGACTTCTCAATTATGCTAACGATTTGGAATACGGTACTGCTAATCTTGATAATATTGAGATTATCGGACCTGATGTTGACTCCATAGCAATACCTTTTAAACCTCACGAAACAGCAGAACTGCAACTCCAATGGCACGATGACGAATCCAGTGAATATCTTGCTGCAGACTGATCGTTTACTTTTATCAAGAGAAAAGGAGAACTATGAAACGTCTACGAAATATATTCGTGTTAATCTTACTTGTTCTATCCACACCCGCTTGGGCATGGTGGGGTGGTGGACACGACATACTTACACAAGCTACTATTAAAACACTCCCAGATGAGATGCCAGAATTCTTCCGTTCTGCAACTGCCGAGAAAATGATAGCACACTGTTCTTATGATCCCGATCTGTCAAAAGAACGTTATGTGCCCCATGCACGGGCTGCTGAGTATGGTGAACACTACTTTGATCTTGAGCTTATCAAAGATAATCCAGTGCCTGAGAATCGAGATGAATTTCTGAAACTCTGTGCCAAGATGGAACTTGAGCCAAGAAAGGTTGGACTTTTACCTTATGCAGTAGCTGAATATACAGAACGACTCGCTTTTGCCTTTGCAGAATACCGAAAATGGCCAGATAATCCAATTATTCAATACAAGTGTTATGTTTACGCAGGATTCTTGGCACATTATGCACAGGATATGTGTCAACCTTTGCACTTAACAGTGCACTTTGACGGAATTGTCCAAGAAGACGGTTCAAAGTTACATGCAGGAATCCATGAAAAGGTTGACGCATCAATTGAAGTCATGAAACTTGACCCGATCAAACTTTCCGAAGGACATGAGGTTAAACCTGTCAAGGAATTAATGCCAGCTATTGTTGAACAGATGAAAATTGGGAATAACTTAGTAGATCGTGTATATCATCTTGTTCAGGATTATCAAGACCTGCAAAACCCATCTGAAGAACTGCTTGAATTTACGAATAGTCTCTCACGGGAAGGCGTTCAGTGGACAGCTTCACTTTACCTGACAGCCTGGAAGTTATCTGGTGAGATTAAGCTACCGGGTTGGCTTGAACGTTAATCTGTGTCTTGTTGGAGCTTAAGTTATAAGAAAATGCCTTGACGTCTGAAGACTTACATGGTATTCTTTATACCATGAAAGTTATGAACCAACTACCAAATATTGAGCCAGATGCTGTTTTTGATTTTGGAGAACTCGGATGTGGCGATCTTATCGTGGCATTATTGAAAGCGATGAGGACTCTTGAATCAGGACAGATCGCACAAGTCCATGCTGTTGACCCCGGTGCACCTGTGGATATAGCAGCATGGTGTAACATGATAGGCAATGACCTTCTCGCAGACTGTTGCGGTGAAGACAATGCCTATTTTTATATTAAAAAAGGAGATAGAACTTAATGTCTAAACTCATGATAAGCATTACGCACGCTAAAGATAACACCGACAAAGCAACTGTCGGTTTTGTTGTTGCAAATGCTTCTGTAGCCTCTGGTATTGAAACCGTTGTTTTTCTTAGCACAGAAGGTGTGCATTTATCACAAGATGGGTATGCAGATGATATACACGAAGAAGGTTTCGCACCGTTGAAACAACTCATGACAGACTTTGCTGAGGTTGGCGGAACAATCTGGGTCTGTTCACCATGCTTCAAAAAGCGGAACCTTGATGAAGAAAACCTTGTAGAGAATGCAGTCATTGTTGGGGGGGCTAAGGCTGTTGAGTTTTTAATTACGGGCGGATCAAGTCTAACCTATTGACAACTGAAAAAGGAGTTTCTGCTATGCATGGCAGGAATCTTCATAAGGGTTCGGCTGAATCCAAAACCAGAACTTAGAGTCTCCCTCCCATTATGGAAAAGGTTTCCTTACGAAAGTAAATTGTGCATGGTTGATACACTGCCAACTTTTTTCCAAAGGAGGGATACTCATTCATATTCCTAAAAGATACACTTTAAAAAAGATATAATTCATCAGTCCTGCCAAGAAACTCACTACAGTCCATTCTAATATATATCAACACTTAGGATTCACATCTTACAATTCAATTACAATCCCAGGGTATTAATATCAATGCGAGAAGAAGATTTACAAGCACCTGAAAGTCTACAGACACTACATATCTGTGAAGGTGGAAACCTTGATTGTGGTTCCGGTCTACTGCTTCTGATTCGGAAATCGATGGAAAAAGTGCCAGATGGTGATGTGTTGGAGATTCGCAGTACAGAGATTAGTGTCAAGGAGGATCTCCCTGCGTGGTGTCGTATGACAGAGAATCCCTATCTTGGCTGGAGACCTGCACCATCACACAACAAGTATTTCGTTCAACGCGGTGAAGCAGAACAGGATGCTGATGCTGCTTATGCTCAAGCGCGAGATTATAAATGGCAGACCCGTATCCATTGGGATGGTGGTCTACAAGCGAAGGTTTTCTGTAGAAATCATTCGTGGTCGGTAGGTCAACCTGCGAGTTTTGATGTGCGCGATGCTGCTCCGAGTGCTGTTGAGTATGTCTTAGGTGCACTCGGTGCGTGTTTGGCAATGGGTTTTCAGATTCGCGCATCTCAGCAGAAGATTGAAATAGATGAGTTGGAGATCTCATTGAGTGGACAGATTGATAACATCTTCGTTTTTCTCGGAACGGAACAGGATGGACATAGCGGTTTTAATGCAGTGCGTGGAACGATCTATGTCGCATCTGATGCAGACGATGAGATTCTGGAGGCGTTATGGGAGGAAACCCTTGCTGCTTCCCCAGTGACGAATACTCTGACTCGTGATGTTGATATTGATGTTGAGCTGCGCGTGGTGTAAGGGAACCGAACTTAGAACCGAAGGGACAACCTAAACAAATCTTGGAAGCTATTAATAAATCTCACCAGGTGACAATGGAAGATGCAGAAGCGTTACTTCAAGCAATTGAAGAAGGAGAAATCCCAATGGAACTCCCGATAGCAAGTTGAGTGCCATCTGGAGAATACTTAATCTGACCTATAATTCCCTTGCCAAGGCGTGTTCTGGGTTCTTCTGATACATACCATCCGGTGTTGTTTTGGGTGGGTTTGTTTAGAAAGAACATAGAGACGATCTTCTATTCAGGAAACGTCTTATTTGACACTTTAACTCGCTATTGCGCTATGAGTTGAGGTTATGCTATTGGAATTATTTAATTTATCAGAAAGAGTTTGGGCTCGTTTTTTATGTATCGCTCTTATGACATCTTTTTTTTCAAGAGTGGAAGAATCAATTCCTTTTGAAGACAGGAATAAACTTTCATCCATAAGTTGCATTTGAATTTTTCCATCCTGTAGCATCAACATATTAGCGATATCATCAGGTAATTTAGCACCAATTTTCTTTTCAAAATCAAGTATTTTAGGATAGTCCCTATGAAATTGACCTGAAATGTCTAATTGCATCTTCTTAGCATTTTTAAAATCCGATTTTGCTTTTTCCCATTCTTGCTGATGTAACCAGACTTTTGCACGACTATAATACACTTGTGCATTATCAGGGTTAAGCTGTATCGCTGTATTAAAATCTGCGATAGCCATATCATAGTTCAATTGACTGGTATAGACTTTTCCTCGATTATAATACAATTTGTCTAACAGTGGATTGAGTTTTAACGCTCGTGTGAAATCTGCAATTGCATTGTTTAAGTCACCTTTGACCGCAAGAGTGATACCACGATCGACATAAGCTGGAACATAATCAGGTTGAATTTGGATGACCGTATTATAGTCTCCAAATGCTCTATCAAACTGTCGTTTTCTGCTATATGCAAAACCACGATTTATATAGCATTCAATGTGATACGGATTATGTCCTATCACCTTCGTATAGTCTTCAATTGCTTTGTCAAACTCACCCATATTGCTGTATGAGTTGCCACGTTCATAGTATGCATTAGGGTAATTGGGTTGCCATTCTATCGCTTCTGAAAAATCTGCAATAGCTAAGTCAGGCTTCTCCTTGTTACTATAAGCCATTCCACGAATCAGGTATGCATCAGCAGCCTTCGGATTCCGTTCTAATGCACTGGTGCAGTCTGCAATAGCAGAATCAAAATCCTCCTGAAGGCTATATACAGTTGCACGTGTGATATAAGGTCCGGCAACATCAGGCACAAATTCTATGACTTTCTCACAGTCCTCAATAGCAGACTCAAAATCGCCTCGTAGGACATGAGCATGTCCGCGAACAACATAAGCATCAACAAAATTCGGATTCAGGTTTAGTGCCTTTGTATAATCTGCAATTGCCAGATTATACCCCTGTTTGCTGTTATAAGCGTTGCCGCGAACGATATAGGCAAGAACGTAATCTGGTTTAAGTCGTATCGCCTTGCTATAGTCCATAATGGCAAAATCAAAACCTTCTTTTCCACTATAGGCATTACCACGAATTAAATAGGCATCAGCAATATCAGGATTAAGTTGTATTGCCTTGTCACAATCTTCAATAGCGATGTCAAACTCGTTTTTATTAACATACGCGTGACCACGATGAAAGTATGCCTCTGCATAATCAGGTTCATGTTGGATTGCTTTCGTGAAGTCTTCAATTGCCTTGTCAAAATCACCTTTAGCACCATGTGCCATGCCACGACTATGATAAGCCCTTGCAGGTTTGCGTGTCCAGAAAATTGCTTGGGTATAGTCATCAATTGCAAGATCAAACTTCCCCATTTTATGGTAAACCTCACCACGGTAGATATAGGTCATAGCAAAGCCAGGTCTCATACGAATGGCTTCGCTAAAGTGTTTGACAGCTGCTTCATAGTGTGCCATCTTAGATTCATTAGCCATATCCTGTATCTCCTTTCTGCTTTTGGAGTATACCTTCATAAATCGTCTTGTAGAATTGCATGTGGTTTTTTTGATCTTTTACAAAGCCATGTATATCGTTGTAGATTGTTTCAAAAGAAATATCGTGGGAATATCGTAGATGCTCTAACATTGACTTTTTGAGGTCCGATTTAATATTGATGATGTTTTCTTCGTCTGGTTGAATAAAGCCATCTGGATGCCGAACGAAAACACTTTTTTGGGCAATGACGCGATTTATTGGTTCGTAAGGTTCTTCAATATAGGGTTCCATCAATTCCTTTTCTTGCAAGATAATCCGACCATCCTCGTCAGGAGACCCATCACATCCCATAAAAAGTGCAATAAGATAATCCTTCGTGAAATCAATGAGGTTGGTTTTACCTCCATAATGTTGAATTTCAGACAAGCGTTCAAGATCACTGATTGGTTTTCGTGAAAATTGATCAGATATACTCAACACTGCTGTTTGGAGTTCTTCTATATTAAAGTGTTCCGCTTCTATATCAAAGTTTTCATCATCAAGGAAAATACGATAGAAGTTAGAGGAAACCTTCCCACAATACGGGACATCCTGAAAGTGTTCCGGTTCACCACGGTATAGATATTCGCCAGTATTTGCTTTTTCTTCTATTTTTCTGAGTATTCCATCAACTGTACGTGGTTTGTGCATTCACTTCTCTTGACATTTTTTGTTTGTTTCATAAATGATACCATATAAAGAGAAAACTTGCAATGGTATCATTACATAATTTCTGTAAATAAACTTTAGGTGTCAATTTAGTGAAAAACGTTAGTGCGTTGATACACCTTTCGCCCCTCTGGGGCTTGCTATTGGTTGGAATCTATGCGGACTATACACCTTTCACCTCTCTGAGGCTTTGGAAAATCACATATCAGCATCATCGGTGCGGAAGGTATATATAGAACACGAATCCCGGAAAACCCAAGTCCCAGCGATGCAAAAGGTATGGGACTAAAATCGGTCTTATATAGCCTACCCAACCAGAGAGAATATCCTTAAATTGAACGTGAGTTTGATAAATCAGATTTTCCCAGGCCGGTAGGTTCGGTTTCCTAACCGAACCAGATCCTATTATCAAGATCACGTTAAATTGACGCATAAGGTGTTTGGAGAAAGAAGCACAATCAAGGATGAATGTGCTACAGCAATATCAAGATGAATGGGTACGGAAAAGGGGTAATGGACGATGAAGGTTGGAGAAAGAAGCACAATCAAGGATGAATGTGCTACAGCAGTATCAAGTTTTTTCCTGTACAGAGAACCTTTATTCAGAGTTGATTTTTTTGACATATATCTGATACAATATCAGATAAGACTTCACCACCAAAGTAGTAACTTATATTTTATAAATAATATATGGAGGGACAACCTCTAATACTTTGTCTATATAAGCAGATAAGGAGAACAGATCATTGTATAATTTACCCGCATTTCCCGTGACTGTAGTCGGTAGTATGCCGCGTTCGAAAGCAGTTTCACGGGCATTAAGAGATAAACAGAAGGGACGCGTCACGGATGCTGAATTTAACGCAATTGCTGACGAGGCTGTGATTGAAAGCCTCAAATCACAAGAAGCTGATGGTGTTGACATCGTAAGCGATGGAGAACAACGACGTGATAACTTCTATTCCTTCATTACTGGATGTATGGACGGTATCCGGTTGATGACGCTTGCTGAGATGTTGGACTACGTAGAAGATAAAGCTGCTTTTGAACAACTTCTCAATGCATTAGATGTCCCCGCTTTCGCCTTAAAGAATCCTGTCGTTGATGGCAAAATAAGTCGTTCCTCAACACTTGTATTGCAAGACTACCTGTTTTTAAAAGAGCATACAACGAAACCTATAAAAGTTACGCTACCCGGTCCCTATCTGTTAACCCGTTCAATGTGGGTTAAGAAGTTGTCCTACGACTTCTATCCCGATAAAGAATCATTAGGAGATGATGTCGTATCAGTGCTGAGGCAAGAGTTGTTTGATTTACAGGATGCAGGTTGTGAATTTGTGCAGTTCGATGAACCTGTGCTTACCGAGGTTGCATTTACGGGTCCCCACGAAACACATTCGTTTATGTGTGCTGCACTTTCAGAGAAGAGCACTCCGGAGGATGAACTCAATTTTGCTGTAGAACTGATAAATCGCGTTGTTGAGGGTGTTGATGGTAAAATGAAAACCGCTCTTCATGTCTGTCGTGGCAATTGGAGTCAAGAAGAGGATGTGCTCCTTCGCGGCTCTTACGACCTACTTATTCCGTATTTCAGTCAGATGCATGTCAATCAGTTGGTATTAGAATATGCAACTGAACGTGCTGGGAGTATTGATGTTCTTGGTGAACTTCCACCAGATAAAGAGATCGGATTAGGTGTGGTTGATCCACGTACGACTGAGGTCGAGCCTGTTGACTTTGTCTTAGGGAAAGTTCGCAACTTACTAAAACATCGCGAACCTGAACAGATTTATCTAAATCCAGATTGCGGATTCGGTACATTTGCTGACCGACCCGTAAATTCTGCTGAGATTGCATCTAAAAAACTACAAGTGATACATGAAGCAGCGGAAATCCTGCGGTCCGAAATTTAAGGATGTTAAGATTTAACTATCTTTTTTTGCTGTAGACTATCAGTTAAGTAGGAACAAGTGGAAGGGTGTGTAGCGTTTTCGGAAGAGACTCATTTTTAAGAGACGGCACTCGGAAAGTGCCTACTACTATTAAATTGGAATCCGCGCTTGTGTATTCTGTCATTTTATGCTACAATCTCAGTTGAATGGGATGGACATCTGAATCAATAAACTATTAGTGGAAGGAGAGCATCGTTTTGATACATCTATATGGAGAAAACTATGAGAGAATGCAACTCTTACGGCACATTGGAGACATCTCTCAGGTTGCGGAAGCTAAAATAATCCAACTCAATGATGGCAATGAGAAGGGAACAGACGCAATCGGTTTTCGTACGGGGTCAGGGTTAAACTTCACTGTCTTGACAAACCGTGGTCTTGATATCTCTTATGCGGATTATAAGGGTATACCGTTATGTTGGCGATCTGGAACTGGGGATGTGGCAGCAGCACATTACGAACCCCATGAAGATGGATGGTTACGCGGCTTTTATGGTGGATTACTTACAACGTGTGGTATGACACAAGCAGGTGCAAAAAACGTTGATGGGGATGAAGCACTCGGTCTACACGGTAGAGCTTCATATATCCCCGCAAAAAATGTATGGGTTGATAGTCGCTGGGAAGGTGACCGATACATTTTATGGGCACAAGGTAAAATCACTGAAACAAGAGCGTTAGGTGAACATCTATGCAGAACGCGCCGAATCTGGACTGAATTAGGCTCGAATAAAATACATATTGAAGATATTATTGAAAATCTTGGTTACAAAGACTCGCCCCTCATGTATTTATTCCATATAAATGTAGGTTTCCCAATACTTGCAGATGGCAGCGAACTTTTAGCACCATCATCTCAAATCACACCTCGCGATGAACATGCCAAGGATAACCTATCAAACTATAACTGCGGCGAACCTCCCACTGTTGATTTCAAGGAGCAGGTATACTATCATCAGATGGAACCTGATGTTGACAACCATATCCGTGTTGCACTCGTGAACCGAAGTTTCAATGATAATAAAGGTATAGGCATAGCAGTCCGATACCATAAGACGCAGTTTCCTCACTTTGTGCAATGGAAATTGTGTAGTCAAGGAAACTATGTAATGGGTTTAGAACCTTCAAATTGCAGAGTTGATGGAAGAGCATCGGAACGTGAACAAGGTTCGCTACAACACATTGAACCTGGTGGCAGACGCCACTACGAAGTCGAAATAAGTGTGTTAACCTCAAATGATGAGATTAACGCACTTGAAAAGAAAATTACAGATAACAGGAAATAATATGATATCCATAAAGGATATAAGAATTGTCCCCTTCTAAGGAGAAATAATAATGAAGACTCGAATTTCACTACTCAGTTTTATCGTTGTAAGCTGCGTATGTATTCTATTGACAAACATTTATGCAGATCACCCAAATATTGCTGATCAATCTGACTATATTTTGACAGATGCACATGCGGAAAAAACAGAAGAAGAATCTAAAGGAATACCTGAAGATAGCGTGTTAAATTTAATTCCTGAGAACGCATTAGGTATTATCTACTGTCCAAGTCTATCTGAACTGAATAAAAGGATCAACGATGGTGCGGCAGAAATGGCACCTCAAGTTGGTGAACAGCCTGAACTCCTTGCCTCCATATTGGCAGAATCCTTTGGGGCAGGCTTTGAGAGTTTGGCTGAATTGGAACAGATTGGATTGGACTTAGACAATGATTTTGCAATATTCTTTACGAGTTTCGAACCCGTTGCTGTTGCCGCGACTGTACACTTGACAGATCCGGATGCGATGATGCAGGTTATTCAGACAGAAGCACAGGGCAGCGAACCTACCGAGTATAAGGGTGAAACCTACTTCAGTTCTGAAGGTGATGGTAGTTTTGCTATTTTGGGTAATACCCTTGCCTTCACACAACAGGCTAAAGATTGTGTGAGCATCATTGATGTGAGTAAGGGAGAGCAAAACGCGATCGCTGCTAACCCAGATTACACCGTATTTCTAAATCAGATTGCAAAAGGAACTGATCAGCTTGCTGTGTATTTTGACCTTGGGACAATTCTTGCCCCACATATTGAAACAATCATGGAAGACATGAAAACCGCAGTTGATGCAATGGAAAGTGATCCCGCTACCACGTCTGCGGTTCCAATAATGGAAAGTATGTTTGGTACATTTGCTGAACTAATAAGAGATGTAGAGTCTGTGAGTGCAACCCTTCAGATACAAGGTACTGATGTACAACTTGCCCCTTTTCTGAAGTTTAAAGACGATGGGAAAATACAAGACACCCTAAAGGAACTGATGCCTGATGAATTAGCACTCATGAACGATTTACCAAATGGGGGATTCCTTTTCGGTGGTTTTGAAGGAAATGCATTGAGTTTATATGAATGGAGCATGTCTTGGTTGTTAGCTCTACCTTCAGAAGATGAAGAACAGAGTCAGGACCTCAAAAAGATCGTAGAAGAGATGAAAGAGATGTACAAAGCATTGGGTAGTGAACAAGGTTTCTCTGTGAATTTTAGAGATAGTTTAATTCCTGATGTTTTGGTCATTTATGATCTTGAAGATGAAGAGAAAGTCAAAACCTACTATGATGAACACTTCTTGGATAACCTAAGCAAAATGATGCAAATTATGAAAGATTCAATGGGAGAAACGCCACAGTTCACCATTTACGATGGGGGATATGTTGGAAACCCAATTATGCATAACGAGGTAGAGATCAAGACTATTGTCTTTCCGAATTTTGGTGTTGCTTTTCAGGATGTTCCGGTAGAGATGGCTGTTCTGATGCCCCATGAATGGCATTGGTCTTATGCATTTTCGGATGGACAACTCTATTTTTCTTTAGGGGGGGCAGAAATAATACAGCAAGCACTTAATAGCAAAGCTAAAGTTGTTGAGAGCATATCTGAAAATGTAGGTTACCAGAATCTTGTTGAAAAGTTAGGAATAGATAACAACCTACTATTTGGAATTTCTCCTATAGCAGCTATTAAGAGTTTCGTTTCTCTTGCCTCAAAAGCTGATCCGAACGCTGCCGCTGAAATGCAGATGATGGCTGGTATGATCATGGGGATCCCTGAAAACTACAGTATCGGTATCTCAGCAAAAGTAAGGGACGGTGGTGTCGGGGCAAAACTACACATTGCAGTGGGTGATTACAAACAATTGGTGCAAACATTTATGATGTTTAGTGCAATGGGACAAATGCAATAGGCATTACGAACTCGTCTACAAGAAATTGTAGGCGAGTTTTTTTATTTGACATTATATAGAACATGTGCTATCATACATAATATGTTGGCTTGCAGTTTTGTACAAGGGAGGGGTGTACACAACTGCTATTCTTCTGTTATGGTGAAATATATAATTACTTGCACACAGTTGTAGCGCAAACTTTTAGTTTGCGTACACTACTGCACAAACTAAAAGTTTGTGCAACAGTACAGTCTATCTATTTAGGTGCCACGTGCTGAAATTGTGCCTATATTTTGTATTTCAGTTTAATCCCTCCAAATGTGTATTATGTACATAAGGAGGAGCAGTGTGCTAGAGAAAAATAGTATGATACAACGGCTTAATATAAAAAATAGAAAGTTCCAACCTTTACTAACATTCTGTATTGTCTTTTTCTTGATAACTTTACCATTCGCGATGGCTGATACGACCACAGAAAACAGTGCAGAAGTCGAACCCAAGAAGAGTCCTATAAAAATCGGTGGGGCAATGCGTGCCAACTACGTTTACGGTACGTATGAAGACCGCACGCGATATGATAGTTCCGGTCAGCCTTATTTGGAGGACGATGGTAGAGGGGCAAACTTTGGCGATGTTGATCTTGAATTATTGCGGTTGAATGTTGACCTTGACTTTAATAACGTCATTGGAAAGATGGAATATCGGTGGTATCCGAGGTATTTCGGTAGTTCAATCGGTTACAGCATGATACATACTGCTTGGTTGGGTTATGATTTCAAGGATACGGGTACGGTCAAAGCAGGCGTTGTGCGAGTACCTTTTGGACCAACAGACTACGGTGTTTCTACCAGTTGGTTTTTTGACCAGCATTTTTATGTTGGACTTGCTGACGACCCTGATGTGGGAATCGTATGGCATAACAACACAGGTAAACTGACTTATGATGTAGGTTATTTCCTCATGAGTGAACCTCAGACGATAGGAAATAGTCTCAATAGTGCCCGTTATGGATACGACGTTGTGAAATGGGAAGAAAAAGCGGATGAAGATGGAAATGTGCAATGGGGTGTTGAGGAGAATGGTTATGATGAGCAACATCAGTTTAATCTTCGTGCAATCTATTCCTTTGAAAACGTCGCAGATATAGGCGTCTCAGCACAATTCGGGTTGCTGCAAGGAACGAATGTCGGAAACGATGACAGCGGAAATCACTACGCTCTTTCCGCGCACATGAAGAACTCAGCAGCAGATTTCACGCTCTATACCCAGTTTACGTATTACGTACACAATATTTCAGATGATACGGCATGGGGTACAGGGGACCTGATTCCGATGGGTGCTTACGAATTTGCGTGGCCTGTTGCATCTGAGGGGTTAATACCTGCCCTTTCACTACGGTATGGTGGGATTAATACGGAAAAAATCTCATGGTTGAACAGTGTAACGCCATACATTGAATGGAGTACTATTCTTAAGACTGTTGATACTTACAACCCGAGTACCCTCGTGACATTAGGAATAAGTTGGAACATCTTTGACTCACTGTATGTCTATAGCGACTTTGGTTTGTCTGATGGAAATTCCTTTGTAGGCAACAGTGCAGGTGATGGTATCAGAGAAGGTTACGGCAGTATCTACGATGGCGCGGGTGATGTTGGTGCAAACGGCAATAACGTTTGGAACTGGCGTCTTAATTTTAACTTCGGTGTTTATTTCTAATCGGTTCACACCCTTACAACAAAAAAGGAGAAGTTTGAAATGAACGAAGCAGAAAAACAGCCGCAACAGATGCCACATCAGGTAGATGAAGGCAGGTACAAGAAACTATTCGGGTTAGACATTTACTTAACGCCTGTATTCGTAATTTCCAGTATCACCATTGTATTATTCGTAGCTGGTTCACTAATTTTTCAAGACCAAGCGACAGAACTTTTCAAAAGCACCCGAGTATGGCTTACCACAAATCTTGATTGGCTCTTCATGATCACAGCTAATCTTGTATTTCTCTTTTGTGTAATTGTCGCCATCTCCCCTCTTGGTAAAATCCGACTTGGAGGTCCAGATGCAAAACCTGAGTACTCCAATTTAACATGGCTTGCGATGCTTTTTGCTGCAGGCGTGGGTATTGGACTACTCTTCTTTGGCGTGTCGGAACCGATTACCTATTTTCAAGGGGATACTGATGCTGTGAAGTATTCGCCGCTCGGGAGAGAAACGGTTTATGACGCAAATGCAGATTACAGTGTTACAGCTGTTCCTGACATCGCTGATCCCAAATTAAAATCGGCGGCTTCTTTGAGTATAGCAACAACAGTTTTTCACTGGGGACTACATGGGTGGGCAATCTACGGCGTTGTCGGACTTGCCTTGGCGTTTTTCGCATATAATAGAGGATTTCCGTTACTTATCAGATCCGCGTTTTATCCCATACTCGGCGACCGGATATGGGGGTGGCCCGGACACATTATTGATACATTCGCCATTTTTGCTGGGATCTTTGGACTCGCAACTTCCCTTGGCTTAGGAGTAGAACAGGTGACTTCTGGTCTTAACTATCTATTTGGGATACCAGCACACGAGGTGACCATGGTTCTGTTGATTGTTGGGATTACAGCCATCGCTCTTGTATCAGTGATGACAGGCATTAATGTTGGCATTAAACGACTTAGTCAGTTCAACATAATTCTTGCGTTTATTTTGCTCGTAACTATTTTCATTCTTGGTCCAACCCGTTATATCTTTCAAAATATTTTTGCAGGATTTGGTACCTATTTCAAGGAAATTGTGCCGTTGAGTAACTGGGTTGGACGTGAGGACACCGGTTTTCTGCACGATTGGACTACGTTCTATTGGGCATGGTGGATCGCTTGGGCTCCGTTTATTGGAACATTCATCGCAAGGATTTCAAAAGGACGCACCGTGCGTCAGTTTGTGTTCTTTGTGCTTATTTTACCGACCCTATTGTGTCTATTGTGGTTTAGTGCATTTGGAGGTACTGCTATCCACCAGTTTCTCACTGGAGATTTCACAGGTGTAACCGAAGAGGTAGAAGCATATAATTACCCACTGGCACTCTTTAAAATGTTTACAGAATTACCAGTATCATTGCTGCTTTCGTGTGCCGCTATGTTGCTAACGATCATCTTTTTTGTCACCTCATCAGATTCGGGTTCACTAATTATAGACATCATTGCTGCAGGTGGTAAGGTAGACGCGCCAGTTGCACAACGGGTTTTCTGGTGTACTGCTGAAGGTTTAGTCGCAATTGCATTGCTACTCGGAGGAGGGTTGAAGGCGTTACAAGCTGCATCACTTGCAACAGGTTTCCCTTTCGCGCTTGTGCTGTTAGGTATGGGTGGATGCGTTCTTGCGGGTATGATAAAAGAGCGAAATGAGATGCGGTCTGTAGATAGCAATAATCTTCAAGAATAACGCATGATATTACATGGGATGGATGGTTAATATGTCCATCCCATTAACTTTTGAATTATAACATACTGATATTTTCTCTATATCCATTAGTTGATACATAACTATTTTAACTGGAGGTATAACATGAAACACAAGATTCAAATTATGAGTCTGATCTGTCAAATTGGCATTGTTTTATTGGTGCTATCAGTAGGCATACACACTAATGCTGAAGCACAGGAAAATCAGGTTCTACAAAGCGACGATTTTGATGGTCAAGAGTTAGAATCGTATTGGCATATCCAAAACGGAGACAAGAGTCCTTATGAGTTGATAGATGGTAAACTTGTGGTTGAGGGTGGTTTAAATCAAGATCTATGGAGAAATGATACAACCACACGATTTTACCAGATCACAAATGAAGATCAGTTCACAGTTGAGAGCTCATTCGTATTCGATCACGATAATTCTTGTTCTGTGGTTGGATTAGTTATCTCTTCGCCAACGACAAAAGATAGATATGGAAGGGATGGTGAGTGGGTGACACTGAAAGCGTGGGGTCAAAGTCATCGAACTGATCTTGCATTGCAACAGAGAGAACTTAGCACATCAGGTGCCATTAGTTTAGTCGATACTCCCCCAAAAGGCGATATACCTATGGCTATGCGAATGCAACGCGACGGTGATAACTACAACGCATGGTATAAATCTGAGGGAGAAGGTGAATGGATACATGTGGGTGAAACAACGATAGCACTTCAAGAACCACTTCAAGTCGGTTTATACGTTGGAATATGTCAACCAGTATATGAAGGGCATTTGACAGTCTCGTTTGACAATTTTAGTTAATATCAGAGGAAGGGTCTACAACAGTTCCCTCACAACCTGTCATGGAAGAACCTGAGTATGTGTATTGGACAGACTTTCTATCTGGAAAAGTCCAACGCGCTCATCTTGATGGTTCAAATGTGCAAGACATTATTACTGGGTTAAGTAGACCAGTAGGAATTTCCTTAGATGTTTCTAATGGAAAGATGTATTGGAATGACTGGAATGGAAATAATTCCATCAGACGTGCAAACCTTGACGGATCAAATATTGAAATACTTGTTACTGGTGATGATAGCATTAAAGAGGCGTTGGCTTTAGACCTATCGTCACGAAAAATGTACTGGATCCATTGGAATGAATCTCAGAGAGGACAGAATACGATTCAGAGATCAAATTTGGACGGTACAAACATTGAAACGCTTGTTAGTACTTTAGTGACTCCGCGTGGTCTCGCTTTAGATCTGTCAGGTGGTAAGATGTATTGGACTGACGTTAACAAAATTAGGCGTGCAAACCTTGATGGAACTGACGTTGAGGACTTAGCGAACGTATCGGGTTTTCTTGCTTACCTCTCTTTGGATATTGAGAATCAGCACATGTATTGGGCAAACCATTGGCAATATGAATCTACGACGAGTCAAATAATTCCTAATTCTGGGAAAATCCAACGTGCAAATTTTGACGGTTCAAACCTACAGGACATTGTAGACGGTTTGCAATTTCCAGGAGGAATCACATTAGATTTGCAAAATAGTAAGATGTATTGGACTTCTCCCGACCATGGTGGTTCTCCAGGTGCAATTCAGCGTGCGAATCTTGATGGATCAAACGTTGAAACAATTGTCTCAGGATTACAAACACCCGTTGGTATTGCATTGAGCATAGCACCAGACATAATACCACTTGTAGATGCTACGGTCAGTTTATCTCCCGCCCCCTCGGCATCCCCGGTTGTCGGCGAGCAACTTATGCTGAACCTGAACGTTACCGGTGGAGAGAATATCTCAGGCTATCAGGCAACTGTACAGTTTGATGAATCCGCGCTCCGTTATGTTTCAAGTGCCAACGCTGATTTCCTACCAGCAGACCCAAACATAATACAACCGATTATCGTAGGAAACACTGTGACGGTTGCAGCAACGTCCCTTGTCGGAGAAACCAACGGGGATGGCACACTTGTGACACTTACGTTTGATATAATCAGTGAAGAAGTTACTACCTTGAAAATCACAGAGATCCTCTTCAGCGATAGTGAAGGCATGCTTACGAGACCACATCTTGAACCCGCGGAACTCATGATTACGCCAAAGCCCGCGTATCCTGCATGGGATGTGAATGAGGACGGTAGCGTCAACATATTGGATTTAGTGCTTGTGGGACAAAACATCGGCGGATCGATCACAGCCGTCCCACGCGCAGATGTCAATGCTGATGGGAGTATCAATATCTTAGACTTGGTGCTTGTCGCTGGACATTTTGGGGAGACAACAAATGCTGCTGCACCTGAAAGTGTTGTGAAGTTAGATGGTGTTGACCCAGCACTCGTCAAAAAATGGTTAGAACTTGCGCAGCTTGAAAACGACGGTTCTTTGGTGTTCCGACAAGGTATAGCGAACTTGGAACGTCTTTTGGCATCCCTCGTTCCGCAAGAGACAGCACTGTTAGCAAACTACCCGAACCCGTTTAATCCGGAGACGTGGATACCGTATCAGTTAGCAAAGTCTGCAGAAGTGAGTGTCTCCATCTATGCTGCAGATGGGCAATTGATTCGAACATTGGCGTTAGGTCACCAAGTTGCAGGTGTTTATCACAACAGAAGTCGTGCTGCATATTGGGATGGCAAAAACGCAGTAGGTGAATCTGTCGCAAGTGGTGTTTTCTTCTATACGCTTAAAGCTGGCGATTTCACTGCATCACGGAAAATGTTAATATTGAAATAATTGTCTAAACCAGGATTTTCAGGATAAGACTCACTTCATGAAATGAACCGCAAATGGTTTCACATTCTCAGTAGAATATAATACGAGAAGATGTCTCTTATCTTGAAAATCCTCTAATCCTGTAAATCCAGGTTCAGACAACTCGAAGGATAAGGATCCCTTGATGAGATGAACTGGGTTGTGTAAATATCTTATCACTCTATCTGTCTGAATCGCGGATTACGTGCCAGTTAACATAGCTTGCACGGAAGGATTTTCTGGATCATTATATGAAATTGATCAGTTACAAAGAAGTACATTCTGAAAGAATGTGCTACAAAGAAAGGCACAATCTAACAGAATGTATCTTCTTGGTGAAGGTATTGAATGTTTATTGACAGAAAGAAGGATCGCTGAACCCATGCTCCAGCGGAGCAATATATCGATAGAAATAGGATTGTCAACGGGCTGCACACCAGCGGAGTACTATGTACAAAAACGGACGCGTAAATATTTTGCCCCTTAACAGTCAGATCCGCGCCAACTTGTGAAAGTAAACATAAAATGCACAAGAAACCCCTTCCGCGTAATCCGCGATTCTGACCAATAGAGTGACAAAAACTTTACATACCCGCATCTCCTTGATATTTTCCTGAATTATAGTGTATAATACTTACCATGACACATTATGATGAACTATTCAAACATTTGGGAGGATACTCACCCAACCACCTTGCAGCGGCGACTATGAAAACAAAACAGGTGATAGTGATGGACTCTCTGAACACTGAGCAACCCACGGTGAAGTTACTCTGTATTTGGGGGTTTAATTCATCCATCTGAACTTTTTGAAGATGGGAAATTGGAGGCAATAATGCAAGAATCACCTATTTACGAAGCCGTATTACAACGCGGCAGAATCAACGAGAAACGGACAGCCGTTATCAAAATAGTACAGTATCGGTTCGCTGAGAAGTCAGACACTGTTCTCAATGCGATTACTGCTATAGATGACCTTGACCACCTTGATGAACTATTTGACCAGGTCCTCACCGCAGAAACTTTTGAGGACATTGACTTTTCAAAGAACGGTAAGTAGTAGCTAAAAGATAACATTGTGAAGATACTCGGAATAGATACCTCTTGTGATGAAACAGCTGCTGCTATAGTAGTTGATGGTCGTGATGTGCAATCAAACATCGTTGCATCACAGATAAAAGCACATGAGGCATACGGGGGTATTGTGCCAGAATTGGCATCCCGCAAGCACATAGAGTCAATCAATTATATCGTCAACAGAGCACTCGTTGAAGCAGATACGACTTTTGATGATATAGATGCGGTTGCTGTGACAAACCGACCAGGTCTGATTGGTGCTTTACTGATTGGTGTGGCTGCAGCTAAAAGTCTTGCATACTGTCACAATCTTCCACTGCTCGGCATCAATCACATTGAAGGACACATCTACGCCAATTACATGGTGCACGATAACCTAACCTTTCCGCATATCTGTTTGACTGTATCTGGTGGACATACCTTGCTCGTAGAAGTTCATGAAGGATGGAATTATAAGGTTCTCGGAACAACACAAGATGATGCTGCGGGTGAAGTCTATGATAAAGTTGCCAAGTATCTCGGTCTCGGTTTTCCGGGAGGAAAGATCATAGATGAACTTGCACAGAAAGGTGATCCGACAGCTATTGACTTTCCCCGTCCAATGCTCCGCAGCGGCGACTATCAATTCAGTTTTAGTGGGGTAAAAACCTCGGTCCGATACTTCGTGGAAAAGGCAGAACACGCGGGCACAATAGAAAACGGTCAAGTTACCATTGAAGATATTGCTGCAAGTTTCCAAGCAGCAGTTGTTGACGTACTTGTAGCAAAGACTGTTCAAGCCGCAAAGAATACTGGTTGTCATACGATAACACTAACTGGCGGGGTTGCTGCCAACAGTAAACTAAGGTCATCTCTAAAGGAACATGCACAAGAAATTGGTGCGGAAGTATATTATCCTCCATTTAGTTTATGTACGGATAATGGAGCTATGATTGCAGGGATCGCCTATGAAAAATATCAGCAAGGACAACGTGATGCGCTCTCTCTCAATGCTGCAGCAAACGGTTCAATAGTTGATGTCTAACTGGAGTAATAGTCGTGGAATGTGACACACGTATTGAATCAGCTGTGAACTGTATAAAGTCTGGGGGAATTATTGCTGTTCCAACTGATACAGTGTACGGTATAGGTGCTGATCCATTTAATATAGAGGCAGTGCAGAAACTATATACGGTAAAGGGACGACCAGAAGAGAAACCGATCCCCTTAGTTTTAGGCTCAACTGAGGATGTAGAAAGGGTAGCACAGAACTTGCCAGGATTCTTTTATCATCTGATAGATAAGTTTTGGCCAGGTGGATTAACAATCATTGTAGAGGCAAAAGGGTTGCTGCCTCAGTTGACAGCAGGCGGTAATACTGTGGGATTACGCATACCAGATCAACCCTTACTATTACGCATACTTCAAGAATTCGGAGGTCCCCTTGCAATAACGAGTGCGAATCTTTCAGGAACACCAGCAGCCACCTCACCATCGGAATTTGGAGAAGAACTCAGTTCTCGATTAGATTACATCGTTGATGATGGAAAGACATCAGGCTCTATACCATCAACAGTTTACGATATTTCAATATCACCCCCCGTTGTTCATCGGCAAGGCGTAATTTCTGATGAAACACTTGAGAAGGAGTTGATTTGTTACAACAGATATTTAAAGAACTCCTAAAGTTCATAGCATCTTCAACAGGACAGTGGGTGATACTCATATTAGGATGCGTGATTGCATTGGCAATCGTATATCACAGATGGAGGCAAATTCCCGGTTTGACGGTCAACCTAATTCAGGAGGATACATGGTTTATCAATCGTGATGACAATAATCGTTTATCCATTGTGGTTTCTCTCCATCTGATCAACAAATCAGCTGCACCGATACAGTTTTGTAGGTGTAAATTGAGTGGATATTCCCCCAAACCCCCTCCGGATCAGATGTTTCTTGAGGGATACGACAAGACAATTGAACTTACCTATCCCGAATACGATTCATTCTCAGAAATCGTGGGTAAATCGGAGAATCTTAATTCCGTGTATGTGCTCAATCCTTATACAGAACAACGGATGTGGGTGTATTATGAGTCTGGGATTGTTACACTTAGGAATATGCTTCGCGCACCGATAGTTTTGAAGGATCTTAATCGTAAACGAAAATCTATACAAGCAACAGTACCACGCAATATGGAACAGATACAACTCTACCGAGAAGCGGCAATGCGTTGGTAATCAGATAAAATTTAGAGGATACACATGCAAACGAAAAGAGTGTGCCTTTGGTCAGGACCACGGAATATATCGACCGCTCTGATGTACGCTTTTGCACAACGGAGTGATACAGAAGTTATTGATGAACCGTTATATGCTCACTATCTACACACGACCGGTGCAATGCATCCTGGTCGAGATGCAGTTATTTCCGCAATGGAAACGGATGTGGATGTAGTGATTCGGGATGTTATTTTAGGTGCATGTGCTAAACCTGTGCTTTTCATGAAAATGATGGCACATCATCTTGTTAATATTAACAGAGCATTCTTGCAGGAGACTGTGAATGTCTTACTCATTCGTGATCCGAAGGAGATGCTTCCTTCATTAACGAAAGTAATTGGGATTCCTACCTTGAAGGATACGGGTTTGAAGATTCAAGCTGACCTATTGACTGAATTACGGAAGATTGGACAGATACCACCTATCTTAGATGCAAAGGAATTGTTGCTTAATCCGAAGCATGTTTTGTCAATCCTCTGTTCTCAGTTGGATATACCGTTTGAGGAAGACATGCTGTCTTGGACGCGTGGTGGACATCCTTCGGATGGTGTTTGGGCTCCGCATTGGTATGAGAACGTGCATCGGAGCGTAGGATTCGTTCCGTATAAACCGAAAAGCGAACCTTTTCCTACGGAATTGGAAGGTGTATTATCTGAGTGTTTACCTCATTATGAGATTCTACGTGCTGATGCAATTTGCAGTGTTCGTTAGCCAAACTATAGAAAAAGTTGTCAGTTCCCTTTTATTTCTGCCCACGTTTCTGTTGCCTTAACTTCTGCTGAGACGTTGAGACCAGAAATAGTGAACGAATCAACCCAACCTTCAGCTTCCCATACGTTAGCGATGTTGATTCCTTCCACAACAAAACCGAGAATCTCTATCCGATTGAAGTTTGAATCTTTGAATTTTGTCCGGAATTCCCCATCAACAAACAGCAGGAAGAAACCTGAGTTAAAATGTAACTCCATCTCCTCTATAACGTCTGTGTTCCAACGTTGACGTGGTTCACGAGACAACCTATACCGAAAAGGATGGCTGGTGCCTCTGCCGTTGAAACGTCGTGCTCTAATTTCATCAGGAAAAAATACATAATAGAACGGGTCTTCATCAGCAGTTTCAGGAAAACGTCGTCCTACGCAGAAACCGAAACGGAGTTTGTCACCCCCAAAATTCTTGATTGTAACGACAAAATCCCTATGGTGTCCGGGAAATGCTATGAGTTCATAGAGTTCATATCCAACTGCCCAGTCTCTATTGACTTCAATGCGTAACATGCCATCAACCACTTTCCACACTCTTCTATCACCGATGTTTTTCCATGCTTCGGTATTCTCCATATCAAAGTCATCGTGCCATATATCTGCCGATGTGGAAACGGTGTTGTTAACGGATAAATACATGAGGATTAGTAAGATCAGAATAGTTCGCATATCTATACCTAAACGATGTTCAGTTGATTTTTATACAATCATACCATCTATGTGTTAGTTTTCCTCTGCGGCTGATGATCCCGGGTTTACGTTCGACTGGGAACCCGAAGTCGCCATCCCGTTGTTTCAGTTCTTGCCAATCAGGTGGGAACCATGTTCTATATGTTTGGCAGTGTACTTCAAGGTCTTCTCCTTGCCAGCCCCCGATTTTGAAGTACATTGGACAGACCCATCGTTCTCTCCCGCGTGCATACTGTCGCCATCCCATCACAGTTGCTTGTTGTCTTATGATATTTCCATCGCGCCAATGCCGTTCTATTCCACTCCACGGATAACCGGTTGTCCCGCCTCCAGTACTTATCTCACTCCACCCAAGATCGTCATGCAACGTGATAATGGACACATTTGTACCCCACGGCGTGTTGTCATCTGCAAATGTCCACTTCTGTCGCCTGTACCAGTGCAGCGCGCCCCTAATATCAGACTTAGATACCACTGCGTTTTCAATCGTTTCTACTATGTCAAAAAAGCCTCTATTGTTAAAGACGTTGTGTGTGTCCTTACAAAGTGTGAGCGAGTTAATTTCGGGACCAAACCATTTTCCATTTTTGCCGGGTGTGCGATAATATGCACCGGACGCGGTTGGATTTGCACGTTCATGGGGGTTTAACCTTGCACCTGCAAATTTACCCCAGAACGCAACAGAAATTAGTACTATCAATAAGAATAAATTAAAAATAAGGTCTAAATTCTTCTGTAACATAAGTGTGTAACATCTGCTTGTATGCGTTTAATCTTGCTTCAACTCTCCCCAGGTTGTTGTTAATTTATCTTTTGCTGTTACAGGTAGTCCGGAGATTGTAACGCGTTCCACGTATCCTTCACCTGTATTCGGCAAATCTGTAACATATCCGACGAGGACAAAACCGAAGAAATCGATCGTCTTTAGATTTGCATCTATAAAGTCCATGCGTGTTTCGTCATTACCAAAAAACTGAAATCTACCTTCATTGAAGCGCAGTGTCATTTGGTAAAGCACATCAGTATTCCAGCGTCTGCCCGTACTAAGAAACACCTTTCCATCCCTTAATGCCTGCATATCATTTGTGAGAAACAGGTAATAACCTGTTTCCTTTAAATCCCCATTGTCATTTAGGAAGTGTTTACCAATCACTATACCAAATTTGACGTCTCCGGATGCTCCTATGTTTTCTGCTTTTATTGTAATGTTATTGAACTCTCCTACATGGTTAGTATATTCAAAGACTTCAAACATAGTCGTCCACTGCTTTTTGGTGTTGATTTTTGCGCGCAAGTATCCTTCCTCAATTCGCCAGGTAGAATCATCTCCTCGTAATTGCCAATTTTCTTGCGTCTCAAGATCGAATTCATCCTGCCATGTTACAGCACCTACGTCCCCTTGTAGAAGGAAGGGTAGGAGAAAAGCGAGACATAAGATGATTGACAGGCTGAGGCTGTTGACAGATTCTTTCATTTTTTGAAGGTTCTCCCATCCTGTCTTCCCAGATAGATATGATGTGTGTTATCACTACAAATTGGTATTTCAACCTGCTTCTGCGTATAGATGCGTTTATATTTCCGCGTTTCATTTACCCAGACCGTATGAACAGTACGGATAAGTAAGGCGTATCGTCCTTGCGTTAAACCTGAAAACACAAACTTTCCTTCAGCATCTGTCTCAGTTTCAAAGCGGTCCAGGGTCAATGACATATCATATCTATCCAAATCCCAGGGATACCAGGAACGTACGACAACTGCGTTTTCCACAGGTTCACCCGTATCTGACCACATCACTTGCCCCATTAAGCTACGCGTCGGTCTATCCGCAACGACTAATATACCATCATCGTTTTCACCTGCTTCTACGTTCATGCCGATTGATGTAAAGTTGCTTACTGTGATAAACAACTTATATTCCCCTCCAAAAAGACCGTCCAGAACAAATTCTTGTGCTGACATATCGAATCGTCTGGACATTATAGGTTTGTTTAATGCCAGTGGATCCAACTTTGGTGTCATCTCAACATCTATAGGAAAAACCTTGATATCATAGTAAGTAGCTGCTGTATTTACCGGAAGAATGACGGTTCCCTTAACTGTATGACCTTTTTCAAGTGTAACATGCACCGGGTCTCTGCTAATTTTGACATTTGGATAAACCCTTGATAGATACCCTTTTTTTGACACTTCTACGGACAGAAGTGCGTTAGCAGCTGCAATGACCTGCAGATTGAAGACACCCTGTTCGTCAGTTTGTGTCATGGCTAAGTGTGCGCCGTGTCCACCACTTTCTTTTGCATGAAGGATTGTCCGTACTTGCACATCTGATAAAGGTTGCTGTTGTGTATCAACAACCGAACCGTGTAACGCTATCAAGTTTGGCAATTGGATGTGTAGCGGGTTATCGGTTTGTGGGTTGACAGTTTCAAGATATGCAATGATACCATCATTTTGTGCAACTGTCAAACTATAATCTATCGGATGTAGTTCAGCAAAGACAAATCTCCCTTCCTGATCAGTTGTAGCAGTATGTTCAGGCTGCGCTGCTGCACGGAAGAAATCAGCAGGTGTATTGTGCATCTTTAAACGTACAGTGAGCCCTTGACGTGACCGATTTGACTTGGTGTCTTCTACCTTTCCCGTTAAAGAAAGAAAAGGTTTCAGTTTGAGCTCACCCAACATATATTCTGTTTTGTCCGGTATCATCTCCCATCGCCAACGATGTGTTTGATAGCTGGGATGTGATGCAATTACTGTGAATGCGTAATAAGCATCTGAATCGTTTGGGACTGTTAAGCGAAATTCTCCGTTTGTATCTGTTTCCGTTTCATGCGTATCCGTTGCATCTGAATAGAAGCTGTTGCTATGTTCCGATACGACACTGACAATTGCTCCTGACAGCGGTTGTCCATCTTCCGCACCAGTTATGCTGCCAGTGACAGTTGCTCCTTTTTTGATATATATTTCCACACCATCTGCACGACTTCGGGGATAGACCTTAATTTTAGGTAAACCGGTATTCGTCATAACATAACCATCAAAAGAATCGATGAGGCGGTAGCTGCCGGGTAGCAAGTTTCTAATTTCAAAATATCCATCTTTTACCTTTCCTGTATATATCTCTTGTGAGATTTCATTCTCGTGTGCTATATGCTGGACTTTGATTTCGTCAATAATTGGCAAAGGTAATTTGTTGGTGGGGTCAAGCAAGAATCCAGCAATTACTCCCGTGCCTTCAACAATAAAAGTAACTTCAGTTTTGTCAACAACGGTAACTTCACGTTGCATAATCCGTACGCCGAGATGATGAATTTCAACATTCCAAGTGCCAACAGGAAGGTGCTTAAGCGTAAACTGACCCGTTGAATCCGTCTTGTCAGCGTAAGTTACACTGTTTTTTGGAAGCACTGTTGAGACAATATATCCTGTGAGAGGATTGTCTTGTTTATCTGTAACGTGTCCGTGGATAGTGCATGCATGAGGGACTGAAATATCTTGTGCTTGGCAGATCCTCACGAAAAGACCGAAGTTAAGGAGGATTATAAGAGGATAGTAGATGATAAAGAACGAAGACTTCATAAATGAAATCGTTGCATTGTATTCGAAATGCTTCATTATAGTGGATCCCAGAATTAATGAGACATTTTGCACCAGCACGGTTAGGAAACCGTGCCTACCGCGACGGGTGGAAGTAGCACGGTTAGGAAACCGTGCCTACCGCGAGGGGTGGAAGTGTCTCTTTATTTTTAGGTTTTACTATACCTCAACTTATTCTTTTGATGGTTCATTACGCATTAGATGTAAACGACTCACATAATTCACGTGCTTGTATTATTTCTTCACTGTCACCTTGCTTTATTTCAATCACTTTCACCACTTCATCGGGTATTTGTGCGAAGATTTCATCCCAATCCAAATCACCGGTTCCGGGTGGATGATACGGATCAAGTTCTTGCAGATCATGTAGTGTTACGCCGATGAGATGTTCAGCATAAGTTTTAATCCATTCTTGTGACCAACAGAGTCCGAGTTTTTCCTGTAGTGCGGCGTGTCCTATATCGTGCCAATAACGCATAGGACTGCCGTAGAATTCATCAAAAAACAGTCCTACTTCGTCGAAATTTGGTATCTGGAAGTATTGTGGTCTGTTTTCTATGGCGATGTTCAGTTCCATACGTAAAGCTGCTTCATTTAGTTCATCAAGACTTCTGAGTACGGCAGTATAGTGTTTTGCTTCTTTGCGTTTTCTCCATTCTGTTGCTTCAGTCACCTTTTTGTTGAATGCTTCAAACTCTCTTTCACCATAATTATAGAGATCAGTCATCAGATAGGAACGGTTGTATGTATCCACTTCTCCCAGTCGCAGTATAACTGTGGGAATTTCCATATCTATGGCGAGTTGCATAGTCTGTATCGTTTTGCGGATGGCTTCTTTTCGTTCATCATTGTCAAGGCTGGAAAGTTGGACTTTGTCGCTGTCTACAACGTCCTTGGCTACATCGAATTGTGCTGTTCCTGGCAGTATAGGACAATAGTTTTGAATAACAGGAGGATGTGCTTGTCCAATCTCACGAAATAGCGGTTTGAGTTGTTCCAACTGCTCTAAGGTAAGGTGTCGACTGAGTGCGATGTTTTCAAAACCTAAATGTTTCAACCCGTCAAACATTGCTGCGCCGTCTGGTTGCTCTAATGCGTTCCACATTGTTGATATTGCTAACATTCATTATTCCGATTTTTGTGGGATGTAATCTAATAGAACACAAACTAAAAGTTTGTGCTACAAAAGAGACATCAACATTTAGATTTGGTATCATTCTATTGTGACAACACTATGATCTTGAACTTTTATTTTTCCTTGTGCGTAATTCTTGATGACTTGAGGATAGAGTTTGTGTTCTTCAATCCGAATGCGTTGGTGTAAAGTTTCTTCATCGTCATCGTCATAGACAGGGACAGCTGCTTGTGCTATGATGGGTCCTGTGTCAACACCTTCATCTACAAAATGGACGGTTACCCCTGATACTTTTACACCATAGGCTAAAGTATCAGCTATTGCATTTGCGCCTGGGAAAGCGGGTAATAGACTGGGATGAATGTTTATGATTTTGCTTTGGAATTGTCGGACGAAAGGAGGTTGAAACAGTTTCATATACCCAGCAAGTACAATCAGATCAACATTATAGTCTTTAATCTTCTTAGCTATTGCTGCGTCAAATTCAACTCTATTTTTGAAATCTTGACTTCTGATGATTTTCCGTGGAATTCCAGCGTGTTTTGCTCTCTGTAATGCATAAGCATTTTTGCGATCACTAATTACAACAGCGATTTCTATATGGCACTTTTTGTCACTATGGAGTTGATCAATTAGGTTCTGAAGATTTGTTCCACTCCCGGATGCGAGGACAGCAATTTTCACTTTTTGTCTATTTCCAATTATGGTAAAATTTTGAATTAATTATACAGTCTGTACCAGTGCGGTTGGGAAACCGCACCTGCCGTGGGTTGAAAGTGTGTAATTATTTTCAAACTTCATCATAGTTTTCTCTACCAATTCCAATTATGGTAAAATTTTGAATTAATTATACAGTCTGTACCAGTGCGGTTGGGAAACCGCACCTACCGTGGGTTGAAAGTGTGTAATTATTTTCAAACTTCACCATAGTTTTCTCTACCAATATGTGTTATTCTTTGTATGTCCCTTTGGTATCGGTACCCACACACCACCTGTTTCGGATGTCACTTTTCGTTGGAAGTCATCAATAGTTCCGAGAACACTGACCACTGCATGTTTTTCTCGTAAAAGTTGTATCGTACCAGCTGAAGTTTTTTCACTGATGGGTTCATCAGTAATGAGAATTACGTGCAGCTGCGCATTTGGTCGGGGTTTTATTCGTCTCAATCCATCAGAAATGGCAAATAGCAGACTCTCATCTTCTTGACAAGGTAATTCTACGATTTTCCTTATCTGTTGAAGCGTCTGTGGTGGATTGAATACATTCACTCTATTGAGATTTACGCTTTTTCTAAACCGGACAACGCCTATCTGATAGTCGATGAGTGCGTTATCCCAATCGCGCATCCATATTTCTAACTGATCTAAGATGTTTGGTACTTTTTCTTCCATGCTTTTACTACTGTCAATGAATAACAGAACATCCACGGGTGCATTCTTTGTATACTTTAGGAGTTGTTTGCCTATCATATATGCATCCTCCCATTTTGCGTATCTGAGCAATTTCGCTTTTGCCTCAGCAGTAAGCGTTCGATGTTGTCTCGTAGCTGACCTTTGTCTGTTGGGATTTTGCGGTATAGCATGCCATTTTCCATCCGTTTCTTGTGCAATCAATTGGTGACCTTTGTTCGGTATACCGAGTACATTCACATATATGCCGAACTCACGACACAGCGCGATAGCATCTTTAATTTTTCTGTTCTTTAGACTTTCTAAAGGCTCATCGGTAACGATAATGAAGTGTTTTTTGGATGTTGCGCGAAATTTTAGCTCTTGAACAGTCTGTGCAATAGCATCCAATGCTCTTTCATCACCGCGTGGTACGATGGAAAGCAGATTCAGTTTGTAATCCTTCAGTCTATCTGTTAATTGGTGAACTTTAATTACATTCTTACCTTGCCGTGTGGCAAATTCTGTTAGACCGAGTTCGTAATCTATGTCTGAGGATTCATAAACATCAATCATATTTACTAAATGTTCAGCAACAGCCTTTATGTTATCCCCCATACTACCGCTTGCGTCGACGAGGAAAACGACATCTATGGGTCCGCCTTCGCTTGTATCAACGATTTCTTTGGCAAGACTTTCCATCACATTCTCAAATGGGATATATGGTAGTTTTGGTTTATCACCACCGAGGTCACCTATTTTTGTGGGTGTATCTATATCATCGCCATCGATTTTTGTTGGGATGTCAAGTGTAGAAGGTATGTTTCTTCTTTGAACACCCGGTGCCCCAGATTTCTTTGTGCCGAAGGCTCCCCCTAAGGTGGGTCCGGTAGCTTCAGTTTTTGATAAACCTTCTTCTACTTCCCGTAGTTCGCGAAGTGCTGTGCTAACATCCACATTTACATCCGGTGTTATTTCTGTGCTTTTTAGTCGTGGCTGTTCAGCCATCGTTGGTTCAGTCGGTGATAATTGTGGTTGAAATGTAACTTCAGGCGTAATTGACTTTACTTTGATCTCCTTAACTGTTGCTGTTTCCTGTGATATGGTCTTGTATAGCTGACGGAACGGGGTTTTGATTGGCAGTTTCGCCTTTATTTCCTTCGGTATTGTCGTAATTGTTGCGTCAAGTTTATCCTGAACTGAATATGGATTTTCATTGCGTACAATAAAGTAGAAGAGTGCAATAAGTAGAATGACATGAAGAATCATTGAGACTAATAGAGCATTACCTGTGATTGACTTTACAGTTTTCTTTGTAAATACGTTCATGACTTTATCTCCATTAACGGCTTTTTAAAATACGTTTCGGTTCTTGGTGCTGAATTACTTCAAAGGTAATGAGTTTATGGTGCTGTGTTTCTGTTGATTTCGTAACAAATTGTGGGAACGGATTGAAATCTTTTATGCTGGCTGAGTAGAGTGTTGCGCCAACCATGACGAACACAGCGAATATGAAACCAAACATAAATATGTGATTATATGCACGGACTTTACCACGCATCCATAATTGCATATTTTCAATGCGTGAACCGATACGATTTATATTTGATTTTTTGATTTTTTTAGTCTTTTTAATGTCTGCAGCTTGATGTAAGACTTCAGAAAGAAAAGTGTCGGAAGCCTTTACAGGTTCCACAGACTTTAAAAGTTTAGCTGTCTGTTGAATTGATTGTAATCGTGATTTACACATGGCACATTGGTTTAGATGTCTTTTCATTAGATGCCGTTTCCATACTGGCATCTGTCTATCGAAATATGCAGAAAGTTGAGGAGCTATGTTATCACATTCAGTATTAATAGATTTTTTCATTGATGGTATCTCCTATTCCAAGTTTGATGAGTATATCTTTGATGTTTTGCCGTGCTCTGTGAATAAGTGATTTCACTGCTCCCAATGAACAGTTTAGTATTTCAGCAATTTCTTCGTAGCTTAATTCTTGATATGTGACAAGCGTTAATGCCATGCTCTGATTTTCTGGTAGCATTTTCATTGCCTTTTTTATGATCTGTTGTCGTTCCTTTTTCTCTAATAGTAAATCTGGTTGCAAACTTTCATCTATCATGTATACGGAGTGATAGACATCTTCATTTTCATTGACTAAATCTTCTAAAAAGTATGTGTTCCGTCTTGCTCGGTTTCTAATTTCGTTTCGAGTTAAGTTTGTAGCAATAGTATACAACCAACTTTTGAAGGATGCTTTTACCTCATAACGACTTGCGTTCTTGAAAACACGTAGAAATGTTTCCTGTGCTAAGTCCTCTGCGCGATGGTAGTCGTTGATGCTGAAATGGATATAATTGATGATGGCATCCTGATATCTTCTCACCAGAAGTTCAAATGCGCTCATATCTCCTTTTTTGCAGTCCATCATCAAGTCTTCATCTGAAACAAACACGATTTACTCCTATTGGAGGGTCATAAAAAATGGAAGAATGTCAAATCACGAATTTGTTTAGCATTTAGTTATATTTGTTGTCTGGATTCTATTCGTCGTATGAAGTATCTCTTTCTTGGTTGTCTGATGCTAAGGAATCTTTCAACTTAAGTATCATTGCTCTTTTGTATGCATTGACTGCTTCTTGTCGCTTCCCTTTGAGTGAATACATTTTCCCGAGTTCAGAATGTAGTTCAGGGTTATCAGGTGTATTCTGTATTGCTGCTTGATAAACTCTAATTGCATCATCATAGCGTTTAAGCAGGCGGTATGTTTCAGCCAGATTGGTATATACCGTTAGTTCACTCGGTTCACAGATGATGGCATTCTTATAGGCATCTATTGCTTTTTCATAGTCTTCCAACATAAAATAAGCCAAACCGAGATGAAAATGCGCTTCTGCAGAACCGTTGTTATGTTGGATGACTTGTAGGAATTCTTGTATTGCTTTTTTATAGTTTCGATCATTCAATGCCTCTGCACCCTGTTTAAGATGTTTGGCTGCAGCTTCGTGTAAATGAATATCTATCCGTCCCTGTTGAACAAATTGGTTCTGCAATCTTTCTGATGATATAACTCCCCCTGTCAGTATGAGGGGTGAATTATCGGATACATCTTCATCAGATTCTTGTATTTTATCTATATCAGAATCTTTCATTCATACCCCATCCTTCAATTAAACAAATGGACAACAAGTGCTGTTATAGTATTAACACCTAAAGCGTGAAAAAGTGTCAATTAAATCGTCTATACTCTTAATAGTAGTAGGCACTCTCCGAGTGCCGTCTCTTTTGCTTTAGATTGCAACACGAAATCCTATCACGAACTCTGCATAGTCTTTGCTAAAAAAATCGTAGCTAATACAAGTGCTGTAATCGTGGTTATAGTACCAGGCACCACCACATGCGACATTGAAATTCTCTTCATCATCGTAGGGAGTAGATGTCCATTCCCAGACATTACCGATCATGTCATAACACCCGAAAGGACTTTTTCCGTCCACAAATGTGCCAATAGGTGTAGTTCCTTCTGCCCCAAGTTCTGCGGTGTTGCATCTGGGTTTATCTATTTCGTGTCCCCAAGGAAACGTTCTATCATCATATCCGCGTGCAGCATATTGCCATTCTTGAAATGTCGGCAATCTTCCACCAACATATTCTGCAAAACTTGCAGCATCTATGCAGTTGACCCAGACAATAGGATGGTCCCCCTTTAGTCCGTAAATCTCATAATTCAATTCACCGTTTTTAATCCAGTCATTCGGTGGTAGATGTCCTGTCTCCAGAAGAAAGTTTAGGTATTGTGCATTTGTTACAGGATATATACCGATTTTATACGGTTCCATCTCAAGTGGTGCACATTCTTCACCGATAAGAACAGTTCCTGATGGTATATTGACGGTTGTATCTAATACTTGAAGCGCAGCGTCCCGAACGTTTTCATCGGTGTGTGCAAGTGCATGTCCAATTGGTGAAATTACTTCTCCTACAGGTGGTGTTATGATTCGTGAAGTTTTTTCCCACCCTAATTCTGTTCCCAATAGTAGTTTAGCTGCATCATATAGTGAATCATCGTAGTGCCATGTCCAGAAATCTTGTAGTAACAGCTGGAACGCCTCGGATGAATTGCTTTCAAGTAATGATATTCTTGTCGTTTTCGATTTTTTGATATCTAAAAGCATTTTATCTAAAACGTATCATAACAGAATGACAGGAAGTATTATGATATTATAGCACATCTCGTATTTTTGTGCTACATTGATTATTATGCAGCTTCTCGTTGCCTAACCCTCTGTCTTGCATTTGCACGTGCCAAGTTAACATCCATTTTGATGTGTTGGTCTGTTGTCATACCGAGATTTATGGCGTGTGCAGTTTCCAGATTGAATCCCCACTCAATCCATTCTGGCATATCGGATTCAGGTATATCCCCTGCGACGACAACCTTCATGATGCTGATTCCTTTTCCGCTGTCATAAGCTTGTTCAATATATTCCAGATGTCTGTCAAAAGGTCCACCTTCTAACATTCTGCCTTCTTTGTTTGCTGTTGTAAGGATGACTTCTATTTCTGGATGCTGAATTACTGCATCCATGACGTCACCGGTATAGATATGTGTAGAACAACCGATCACACGGACTTTACCAGCAGCTTTTGCTTCACGGAATGCGTCAAATGCGCCTTCACGTTCCCGTGTTTCCAAGTCATCGGGGGAAGATACTGCATGTAACAACATTACGTCGATGTAGTCGGTCTGAAGTTCACGTAATGCTTTCTCAATGCTTTCTGTTGCCTTTTGGTGATCTTTGACAGAAGTTTTTGTTTGAATCACGATGTCATTCCGGTCAATCTGTTGTAATGCTAAACCAAGATGTGGCTGGGTACCGTATCCCTCTGCAGTATCCCAAAAGGTGACACCTTCATCGTATGCTTTTAGCATGAGCTTCGCGCCAGCTTGTAAAGTTTTACATGTATCTGTTAGACGACCTGCGCCGTAGCAGAGACGTGAGATTTCCAAATCGGTTTTGCCGTAGGATAGATATTCCATTTCTTCCTCCAAAATACGAAATGATGTTAACGTGAGTTTGACAAATCAGATTTTCCCAGGCCGGTAGGTTCTGTGCAAGTGATATTTTGGACAAAATGAAGTCCATATACCTATTATTAAACTCACGTTACAGTTGTTAACATACATTAACCTAATTTTGTGAATATTTCAACCTTTTTCTTGTATTAAAGTGTTTTTTCATCTATCATTTGACAGAGAAGCGCAATTAAGGATGGATATGATCGTAGAAAGAAGCACAATCAAGGATGAATGTGCTACAATGCTATATGACAATTAGAAATGAACATTACTGGTTATTCTCTTCCTAATCAAATTCCACTTGAGATCACAGTAGTGGATAGACGCGTTACTGCGATTCGGGAAATTGATGGAGCAAGTGCAAATATATTTATCTCACCTGCACTTGTTGACATTCAGGTGAACGGCTTTTGTGGATACGATCTGAATGTTGACACTGTAACAGCTGAAGATGTATGTGAGATGATGCGAAAACTCTGGGGTGTGGGGACAGGTTTTCTGTGTCCCACGATTGTAACTGCATCCTTTGAAAGCATCCGTAATTCATTGGAAGCTGTTGTCAATGCATATCGTTCTGACCCGTTGATTGCACATTCAATCCTTGGGATTCATCTTGAGGGACCCTATATTTCAGCTGAGGATGGTCCTCGTGGTGCACACCCTCTACAACATGTCAGAAACCCAGACTGGGATGAATTCAGACGATGGCAAGATATCGCAGATGGCATGATCCGACTTGTTACACTTGCTCCTGAGAAAGAGGGAGCAATACCGTTCATTGAAAAGTTAGTATCAACTGGCGTGGTAGTGTCAATTGGACATACAGATACTTCTGGTGAAGAGGTACAGAATGCCATTAGTGCAGGAGCGACACTTTCCACGCATCTTGGTAATGGTGCACACGGCATGATCCAGCGACATCCTAATTATATCTGGGAACAACTTGCTGCAGATGAACTCTATGCGAGTTTAATCGTCGATGGTCATCATCTACCACCATCCGTTGTGAAGTCAATGCTGCGCGCAAAGACTTTAGATAAGTGTATTTTGATCAGTGATGCTACTGCATTATCTGGGATGCCGGCAGGTAACTATGAATTCGCTGGACAACCTGTGGAATTGAAGGATGATCAAAGTATCCGATTAGTCGGAACAGAGTATCTCGCTGGTTCAGCAATTGCGTTGGTGCGTGGTGTTGAAAATAGTGTAAAATTTGCGGACACCTCACTTGGTCAGGCAATTTCGCTTGCAACAGTAAACCCGATGCGTCTGTTAGATATTGACCTGCCAAGCCAAGACCTTGAGATGGACCTGATAATCTTCGAGTGGGACCCAGATACGTGTAGAATAGATCTGAAAATGACAATCCTATCAGGAGAAGTGGTTTTTGACAAAAATAGCACAGATAGGATATAACTGGCTATTTCCGACAGATCATTGCAGAAATCCAACAGAAATACTTGACCCTGGGTAAAAAACGGATGATAAGATCATCAATCCTTCTTAAGAACTTCAGTGTCCAGCGATAGAAAGCAGGTATAGGGATACACCTTTTCCAGAAGAGTGCGCCAAGGGACATGAGATGGAATTCGCGATGTTCCATTTCTCTGAAGTTCTCACCAATTGCATGTATGTCTGCGAGTGAAAAATAACGTAGGTCCCGAGAGTATTTCAGGAATAGTTTGCGATATAACCAAACGACCGGATGATATCGCATATTCTCAATGAATATTGCTTTACCCCCCGGTTTAAGAACACGATTACACTCACTTGATACTTCCGCGTGATCGGTAAAAACTAAAACGGATTTAGAAATGATGATGTCAAAAGTGTTATCTGGAAAGGCAAGTTCGGTTGCATCCATCAGTAAGAAATCAGTTGCATTGGCTACATCGTGTTGTATAGTTCTCTGTCTTGCTTCTGACAGACGGAAAGGCAACAGATCAATACCTGTCACTAAGGCACCGCGTTTTGCTAACATTGTTGCCGTTCCACCTGTACCAGTGCCTAATTCCAATACCTTCTTTCCTTCTAAATCACCCATCTGCGGCAGTATGTATTCAAAGATTGGTAAGTAGTAATCTTCCCACCAGAGCAGGAGGTCGACTTCCACAGAAGTGTCGTCATTTTTCGGTTGCGAAGCATCAGGTTCACTCAAACCTATATTTTCCCCATTTTTCTGAGATTCTCAATGCATTTTTCAGCACATTCCAATGGTGGAAAGGCATAACTTTCCTGTTCAACGATATACCATTCAGTGCCTCCGACGGTCTCGCAAGCGTTGAATATATCTTCCCAAGGAATATCTCCCTCTCCGATCACAGCTTTATCATTTGTAGCGGAGAATTCTTTGATATGTACTAACTTGTATCTACCGGGATATTTCTCAATGAACGACACATTGTCTGCTCCCGCGCGAAGCACATGACCCGTGTCAATTTGCAGGACGACATCTGCGTTTGTGTTACTTGCGAACGTATCCCACGGTAATTCCCCATCAATTGGCTTAAACTCACCGGTGTGATTGTGATAACCTGTGAACATACCTTGGTCTTTAATTTTCTCAGCGATGTCATTAAATATGCCTGCTGTGTTTTTCCATGCTTCAGTGGAACCGGTATATTCACCGCCTAATCCTGGTACAATCAGATATGGGTTGCCGAGGGTCTTATTGAACTGCACTGTTTCAGCGAGTTTATCGCCAAGTAGTGTATTCATACCGGTATGTGTCCCGATGATCTTTAGTTCGAGGTCGTCACACATTCCTCTTAATTCTTCGGCGGAACGGTCATAGTATCCTGCAAACTCAACCCCTTCATATCCCATCTGTGCGACTGCTTGCAGTGTTAGGGATAGGTCTTTGGCACAATCTTCTCTAACTGAATATAACTGTAAAGCTATGGGTATTCTATCGTTCAATTCTGTTCTCCTTATACGTAACATCCGTATGGGATTTCAAGAGATTTATTCCATCGGTAAAGTTATGGCTTTACCCGTATCCGATGAGACCAATCCAGCCTCTAATATCTCCTGAGCATCCCGACTAATGTAGGGACAACACAGTCCATCAATCGGTTCATCTGTTTCCAAACAATGAATTAAGTATTCTGCTGCATTTCTCTTCCCTTCAGGCAGTGGTTCAGGTTCAATAGACTTACCCTCTTGACCTGCTGGGGTCAGGTTAACGCTGTTTCCCGATACTGTCAATGCTCCTTCTGTTCCATAAACAACGGGATTTGGTGTAACATAACCTGTTTTCTGTGTCCAAGATGCTTCTGTTAACCCGAAAGCGTTTCCGTATTTCATAAGAATAATGGCATTGTCATCCGGGAGGGGATAGTCTTTGACGAAGGTTCCTCGGAAAGCTGTCACCTGTTCAGGTAATCCGAGCAGATATGCGCACATATCGGCACAGTAGCAGCAGTAATCCATCAGAGCCCCAGCACCGTTTTTCTCTTCATCGTATAACCATTCATAGAAATATCGTGAACAGCCGATCTCTTTTGGTCCGTTGTGTGCAGAACGCCATTTGAAGTAAAAGACATCGCCAATTGCCCCGTCCTTGATAAGTTTCATGGCAGTATTCAATGCTGGACTCCAAGCGGTTGGCCAGTTGATCATGAGTTTAGTACCTGCTTCTTCTGAGGCTTTCAGCATTCGGTCTGCTTGAGCCAGACGTGCAGCCATCGGTTTTTCTGATACGACATGCATACCTTTTGCGGTTGCAGCTTCAACGATTTCTGGGCCGGCACTGTTCTCAGCACACGCTTGAACGATATCCAATTCTTCTTTTTCGATCATCTCCTGCCAAGAGTCATAGACGTTATCAACACCGCTTTCGCTTTTGAATTGGTCTTGCAATTCTGCGTTGATGTCTCCTGCGGCGACGATCTCAACATTCGGGTGTGCTTTCCATCGATTCAGTTCACCCCAGACGTGGTCATGAACGAGCGAGGCAAAGCCGACGCGATAAGTTTTAGACATAAAATGTTTCTCCTTGTATTATTTGGTTTTATTCTTCTGCTCGGACGGCGATTTTTATTGCCGTTTCACCGTCCAGGCGGTATCCTCCATCAAGTGCCTTAAATCCATCTTCAACCTTTGAGAGTGGTAACTGATGACTCACCATATCCGCGAACGGTAGGTCGCTTTTTTCGAGGAGTGGTAGTCCTCTGACGAAGTGTTCATATCGGCTTCCCCAGATTGCTTCAACGCGTAGATTCTTCCGCATCAACAACTGATTGATATTAAAATCAATTGAACCCATATCAACAAAATGGCCGACTTCAACGAAAGTACCGTTGCGTCGCGTATATCCTAAACCTTCTGGGGTTGCTGGTAGGAAACCTGCACACTCAAAGACGACATCAGCACCCTCTTTTCGTGGTGTCTCAGTTTTAACGCGTTCAGTTCTTTCCTCAACAGTGGTGATCTTTTCAATATCGATTGTTACATCAGCACCGAGTTTTTTGGCAAGTTCTAACCTACCTGCGGGACCTCCGACATTGATTATTTTACCAGCCCCACTGAGTTTTGCACAAGCAACTGTCACTAAACCGATTGCGCCTGAGCCTTGAACGACAACGGTATCACCCAGTTTTATCTCACCCCGCATGACTGCATGCACACCAACGGTGAAAGGTTCGGTTAGCACTGCGACCTCTGGTGTAGCATTTGTTTTCATGTAACAGGTATTGGGATATGTAAGGTACATGTAATCGGCAAAGCCGCCGCGAAAATGTGGTGCTTCATCTGGGTTCCACTGGAAACCGTAGCCGCCATAGTCTGTTCCTGGGGCAAAAATGAGTCTATCCCCCTCTTTGATGGGTTTTCCGACGTAGTCTGTTTCAACACCGTCCCCTATCGCTTCGACGATACCGACATTTTCATGTCCCAAAAGTATTTCAGTTTTGAATCCATTTTGCCAGTTATGAAGGTCCGTTCCACAAATTCCCGCCAGTTCCTGTCTTAGGAGTATTGTATTCGGTTCAGGATCCGGTACGGGATATTCGCGTATCTCAAAATCTTGTCCGTGAGCAACTACTGCTCTACCCGTTCGAGGCATAGTTATCTCCTCAATTTAGTTGATGTGAATCCTTGCTGGTGTGGTTTCCATATTGATGTAGAAGACCGATTGCGTCATCTACTACACCCAACAAGGATTCATCATCGATATTTCTTACTTTTTCTTGATGATATTATAATCAATAGGACTATTGTGCCAATCGTTATCCAGAACCAATTCGCCTTGAAGATCTCAAAAAAGATATTAAATCCAATAAAAACAAGCACTTCTATACCGACGATTGACAGTGCTTTTCCCCAGGGAAAATCAGCACTATGTCGTTTTTTCAGTCTATCGGCAAAGACCCAAGAGACTATCAGCGTTCCTGCTATAACGACGACAAACAGTAGATTAACAAATCCTTGAATTCCGGTCAGTAAAGTTACCATTTTAATTCCCTCTCTTTATGTGTGTTTAACATAATAGAGTCACCATAAAGGAAAAGGATAGTATGTATCAATTGACACATAAGGCAGAATATGTGTTTGGTATTCTGCAGTGATTAGGAAATCGCTCCTACAAGATTCTCGGTTTTTTCAACTTGTATACGTTCTGGATGGCTATATACTGCCATACGTTGTCCTCTCATGAAACCGATCAAAGTTATGTTTCCTTCTTCTGCTAAGTCTACTGCGAGCGTAGAAGCAGCTGATACAGCAACAATAAATGGGATTCTTGCAAAAAGTGCTTTCTGTACGATTTCAAAACTTGCGCGTCCACTTACCATCAAGATGTGTTTATCAAGCGGCAACATATCGGCCAACAGTGCTTGACCGATGACTTTATCTACTGCGTTGTGTCTACCGATATCCTCTCTGACAATCAGCAGTTGACCATTTTCACTGAATAATCCCGCAGCGTGGAGTCCACCCGTTTTCTCAAAGACCGATTGTGCTTCTCTTAATTTATCATTGAGCCTATAAAATAGTGATTGCTTTAGACTCATGTCAGTCGTTAAAGGATCAACTTGGAGTTTGACAGATTCAATTGTCATCTTTCCGCAGAGACCGCAACTGGCATTGGCGTGGAAGTTCCTTTGCCATCCGCTATGTTCTTCAAGGTCAAACCCATTTTCTAAACGGACATTCACGATATTCTGGAATTCGGAGAATTGTTTGCTGTCAGAATCGGTATCTTCACAGTAAGCGATGATTTGAATGTCATCAACAGATTCTATTAGACTTTCAGTATATAGAAATCCAGCGGCAAGTTCAAAATCGTGTCCGGGTGTCCGCATCACTACGATTAGGCTTTGTTGTGCAACACGAATTTCCAGCGGTTCTTCAATGACTAACTCGTCTTCAACCTGTTTTGACCTTGACTGATTCCAGCGTAGAACCTGTTTAGTAGAAGTCTGTTGAATAGTACTGTTTGGGTCTATAGACATTTAATTTTACTCTTCAACCGTTCGACTTAGTTTTTGTTTTTCAATCGTGAGCATACCTTTTGAAGTCCCTATCCATGCTCGATTTTTGTCTACTGCGATGCATTGAACAACAGCATCGGATAGGACAATTTCTGGGTATTTTACAATTCCGATAAAATCGCTGATACGACTGTCATAGATTGTAACGGAATCATTCATTGCAGCCCAGACTTGAAGATGTAAAGGTTGTGTGTTTTCCTCATTCGCGTTATTTCTTTTTCCTGTTTGTCCTGTTACGTATATATTGGACAAAAGTTCTTTTTCAGTAAAGCCAGTAACGATTGGATAGGATGCGCCATTGCTGCCGTCCCAATTTGCGAGGAAGAATCCGTTTTCACTTTCATCTGCATTATACCATGAGAACAGCATCTTTTCGTTGATGACTTCAAATCTGGCGATCTGTGTATTTCGATCAATATCAACAAAACTCCTCTGTTGCCAGTTTCCTGTTGTACGGTCGAAAAAAGCGATATCGGCATCTGCTGTACCAACCCATACTGATTCTGGTGTGAGTGCAATTGAATAGATATCATCCGCTACATTACTGTTTCTCCTATTATAATGGGTCTGACTGGCAGAAGCGAGTTCCCATCTGACGACACCAGCATCAGTTGCGAACCAAACCTCTTCATCGTCCATCTCTATATCACGAACCCAGTTGCTTGGAAACCCATCTGCTAATGCGTAGTTTTTCACTTGATTGTTTTGTCGGTTATAATGTAGGATACCTTGATTTCGTGTGCCTACCCAGACACTTCTATTGTCTACAGCAATTGAGCGTACATCTGGAACAGTTGACAGATGTTCATTTATCAAGAGTGCGACAGCTTCACTTGCGCTCCATTTCCCTGTGTGATCAGTGACTATCTGTGCAATTCCCTTTGGTGTCCCGATCCAGAGAGAATTTCCATCTACGACGACAACCTGAATATTTGTATCAGGTAGATTGTGTGTGTAGATGTTCCATGCAGTTGCTTGTATGACTTCATCTACTTTTGTGATGAGTTCAGGATCACTGCTTTTCTCTCGTGCGCGTTTTGCTGCGTTGATGGCTTCATCAGGGTCGCCAATTTGTAGGTATATAACAGCGCGTTTTAGCAGTGCATCATCTACCCAATCACTTTCTGGATAGTTGTTGGCAAAGTTCTTTAGTGTGGACAGAGCATTTTGGTATTCCCCTTTCTCTGCTTGAGCCAGCCCAATCAGGTAAACCGCCTCTTCGTGTTCTGGTGATTGGTGGAAACGTTGTACTGCATCATATAAGACATCGAAACCGGCATTAGGATCATTTAGCTCTTTGATCAGCAGAAAGCCGGTGCGATATGCGATTGCGGCGGTGGACTCGTGGTCTGGATAGTGCTTGAGAATGAGTTGGAATGCATCTAACGTTTGCTCATATTGTTCAGCAGTTGCAGCCTCTTCTCCGATTTCTGTTAGTATAGGCACAAGGTCAAATTTCTGATTGTCTATTAACAATACGGAGCGAAACCTGACTAATGCCTTTTCTATTTCTCCATCTTTTTTGTGTAGCAATCCGAGTTGATAGTGTGCATCTGCATAGAGTGGGAATTCTTCAAGTGCTGCTTCAAATTTCCGTTTCGCCAATTCTGGTAATTCTAATTGAAGCAACTGTTGTGCTTTGTTATAGTGATCGGAGGCGATTCTGTCAGGCACATTTGCTACATCCGTTGTGAAACTGATCCGATTACCTTCTAAGGGTAACCTTAAGGTCTGTCGGTTATACACAATTTCAAAATGTGTATCTGTAGCACGGATCCATTCTCCTGTAAGTCTGTCACCGTTTTCTCTATCAACGATGACGATCTGTTCACTATGCGATATTTCTGCTTGCAGTAAGCATGATACGATAAACAGTAAGAAGAGATGGATTTGAGGTGATTTTTTCACGATATATATAAGTCCTATCTTGATATTAGTATGTTGACTCTGATATATAGTAATCTTCAGATTAAATAAAACCCAAAATAATATAACACGTACAACGGGTGAGGTGACCTCACCTCTACGGTGGATGGTTTTTCTAAACTTTGGAATGTCTCATGTATAATTAACTTTACTATATTTCAATACCTTTGTCAACAAGAAATGATGCTCAAAGAGGCACAATCAAGGATGAATGTGCTACGAATATAGGCACAATCTAAGAGAATGTCTATTATTGGTGAAGTATTGAATGTTTAGTGACAATTTTGGGATTTCATAAGTTCTTAATAGTAGTAGGCACACTCCGTGTGCCGTCTCTTATGAAAAAGGTGACAAAATATTTACACACCCTTATTAGGTATTAGGTTGATATTTCACAGAGAAAATGGCATAATACAATAAACGCTAAGGAGGGTGTTCTGATAAAGCAATAGAATCATGAGTATGTTTCGTGAACATTGGATTGGAGGATTGACTGCCTATAGTGTGTTCTTCATTCTTTCACTTGTAGTCTCTATCTCCGTATCCATTATCTTTGGTTTACCGTTCGACTGGAATCCGACGATTTCTCTGAATCTTGTTCTGATTGTGGGATGTTTTGTGGTTGCCTTGCTCTTTGGATTGTGGCCCGATGTAGATATTAAGAGCAAAAGCCAGAAGGTTTTCTATACGGTTCTGTTTGTGCTGAATGCGGTTCTCATCTTTGTCTTTAAATTCTATACAGCTGCTGCACTCTTAGGTCTATTTGCGATGGTACCGATTCTAAGTCGACATCGCGGATGGACGCATTCACGCATAACAATGATTCTCTTGCCAGGTCTGTTTTTTGTAATTCCTATATATTTAGAATATCCGAGATGGAGTATTGGATCAGTAGAATTACATGATCTGATTGATTCCTTGTTTAAATGGGAAGGGCTTCCTGATGTGTTACTGGACAGTTTGATGTTCTATCTGGCGGGCGTAATCGGGTATGCATCCCATCTCTATCTTGATGGTATGCTGTTCCGTTTAAGGAGAGCTAAAGGGAAGTCATGAATTCAGCATTTCACAACATTCAAGAGTTGCGCGACCTTTCTGATATGCGAAGTCCGTTCATGCGACAACTTTTTGCGTTTGCCACATTTCATAAAGTTGCACTCTTCCTTGTTGGCGGGAGTGTGCGAGACTTGTTGCTGAATCGTCGGACAACAGACATTGATTTCACGCTTCAATCTGGCACCTTAACATTCGTCAGAAAGTTTGCTGACAGTATCAAAGCACCCTTCATTGCACTTGAGGAAAACCCGCCGACTGCCCGTGTTATTGTAAGTCCACCTGATAATGTTGCGTCCCAATTTCAGTTAGATTTTACAGAGTTCAGAGGTGAGACACCTACGGATGACTTGCGTTTACGTGATCTGACGATCAATGCGATGGCAATTCCACTTGAAGCGATTATGGAGTCAGACAATCCTGAAGTGATAGATCCTTGTGATGGCCAGTCGGACCTATCGTCCCGTTTGCTTCGATTTCCGAGTGAACAGGTCATTGTTGATGATCCACTGCGGATGATGCGGATTTTTAGATTTGCTGCACAATTGGACTTTGAGATAGCAGGGGTATCGCTTGAACAAATCCAAAACCGTCAGCATCTTTTGCCGAATGTATCGCAGGAGCGGATTCGGGATGAATTACTCAAGACGTTGAACGTTGAGAAATCAGCACCTCATTTAAAGAATATGTGTAAGGCGGGATTGATAAGACAGGTTTTTCCTACAGTGAATATCCTTTCTGACTATTGGGATATGTTAGATTATTTTGAGACGTATCCAATACCTGAGTCACTTGATTCGCATCGTGATGAGATAAGCATTTATCTCAATGAGGAGATGGAGCTGTTGGCTCATCGAAAGTCGTTGATTAAGTTGTGTATACTTTTTCAGGATAGTGTGAAGGATATTGGTAATCTGCTTAAGCTGAGTCGTAAGTCAGTTCAATTTCTGAAGTCTCTCGTGAGTGGACATCAATTCCTTATAGACTGCGACTATACAAGTAATGAGATTATTGATTTTTTAAGGGATGCCGTTTCTGACTGGCGGAGTATTCTACTGTTTTCAACGGTAATTCATCCGATTTCTTATGAGAAAATCCATAAAATTGTGGATATCTATTACAACCATCTTTTACCTATACTGAAGCAGGGGAGACTTCTTACAGGAAAAGACTTGATACGGGACTTTGACTTGAAAGAGGGGAAAGAGATCGGGATGTTGTTAAAGCAGGTTGAGAAACGACAGTTTTATGGTGAGATACGTACGCGAGAGGAAGCGATTCAGACTGTGGCGGATCTGATGCGTAAGCAACAGGTTTGACTAAAACTCTGTTTTCGTTTTACCAAAGAGTCTGGGAATAAGGGATACCAATAGAATGAGGATTCCTGCAAGGGATAGATAAATGAGTGTCTTACGGAGATTGCCTTCTCCACTGACAAGTGCGCCACCAATTTGAACATACGCGATGGTTCCCGGTAGCATAAAAATTGATGAAACAAGAACATAAGTGGTGAATCTTATTTTTGTTAATCCATAAGCATAGTTCTGTAAGTTGAAAGGAAAGAGGGGAACCAAACGTGTGAACATCAGTATGCGCCAGCCTTCCTGTTCAACCTTCTCATCAATCTTCTTGAATTGTACGTTTTCTGAGATCCAGTTTTCTACAAGGTCGCGGGCGACATAACGCGCAGTGAGAAATGCCAGTGATACAGCTATGACTGATCCGATCCACGCATAGACTACGCCTAATACTGGACCGAATGCAACACCAGAAAGCACTGTTACGGGAAGACCTGGTAGGAAAAAGAGTGTCGCGATGATATAAAAACAGATATAGACCAACGGTGCAATGATTCCAAAACCTGAGACCCATGTTTTGATTTTGTGGACATTTTTGAGGTTGATATACTCGGTTATACCGTAATGTCTTAGTATAAAGTAGATAAGAACGATAGTAACGCATGCGGCGATGCATTTAATCAACTTACTTTTCATTGACTTGGGTAAGTGCCTTTATGTAGTTTTGAATCTGTGATCGGAAACGGATCGGAATGCGGTTATTTTCTATCGCTTGTGCGTATTCGCGTTGTGCATTCAGAACGACATCCTCAAACTTCAGATATTCTGGTTTATCTTCCCCATTTCCTGTGTTTCCTGCATAGACTCTTGTTGTGCGTTGTGTCTCTGCCGCAACTTCTGAGTTGATTCTGAATTCTTTACCGTTGGTCTGCAGAGTCGGATATTCGTCACCAGTGAGTGGTTTTTCTGTATTGTTGTTTGTTGTCTGAGAAGTGGTATCATCATCTTTTTTTGCAAGTTGGGGAGCATCGGGTTGGATCTGTTTGCCTTGTGTTTCTTGATTACCGGTTTCTTGTCCGGGATTGCTGTTGCTGCTTGCTATGCTTCTATCCGACATATCTGTTTCGATACTTGCCAAAGCGATATTTTTTCGACTTTCAGTTATCTGTGCTTCAAGCCGATTTAGCTGCTCAAGCTGATTGAGTGCACTGACGATTTCTTTCAATATATCTGTTGTAACAGGTTTCCCTTGGATTTTATCTAACGTCTGACTTAGTTCTCCTTGTGATACGGTTTCTGCCAATTTGTTTAAGAGTTTTTCAATTTCAGCGCGTAGTTCTGGTGTAAGTTCATTTTCTTTAGATATGCTATCCAGTTCATGTGCAAGCGCGGTTGTATCCATGTCTTTGAAGTGCTGTGTTGCTTGTACTGCCTGCGTTATTGTGGCATCATCTGGAAGTGCTGACTTCTGTTTCCTTACTTCGTCATTTAATGTCTGTAGATTCTGATGTGCTGTGGGTACATCCGTAACATGCTGCAGTTTTTCGATTGTATCTTTGATATTCTCTTGTAAATCGGAATCAATATCTTGCTTCAGTTCATAAGAAAGTGCATTTATGGCGTTTTTAATTGCTTCACCCTCTGTGATCGTGGGTGGTAGTGGTGCTTCATATTGACGTGGTATTGTGAAAGAGAGTCCGATGATGAGTAATGGGATCGGCATCCATTTGAGGATTGATGGAACGGTAAGTGGTATGCACTTTGAAAGTTCTTTGTTTGCGATGCTTTTTACAGTATCGTCAATTTGTAGTTGTGTTAATTCGTCCTGTCGATCAATCTGTATCATTTCCCAGGCAGTCGTTAGACGCGCCTTTAGTTTTAACTGATTGTCTACATGCCTGAGAGTGTCTATCATGGTTATTCTCTTTCTGAATCCGAGAAAGACACCAACAGTGAGGGATATTAGAATTACCAATGTAGTGGCAAATAGTGTTGACACTGGGAAGGATACGAGGCGAACCGTGATGGATAACAGCGCAAGAATGAACAATCCAACGAAGAGTGTCTGTCCTATCTTATGAATTACTGCTTGCGTACGTTTTCGGTTTTGCAGCGATTTTAGTTGATTTATGATGACGTGTCTTGGGTTATTCATTTTTTTTGTTCCATTTGATGCAGCACCTGTGAATTTTATCTTTAAAACGTATTTTATGTCAATAGGGTTTACGACCTACAAATAGGAGGGAAAGGGTGGCGTTCTTGGATTTGTCTGAACCTGGATTTTCAGGATAAGAGGTCTTTGGTGTGTATCTAACGCTTATGGAATGATGAGCAGGAAAGCAATCAGGAAATATGTTGTGGAAAGAAGCACAATCAAGGATGAATGTGCTACAGCCCCGCACAATCTAACAGAATGTGCTACAGACGGTCAGAAATATTGGGTGTCAACTGCAAGAATATCAGACTATATTAGTCGGGAATAGCATAAAAATTTGACTTTTTTAGTAGGATATATTATAATTATAGTTACCTGAAATGGTTAGGTTAAATAGGGGGTACACAGATGCATTTATCCGCTAAGTTAAAGTATGCGTTATGTGCGATGTTAGAACTGGGTCTGCAGCATCGTAATCAGTTTGTTTCTGTGAATGTATTATCTGAGAAGCGTAGTATACCGGGTCCGTTTTTGGAAAAGTTGTTATTGGAACTCAAACGTGCTGGTTTGACGGTGAGTCGTCGTGGTCCGGATGGTGGTTATAGTTTGGCACTTCCGCCGGACGAGATTCGTATAGGTGATATTTTTACTGCTGTTGATGGACCGGTGAATTTTTCTGAGGGTTTTGAGTTACAAGAATCATCTGAAATAGGTGGTTTTTTCGCTGAACTTGAACAAGAGGTAAGAGATGTGTTGAATACGAAGACATTGCATGAGCTCTGTTGTCATGCGCGGAAGATTAAACGGTTGCCGCAGCCTACACATTCACATCCTTTTTCAATATGAAATTAGCGCAAAATCTGACAGAACTTATCGGAAATACCCCGATGGTTCGTTTGAATGGGTTACCGAGTGAAGATGACGCAACTATATTTGCTAAGCTAGAGTCCTATAATCCGGGTGGTAGTATTAAGGATCGGATCAGTTATGCAATGGTTGTTGATGCGGAGGAGCGTGGCATTCTAAGACCGGGTGATACGATTGTTGAACCTACTGCGGGGAATACGGGTATTGGTCTATCCATTGTTGGTGTAGCACGTGGTTATCGTGTTGTGTTGACTATGCCAGAGAATGTTAGCAGTGAGAAATATGCACTTCTTTCAGCATTCGGTGCGGAGATCGTATTGACACCAGAACATGGCGGGATGGCAAGTGCAATTTGGGAGGCGGAGGAGATTCGGCGTCGCAATTCACGACACTACATGCCTAACCAGTTTACAAACCTTGCTAATCCAGAGATTCATCGGCAGACCACTGCAGTAGAGATTTTAGAATCTTTGGGTGATAGTATTGATGCTTTTGTTGCGGGTGTTGGTACTGGCGGTACTCTGACCGGCGTCGGAGAGGTATTGAAGGAACGAAATCCAAGCACGAAAGTCGTCGCTGTGGAACCACTTGTGTCATCAGTTCTTTCGGGTGGTAAACCAGGACCTACGCGTATTGATGGACTTGGTGCTGGTATGGTTCCAGAAGTTCTGAATGTTGATATCATTGATGATGTTATTGCTATATCCGAGGAGATTGCTTATCAGACGATGAAAGACATATCAACACAGGAGGGATTGCTTGTAGGCATGTCGTCTGGAGCCAATGTATTTGCTGCATTGCAGATTGCTAAGGAGTTTGGACGTGGTAAAACTATCGTTACAATCTTACCAGATACAGGTGAACGTTACTTTAGTTTGAGTCGGTATTTTGAACTTGAGACAGATATAATGGAAACATTACTTTAATTTTTTTATCAGGATCATAAACGGAATGACATTTCACATTCAAAGTGCATCACTGATGCAATTGAAACATAAAATCAGTTTGATAGAGAATCCACAGGACATTTTATTTTGTCTATTCAAACACTATAACGATCGCGCAGCAATTGTTACGAGTGGACAGTTATCAGGAATGGTTCAGATTCACTTAGCTGCAGAAAGCCAACTCCCATTTCGTGTTTGCACGATTGATACGCTTCGCCTTTTTCCAGAGACTTATAAGTTTTTTGATCAGGTAGAAGATCGGTACGGCATAGAAATTGAGAGGATACAACCTGACCCAAATGATGTTGACAATATGGTATCTGAGCATGGTGAGTACCTATTTTTTGACAGTAGAACCAAACAGCAGTTCTGCTGTGATGTGCGTAAAGTCAGACCGATGCGTAAATTGTTAGAATCTTTAGATGTTTGGATTACCGGTACGAGACGGGATCAATCAGAGAGTCGTCAGAAGTTTCAAAAAATCGAAGTTGTATCATCTGAAACGCATCCTATTCTTAAAGTGAGTCCTTTAATTGATTGGTCTACCGAAGAGGTATGGTCTTATGTAAAGAAGCACGATATTCCAGTGAATCCGCTTTTTCAACCTGATGCGAATGGACACTATTTTGATTCACTTGGATGTATGACGTGTACGACTCGGATACGACCTGGTGAAGCAAAACGTGCAGGTCGTTGGCGATGGCAAAACGCAACAGACACTGAAGCAGATACTAAGGAATGTGGATTACATTACTCAATATAACACAATCGTAAGGTGGATATAATCCATCATATCTAAAACTATATTTGGAGGATAATATGGCTGTTACTGTTAGAATTCCGACGCCTTTAAGACGTTTAACGCAGAATCTTGCTGAGGTAGAAACGGAAGGAACGAATATTCAAGCTATCATTGAGAATTTAGATTCCGACTATCCTGGGATGAAGGAACGCCTTTGTGATGAAGGTGGAAATATCCGTCGGTTTGTTAATATCTATCTGAATGACGAAGATATTAGATTTCTTGATGGACAAGAAACCGCTGTAACTGATGGTGCTGAAATTTCCATCATACCTGCAATCGCTGGCGGTAGATTCATATAAACATATCGTTCCTACGAGACTAAGAGGGGTTTTAAGCGTTATTCTTAACCCCCTTATACCTTCATTTTAACATGGTTACCCTATTACCGAAGACTTTGGAATTGATATGTGCCCATGCAAAATCAGTATTTCCTGATGAATGTTGTGGTATCATACTTCACAACGGTACACAGGAGTATGTGAGACAGTGTCGCAATATCCAAAATGATCTACATAAAGATGACCCTGTTGCATATCCACGCGATGCCAGAACTGCATATTTGATGCATCCTGATGATTTAATCGCTATACATAAAGAGTCAGAAACAGAGAATCTACCGATCAAAGCATTTTACCATTCCCATCCTAATCATGAAGCGTATTTCTCTGATAAAGATAAGTCTGATGCGATCATGTGGGGTGAACCTGTCTATCCGGGTGTTGCATACATTGTCATTTCCATCTACGACGCAACTGTCCGGGTTGTGAAAGCATTCACTTGGGATGATGCACAATCTGATTTTTCAGAAGTTCCTTTTCAAACGATTCCAAGTGGGCAAACAGTTCCGATTGGGCAAACGATACCGAGTGGTGCACTGCAAAATACTTCACTAAAGGTGCGGTTGACGTTCCCACCAGAGAAAATCACTGAACCGATTATCTACAACATTGGACAACAGTTTCATGTGGTTACCAACATTCGTCGGGCAAATGTTACAGAGGATGCGGGATGGGTGATGTTGGAGCTGCTGGGTGCATCTGATGAGATTGAACGCACCATTGATTACTTGAAGAATATCAAGGTTCAGGTTGAACTTGTTGAAGGTGATGTTGTCCAATAATTGTCTTACCAATTCTATCTGCATACACGATGGTACGTACCCCTTTAAGAAGACATCTCAATTCCCTCCATAGATTCATACCTGATTTCACATTAAGCTACGATTCTTCTGTTCGTGCATACCTGTGTATCATAACAGTATCAGCGTTTTCGCTTGCGATTGGCTTAGGATTCGTTCTCCGGCAATACATCGTTTTTGATTTTCATGACAGTTCTGGCGTAGTCGGTTGGATAAGTACTAATCAATATCCCAAACAGCAAGAGTACTTCTATTACTTTTTAGCACTTCTGGGAATTCCGATCGTAGTTTTTCTTTACTGGGTAGGATGGCTTGCTTATTCTCAACGGGTAGCCAAGGTTACTAAACAACCGATTCAACGTGTGCTTCGGTTTAATGCTATCGCATCACTTCCGTTGTGTCTATGCTGGTTGCAAGTATACTATTATGAAGAACAGGGGGCAATATGGTTAACGATTTCAGTTGCGGTTACGCTTCTACTGCAATTAACCTTATTGTTAACTTGGTACTATGCAAGAAGATTCAGACCTATTGAAGGAAGAACACATACTGTTCACACAGAACCCGTTCTATCAGAAGATACGGGGACATCTGTTCCAGTCAACCGCATAAGGTCAATATTACGTTTTGCCTTTCTTTACATCGTTCTACCGATTTTCATCTATCTATTGATTTACAACGGTAACATCAATCGTGGTATTGATATGTTTCATGAAGGTGAAAGATTGGCTCCTTTGAATGAGATGTTACACGGTGGCGTTATATTCCGTGATATTTATGTGCAGCATGGACTATTCCAGAATGCGTATTTGGCGTGGTTTGGGAGTAAAATCTTTGAACCGACTCTGATGGGTTTACGCACGATGGAGCGGGTCTTGGTACCGTTAGGTTATATCGCGATTTATCTGCTTGGACTGCATGTATTTCGCGGTGGGATAATCACTGCTTTTTTATGTTTTCTCGTAGTATCTGGTAGTAATTTCTCTGTTTCTCCGAGACATAGTATGGGTTTAATTGCTTTCGCGTTTGTTGCAAGTTATCTAACCCATCATAACAGAAAAGGTCTATTTGCTGATGGTATAACAAAGGGAGAAAACAGGTATAGCCTTATATCTCTGTTAGTTACTTCTGGTTGGAAATTGACTGTTAGTGGTATCTTTACAAGTTTGGCGTTTTGGTATAGTACTGAAGTAGGTCTGTATACACTTGGTGCAATATCGGTATTCTTACTCATATACAGCTTGCAAAAGAGTATAGAATTTCGGATTCGTCCATTGCCTTTGATTGGTTATGTCATAGGTCTATTGGTAGGTTTTCTTCCGGTGGCTATCTATTTTCTTTTACATGGTGCATTAGACGATCTGATATGGAATACGTACATTCAATGTAAGTATCAACTGGCAACGTGGGGACTGAGATTCCCTCCATTGAGAACGACTCTTGCTATCATATCTGAAGACGGTTGGAAAGCGTTTTTCCTCAGTGGGCAATTCCGGTGGTATTTACCTATTTGTGTTTATACTATTACAGGCGTATATTTGACCTATCGTAGGTTAAGTGGAAGAAGTGTTTTTGATGAAGTATCACTCAAACTGCTACTGCTGTTACTTGGGGGTATAGCGTTTTTCCGCACTGCACTTGGTAGATCGGATGGTGGTCATTTGACGTATGGTTCTACATTTTTATGGCTGATCATTTTGTTTCCGTTTGATAGAGGAATTTCAAATATATTCGATACTTTCTTTAATGGGAAAAGAGAGGGTGGTATTCTAAGTCGTCTATCTTTACTTACTGATGGATCACGATGGCGGCGTGTGATTAAACCAATTTGTATTTTAATGATTCCTATAATGGTGTGTAGTTGGTATATCGGTGAAGTGCACAATCCGCTTAGGACTTTTAAAGGAAGGTATCGGAGCGTGATTAACAACCCATTTGATAGAAGTCTGGCTTCAGAGGAGCTGGAACGTGCTGGTAGAGTTGACATTCCCGATGACCAAGTTGATCAAATTCAGCAAGTGGTAACGTATATACAGGAAAATAGTGAACCGCACGAGAAGATATTTGATTTCACGAGTCAAGGTGCGTATTATTTCTTTGCTAATCGTCCGAGTGTTACTCGATTTCACATGGTGTCGTATGCTTCAACACCGGGGATGCAGAAGGAGGTGGTGTCTGCACTTGAACAGGATCAGACGCGTTTGGTTATCTTTAAGACGGGTGGATGGTTTGATAATGTTGATGGTATTCCTGTTGAGGAACGTCATCCAATTATCGCAGCGTATTTGGAAGAGAATTACACACTTGCGATTGATATTAACAATACAGAAATTCTGTTGCGCAAATGATCTTATCTAAAAAGGAAAATACTCAACTTTCTTGCTGTGCAACAAAGATGCGATAGATGTCCTCAAACAATCTCACATCTGTGAGTGTATCTTCGGCAGATGAACGGAATGGTTCAGGATTGTGTAGGTTCTTAATGAAGTATTCTGCTTCCCTGTGATATGCCCAGGTCCAAGAAGGTCTGGGGATAGGTCGTGTGATTTCTTGTGCTTCACCTGCGCGGTAAATTTCAACTTCAGCGGGTGTGTTTTTCAGTAAAAGCGGTGGTGCCCAAGTATGTATCCATCCGTGTTGGAAGTATATCTGTGAGTGTTCATCCCATCGGTAGTGTGAAACGTGTCCAGTTTCTAAGGTAACTCTTGTACCAGCCATATCAAAGATGACTACACCTGTATATCCGTTTTCATTCAGGTCAACTGCTTTAATAGTAACATCATCACCAGCATCAAGAAACCACCGCATGAGATTGATATTGTGTGTATATTGCTGCAGATATCCGATGTAACTTCCGTGATATTTTTCTGGGAGCCAGTCAGGGAATTTCTGTGGTGCGGAGGGTTTCGGTTCATTTGTCTCATCCATAGGTGTATCTAAGCCACAGACCCAATCACCGCCAAAAGCGTGATTCCGTGCGTATGTCAAACGTCCGAGTTCTTCTGTTTCTCGGAATTGCGTTATTTTTTCTTTGACGATTTCGTTGCCAGCATCGTATCGTTTCATGTAACCTACCATCAGTTTCTTGCCAGATTCTTTTGCAGCGTCCACCATTTGTTGTGCTTGTTCAACAGAAACAGCCATCGGTTTTTCCATGAAAACATGCTTTCCGGCTTGCAACAGGTCTTTAGCAATCTCACCTTGCAGCGCAAAATCTGCTGAAACAGCGACAGCTTGAATATCGTCATTCTGTGCGAGTTCTGTATGGTCTTTATATAGATGTGGTATACCGAAACGTTCTTGGACTTTTCTACCCAGTTCAGTCCGGACTTCAGCGAGTCCTGCAATTTCACACTCAGGGATGCTTGCGAAATTTGGAATATGAACCTTCTGTGCCATAAATCCGCAACCAATATATCCGATCTTTATTCTATTCACTTATTAAGGCTACTCCTTTTCCACGTGTGCTTCTATCTGTTGAATTGCTGTTTGTGCACCTTCTCTGACTAATGCGGAACCATCTGTCTGTACAAGTTGCTTTAGTCTATTTAGACAGTCTATCGCTGTTAGTTTTCCGAGTGCAACAGCGACAAAATAGCGGACATCCGCGTCTTCATCGTTGAGTGCTTTTAGCATTGCTTCTATATCGGTAGGTGATGCCAAATGTCGATCAACATCACCAATATTGATCAATGATTGTGCGGCGATTCTTCTGGAATGGATATCGCCGTGAAGGAGTGATGTCAACAATTCATCATTCCCAGCGGCGATTTCGGTTAGATTATCCCAATCACAATCCAAACAGAACCATGAATTTGCATCTAACTGTTGAACGTTGACATTGCCACACTTTGGGCATTCTTCAAACACTTGTTGTTGTTTCATGCGGGACCAATTACCTCCAATTCAGGTAAATCTCTCCATATTTCAGGACCTTCAGGTTTGAAGTTTATTGTTGCGATAAACTGCATACCGTGGTAAAAGTTGATTTTAAACTTTCCACCGCCGAAGTGTTGTTTTAGGTAATCCATTGGGGCATCAATCAACGGACCCATTTCGTCTGCGTAATAGAATGCAAGGGGTTTAAAGCGAACAGTGTTCCCTACGGGTTCTTGCACTAACAATTGTGCGGAGGTAGCAGGAAATAGGACTTGAAAGGCATCCCACAAGTCAGCGACTGTTGGATTAGGATTGCCGATTCGCTTTTTGAAATCGTTATCAAGATATTCTGAGAAGGTGTTAAAAACCCAATCCATGATCTGTGTCCTTTTCATTTTCTACCAATAGGGTCTTTGAAGAATAGTGTTCTGTCATTACATATTTAGTCTGGACTATCCATTAGTCAAAATCGACGCGCATATAGACATCGTCTAAAGAAAGTTTGCAGTCGATTGAGGAAAGTGTTAGTGTATCTTGAAGTCCGTGAAATTCTTTCAACTCCCATTGCATTTCTTGTAGCTGATAATGTTCAACGTGCACCTTGTCTTGTGCAACGAGAATATATTCTTTTAAGGATGGCAGTTGTTTATAGTATCCAAATTTCTCTTCTCTGTCATACGTTTCAGTTGATGGTGAAAGTACCTCTATGATTACGACTGGGTTTAGGAGTGTGTCCAAGGTGTCGTCCTCAAACTCAGGTTCGCCGCAGAAAACAACTAAATCTGGATAGAAATAAGAAGTATCAGGGGTAGCTTTCACACGCATATTACTGATAACGACTGCATACTCTTGCTCTTTTAATTGGATATTTATCTCTGTTGCAATATCAAGCCTAATAAAATTATGTGCAAGATTCACCCTTGGCATAGTGAGTATCTCCCCGCTGAGGTATTCACTCTTGATTGTAGCCTTACGTTCAGCAATGAGATAATCTTCTGGTGTATAGAGGGTTTGTGCGTCGATATATTTCATATAGCACTCAGAGAATTTAAGACGTCTAAATACCGGGAGCCTTCAAGAAGTCCTTCCAATCAAAGTCAGGCAGAGGGAACTCCTCTGTGGCTTTACACTGTCAAAATGTTGCTGCTTGTTCAAAGAAATCAATATCTACTCTCTCGACCTGTGCTGAACGTGCATTTTCTGCTACACGTTGCACAACCATCTCTCGAACAAATGGTATCGGAATGCGTTTGACACGATGCACTACCTCTTCAGTACACGGAACATTTGTATTGTCAAGAAATGGTCCGTCTTGGACTGCAGTTTCGTCAGGATGATCACATGTCTCAGGCACAAGTTGTTGTAGCCGCATTGAGACGTAATCTGTCACCCACTCTTGAAACTTCTCTGTACTTTCAGTTTCTACAACACTTGATTCCTGTTTCTGGTCTAACTTCTCATCAATGCTAACAAGTAGGTTCTCTAAACGTCCCAATCGGTCTTCTACATTCGTGAGTCGTTCTTGTACATTCGTTTGATCGCTCATTTTTCCTCCTTATATAGTGGATCCCAGAATTAATGAGACATTTTGCACCAGCACGGTTAGGAAACCGTGCCTACCGCGGGGGATGGAAGTGTCTCTTTATTTTTAGGTTTTACTATATTGTCCAATATTTCCATAAGTCTTTCGGTATTTCATATCTAATTTCTTCACGGTTTTTATGGTGGTAGCGTGCAAAAATCCCTACTCGTGGTATATTTCTGATATTACCGGAACCTGTGTGGCATAAGTATGCGTGCCATAGCACGACATCTCCAGCTGCACCGATAAACTCACGTGGTCCTTCTGGTGATAAATCTGAAAACAATTGCCAGCCGAATCCTTCAATATCTCTGAAACTCCCATCAACCTGTTCAGGATACTTAAGGAAGTATTGATGTGTTGTGAGATGACTTTTGGGCCAAAATACGAAGGCACCGCCACCCGGTTCCACATCGTAAAGATATGTTGTTGCTCCCATCATGAACGGACTCCAACCCCCGGGACCGTAGGCATCAATGTGTCCATTTCCTGGCATTGCCCATTCTGCTTCTGGGTTTGGCCATTTTACTAATGGGGCACCGCCACCACCCGTAAACTTACCGCCACTGAATTGATCAAGTATTGTTTGCATCTCCGGTAAATGTCCAAAATTTGGAGAAAAACCGAAGTTTTCTACCACATAATTATCGGGCCATGTCTCAGGTGTCTCTAAGCTGGACTTGAAATGAGTCCAAATCTGTTCCCGCCATCCTTCAATGACCTGCGAATCGATCAAATTTTCAAGGATGAGGTATCCGTTTTCTTGAAAGAACGCTACCTGTTTTGTTGTTAGCATGTATTTTTCCTTTATCAACGAAAATAATTCTACCCTCTATCACAGAGTACATATCCAACGATATGTTCATAATGTCTAACGTTTTGGTCGGAAAGAGGGGATACCCGTTTTATCAAACCTACTCTTAACTGCTTTCATAAGTTCAGGTGTGATTTCTCGATAACCGTGTTCGCGAGCGTATTTTTCTACACTTTTTATTACCAGGCCGCGTGCAAATGAAGGGACACGTTTTAGCCTTTTCTCTGCAGCTGAATTCCATGATAGGTCGTAGTCGGGTTCAGATGCGAATGCAGTGCGTTTATCAAATCCAATCACGGGTTTCTCCTGTTGTCCGGGTTGGTATTCACAAGATTCGTCTGCGGCGAGATAATTACCACTTGTGGCATAAGCACGGGCTCTACATCCTCCGCATACCTCTTTGAATTCGCAAGCACCGCACTTTCCTTCAAGGTTGTTTCTATTACGTAGTTCCTGAAAGGTTTCTGATTCGTTCCATAAATTAACAAAACTCTCTTCCTTAAGATTTCCGACACTAACAGGGAGATATGGACAAGGCGTTAATTCACCTTCAGGACTGATGCGACAATAGTAGATTCCACAAGGACATGTGCCACTGGGATACCCTTGAAGGAACGCTGAATCGGACTCTTGTTCGTAGATGACACGCTTATAGTGCGGAGCACATTTTGCTGCAATTAGCATCTTTCCAGTATAATCTTGCTGTAGTTTGAACATTGTATCCAGCATGTTCTCATATTGTGCGGGTGAGAGGTCCATAACAGTCTTACCTCTACCCGTTCGCACGAGAAAATATAGGTTTAACACCTTTGCTCCTACCTGATATGCGAATTCTACGATCTCAGGGATTTCATCGTAATTCCACTGTGTGACTGATGTTTGGACGAGGAAATCGAGTTTTGCACGTTTGAGTGCTTCAACGCCCTTCATTGTTGCTTTCCATGCACCCGGCATTCCGCGAAACTTATCGTGTTCAGAAGGTTGGATAGAGTCAATACTCAAACCAGCACCCGTTACGCCATTCTGTTGCATCTTTTCAACGACCTCATCGTTGAGCAGGACACCGTTTGTTCCCATCACAACGAGGAAACCTGTATCTGATGCATATTTTGAAATTTCTAATATGTCTGGACGTAACAGTGGTTCGCCACCGGTGAGTATTAGAAGGATATGCGGGTTAATCTCTGCTATCTCATCTATCACTCTAAAACAATCTTTTTGGCTTAACTCAGCATCTCTGTGGTAACCCTGCGGGAACTCGTCTGTATCAACGAAACCAGCAGGAAGATAGCAGTGCATGCATTTCAGATTGCACAATCGTGTGATATTCCATGAGACTGCTTGAACTTTTGTGTTTTCCATTTAGTTATATTTTTCTTCGCGGTAGGTGCGGTTTCCTAACCGCATCTGATGGATCAGCAAATTGTGCGGTTAGAAACCGCACCTACCAGGATGTACATATTTTAACCTCTCAATAGCATAGCAAGTGCGAAGACAATTAATCCTGAAAAAAGTGTTAGATGACCGAGAACATTTATACGACGTGGGATACTCATTTTGTTATCTGGCGGTGTTGCTTCAAGATGTCGTTGATAGGAAGAACTGTATAGTCCCCAGAAGAGTATCATAAAAGCAAATGCCCCTAACTTTGCAGCAGAATATATCATGTATTTTGCTTCTAATTTCATGTCACTGTTCCAAGCTACGATGAAGATGACGATTCCACCTGTGAGTAGTAACATATCTCTCATGAGTCGTAACACATGCCGAAAGCGATTGTGTATTTCCAATAGTTCTTTTGCTGATAAGTGTCGTTGAATTATCGGTAATGTAATTAATGTTGAGAAAACAACGCCTCCAAACCAAAGTATAGCTGTAGTAAGATGGATGCTTCGTATTATGAGTTCTACATAGGTTCGCATAGTCTTGCAATCATGTTTTTTCCATCAAATTCAGAAGTGCGATTTAGTTCTACAAGAGTTAGAGACTATTTGTCATCCTTGAATTTAGCCAACTGTTCGCGTAGTTCAGCGACTTCTGCTTCTGCGAATTTTAGTTTTTCTTCGGCAATCTCTGCGCGTGTTTTCACCCATTCGCCCGTTTCAGGATCAAAGATGCCTAACGCTTCTTCACGGATATGAAAATCTAAGTTCAGAGATGAAGAATGAATACCACCATCCGCATCGGGAGTTATTTCCTTATAGTTTCCATCAACCAACTCAAAACCCATGAGTTGAGAAGGCAGATAAAGTCCCTCAGCATCATACAAGATATAGTCTTTAATATTGAGGGATGCGTAGATGTCCTTTTTGTCAGTCAAGTCTTTTGCCCATGTATTCTTGCTGCTGAATTCCATGACAAAATCTGGTGCTTTACCCTCTTCCCATACCAAGTATGTGCGTCTTTGTTTTTTGCCTAAACCGAAAGAGACGAGAACATCGGGTGAGATCGAAAATTCTGGTGCACCTTCAACGTAATACATCAGAATATCACCAGAAACATAGACTGTCGGGTCCTGGGAGAAATGCGTCTTAAGTGCATCTATTGTCCATACCATCTGTTCTCTGTGACGATCGCTTACTGCCATCGGTTCACCATCCTCTGCGGGATATAATGTTGATGCATCTGTTGGGACAAAAGGGATCTTGTATTTTTTAATTTCAGTATCCATAATGTTCTCCTTTACTATAAGATGCGCGAACTAAGGTTAAGGTTTTTTTCTTTCAATTTTATATATAAATTATAGTCTTAAATTGGAAGGACTTCAAGTGTTTTAAGGATTTAGAACTGCGTAGGGAAGTTGCCGCGTGCGGCATCCATCACTTCACCCGTAATTTCTGTGTGTCCGTTCTCTTTAGCGTAACTCTCTATTCCCATTTTAGCCATGGGACGAACAAAACTTGGAATCCGATCTAACCGTTCTAATGCATCGGGTGTCCACTTTAGACCGTCGGATTCAGGTTCCGGTTTTTCCTCAAAAGCATCAGATATTACAGATGTAAAGGGACATTTTCCGCCTTCTTGTGTTCCTTCTGTTTCTGTCTCTGCCTGCATGTTTGACATTATATCATGCTTGCCTGTCTCTAACTGTGAACGTATCATCTGCATCGGTTGTGCAGTTTCGTTATTACCACCGAGTTTTAGGTCTAAAGATTTCAACATCTGCGTTTCGGATGGATTAAGGAACATTGCAATTTCAGTAAAACACTCTGGACACTCAAAAACAGCCGTGATGGAGCCTTGTTCAGGACGTGTTACATCTTTAAACTTCATTGCTGAATCGCATTCTATACATAGAAATTTCATCTATCAATCTCCTGGAATTCATATCCGCTATGTTCTAAAGAAACTCTGAATCTTCTTCGCGACCTGTATTAGGCATTTACTTGTATCCGTTTCTGGATATATATTAACATACGGTGTACCACTATCACTACAATGAGAGAGTTTGGGATCAAAAGGTATCTTACCTATAGTTGTAGATTGAAAAGCGTTATCGGGAGTTTGCTCAGAAGCAAAGAGTTGTTCGCTCTCACCGCAATGCGGACAGATATAGTATGCCATATTTTCAACTACCCCGATGATTGGCACTTTTAGGATGTCTCTGGTCATGGTGACTGATTTCTTTACAATCAGGTGTGACACATCGGATGGGATTGTGACGATTATGACGCCACCGAGATTAGGAATGAGTTCAATTACATTCGGTAGGCGTTCAGAACCCGGCGGCAGATCAAGTAGTAGATAGTTCAATTCACCCCATTGTGTATCTGCGATAAACTCACGTAGTGCGCTTACTTCCATTGTGCTTCGCCAAGTGAATGCATCTTTCTGAGAATGTGCGTTCCACATCACTGGTGAATCATCGTCTGGGAGAAGTAGGTCCATTGAGATGATTTTAGTACCCAGGGAATCAATAGCAGGGTTGACGCCGGATGTTGTGTATTCAAGCGTAACGTTGCGTACACCCATCATTTTTGCAATTGTAGGTCCATTTATATCTGCATCCACGATTCCAACGGAACACCCCATTTGTGTGAGTGCGGTAGCGATATTTGCTGTAATAGCACTTTTTCCGACACCCCCTTTCCCGCTCATAATTGCGACGGTGTGTTCTACGAAAGACAGTCTTTTATTTAGGCGGGAGTGTTGGTCATTAACCTGCCCGATAATGTTGGAACCGGCATCACCCGGTAGTTCTGTGTAAGTTTTCACTTTTTCTGACTGATGGCATATAGTGCATCATAACTTCGTAGATATAACGTTCCATCTACAAGGATGGGTGATGCGGCAATAGTTTCATCTATTGAATTGGTTGCGACAATCTCAAAGTCAGGTCCAGCTTTTACAACATTGACCACCCCATCCCGAGCTGTTAAATAGATGTAGCCGTTAGCATAAACAGGTGAGGAGCGGTGCCGATGGTTGTGCGTTCGTTGCTCATAAAGCTGTTCTCCGGTTTTGGCATCAAGGCAGATAAGAACGCCGTTTTCTCTGCACAGATAGACTAAACCGTCGTGAATGAGTGGAGATGGAACATCTGGTGTACCTCTCTGACGTTTCCAGATTTGCCATTCGGTGTCAGTAATATCCCCTTTACCATTTGGAGATAAGCCTACAACGGGTCCATTTTTTGCTGTTGGCACAACGATTAAACCTTCAGTTGCTACTGGGGAAGCGACGAGACGAAATGAAGCGTTGTAGTTGAATAAAGGGTTCAATCCGCCGCACCGCCATATTTCAGATCCATCTTCAAGGCTGTGAGCGGTGACGTAGTCGGCACCGTGGACGACGAGAAATTCGTGGTTCGCGTCTTTGTAAAGTATTGGAGAGGTATAGGCGTGTTCACATTCTCGTGTTGCATCACTTTGTCTGTCATGCTTCCAATTTTCATCACCTGTCATCTTATCAAGTGCTAAGACCAACCAGGCACCACTATGTATGAGTGTAATGTATAAGTTATCCTTATAGAGAACTGGGGTTGAAGACATCAGAAAGTTGAGTCTGAATCTACCGTATCGTTCTTCGAGATTTGTTTCCCAAACAAGCTCCCCTTGAAAATCATAGCATACAAGGGTTCCGTTTCCGATAAATGCCCACACGTGTTTTCCATCTGTGGTAGGTGAAGGTGCTGCGTAGTTAACTTCGTCTCCTCTGGAATTTCGGTTGTTTTCTGAAAGCGTGCGTTTCCATAGGGTTTCCCCGGCAGTACTGACACACATCAGCACGATTTTAGTTTCATCATAGGGTTTTTCAGGTGGACCTTTATCAGCAGATGTTAGGAATATCTTGTCTTGCCACACGACGGGTGTAGCTGTGCCTTCCCCAGGTAGGGGTAGTCTCCAGCGAACATTTTCGGTCTGACTCCATTCAATTGGGACATCTTTTGCGTGGCTTATACCGTCATTGTTTGGACCTCTCCATTGATTCCAATTTTTTGAATGGTTGTCTGCATGTGCAATATTCGTTACGGATATATTGTGAACACATACATTGATAAGTAGAATTGATATAGTCAAACATAGAAAGATAGTAATCTGTTTTAGGGATAATTTCATCTTCATCATGTACCTCCGTGTCTTCACGCTGTCTCATTTTTGCTTTTACCTTGATAGTAGTCACCTAACACTTCATTTGCGAGACTTCGTCCATCTTCAATGACCCGTGCAGCGAAATCAAGCGAGACTTCTGTAATACTTGCTTCTTTTGCGCGTTGTTCAATACGGGTCTGTGTAATATTTCGCATAAATCCAGCAGGAACTAAGTTTAGCCGTTCTATTGCATCATCTGTCCATTTAAGAGAACTGTCAATACGAATGTGTGTCTGCTGTTCAGACGCTCCCGATTGCGATTGCATTGCTCTTAATTCGGGTGCATCTTCACGGACAGCTGCCGCTTCACCCATGCTATCATCAATAATCTGCATTGCGAATGCATTTGTGATTGTATGAATTTTTTGGGAACGAGCAGATTTTTCAATCCGTGCTTTAACATTACGCCTCATATATCCGCGGGGGACAGTACGTAATGCTTTCTTTGACTGCTCTGACCACTGTAGACGAACACCATCAAATGTTTCCTCTTCTGCAGTTCCACCTTCGTCTATAGCGATGTGTTCGATAGCATCTTTGTCAACCATTTGGAATCGTTCTGGTGGAGAGCCACATACTGGACATTTTTTAGGTAGTTGATTATGCGCTGCATACCCGCATTCACCACAGATATATGTTTGGACATCACCTGCATCTAAGACCTTCTGCTCCGCGATTTCTTTTGCTACGCGGGTTAGTTTTTCGGATGCGCGTTGCGGCATAATTGCTTCCATGGCACTGTCAATCACACTCTCAGTGATAACAGAGTGTCCCCGTTCAATAGCAAAACGATGAACTGCGGTTTTGGCAATTCCTCGGACTAAAGGCGGTGCTTTCTCCATACGGTCCATCGCTTCTTGTGTCCAGACAAGTGTTTCTTCAGCTTTTACATCAATCTGTGGGAAGTAACGTTGGCTTGTCAGGAGAACGTTGCATGGTGCAAGCCGTAGTAGGTTTTCTGCAGTACTACCGATATCAGAGTCCTGCTCATTATGCACCCCGATTTTTCCGATAACGAGTAGCCACGGTTGGGTTTTGCGTGTATATTGTAGTATTTTTTCGTAGGCTTTGCCGTCAAGGAGTGTAATTTTGAGTTGATAATCGTGATCTTCCTTTGCAATTGAACGTGCTACCTCAAGATGCGACTGGTAAATCTTGGCGAGTCCTGTATCAATTACCTCTTCATGAAGTTGTTCCTGTTCTTTGAATCTAAACGTCCTTGCTGCTCTTTCTGTGAGTACATTGACAACAGAGTTGAAGACGATGTAGTGCAAATAGGGGTCATATACGCCAACTGCTTCAACCTGTTTATTGAACTTTTGTCCTAAGCGAATTGCGGTTTTTAACCCGTGGAAAGATTCCGGACTACCATCAATTCCGACAAGGATGTTTCCGGTCTGCTCTTGTATCGGTTCAAGGTTGCGGACTACGAGTGTATCTGTCGTGATCCTCCGGATAACACGTTCACACACGCCGCCGATAAGACTGTCCTTCACTGCCCCCATGCCGAGTGCACCCATAATGACCAGATCGTAGTCGCTTTCTCCGATGTCTTCAACAAGTTTGATATAGTGCTTCCCTTCAGGCATCCTCGCTTCAAAAGGGATTTCCAACTTTTCACATTTCTGCTTCATTACCTCAAGATATGAATCTGATATAAGTTGTAGACCCATAGTGATGAGTGTGTCGTGGATTCGTCGTTGCTTTTCCAGCTCTACTTCATCCTGATATTCTTCTGGTAATGTATATTCCATCTGCTTAAAACGCACATCGTGCATTTTAGCGGCATAGACATGGGAGCCAACCAAGTGTGATTCGAATTTCTTGGCAAATTCTATAGCTAAGTCTATACTTGCATCTGAATAATCTGAGTTATCTACTGGAACATATATCTTTTTCATTTTCTTTTCTCACATGTCTTTTTGGTTGGGAAACCTTACCCCTACCTAATGAACCTATTCTGATTTCTTGTTGTCACCTGTTTTGTAATGTGAACCGATGTAACCACCAAGAATGTGTGCTATCAAGGTTGCTGGCCACAAGTATATAATTGCTGTTTGCCAGTGCCAGTTGAGTAAGAAACGTCTGACGATTATGTTTATGACAATTGGTATATATAAACATCTACTCCAGGGACGACTGAACTTTTTGTATCTTACGCGAAAAAAACCGAAAGGAAAATGCACCGCGAATGCCACGATTGAGATTAATAGGTTCAAATCCTTCATTTATTAAGGAGTGTTCTGATATCTGAACTGAGTTGTTTTAACGTTGCTTTACTTTGACTGATATAATACTGACTGTCATAATAATCATGAACTTTTCCATCTGGTCTTACAAGTGCGAATTTTGAACTATGTGGAAATCCGTTTCCATGCGGTGATGCTGCCAATTTGAAACCTTCGTTTGCTATATGATATATTAGTTCTTTATCACCTGTTAGGAAATGCCAACGTTTGTCGTCGGCAGCGTATCTCTTTGCATATTCTGATAGGACTTCTGTTGTGTCTCTATCTGGATCGACTGTGAATGAAACAAAGTAGACAGGTTCATTCTCAAATTCAGATTGTAGTTCTGCCATTTTCTGTGTCATTTTCGGACAGATTGTTGGACAATTTGTGAAGATAAAATTTGCAACCCAGATTTTTCCCGCCAAATCAGTTAATCCGAAGGATTGTGCTTGCTGATTCGTCAATGTAAAATCGGGAACGCTAAGGGATACATGTTTTGGAACTGGTTCAGAGTTCGTATTGAAGGTTGACCACAAAGTGAACCCTGCAATTCCGATTATTATTGCACCCATTACAAGCCATGGTAACGTGCTTTTATCAATTTTTGGTTTATCATTCTGATTTTGCATTTTGATCACATATCTAACGTGAGTTTGATAATTAAATACAATATTCGTTGTAGGTCGGGTAGAAGAACGAAACCCGACAGGTATTGCTCTATAATGGGTCAAGATGTTGGGTTTCGTTCCTCAACCCAACCTACGTAGTTATTTGTT
>JAJDZB010000097.1:0-53996 GCA_022824835.1 Candidatus Poribacteria bacterium | reverse complement strand
GAGGAACGAAACCCGACACGTAGGTTTAGATAAAGACTTCCCAGTCGGGGTTCGTTCCTCTACCCGACCTACGTAATAATGCGACATTTTCAATTAGAAATGGTATTACAGTGTTGACATATACAAGTATATCCTATTTTTCAGTATGATTTCAAGGGTTTTGATTTATGGGATATTTTGAGATGTCAACCTGTTCCATCAGTTGTGCAAGTTTCTGCTTATCCTTCACACCCTTTGATGCTTCTACACCAGAGCATAGGTCAATTCCGTAAGGATCGATAGTTTCAATTGCATCTTTAACGTTGTCTGGACGGATTCCCCCCGCAAAAAACACAGGTAACGGACTTTCTGCGATGAGCTCAGCGGCAACGTGCCAATCACATGTCTTGCCAGTACCACCATAGCGCGGCGGATCAACGCTAATATCAACAGAATCGAATAGGAGAAAATCCGACCCCGCATCACAGTACGCCTGCATCTGTTCACGAACTGCTGGTACGTCTACATTTTCAGGATTTCCTGCTGGTAAGTAGACAGACTTCCACAACTGACATGTCACGAGACGTCTGAGTTCTTCTACCTGTTGTGGTGTCTCCGTTCCAAGCAATTGAACTGCAAAGGGTCTTATTTTGGATACCGCTTCATATATATCAGTTGTTGTGCGATTGTAAAGTAGTAGTACAGTCGGGATAGGACTTGCGCTTGCGATTTCCACGGCTTGGCTTGTGTTTAATGAACGTTCTGAGACTGCGACGTCAACGAGCACACCGGAATAATCTGCACCTGCATCTGCAGCGAGACACGCATCGTGAATAGATGTTGTTCCACAGATTTTAACTTTGCAGGACTGTTTTGAACTATTGGATTTGTAACTATTCATAATCTCTCCTGTCTATTGAAAACCTTTCTGTAACGTATTTTCCTACGCATCACAAAAAACTGTTTGCCTGTCTGCAGCAGAGTAACAGATAATCATAGTGACGGGTTGCCATCCGGTATTCACAGCATTATGTTTGACATTGCGTGGAATTCGCAACATCATCCCAGGTTTGAGTGGAATTGTTTCGTCTCCTAACTTATGGTCGCACTCACCTGAAAGGACATAGATTAACTCCTCACAGTTCGGATGGTAATGGGTCGGATTGCCTTCTCCTGCATTAATGTAGACAACCCCGAATGTCATTTCTGCGTCCGGATCAATTTGGTCATTACATAGCCACTTAATTGCACCCCACGGAAAATCAAGAGATCCCGCTTCGTTGCTATCTGTTAAGGTTATTTCCATTTCTTCTCCTTTATTGTCCATATTTTCCATCAATTCATATTGTGAAACAGGTCAAACGGTTCTGAATAAATGTCTCTAAATCTTCGGATGGTTGTTCGTGGAAGTATCCGATAGGTGCACATATTGCTCTGACATTCTCAATCTGTTGATTGACAGGATAGTGTATATGTCCAAAAAGCACGTGTGATACAAGTGGTTCTTGTAGACATACATCACCAAGACCGACGCTGCCGTAAAACGCACGAAAGTAATCCCACGGTAGTTCGTTACGATAACGAATACATGCACGAAACGGCACATGATGCGTGACAACAATAATACGTTCTACTTCGTTCTTGATCGTAACGATCTGTTGACTGAGTTCTTCTTCAAAACGGCGTGATACTTCAGGGTCTGTTCCTGACCAGATAACGTAACGTTTATCACTCCAAACTGCTCCCATCAACTCTTTCTCAGCATACTGTTCTTGCGTAAAATCGTACTTGTCAGAGGCATAAGTATAGTCATACCAACCGATGGTGCCGCAGAAACCAACTTCGTCTATAACCTGCGGGTTCTCATTGAGAGGGTGGAACCCATGGTCACGACATATTTCGGAAATAACCAAGCATTTCTGCGCACTTGTCATGTTTGCTTCTTTATTCACCCAGATATCATGATTACCGGGAACAAAGAACTTCCGGCAAGTCAGGTTCGCTTTGGCAAATTCTCCAAGTATTTTGTAAAAATCAGTTAGCTTGGGTGTAATATCACCCGCAAGCACGAAAACATCAAGTTCGGATGCTTTGATGGCATCAATGAGAATTGGAATAATTGATCTGTTCGCTTCGGTTGCATCCGTATGTAGGTCGGAAATCAGTCCAATTTTCATCATACCAAAATAGGCATTACACCAAAATAGGGTTACTGAGCAGGGGTTGCCAAGCTGCTAAATACCTCGTCAAGAAAGATACGGATAGCAGAATCATCCTCTTGGAATCGATCTCTTTGTCGTTCAAGCGCACTCAAGGAAGGTTCATCTCCGATCTTGGCAATTGCATCAACGAGGGTCAATTGTATCGCTGGGTCCTCTGTGGTCTCCAATGCGTTGATTAAAAAGTCGCGTGTCTGTATACCACCGATCCTCCCGAGTGCGGAAGCTGCGATGTCTTTGGCTGCCGTATCGGCTTCATTGAATGCAGCGATGAGCGTATCAATTGCAGGTTTACCGATGAGACTCAACGCCAAACCTGCTTGGAAACGTATACCCGGTATCTCATTTTTGTCTCTCAGAACCTTTACCAGCGGTTCAATTGAAGAAACAGGTTTAAGTGTACCGAGCATTGAAAGGCAGGCTCTACGAATTTCCTGTTCCGGTTCTGTATCTAAATGGATATATTTTTCAGCAAGCTCAACAAGCGGACCAGCACTTACCTTCTGGTGTAGAGATGCTGATCGGTGACGAAACTGAATACCGAAAGGTGCTTCAAGTGTTGCTGTGTTTGCTTTGAGATCAACAAAAAGCAATCCGAGTATCTCAGCAGATTCACGATGTCGGACATCAAGCGTGTCTGCAGGAAGTTGATTTACATCTTCCTCCTGAAACTTTTGGAAGAGTGGATTAAGTTCGCTTAAAGCGACAAGTCGTTCTAAACTACGTGCTGCGGCTTTACGTAGCGCAAGTTCTCGGTTATTTTGAAGGATTTCTATCAAGGCATCCACAGCACGTGCATCACCCAAATTACCAAGAGCCGTCACAGAGGCGATTTTCACACCGATGAGTTCTGTAGTTCGCAACGTTATGCTTGTATTCATTTTTGCGAATTCATTGACACTTTTCTTGTAGTCTTTTAAACTAAATATCTTTCGTTCATCAACAATTTTTTCAATGACATCACCGATCTGTATATCATCACTATTTGCTGCAGGTGTGCCGGGTGTGATCTGTTTTATTCGGACGGTGTCATTGCCTTCTACCTGTAATCCGACTTTATCCCCCAATTTACGCGTTGCTATACGTAGTGGCTCTTTACCTTTGATGTATAACAGCATATTGCTGTCATGTTTCATCGCCTTTTTTTCAGCCCGAGTGTAGTCTTGTGCGTTCTGAATAGTGTATTCACCGATTATGTAGGAGATAAGTTCACCCGTAGAAAGTTGTGCTTTATCAGCGGGCCCGTTGGGGGTGATGCTGTTTATAACAACACCACTTGTTGACCATCGGTTATCAAGGTCACTGTCAAGTCGTTTCACTTCCATTTGCATGTGTTCATCGTAATAACGGTTATCACAACCCGTTGCCAAGACGACTGTAATAAGCGTGAGAACAGTGAGTGCCCTTCTAAATATTAACTGGCTAAATATTAACTGGCTAAACATCAGTATTCCTTTAGTTTGCTAACTTAACAACGACTTCGCGGCTACTTTTCTCTTTTAGTGCATCCAAGAGCGGTTGCACTGCCTTTTCATCACCGAGTGTGGACAGAGCCCGGATTGCATCAACTCGCAACGATGAGCCTTTGTTCTGCGTAATCTTTACAAGCTCAGGCACGGCTCTTCCACCGATTTTACCGAGAGCAGCGACTGCTAACTGACGCACTTCCGGAACTTCTCTATCCGCTTCTCTTCTTGCAGAACCCGATTCAATAAGTTCCGCAAGGGCAGGAATAGCTGCTTCGCTCCCTATTTCACCGAGTGCTTTTACAGCGTTCAACCGGGTCCCCATCTGTTTGTGATTTAGCAGATCAATGAGAAGTGGCACCATGGTTGATGGATTCGTTTTACCGATGTTTGCCATAACCCAGTGTGCATCATGTCTGTCTCGGTTGTCCTTGGATTTAATTGCTTTCTGTAATTGCTTGATAAGCTGTTTACGTCCGCCTTTCTGCGAAATTAGGGTAAGTGCTTCCAGTGCAGCATTCTGTACATTGACATCGTCATCTCTGAGGGTATCAAAAACAAGGATCTCAAGGTATTCCCGTGGTTCCTGCTGATACGCTTTATAGAAATGCTGTCCTCTCTGTGCAATGGATGCCTGATGCCATTCAGTTTGATTCGCCTCATAGAACGCTTGCGAATTATAGAACCCGAGCAGATAGTGTGCTTCAGCGTTATCTTGTTCCTGTTCAATAGCCAATTTAAATTCTCGAACAGCGCGCTCCTCTTTCCGTCTTTTGTCGGATTTGATGAGTTCTTTGCCTTTTGCCAAGTGCTCGTTTTGGTTGCCGCATCCAATTATGAAAAACGCAAGTCCGATTAGAAGAAAAAACTTTTTCATGTATGTGTTCTCAACTGAGACGGCACACGGAGAGTGCCTATTACCATTAATATGAGACGGCACACGGAGAGTGCCTACTACTATTAAAGAGACGGCACACGGTGTGCCTACTGCTTTACGATTGACCTGTCTGACTAAAAAGTTCAGGTTGTGTTGTTTCAGGTTCTTCTGTATCCTCTTCCGCCTGCTCAACATCTTCCTCAGGCTCTTCAACATCTGTTGGTGTTTCAGCAGTGATGGTCTTTTGAAGTGTGACAATCGGTTTTTCTGTGAAACCCCAATCCTTGTATCGTTGAATGACAGGGTTTTCATCAGAAGACAGTTCAATTTCAAGGGTTTCCATACCTTTTTCTGCTGCGATAGCTTCAGCTGCTGTGATAAGATTATCAGCAACACCCAATTGGCGAAAGGGTCCAGCGACAGTCAATTCACTGATCTGTCCAACATTTTTATCTAATGGATGCTGTTCTACCGAGATGTGTCCGATAGCGTGTCCACTTGATTCAGCAACAAGTCGAGTTTTCTGACTATCTTCAGCCAGATCCGCTTTCAGATTGTCAGTTACCTCCTCCGCTGTTTTATCAGAGAAACAGTATGCCTGCAAGTTAGTGGCATCCTCTTCCTTAGCTTCTCTAACAGATAATGTTCCTTTTAGGTTATAGTCCTTGTTTGCCATATTTTTTCTCCTTCAATAGTTGTAGTAAGGTATAGGTATTCTGTTACATGTCTCTATCATTCACAGGATTCGTTTCTAATTCATTTTCTTCTTCCACTATGAGATTATCTTGTCCGATCCGTAGTTGTCGTTCAGCATCAACGATATCACGATTGATTTTTCCGATACATCGATTGAGTTTGTCAGTTAATGTGGTATGTCCCTTCATTGCGCGTCGGATTTGACGTAATTGGTCTATCACAAGTCTAAAGGTTCTGACAAAATCACCCGGGTCAAGCTCAGCATAATCTGTCAATTCGTCAAATTCACACCCACAGCTCCAAGCGAGCATAGCAGAACACAAACGGAACTCCAAATCGGGAATCAATTCTGCGACATATAGTTCGTGTTCTACTCTCTGAATTTCCAATATCTCGTTCATCGCCTCACCCAGAATTGATAACATCCTTTTCTCTTTTAGACGTTTAAAATATCCATCTTTGCGGGGTTCAGACACAATTGCAACTAAAAGACAATTGATTTCATCTTCACTTAACCGTTCAAAGAAACCGTTAAAAAGGAGTTGCGTTAATTGGAGTTCGTACCCGTAGATATGAGATGCGGTATGTCCACGGGGAAGAAGTGTCTCCTTTTCAATATATCCGAGTGATCGCAGTACTTTTAAACGGGAGGTGATCTGTTCTTGCTGAAAATTCTTTATTGAGGCATGTCTTTTCTTTATATTGAAAATGTACTGTTCCTGTTTACGTATCGTTTTATATTTATTGGTACATTCCGGGCGTTTAGAGCAATCGTGACATAGATTTTTGGCAAGTCCCATCTTGAGACTATTTATCTTACTGTAAACCGTGCTCATGTTCTTATTACGTTCTTTTTTTTGTGACTTCCCATGAAACGGCATAGATTTTAGTGCTACTAATTCCAAATGTAATTTTTGATGTTTAGTGTCATTTTTGCGTTTATGTCTATAATAACTTTCAACCTGTTGCATCCCATCAATATCGTCGTGTATACAGATTGGCGGGGGTAGTGCATCTCGTTTTTTCTCTTGCACTTCAATGCGTTCATTGAGATCGGTAATAAGTTTGTTATTTTGGTGGTTGCTCAGAGTCATTGTATAAACATCGTATATATCTTCTCCGAACTTCTCATATAGATTGAGAATGCTTGAGTACGAAAGATTGAACTGACTATTGATCGGTTCAATGTTGTTTGAAATTGCTTTACTCACATCTCCGTGCACAGAATACTCTGGTTCAACTTGTGCGTAGACATAACCGACTTTATCTATACCACGTCTGCCTGCGCGACCCGCCATCTGGTGATATTCACCAGCCTTTAGATACCGAAAACTGATACCATCAAATTTCTCAAGACTATCAAACACTACAGTGCAAGCTGGCATATTGATCCCGACAGCAAATGTCTCAGTTGTAAATAAGAGTTGTATCAATCCTGATGTGAATAACCGTTCAACGACCTCTTTAAGCGTCGGTAACATACCTGCATGATGGTAGGCTATGCCGCAGGCTACTAAGCGTCGAAAGTCTGTGATTACCTTTTCTTCAACAATATCAAACTGTTTGCAGAGTGCGTCAAATTTTTCTAAAATCTGCTCCTGTTTTACTTTATCAAGCAGATCGTGGATCCCTGAAGTGGCATAATATAACGCATTCGCTTCACATCTCTTCCGACTGAAACAGAAATATAGGCACGGAAGTTGTCTATGCTTCTTGAGATATGGAATCAACTCAGTATAGATGATGCCATGTTGTTTTGCAGTATTGGCATTATCGGCATTTTCAATCTTGTTCTGTTTTTTATTTCTACCTCTCCGCTTTTTTCGACTTGTGATTTTTCTAAGTGGATTGAGATGTTCTAATTTTCCTATGCCAAAACCGGTATAATAGAGGTGATGCTCCAAAGGTACAGGCCGTTCTAATTCTTCAACAACATCAAGGTTAATATCTCTAACGTCCCGCATCCACTCGGCAAAAGAGTTGATGTTGGGAATCGTCGCACTGAGACAAACGAATTTGATGTGTTGCGGAGCAAAAATTATACTCTCCTCCCAGACAGTCCCACGTTCAATGTCGTTGATATAGTGGATTTCGTCAAAGATCACATAGGATACATCTTGTAATCTATCTATATCATCAAAGATAGTATTTCGGAAGATTTCAGTTGTCATCAAGAGAACTTGTGCATACGGATTCAAGACAACATCTCCAGTGACAATACCGATTTTATCGCCATATTCGGACTGAAAATCTCTATATTTTTGATTGCTAAGTGCCTTAATCGGGGCAGTATAGATCACGCGTTTATTTGTCTGCAGGCATTTTTCAACGGCATATTCAGCGATGACGGTTTTACCAGCACCTGTCGGGGCAGTTACGATTACGGAGTGTTCTCGGCTAATCGCTTCTATCGCTTCCTGCTGAAAATTATCAAGTTCAAATCCTTTATATTGCATTTAAATCCTCTATATTAATGAATCTTATATTTAGTATAATGTGCAAGCTGCTTTTTGTCAAGAAAGAATGCAGGGATATATTACCAGAATTAGTTCAAGATGCAGAATAATGTAATAAACATTTTCAGTGCAGAATTTCTTGACATTTTTTCTAAGATATGGTATACTTGATATGTTATGATTTGTCTTACCTATATAAGAAAATGAAAGGAAAGGATAATGAGTAGAATGTTGAAAACGCATCGGAATACAATTGTAAACACGATGATCACTTTGTTGTTCGTTAGCGGATGCCTTTTCCTGTTATCAGGAAACTGGGATGCTGCTGAAACCGAAGATGTATGTAGTTCCTGCGGTGCAGATGCTATCACTACAAGTACTTGCGGCTGTTGTGATGGATCAATAAGATTATCTGATGCTGATGGAAATCGTACCTCTGATATTCCTCAAAAGCACTCAGAAGTCAATATCTATCAATGATCTTTCAATACGTTGTTTGAAAATGCTACTTGATAGACCTCCATTACGTGAAATATCACAAGCAGACAAGAACTATATGCTAACCCTTTGAGTTCCGTAGAAACGGCATAGAAAGATAAATATATTATCCCTGATGAAGATTAAATAGTTAATTCGGTAAAAAAGGTTTTACCTAAGCCGGTGAATCAACATAGAATGTCTTATGCATACTCTATGTTGATTCATCGGTCATCTTTTTAAATTGACACTAACGGATTAAGGTGCTACAATTTTAGTTTCTATAGGTGTTCGCGGGAGGGTTTTCAATCATGGACAAAGTGCTGGTTAGCGATCTGCTATCGCAGCAAGGTTTAGATGTTCTAATTAATAGCGGTGATTTTAAGGTTGATGTTGCGTTAGAGCTAACCCATGAAGAATTATTAGAACGGATTGCTGATTATGATGCGCTACTCATTAGAAGTGATACAAGAGTGACAGCAGAAGTCATTGAAGCGGCTAAAAGACTGAAAGTTATCGGACGCGCGGGGGTTGGCGTTGATAATATTGATGTAGCGGCTGCAACACGACACGGGATTTTAGTCGTCAATACACCAGAAGGGAATACGATCGCTGCTGCTGAACATACTATCACGCTGTTGTTAGCGTTAGCACGAAACATCGTCCCTGCAGGTATTTCTCTGAAGAAAGGAACTTGGCAACGCAGCGACTTCATCGGTGTGGAACTCTACGGTAAAGTCCTCGGCACTGTTGGACTCGGCAGAATCGGACGAGAAGTTATGAAACGTGTAAACGCCTTCGGTATGCAATCCATCGCATTTGACCCTTACATCACGGCTGAAGCTGCCGAAAAAATGGGGGTTCGTCTCGTTGATAGAGAAACACTATTTCAAGAATCCGATTATATCTCAGTTCATACACATCTGAATGCAGAAACGTATCATAGCATTGGAGATGCTGAATTTCAACTGATGAAGCCGACGAGTCGTCTGATTAATTGTGCTCGCGGAGGCATTATAGACGAAGAGGCACTTTATCATGCACTAAAAAATGGTAAGATTGCTGGTGCTGCACTTGATGTTTTTGAAGATGAACCTGCAACTGAGAATCCGCTGCTGGAACTGGATACCTTCCTTGCAACGCCACACCTGGGGGCATCAACAACTGAAGCACAAGAACATGTGGCAATTGAAGTCGCACAACAGGTAATCAACGCACTCCAGAACAAACCTGTCGCAAATGCTGTAAATCAACCAAGAATTGACCCAAGGATGTACGACATCTTGGGTCCCTACCTGCAGCTCGCTGAAAAGATCGGAAGTTTCCACGCTCAAATTGTTGAAGGTCAAATAGCCGCAATCAAAATCCATTATAGTGGTGCACTCTTTCAAAAAGAGGATGTAACCCCAATCACAGTAGCATTACAAAAAGGTCTTTTAACGCCTGTCTTAACAGAAGTAAATTATGTGAATGCTCCTTTCTTGATCAAACAACGCGGTATCGCTGTTACGGAAACGAAAAGCGATTCAGAAGCAGACTTCGCAAATTTGATGACAGTTACAGTTGCAACAGATAGAGATGATACAGTCCTCGCTGGTACTACGTTCGGACGAAAAGATATCCGCATCGTGCGTATCAATCAACTGCACCTCAACGCAACGCCTGAGGGTTACATACTTCTCATCTATAATCGTGATCAACCGGGGATGATCGGATTAATCGGGACAATATTGGGTGAACACAATATCAACATAGCAGATATGACGGTGGGGCGGTCGCGCCCTGATGAAGTTGCGCTGACTCTAATTAATGTGGATAGTCCGGTACCGCGCCCAGTGATTAATACGCTCGCATCACAGAAGAAGATAGCTTTTGTCAAGCAGGTTATCTTATAGCTCGCAAGATTGTAAAAATTAGGAGTTTTAATTTGGATGCTAAACAGATATGTTTGTTAATAAATGATGAAATACCGAAGGAGAAGTTGTTCTCCGCAGAGAAACGGGAAGTGCATCCCGATTGCAATACATCATGGCGAATCTCACCAGAACCTTTCTGGATATCACAAAAACAGTTGCGTTGGTTTGAAGAACTTGGTCCTCATCTGCTCAGTTTCTATCGTGCCTGCAATTTGCTCTATTCCCAAAGTACAAGAGGTATTCAACCTACCTGGGTATCAGAATACTTGGACATTGGTAAACCGGAGAATGTAATACAGTATGGGCGGATGAACCGTTTCAAAAGTCAACTTCCAGGTGTTATACGACCCGATATTTTACCTACGACTGACGACACAAACGTAATTACAGAACTGGACTCTATCCCAGGTTTCATCGGTGGTACTGGGTGTCTATCACGTCTCTATGCGAAACTCAGTTACCCCGTTATCGGTGGAAAAGACGGTATGGTGAACGGTTTTGCTGAAATGATTCGGTCCTTGGTAAAGAAGGATGACGTTAAACTTGCAATTGTTGTCTCCGATGAATCTGAGGATTACCGTCCAGAGATGCTATGGTTAGCAAATGCGCTATGCGATGCAGGACTTCCGACTGCTACTGTAAAACCTCATGAGGTGATATTTACTGAAGATGGTATCTCTGTTCAAAGCGAAAACGGTGGGATGGACGTTGATGTGGTTTACCGTTTCTATGAACTGTTTGACCTGCCGAACATACCGAAGACCGAATTGATCTTCTATGGTGCAAAGAAACGCACCGTTGTAATGACGCCACCCCCAAAAGCGTACTTAGAAGAAAAATTGTGTTTTGCGCTCTTTCATCACCCCGCACTCCAAACGTTTTGGAAACGACAGTTGGGTAAAAAGGCATATCCGTTCTTGCAGGAGATCATTCCGCAAACATGGATATTGGACCCGCGTCCATTGCCACCCCACGCTGTTATTCCAAACCTCGCAATTGATGATGTTCCTGTAAGCGACTGGCGGCAGCTTAGCACAATCACACAGAAACAGCGGGAATTGGTTCTTAAACCTTCCGGTTTTTCTGAATTTTCATGGGGTAGTCGTGGTGTGAAAATAGGACATGATCTACCTACAGAGGAGTGGCTTGCAGCAATTGAGAACGGTCTTAAGAGTTTTGAGAAGACACCTTACATACTTCAGGAGTTCCATACCGCAATGCGTGTCCGAATGCAATACTACGATTTCGACGCACAGGATATGCAAGAAATGCCTTCCCGTCCATTGCTACGTCCATACTACTTTGTTGTAGGTGACACTGTGAAACTCGGTGGTATTCAGGCAGCCGTTTGTCCCGCAGATAAGAAGATATTACACGGTATGGTGGATTCTATCATCGTACCTTGTGCGTTAAGGGGATAACTGTTTGTTCTAATTCCTTCCAATCAGCGGCGAAAAACACTGACCTCCATACCGTCACGTCCGCGTGGTCCCCGTTGTTCACTGTTACCTTCCCGGTTTCCATCAGGTCTTCTCGGGGGTCTCCGTCTTTCAAACCAATGTGTTTCTGATTCGTAGTTGGAACGGACATGTTCCAGATACTCAGCCATCTGGTCCGCTCTACCTACGTTGTCTGCCACTAAGGTCGCAGGATCGGTTAGTTGTGATTCAATGGCTTTGAAACAGGCGTAATAACCATCTTTGTTATTGTCAAGGAATAGAAAGTCTACAGGTTCTTGTATAGTCTTGAGTATTTCTGATGCATCTCCAATTCGGGAATCTACCAGATCTGCCACACCCGCATTCTTAAAATTTTCACGTGCTCGTTCTGCACTGTCAGGATTTATCTCTACCGTGATTAAACGTCCAGAACCTAAGGCTTTCAACACGCGTAATATCCACAATCCGGAATAACCGATTGCTGTGCCACACTCTACAATGCGTGAAGGTTTTGCCTTCTCAACACAACTTGCAAGTAACTTCGCCTTGTTAGGACCTAACATTGGAACTCGTTCTTCCCGACACTGTTGCTCAACTTCTTCTAATACTTTTTCAAACATTATTGCTCCTTTCAGTTTTCTATATGCCTTTTATTATTATCAGGACTTACGCATTCCCTCCTTGATAAGGGGGTTAGGGGGGTTAAATGGTGCGATATTTCAGTGTTTTTAGTTTTTTTAACCCCCTAAATCCCCCTTATCAAGGGGACTTTAAGAGATAATGCATAAGCCCTATCTATATGACTTTTACTCGGTTGTATAATCAAAATACGAATGGCTGATTCTGTGATGGTCAGCCATAGCATAGTGTTCCGCAAGCGTTCTTGGGCCCCGATTCAATGCGAAAATACCGTAATCGTTCCCATTAGGTGATCGGGTAATCGTATGAATATGATCTGTTCCTCTACCTTCGTCATTGAATTCTATCCAGACTGCGGGATTGAAAACACGATAGTAAATGGAATCGTTCTCTGTGGTGCCGCCGATCCATACGAAATAGGTATCGTCAATATCAGTCTCAATATCCTTCATCCAGACATCAGCAAATTCGGTTTCAAGATTGTAGACATAGGCTTTTATTAAATCTCTAAGACTGTCTTTCTGTGCGTCATTCATCTCTGATGCTTTTAAGCCGATACCTTTGAAGTGTGAATAATCGTAATTCAGATGGGGATCTGTTGTACCCCCCGGACCGACTTTTAAGCCGCGACGACCTGTCTGGATAGTCTTCTTTTTCTGTTCCTCATTAAGGCTGTTGAGTAAAGCTAAAGCGTTGTTTCTCTCTTTTCCAAGTACAGCATTACCGTTAATGGTTGCTGGTTGTGCGCCGAGATGTGACGGGACGATCAAGACATCATCACCATGCACCAAGAAGTTGAGTGATAAATGGTGACCATCCAATTGGAATCCCCAGGAACCATCGGTTTCCGGGTTGCCAAATAACGCGATAAAGTAAGGCCGTCTCTGCCAGAAATCATGTCCAATTTTCTCAAGGTCTGTTTCCGCTCTTGTGGTAATCAGGGAAACTTTTGTGTAACCTTCATCACTCAAAAAAGCAGCCAAAACCTTATAGAAAAGAGACGACTGTTCTTCTGATAACCTACTGAATTCAATACCGCCACGGTCTTTTCCTTGCGGCGGTAGGTTCGACCAGGAATACATCTCCTTATGACCGAGTGGAAAAGAAGCATCAGCCAGTAGTTCTTCGCTCAAGGATCCGCGAAAACTTTTCATGACAGTTGCCAACGTTACGATGGAAGGTTTGTCTGAGATTTTTACTTTCTCTGCCGTTTTTTCTGTGTCAACCTCAGCAGAATCGACCACAGTAAGCGTCAAGGCAACGATACATGCAATTGGCACTAATATGAGTATGAGCAATACTTTCTTTATCATCCTTTTCCTCTCTATTGATATTTATGATATCACATTGATTATTTATGATAGCACATTTATACCTATTATTCAAGAGAGAAGTCAAGCTTAATCTTTTCAACTCTTTAGTCTGCTGAGTGTTTGAAAGGTTCGTTCTTTCAGAAGACACCAACTGCACAAAAACTCTCCTATCCTGAAAATCCTGAAAATCCTGATAATCTTGGTTCAGACATAAAGGATTCGATATCTGAGTGTCAAGATTCATCAGGTGGAGTCTGTCGTGATTTTAGATTCTATGTGTTATTCTTCAAGCGTAAAACGATACATACCATCAAATTCTGTCCCCAGATATATAGTGTTTCCATGAACAGCAAGAGAAGTTCCGTTAAACTGCAGATTGACTTTGGCACTTTCTGGAATCTCTACTATAATCTGTTCCCATGTATCACTATCATTTTTTAGACGATAGATACCTGTATCTTCAGTAATACCATATAGTGTTGTGCCGTCAACTGCTAATTCTTCCATGATAAGATTTGTTCCTTCTGTGTCTGCCACGACTCGCCAATTTTTCCCATCGTCTGATGTAAGGATTCCTGCGGTCGTTGCTACATAAACAGTTGACCCAGCAGTCACAATCTTTTTGAAGAATATTTTAACAGGGAATGGGAGTGCTGGGGTGAGATCAATCCAATTATCTCCCTTATCGTATGATACAAGCAGGTGACCATCCCGTTTTCCGACGTAGACTGTGTCTCCTGAAACAGCCAGTCTGAGATGTCCCCATGTTCTGGTAGGGTTCTCTTCTATGCTGATGTCTTGCCATTCTGCATCACCAGCCTCCCATCGGAAGAGTTTATAGTTGTATTCCAGATAGTACGTGTTTGTACTGACTGCAAACTGTCCCTGCAATCCGTTTCGTATAATTGTGTCTTGCTCCTGAGGCGTTACTTGGAGTAGCGAATCAAAGAATTGAGTCGCTCCAGAGAAATCTCTCTGGAGAGTTTCTAATGAGAGATTTTGAGACTTACGCAGACGGTCTCTTAATTCCCTTGAGTCAAATGTTGGGATGTCTTGAATAGAAACTAATGTGTTGTCATCTTCAGAGACGCGATAGAAACGCAATTCACCGATAGGGTAATGGCTGCTACCTTTTGCATAAAGCACACCATCGGATTTGACCATCTGAAAAATGAATGGTTGGTCTTCTCTTACAGGCGTGTCCATAGGTATCTCTACCTGAATATGATTCCAAGATTTGCCCTCATCAGTCGTTTTTACTATGCTAATTCCTGCTGTCCCATAAAGAATCGGCTGATTGTTTCCAATTCCTTCCTTTGGTTTATGCACGATTAAGTTCTCTATTCCGAACCATCTCCTATTTGGCGTGATATTTACCTTGCGCCATGATTTTCCACCATCAGTCGAACGGTGCAGACCTCTCCCTACAGCGTAAAATACTTGCTCGTTTAATGCCACAGAAGGCAAATAGTTCTTTATTTCAGTAGGGAGATTATGCGGTGCTTGTGGGGGCAGCCAAGTTTCACCTGCATCGGTAGAACGGACAATACCCCTACCCATCAACATGATTGTTTCACCAGCAGCGACAAGTTGGATCTCTGGTGCCTCGGCTTTTAGTTGCCATGCATTTGTCGGTGTAATGTCTTTCCATGAATTCCCCAAATCATCTGAACGGAAGATCCACCACGTCCGTTGTCGTCCTTCACGGACTGCTTTATCGTCATAGAAATCATAACCTAAGTATGCTAATACATACAAACGTTCTTTGGTGGATGCAGCTTTGAAGACTAATAGTGCTTCAGCTACCGGTAATTCTACACGTTCCCACCTGCCGGTGTTCCAGCGATAGAGTCCAGTGTATGATCCAGCAAATACTGTGTTTTGTATCGCTTTAAAGAAAATGGCACCTTTAAATAATGCAACGTCTACCTCCTTCCATGTCTTACCTTTGTCTTCAGAACGGAAAACACCTCTGTTAAGACTCACCCAAAACGCATGTTCAGTCAACACCAAGTTACGCGGAGCAGAATATCCAGGTGCCCATGAATGAACTATTTCCCATGTCTTACCATCATCTTTTGAAGCCAAGAACAAATTACTTAAAACTATATAAAGCGTATTGTCCCACTTTGCTATAGGAACATCCGTTATGAGCATAGTTTCATCTAATCTTTCATGATAATCTCTGATGTCACCACTCAACTGTTGCCATCCAGTCTTATCGTCTTTCCATTTGTATATGTGTGCATCAAGGACAGTATAGAGTTCTCCATCATCGGTTGCAAATAAGTTCTCTACCGCACTTCCAATGATAGGTTCAGCTTGAATCCACTGTTGTTTGCGGACAGAAACATCTTCACCTTCTGTCTCTGCAGCTGCAAATACGGTTTCATCTACCTGTTGACCGTTGTTCTCTGTCTTACTCACGACGTTATCACTTCCAAATTGATTTTGTACATCCGGTTCTGCTTCAACATTTTGTACAATAGGTGCATCTACGATTTCAACGCTCATTTCAGCTTGTGCATCTAAACTGTAAGGTTGCTGAAAACGCAATAGGTGTTTACTGCCTAACCCCAGCATTAACACAAGCAAAATTGCACTTGCAGACGCAACTGCCCACGGCACAAGTGGTTTGCTTACGGAAGGTGTAGAAGGTTTAAGTCGTGGGACTTCCTGCATAATGTTATCGGTTAGATTCGGTGAGATTTTGAAGTGTTCAAGAGCTTCTCTAATCATCGTTTCCTCCTTTTTTAGTCGGTTCCGCGCCCGTCTGAGACGACTCTTAATTGTGCTGCTTGATACTCCCAAAAATCTGCTAATTTCTTCAACTGTCATCTCACCAATATAGTGGAGCGTCATCACTGTGCGTTCACTCTCTTTCAACTTAGCAAGCAGCGTTTTGACCACTTCACGTTGCGCCTCAGCAGCAGTTGTTGCGCGATCTTTTACGACATGTTGTGAATAAGCATCTTTCGGAGTCATCGTTGTCTCTGCGTCCCCCAAAGGTTGTGTCTGTATCCGTTTTTTGCGGAGCCACGTGTTACATAGGTTTGTTGTAATCACATAGAGCCACCCAGAAAACTGCTTGGGATCTTTCAGGGTGTGAAGTCTCTGATACACTTTCAAGAAGGTCTCCTGAGTAATATCCTCAGCGATGTGGAAATCCCCAGTTTTTCGCCAAGCCAAAGCGTGAACCTGTTTCTGATACTTTTTTACCAGTTCAGTGAAAGCGGTTTCACTGTCTGCCAGAATTCGGTGAATAAGTGCGACATCGTCATTTTTCATCAGGTGTCTCCAGAAAGTGATTACTTGATTAATTGCATATCAACCTATAGTGACGCAAGATAGGGTCAAATTGGTTGCTTAATTCTGCAAGAAAGAAATTTTGTTGCCCAAAATATCACTTGCATAGACCCGGAAAAAGTTCGTGCTTTTAGAAGACACCGACTGCGCTAAAAGCTCTCTTATCCTGGAAATCCTAATAATCCTGGTTCAGATTCATACTTGACATTTTGGTAACTTAAACATATAATTTTCATACACCTAACAGAAAGTACTCAATACAATTTTGAATTTGCTAATCAGATCAGGTGGTTCAACTATAGCGACTCCCGCAATTTTCTCATTTTTCTGTGGTTACGCAGGATAAATTTATGCGTGAAAATCTTTTTGTCCCCAACAAAATGCCTTATGCTAAAGGGCAGAATCGACCCGATGTTGAATGTATATTATGTGCAATTGTTGAGAAAGATGAAAAGGTTCAACGTTTAGAAGTTCATAGAACTGAACTCTTCACAATCTCACTCAATCTTTATCCCTACAGTCCTGGTCATCTCTTGATCTTTCCAAATCGGCATATCGTTGATAAGAGGGAATTGCGTTCAGATGAAGTTTTACATCTACATGAACTTGAATGTATCAGTTTTGAAGTCTTGACACGCGCATACCAGCCACGGGGATTTAATGTCGGATATAATATGGGTGAATCATCGGGAGCAAGTATACCACATCTTCATCTGCATATTGTGCCGCGATACCCAAGAGAATTAGGTTTCATGGATGTTATCGGTGGTGCCAGGATTATTATTGAGGATCCAATCGTAACGCAAGAAAAACTTGTGAAGGTTTTTCAAGAACTTACGGGTAATGGATAATACCAAATTAACGCTACTGTTTTATTTTCGGATTGCTAATTGTAAAATTTACTATTATCAAAATCTGCTTTTTTAACAAACCTCTCAAAAAGGAGTTTATTATGAAAATGAGAAGTGTTATTGTAGTTTTCGCAGTAATTGGTATGTTCATCAATTTTTCACCGTATAGTGAGGCTAATCCAGAGGATGGATTAGTCCTACATCTGAGTTTTGATGAAAATACCATTATAGACGATACAATAAAAGACTTATCTAAAGAAGGCAATGATGGAATAATTCACGGCAGCGCAAAGACCGCTGTTGGAAAGCATGGTGACGCGTTGGAGTTTGATGGCGTGGATGACTATGTTGAAGTGCCACTGGTAGATTCTATTACCTTTTCCACCGGTGATTCACTCACAGTACAGGCATGGATCAAAACAGAGGATCAGCCGACACAAAACGATGGGATTGTCGGAAACTATAAACAAGGGACCGTTCCGTTATGGTTATTGTCTATCAACGGAGACAATGCTGCACTACGCGGTACGATAAGTTTTTCCGTTCGAGATCCGGCACGCACCAGTGCTGGGGTAAGATCTCCAGACTTCCTGAACGATGGCGAATGGCATGTCCTTTCTGGTGTCCGAGATCAAGAAGCTAAGAAAGTCCGATTCTATGTGAATGGTAATTTGATTAATGAAGTTGATGACAACACACAGGACATCAATAGCGGACAGTCTATATGGATTGGAGAACATCTGAGTCGGTTTTACAAGGGGTTGATTGACGAAGTGAAAGTGTGGAATCGTCCCTTGAGTGCAGATGAACTTGAGCAATCCGGACAGCAACCCGCTCCCGTTCATGCAGCAAGAAAACTGACGACTACATGGGGAACCATCAAGGCAATACACTAATAACACCACTATGGCGCGATAGGTGCGGTTAGGATACCGAACCACAGGCGTCAATTTAGCGATTCCCAAGACCATGACTGTCTTGAAACTTTTTTGTGAAGAATAACGCAATGCGTATATACCACCTGAGAACACCCCTAAATTGATGCCTATAGTGCGGTTAGGATACCGGCCCTGGAAAGGGACGCTAAATTGACGTTAATGTAGCTCCTGCAGGTCGCGGGAGTGTAGGACGGATTAGTCGGTTCTGATAGGATTGATATGATAGATTGGCAAGATGTGGTGTTGAAATCTTGATACCACCTTGCACACGTGAATGCATCACAGTATCAAGTATCCCAGTGGTTAACAATGTGCGTTCAACAGGATATTGCGGTATACCCGTTAGGAACATCTCTTCAATGTTTAAACTCAGATAACTAAAGTGGGCATGCGGTGTGCCATTCTGTAGATAAAACTCAGTAGCCTCAATGTTGTCATCTATTTTGCCAGCATAAGCAAAGTCTGTAACATATCCGTTTAGCATCAACACCGCCGATTGAAATCCATCACGATGTTCAATTAGAAACAGCGTTGGGTTTGGACATCCTTCCTGAATGTTTTTCTCTGGACGATTCTCAATCTGTTCACACGCCACTTCTGCTAATGACAGAATCCATCCATTTTTGGCGACAACTTCCCAAACTGCCTCACCTTCTATACATTGGACAGAAGTCACACCAGATTCACCACCCTGTCTACGTTCAATCATACATTGGAGCGTCTCAAGAGCATGGAATCCATAAGACTCTACACCACCATAGCCAATTCCGATTGCTTTCTCTAACGAAGTCCCAAGTTCGTGTTCCAAAAAAGGCTTCCGCCAACAGACTGGTAAGGAAGAACCTGCCATGAATGGAACATCAAGATGTCTTGCTCTTTCATACATCCAGATTGCATCGTCCCAATTATACGATAGGTGTTTATCACAGAAAACCGGCACTGATCTACCCGTTGATGCAAAGACTCCACAAATCTGTTCAAACATATACCGGCGCGGATACATGTGCTGTTCAAACTCATTATGTGGATAGTCGCCGTGTTCACCGATAAGTAACACGCCATCAACAGCAAGTTCATTCCCCCCAAGTGTCAACGTCTGACGAATACTGGGATAGATCGGTACGTTATGATCTGCCGCTAAAGCAACACCGATATCGCGTTCATCTATCTGGTCAAGGTAAATGGAAACGAGATTGACACGCGGTTCCCGTAATCCTTCATCAGTAGGAAAACCTTCCATATATTTTGTCGCAATGACATCTGCATGTGAATGTGGAAAGTATGTCGTAATAATCGCTGCAATGTTCTTACGATTTTCCATAGATTTAAACTCAGGTTATCTGATGATTTCTGTACCAATTCCACCTTCTGTCAGCACTTCAAGCAACAACGAATGTGGGATTCTTCCATCTATAATATGTGTCTTTGCTACACCGCCAAGGAGGGCAGTGTTACATGCACTTATCTTCGGTAACATCCCACCTGAAATCGTACCATTATCAATCAACTCATTAATCTCTCTCATGCGGATAGTTGGAATGAGTGTTGTGATGTCATTTAAATCTTGACAGATACCAATCGTATCTGTTAGCAGGATTAGCTTCTCAGCTTGTAGTGCAGAAGCGATTTCACCTGCCATAGTATCCGCATTAATATTATAGGTTTGTCCATCAGCACCCGTACCGTTTGGTGCAATTACTGGAATATAACCCGCTTCATCAAGTGTAATGATGGGTTGCGTATTGACGCCAATTATGCTGCCAACAAATCCGATATCAACAGTTGTTTCATTTCCATGTTCATCTATGACTTGTGGTGAGTATTTCTCTGCAACGATCAGATTAGCATCTTTACCACAGAGTCCAATTGCTTGTCCTCCATGCTGATTGATTCGTGCTACAATACTCTTATTTATGTTTCCAGCAAGTACCATTTCAGCGATCTCTACTGTTTCCGCATCTGATACGCGTAAACCTTCCACAAATTCAGTCTCTTTTCCAACTTTATCCATCCATTTTTTGATACTCGGTCCACCACCATGGACGACGATAGGACGCATCCCGACATATTTCATCAGGACGATGTCTTCCATGACAGAATGGATAAGACTATCTTCCTCCATCGCTGCACCCCCATATTTTATGATTATTCTACGATTATAGAACCTTTGTATATAGGGTAATGCCTCAATAAGTACATCAGCTGTTTGGGTCATAATTCTTAAATCCAATCCTTTCGGACAAATGTGTATATATAGTAATACATACAATTAATGAGACACTTTTGTAGCACACCCCGGTAGGTTCGGTTTCCTAACCGAACCGAATATAATGTCCAATTAATTCTAAAGTCTACTATATTTTACGAAATTTTGCTTGAGGTATCAAGTTAATTGATGCAAAAGGGTATGTAAAGTTTTTGTCCCTAAAGTTTGTCACTATAGAAAAAGGATTGCTGCCCCCTTGTTCCAATCGCAACATGCAACACCACGAATGAGTCTCGCGCTACTTGGATTGACTTTGCATTATTTCTACTATTTCATCAAGTTTGCATTCTTCCGCGATATGCAGTGGGGTTATTCCTTTAGCATTCTGAATATTGGAGGCCGCCCCATGATTTAGCAACAGCAAAATCATATCAACAATTGAACAGGATTCATCAAAAATTTCCCGTAGTGTAGGTTCTGCTACTTCATACGTAGATAGTGGTTTGTGGAGAGGTGTCTCGCCTTCATTGTCCTGTGCGTTGACATTTGCACCTCGAGAGAGTAACACCTTTGTTGCCTCTTGATATTTCCTTTCTACAGCGATGTGAAGCGGGGTCCATCCATAATTGCCCGGTGTGTTGATATCTGCACCATGATCCAGTAATATATTTGAAACCAATAACGCCTTACGCCTAACTGCGTCGTGCAATGGGGTATCACAATTGTTATTCTTACACTGGATGTCTGCCCCGTGTTCTATCAATACCTCAAGTGCATCCGGGTTTCCGTACCTTGCAGCGATCTGCAAAGGTGTGTTACCTTCCCTGTCCATAGCATGAACGTTAGCGTTCTGTTTGATCAACAATTCAATTGTCTCAAAGGTGGCATTACGTGCTGCTTTGTGTAATGGGGATTGTCCATCAACATCCTTTACGTTGACTTGTGCACCGAGTTTTATAAGTGTATCTGTTGTTATAAAAGCATTATTAAAGGCATTGGCTGCGTTATGCAGCGGAAATGTTTCATAGATATTCTGTGCGTGGATATCTGCCCCGTTTCTGATGAGGATATCCATTATTTCAGGGTCACCGTGCCATACTGCCAAATGTAGTGGAGTATCCGCCTCGTCATCTTTACTTTTGACTTGTGTACCGCATAGTATCAAGTGGTGGACCATCGGATAGGCATCATGGTGTCTTACGGCAAAATGCAGTGGCGTACTGCCAAAATAATCCTTAGCATTTATCGCCGCACCATTGTCCATAAGTGTTTTTGCTATTCTCTGGGCATTCTTCTTAGCTGCGATGTGTAGTGGTGTTTCATCAAGTAAACGTGTCATGTTGACTTGTGCACCATTTTTTATTAGCAGTTCTGCAAGTCTGTATGCCCTTGGGTGTTCTACAACATAATGCAGAGGTGTTGCACGTTCAGAAGCCTGAGCGTTTATCTCCGCACCATTCTCTATAAGTATCTTTGCTGTTTCTTGTGCATTGTTCTCTACGGCGATGTGTAAAGGTGTATTGCTTTTGTAGTTTCCTTCGTTGGGATCTGCGCCGTGCTGTATCAGCATTTCTACGACCTTATAAGCACTTGCGTATTTTGCCAGAAGAGTCAACGGGGTTTCATTCCTACGGTCCTTAACGTTTACCTCAGCACCATTTTCTATAAGTATCTTTATTATCTCATGTGCGTTGTTTTCTGCTGCGATGTGTAGCGGTGTTCTGTTTTCATTGCCTACTTCGTTGACATCTGCGCCGCTTGTAATGTGTTCTTGAGTTGACTCAACGTCATTGTCTGTTACAGCTTGATGCAAGGGGGGTGTAGTTCTTTCTTTGCTGACTGTTCCTTTTCTTCTCGGGTTTCTTTGCCTTTTAATTTCACGAATGACAGCATTTAGATCGTCCATGTTTCCTCCTTATTCCAATATGATCGTTCTACCAACATCTTCTATATTTGGAGCGTATCCACGTTTGGATGCCCACCACTTTTGAGAAATGAGACATATCTTTGTTCCGTTGTCGTGGTCGGAACTGCCGCCACCTACCATAAGGGCGATAAAATTCATTGACCAGGCAATGATAGGACCGCCTTCCGGCGGATCGTATTCATTACCACTCTGACAAAGATAGCAATTCAAACAAGATATACTTGAGAACCTTCTGAGGAGCCTGAGTGGTACACTGTAACCGATTATTTTTTTACTGAATCTTTCCGTTTCTGGTGTGATGTGTTCATCAAAGAGCTGTTGAAATCTGTCTGCAAGTGATGGCGTTTTATCTGTTTGGCAGCTCTTTTGTTTTCGTGTACGTCTTCTCATATTTCGCTCCTATGGTATGAGGTTGTGGTTGGGAGATGGCATGTTGTGAAGTGTGTTCCGACTTTTAATTATAGCAGGTGTTTGGGTAGTTGTCAAGTTTTTTGTCTGAATGGGTGTGTAAAATTGACTTGACGCTTTTCTGAAAACATTGTATTATTTTAGTTATGTGCAAGAATTATTATATTTTTAAGTTGATTAAACAACAAAATTACCTTATTATAACTTGATACCTTCGTCAATTATCTGGGTTTGCGTTGAATGGATATGTCCTGAATACAACTAACGTTTCTGTAATAGAAAAATCGGAAGTTGAATGGATCTGCTGGTATTGAAATTTTGTTGACTTATTTTGGTTGATATTTTATAATGTTCTAACTCATTCTTGACTGAGGAACAAAAATGCATAAAACAGACTTGAGACTTGAAACCGTGACACCGATGTTTTTACACGGTCCTCATAATGACACCTTAGAGCTTCGGCCACCCCCATTTAAAGCATTATTCCGCTATTGGTGGAGAGCAACAGTGGGAGAAACGGACGAAAACAGATTACGTGAAAGAGAGGGAGATTTGTTTGGCAATACGAAAAAAAGATCGCCTATATTAGTTCGTATTACTGGACCAGTGTTATCACTGTCAACAGATGATTATCCTCCACTTCCACATAAACCCAACTTCGTGAGAAAGGCTTACCTACCTGAAGGCGAGTTCAACTTAACACTTATGGATCCTAATCCACAAATTAGTCAATACGAAAAAATCGCTGAGATCAGTTTCCTGCTTGGTGGTGTTGGCAATCGCTCACGGCGGGGATTCGGATCAATTCGGTACCAAAATGGTTGGAACTTTCAAAACGTTCCAGATTTGCAAAACAAAGTGTATCAGACACTTAATGGAATTGTACCAGGAAGGTTCCATCACAATGGCAACCTGGTTCATGTTAGTAATACAACTCTTCCAGCTTATCCAGTCATAAAAGCAGTCTATTTCGGTCAAAACCTGTGGGATAACGTTAACAGTCTACTGCAGAGAATTGGACAAGTGACGAGTGACGAGCAAGCAAGTAAGAATGATGCTGTTGGCAGTGCTGATCCACGGATGGCTTCACCTCTGATAGTACGCGTACATAGGATTGGTAATGAATTCGTTCCGATTGTCACACAACTGAATTCTATTTTTCCCGGGTCAACCCCTCACAATTACGTAAGTAAACAAACGGATTTTATCAATGCGATTTTTGCATAGGAGAGTACAGTGACTGAAAACCTCATCTTATTCACAATTACGCCTGTCCAGAAGTTCATCACAACGGCGCGGAAAACGGAAGACTTGTGGCTTGGCAGTTACATTCTATCGTACCTCAACGCTACCGCAATCAACCAACTTTACGCTAAAGAAGGAATTCACATCATCTATCCATCAATCGGAGACGTTTCGCCATTTGAAGCCTGGGAAAAGACGGATATTAGACTTCCCTCGTTTCCAAACCTTTTCCTTGCTATGAGCAAAACATTCTCAATTGAAGAGTTAACTCAAACAATGCAGTATGTTGAAGAAACCGTCCAATGTGAGTTTGAGAAAATGGCAAGACATGCTGTTGAGATTTTTGTTAAAACGGTTGATAAACAGAAATGGGATAACACTTACCCAGATAAACTCTTTAGAAATCAAATTAAGAATTTTTTTCAACTGTACTGGATTGTTTCAAGTGGGAGTAGCGCGAACTACAAAGATTGGTATGCTCAAACCGGAACATGGCTTGCATCAGTAAAAAACTGCCGCGCTTTCCGACAGATTGAGGAAAGCGGAAGAAAATGCTCACTCTGCGGTGAGCGGGAAATTTTTCATAATGGCACGAACTCTCCAATGGAATGGTGGAAACAGTTTGCTCAACAGCGTCCAAAATACTGCCGACAAGGTGAAGCACTTTGCACAGTTTGCCTGACTAAGCGTCTTGCTCGGGAATACATTGGTAATAAATTTGAACCCATTAAAAACCTTGCTTTTCCATCAACCTCGGAGGTATCCACCGCTGATATCAAATCTCAGATAATAGAAAAAGAAGGTGCTACCGAAAAGTACAAGGAATTTGTTAAGTCGGTCCAGACACTAAAAGATACTAACGGGAACCATCTTGAAGTGACCGTAAATCCCATGCCAAAACTTAGGGAAAACCGGGAAGATTGGAACATTTGGAATATTGATGGTGATTGGCTCTTTGAAGAGGCATTTTCAGAACAGAGTCTTGAACGTTCCTACGGAATCAGTGAACAAGCACAAAAGAACCAGAAAGAAACAATCGATCAGTGCATCAAGTTGCGCAGAGAATTGATTCGAGATCATGTTGGTCACGAACCAATCGGATACTTTTCCGTGATTGTTCTTGATGGAGATGGAATGGGGCAAACAATATCACAAGCTATGGATCCTGAAACTCATACTGAGATTAGTGGGCAATTGAACGATTATACGATAGAAGTTCGGAAAATCGTGGAGCAAGACTTCTTAGGCAAACTCATATATGCCGGAGGCGATGATGTACTTGCCTTAGCGAATTTGAGTGATTTGCTCGAAATTCTTCATAGACTTCGATGGAATTTTCCAAACTTAAACAGTGATCAAAAACCTCCGTCAACCGCATCTGCTGGCATTTGTATCGCTCACCACAAGATACCCCTTGGCGATGTACTAAAGCATGCGCGTACCATGGAGAAAGCTGCGAAGTCTGTTGATGGTAAAAACGCCCTTGGAATCGCGCTGTTGAAACACTCTGGTAATATATCTCAGACGGTTTTTAAGTGGAAATATGAGGGAGAAACACCTGAAAACGCTGTTAATACCATCCGAGTAAGTCAAAATCTTGTTGAGTTAATTAAAAGTGGGGAAATTTCCAAGAAATTTTTGTACGTATTCCGTGAAGTTTTTGCGAGGCTCATTGATGATCGCGGCATGCTTGAATTACCTGGCATCGTTGAAACTGAATTTAAACGTCTAATCTGGCGGGCAATGAGCGAATCAGCACGTTCTAATCAGGAAATTCAAGATAAGATAGACAAAAATGTTGAAGATTTAACCGCTTTGCTAAGCCAGAATCGAATGAAATTTTCAGATTTCGTAAGTTTTTTGGAAGTTGTCAATTTTATTGCACGGGAGGGTAAAACTGAATGAGACTGTTTCTGAAACCCAATGATACCTTTTTCTTTCGAGATGGCAAGCCGTTTACTCGCGGTGAGCAAACGGAAGGTTATTCAATCGAAATGCCGTTTCCAGCCACCGTGACAGGCGCGTTTCGAACCGCTTATATTGCCTTCTGTGCTGACTTGACAGATTTTGCCAATGAGGAACTGAAATCGATTATCGGTACAAAGGAGTCACTTGAAGGTGCATCAATCCAACTCAAAGGTGTCTTCTTAGGAAGTGGAAATGGTCAACTATATTACCCTACGCCACGCGACATGGTATCCGAAAAGAAAACGGCAAGCACAAAATTGTTTCCTCTATCCATTGCGTCTCCAGATAACTCGTTTGCCTCAAACTCACCATCGGAATTACCCAAACTCTTGACATGGAACAATACCAAAATGCAGGTTGAACATTCAAGCGGCTACGTTTCAGGTGATAACTTGCGGCAGTACCTTCTCGGGGACACTCAATCCTTGACTTCAGAAGGTTCAGATTTCATCGTGGATGAACCGAAAGTAGGAATTACCCGAAGTCATAAGACCCTTGCAACTGTTGAGGGTATGCTTTACCGCATCAACATGAAGCGATTCCGTAAGTCCGAATTTGGACTCATCGTAGATATTGATGGAATTGATGGACTTCCGCAGAACGGGTTGATCAAACTTGGCGGTGAAGGGAAGAGTTTCGTGTATCAAGAAACTGAACAGAGTACTGATATACTTTTGCATGAGGATTGTGCCAAAATCCGAGAAAGAATATGCAAATCCAGGGAATTCAAACTCTATTTGGCAACTCCAGCGATTTTTGATGCTGGTTGGCACCCTAAGGGTCTACACCAAGATATAAAGTTAATCACCGCGGCAGTAGGGAATTACGTAACTGTTGGCGGTTGGGATGTCGCGCACAACCGACCCAAGGCGGCATATCAGGCAGTCCCGGCTGGTAGTGTCTATTACTATCGATTAATTAACGGTGCAAAAGCCGAGACAGTTTTGGACTGTTTGCATTACAAAAACATTAGCGACCAACGCTCACAAGAGGGATTCGGTCTCTCGTACGTTGGGGTAGTCTAAGAAGTAACCGAGGAAAACCATTATGTTTAAATCTGCAAAACCTATATTTTTAATCGTTGAAACATCACTGCATGCTGGAAGTGGTAGCGATCTTGGCATTGTTGATCTACCGATCCAACGCGAGAAGCACACGGACTATCCGAAGATAGAAGCGTCAGGTCTCAAAGGGGGCATACGGGAGGTTTTTAGTACACAACCCAATATGGCACAGTTAGAAATGGGTTGGAACATTCCCAGTCTTGGACGTTGTTGGAATATCCAGTCTGTTGACGATGATGACTACAAGGAAACCATTAAGTTGGCTTTTGGTCCCGAAAATGGTGACCTGTACGCAGGCGCGCTGGGTTTTACCGATGCCCGCCTATTACTATTTCCAGTTAAATCAGTGTCCGGTGTTTTCGGATGGATCACTTGCCCCGCTGTGATTGAGCGATTCAAGCAAGACTTATCAATTTGTCAGCCAAATATTATGCTTAATGACAATTTGCCTCAAGAGATTCAAGTTCCAACTACTTGCGATCTTATCATCACTGACAGCAGTAAGATTGTTTTAGAGGAATACACCTTTGAGGTTGAACCAACAAGCAATTGTGACAACTTTGCAAATTGGATTGCAGAAAATTGCTTCCCTTCGGATGGCATTTACGATTATTGGCGCGACAAAATAAAAAATAGTCTCGTTGTGTTAAGCAATGACGATTTTCGAGATTTCGTCACGCTTTCAACAGAAGTCATAGCGCGAATCAAGATTAATCAGAATACCGGGACTGTGCAAAAAGGAGCTTTGTGGTACGAAGAATATCTGCCCTCCGATTCAATTCTCTATTCGCTTGCCTTGACTACGCCAATCTTCCAAGTAAATGATAGTGATAAAGGTATATTCCAATTGACATCTCAAGAGCAAGCAGAGAATCGAGATGAATCGGAAAAAGTGATGGAATTCTTTGAAGATGGACTTCCGCCCGTAATTCAACTCGGTGGCAATGCAACCATCGGTAAGGGGATTGTTCGGACAAAAGTCTACGGCTATTAAGGAGATAAAAATGAACGAAAACAGCATCCGGAGCATTGAACAAGGACGAGCGAAATTTGCTTATGATCAGGTCAAAGATATTGCCGATCTTGACCCCGATCAAGATGGTTTGGATCCTCAGGAAGCAGAAAGAATCAAGGACTTACAAAAAAAATATAAGTCAGGTTCTAAGAAACTTCCTGTCCTAATCAAAACCAACGGACTTGGACAGGCATTAGCATTCATCAAGCGGCGAGATGCAGGAAATGAAAAACTTTATGATATGATTGGTAGATGGTTAACTTGTAAACAGTTGATTGCATTGGATGACAACACCGAACTTGTTGAGGTCGTCATTGATGAACCGTCCAACAAATATCGTAGGTTGACCATTGAGACACTTGCATTGCTAAATTGGGTTCGGCGATTCGTAGATGGGTTGATGGATGAAGTAGAGGAGGATAACTGATGAAATGTCCCTCTGACACAAAGGATCTCGTCAATCAAAATGACATATCAAACTTTTCCCTTCGTTATCAACACTTCTTGAATTATGAAGATAATGAAAAAGTTAAGTTCTCGGTTGACGCTACGACACTCGGCGGATCCCAGCATGTGATCATCCCTCTCCGCGACCGGCAAACCAATCAACTCAACTGTTTGGGAAAGGCTTACCATGTCTTCTGTGAGTTCTACGAAGTAGATTGGCGGATGGTCATCGGACTTGGTGGCAAACATGTTCAGGAAACCAACATGACGCTCGACCATGTTTATGGTATCCCATATATACCCGGAAGTGCTTTCAAGGGGGTTGTGCGAAGTTGGGTGATTCAGGATCAATTCAACAACGATGAAGAACGTGCACTGCTAAATACGAATTTCCTGGAAGTTTTCGGTAGCCAGAAATCCGTTGGAAAGGTTCAATTTCTCCCAGCCTATCCAATAGATAATGTGACCCTATCGCTTGATATAATGAACCCACACTTTCCTGACTATTACACAGGGTCAAAGTTACCTACTGATACTCAAGATCCGAAGCCGATCAAATTTTTGACCGTTGTCCAAACGCCTTTTCGCTTTATTTTCTTATCAAAGGATCAGAATCTGAAAAGTCGCGTCCAGGGTTGGGTTGACAGTGCACTGAAGGATAAAGGATTGGGAGCAAAAACTGCTGTAGGGTATGGGTATTTCTGCCGCTCACTTAGCGGCATTCCGAACAGTCTCAAACATAACAAAAAATTTCAGGTTCCTCCAAGAACACGTTCTGAAAAACCGAAGCAGATTAGTTTGAATGTGGCTTATGAACAGTTTGATGGTCCAAACAAATCTGATCCGCAGCTAATAGACATCGCACAGATCAAGAATTACGCGGCAGAATTCGCACAGATTGCAACACGAGAAAGCATCAAAAGTGCTAACCTGACACAATTAGATGGGATCCGAAACGAATTGCCTTACCTGATTGATGATTATGGAGATGAGGTTACAACCTCGGAGTTTGGACGGTGGATCTGGGATAATCTAAGAGCGCACCTGCTCTCTTCCAGAATTCTTGAACTGCCGCGACTTGTCTACAGTAACAACTTTCGCAAGAACCTTAAGAGATTACCGGGCGAAGAGTTAGTTGCTGTTCAAGAAAAGTTGATAGTAATTTCTAATCAGTTTGAAGAAAGTGATGTGGACATTGAATCAATCACTGTTACAGGGTACTTTCGTTCTCAAGGAGATTTAGTTGTCCAGACAGAACTAAGGATTCCCAGTTAATAGCAATTTCCAATTGATGATAGGAGATTTTTCATGCGTTACATTATATCAACTATAGGCACAAGCATCCTGACAAACCACATTCTTCCTGACGAATCAGAGTGGCGGAGTATGCTAATGTCTTAAGAACATAAGGAGGCTAAACCTATGCATAAAATTGATGATAAACTTGTTGAACAATGGAAAAACATGCCCCGAAATAAGGAGGCAAGCGACTTTTATGACCAACATATTTTTCCGGACATCATAGATGTGTTCAAGCAAAAACAGTTTCCTAAAAAGAATTATGATGGTCTGATTCTAACTGTTGGTTTCTCGCCTCAACCTTTAATTCTCTCTATCAATGCCATAAATCCCGATCAGATCGCTTTTCTCTATACCTCAGAGGCAAAGTCTTTCGCAAAAACTATACAAAAGAAAACTGGATACAAGAACGATTCGTCAGTTTATCTTAATATTGACGGGATGGATGTAAAAGATATTTACAATCTTACCTGGAAGTTTGCCAGAGATACCTGGAAAGACGTTAACAACATTATTGTGGATATTACTGGAGGTAAAGCTTTTATGGGAGCAGGCGCGGCACTCGCTGCTGCTATCATTCCCGCTGACATTTGTTATGTTGACTGTGACAACTACCTCACGGAATTTAGGATGCCTGAACCGGGTAGTGAGTATATGAGAATTTTGGAAGGGCCGGACACACTCTTACAAGTTGCCCGATGAATGCTAAACCGTTCAGTTAAGTATATAAGACTTTTGAAACTTTTCATAGCGAAGGAGCACAAAGCATATCATCTTTACCGTGAAGATGCATATCACGAGTACTGTAGAAGTGTTGATATCTACGGTGCCTATCAACCGGCTTATTTTATTTACTTCTCTTTTGAAGCCTTTAAGGATGCCTGTGCCGAACAAGGTCTTTCTCTCGTTAGTTTGTCAAGAGAAAAAAATAAGCAAAATGAGCAGAAAAGTTTTCCCTGGAGGCACGAGCGAGAGGCAGTATCTGAGTCTGCTGAATTAAGGGGTTTAATTTTAAGAATATACAGCAGTGATGATGCAATAATTGCCGAGAATGCGCTTCGTCATGGACGCAATGTTATTGCCCTCATTCCTAGTGCTTGTTTGACGTATTCTTGGCTCAACAATTCTGCTTTCAATGAAGCAAGTGAAAAACTCAAATCAGCACTTTCGATGTTAAACATTCCTTCTCAAGACTGGCAGATAACACGAAAATGGGGGAAAGGTATTATTGTGAATTGGGATGAGATAAAAACTGACACCCCTGGTCGTTTATATGTGGCTCACGATGCTTTTCTCAGTGATGGTTTTTTCTTAAAAGGTTACGGTTTTTCTGTTGAAAACCAAAGGAAGATTGAATCTCTTATAAAAGAATTTGCTTGTTTTAAGGCAAATTTCATACGATTGTCATATCGTAATGTGGTGGAGAGTTGGCCGACAGGTGAACCTTTAACGATTGTTGTGGATGTCATAAATCACGGTCCTCGTTTTGACGGTGCAGTTTTACAAATAGAGGTTGGTCCCCAGTTTGAAGCACTCAGTCCTTTGAAAAGGACGATTAGACCTCTTCAAAGTCTTGCTCGCACAAGTTTCGCAATCCAATTAGAGCCAATTGAAGATGGTAATTTTCCTATGATTGTTGGGGCATCTGCTTCATTGAATAACGCAAACTCCTGTGAGGTGCACTCAGAACAATTAAACCTTAACGTTCGTCCCGCACTTGGTTCGTCCCAACGTTCATCAGTTCCCCAAGATGACGAGACGCTATCCCGGTTAATACGGGTATTTCATGATGCAGACATGGACACAGAAGTTGAAAACTTGCCTGAATTAGCACGAATAGATGTTGGAGCTTGCTTAAATCGTATTCGTACGATAACAGAACAGATCGTTTTTAAATATATTAAGAAACACGGTATTGACTACCGCGACCTGAGTCTTGACGCGGCGATACGAGTGCTGAAAAATAACAGTTCTTTTTCTAATAAAACGATCGGCTACTTGCACACTATTCGTGTGATTGGAAACCTTGGTTCACACGCTAACAATGATCCACTTGATGATGTTGATGTTCGTATTCTATCTTATGCTTTGGCTTCAGTTGTTGAAGAGTTTATGGAACAGAATGGACTTTAAAATTCCACATTAGCGAAGATATGCCTTCACTCATAACCGACAATTACCTCAAGGCATTTCTGATGCTTGAACTGGGTTGTGAGTTTATGAGAATTTTGGAAACCCCAGATACACTTGTACGGATTGCTCGCTGAACGTTGAATTGGACAACAATTGTGTTAGGTCTTTGAATAATTCCTAAATCGTTTAGGTTCGGTTAGGAAACCGAACCTACCATATACGTTACACATTTTGAGACTTAACTATAAAGACTCATGATACTACTACTCAATTCCGCAGTCATGCCCAATGAGGGTGTGTATACACTAAAGCAAATCTCTACAGAGACTTTTAAAACTGTCTTACAGCAAGCCGCAGAAACTAACAACTTTAAAAGCTACATCGGTTACGCCGAAACAGCGAATTTGATAGAACGGATTTCAAGCGTTACCGTTGAAGTATCACGAGAACAGGCAACGTTAACACCCGGCGACACTATGCTAATCGTGAAGTTACGCCAACGCGTAGCAAATCCTGCTGATAAAGAAATTTTGCCACTTTCAATTGATGATTTTGAATTTTTTCGTTGCGATTGGCAACCCTTAGATGAAGGAGATAGATAATGAAAGCATTCACATTCCTTGGGCGCGGTAAACTCTACCTTAGTAACTACACTTTTGACAATCAGCCGCCGTGTGAAACACACTTCTTTGCTGAAGCGATTGTCCAATTCTTCTCACCAGAATCACTCTATATATTTACCACAGACTCGGCAGCACAAGAACCTGTTTCTGAAGAGAACACATCTGAAAGACTTAGCCATCTTACAAAGTTATTGAGTGAGAGAACAAAGGTTAAACCTATTACAATCAAAGAAGGTTCAAATGAAACAGAACTATGGGATATATTTGGTACTGTTGTTGACAACATCAATGATGATGACACAGTACTTTTTGATATTACGCACGGTTTTCGATCGCTACCTTTTTTGACTTTTCTTGCCCTTGCATACATTAGCAACGTAAAAAGTGGCGTGACAATTGAACGTGTCATTTATGGGGCTTATGAGGCGGTAGAACGGGATAATCCAAACAAACCGGTCTTTGATCTAACTCCATTTGTTAGTTTGTTGAATTGGATGAATGCTGTCAATGTATTCCAAAACTATGGTGATGCACGTCCTATTGCCTCTTTGAATGTTGACTCAAATATGAAAAATGCGCTGAATAGTTTATCAGATGCCCTTCTCACGAACCGAACGCTTGAAGCACAGAGTGCAGCCATGACATTTAACAGATTGCCTTTTGATGATTCGCAACAACCCCCTTTTCAGATGTTGGTTGACCAATTGAAACAAAACTATCAGCACATGGCAGTATATAATCCATCTGATAATCCGAAGGACAGTCTTAAAAAACAATTTCAACAAATTAAATGGTATATGGATAATCAACATTACCTGCAAGCGATTACCTTGATGCGTGAATGGTTAATCTCATGGAAATGTTTCAAAAATAACAAGGAATGGTTGAATGCAGATGAAAGGTCTAATGTAGAAGGTGAGTATAAAAACATTGACGTAACTAATCCATTCGCAGCACTCGATCCCGACATCCAAGCTGCCACTAAACTTTGGGATGGATGCAAGATTCGAAACGACCTTGCACATTGTGGCATGCGAAACAATCCCAAAAAAGCGAAACAAGCAATTAATGAAATTGAAAAACTTTTCACTAAATTTAAAGAGTTTTTTGAAGGGAACTCAGTTTTATAGATTCATAGGTCGTGTAGAAGAACGAAACTCGGCATGTTTTTCAGTTCCAGATAACAAATTGCTCTGCAAACATATCGCGTTTGGAGGGAATTGACTTTTACCATGCTCAAAAACTTCCAATTCACCCACTACCGCCTCACCTACACCGTCCAAGAACCCCTCAAGATGCCACCGGACAAAGGCAACATCTTCCGAGGGAGATTCGGATACCTACTCCGCCACATCGCATGCATCGGCGATACAGAAGAATCGTGCAACGAAAAATGTCAATATCCTGACCGATGTATCTACTCCAAATGCTTTGAAACCCCTGTCCCAGACGATAGTCCGATGCTACGAGGACAACCGTTTGCACCGCATCCATTTATCCTACGACCACCACGTACAGGGAAATTGGATTATGCGCCAGGGGACACCTTCACATGCAATCTGATTCTCATCGGTGAGGCAATCAACTTATTACCCTGGATAGTGTTTACGTTCGACCAGATGGGCAAAAAACGCATCGGGTTACAAGGCATGCGTGGACAGTGTCGACTGGAAAAGGTGGAAAGTCTCCCCGCATGTGACAACCAGCAACCGAAAACGATTTACACCGCTGAAACCGAGATGCTGACAGATGACGGACTGATCCTCCGACTCAACGATGTGATGGACAGAGCGCCTAATGTAACCGATGCAATTGAACTTGAATTTATCACACCTACCAGTATCAAGGTAGACGGAAAGTGGACGAGGCATCTGACTTATGAACATCTCATCCGCAACCTACTCAGACGAATCCGTTTCTTAAGTTATTTCCATTGCGGAGAAGATTTAGACATTGATGCACACGCATTAATCAAAGCAGCAGATAGCATCATGCACAAATCGTGCCTGCGTTGGTTCAGAAAGGATCGATATTCTTACCGGGCAGAGAAATCTGTACCGATGGGGGGGTTCATCGGTCCGGTCCGTTTTGAAGGAGATTTGCAACCGTTTCTACCATTTATCTTTCTCGGTGAGTATTTGCATATCGGACATCACACAGCGTTTGGGTTTGGACAATATCGTATCACTTCACCGTCTTAAAAAGATTCTCAAACCAATCAATTTATACGGAAAAAATGAAACATCTCACCAAACTATGGGTGCGTAAAGTTATTGTCACTATAAGTGTCAATTTTGGGATTTCATAAGCTCTTAATAGTAGTAGGCACTCTCCGAGTGCCGTCTCTTATGAAGTAGTAGGCACTCTCCGAGTGCCGTCTCTTATGAAAAAAGGTGACAAAATATTTACACACCCCAAACTATAGAGGTAATACAATGCTCTATGTTATTGTTTATGACATTCCAGATGATGGAAGGCGTAACCAACTCTTCAAAGCACTGAAAGGGTTTGGTACTCGCGTTCAGTACAGCGTATTTGAAGCACATCTGAACAAGACACAGTACGAGGAAATGAAGGATGCTGTCACACGTGTCATCAATACATCAGAAGATTCGGTGCGGTACTATGCACTGTGTGGTGCCTGTGCTGGACGCATGGAAGTACCCGCTGTGGGAGATATAACCTCCAAACCCGAGACAATTGTTGTTTGATATGCAACTTCCAATACTCACACAGGATCAGATTCTGGAACGTTGTACGGAACAGAGTTTTGATCGGGGTTTAGAATATTATCACGATGGCATGATCGGTAATCCGGTGCTTCAGGGTTACACACTGTCCGCAAACTGCGAAGGAACAGAGACAATCCCTTATGCTGTTTGTGTGGAATTGATGCCGACAGGGATTGCTACGACTCACTGTTCGTGTCCTTATAGCTTTGGGGGAGATTGTAAACATATCGTCGCGCTGCTGCTAACATATCTTCACGCGCCTGGCGTGATTTGTTCCGTAGATGATTTACTCACCACGCTTGAGGCAAAACCGAAATCAAATCTGCTCCACGTCATTTCAGAATTACTCAAACGGTCTCCAGAATTAGCACCCATTGTGCGAATATATACGGATGTACAGGACACACCGCCTTGTCCCGATCAGCTTCCCTTTGTTGACGTATACAAGAAGCGAATTGACCATATTTTTGGGGACGATTTCCTTGAACAGCACCAACTCCGCAATGTGTTAATTCAACTCAAGAGGTTGATGCAGCATGCCGAATCACTTGCACAGTTAGGCGAAACAGACGTTGCCTTGTCAATTCTACATGCCTTGATACATCAATCCATCGTCCGTTATTCCGACACACTTCAGAAGGATGAATTACCGCGCTTTGTCAAAGAATGCACAAAGACGTTCGCGCAAATCACTCTGGACACTCAGCAATTCTCTGAAATTCCCACACATTGCAGAATGTTGTTGCAGCTGAGTTTCGAAGCGGAAAAGGTTTTTGTCCCAATCCTGACACACCTCCTTGAACAACTCTGTTTGACGCAGAACACAGTGGACTTACAAGCAACGATTGAACGACGTCTGACTGAAAGCCTTGATCACCAGGCGCACGTTCAACTGCTGCTTGCTCAATATCAGCAAACTGGACAAATAGAGGATTACCTTAACCTCGCCAGATGTGAAGGCGAAGGCTATCGGTTGATACATGCACTCTTTACATACCAGCACGACACCGCAGCGTGGAAAGCAATTGAAGAATTCCCGATCTCCGTTGACGAATACGCGGGTCTTTTACGTAGTCCATTTGCCGAACGTACGCCAGAATTCACCAATAAATTGCTTGCCCTCCTCAGATACCACAATCCCCATATTGCCGTTATGCTATATCAAGATATAATTGAACAAAAAGCACTTAAACGAAGAAGAGAGAACTATGAGAACGTTGCAGACTACTTGACTGCGTTAAAGACACTCTATTGTAGCCTTGACAAGGAAAATCAGTGGACTGTTTATCTTGCAGATTTTCGAGAACGTCATTCTTCCAAACGAGTGTTATTACAGCTCATCTCTGATATTTAATACACGCCATTCATGTCCCCTTTTGAAAAATATTACTATCCTTTTACCGGTCGCTGACTCTATATAATCGTTTGACCCACATGTATCGTTTTCACATTAACCTTGTGCAATTTCCCAACTATTAATAACGTGAGTTTGATAATAGGAATATGGACTTCATTTTGCACAAAATATTACATGCATAGACTCGGTATGTTCTGTTTCCTAACCGAACCGGATCCTACACGAAAACCTTTATGAACGCATTGGCACAGAACCGGTTCGGTTAGGAAACCGAACCTACCGGCCTGGGAAAATCTGATTTATCAAACTCACGTCACATTATAGACAAAAAGGAGATTTCTATGTTTGATTATTCACCAGACATGTCTCTCACGACACAACTTTACGAACCAGAAACATTACATGCCGCGTGGCGAATGGTCCGGGCGAATAAAGGGGGTCCTGGCAGTGATGGCATTACCATTCAACAGTTTGAGGCGCAGCTTAATAAACATCTCCGCCAACTTTCACGTGAACTTAGCGAGGAACGCTACTATCCGTTACCTGTTCAAAAGTTCGCACTAAAAAAGACGAACGGCAGCACACGAGAAATCTCTGTGCTGACACTCAAAGATCGCATCGTTCAACGCGCTGTTTGTGATCTGATCACACCGATTTACGAATCCAAATTCCTTGATTGTAGTTATGGATATCGTCCAAATCGGGGTGTGCCACAGGCGGTCACACAAGTATCAGCTATCCGAGCAGAAGGATACGAGTGGATCGTTGATGCCGATATTGAGAATTTCTTTGGAACAATGGACAACCAAATTCTGATGCGCTTTCTCCGCGCTACAATTAAAGAACCCCCTATCCTTAGACTGATTCAGATGTGGCTTGATATAGGCGGGATTGTGGGACCTCCCAGAAGCGCGAAGTGGGTAGATCACATCGAAAACGCTGCACATTCACTCGGTCAAGGAATTGAACAAGTGATTAACCAACTCCTACACGGTTCCCCATATCATAACACGTACACTCAGATTGCAAGTGATCCGATGATGGATGACTGGATGGATTATGATACTGAATTTGACGTTCAACGGAGTCAGCACCGGGAGGGACAATCTCGTCAACATACTGTGAACAAGTTACTCGTCAACTTAGGACGCGATGGGCTGCTTCTGCTCCTTGCTAATTCAAAACGGATTGGGACACTGCTGGCAACAAAAAAATTAGTCGTGGTTGCTCCGCTTGTTTTAGCGGCACTCGCAACACCTGCCGTTGCAGGTATTGTAAAGGAACGACTGAACCAACCGCGGAAAATCGGTATTATCCAAGGTTCACCACTCTCGCCTTTGTTAGCCAACCTCTATTTACATGCTTTCGACAAAGCAATGACGCGAGCTGGCATACGGATGGTAAGATACGCAGATGATTTTCTGCTGCTGTGCCGAAGTGAAGGCAGAGCGCAACAAGCACTGCATCATGCACAAAAACGGCTGGCAACACTTAAACTACAACTAAACCCTAAAAAAACGAAAATCTCAAACTTTGACAACGGCATAGAATTCCTCGGACACATCTTTGACAAAGATGGATGTTACCAACCGCTCCCCAACTCTCAGGCAAAAAACCTGCAAAAACAGGTAAAACATGCCTTAAGACAAGGGACAGCTCATGTCAAACGTTCAGGACAACAGGTAACCCAACAAGGGAAAAATTTTGCTACACAGCTCAGTAAACGTTTGAAAAAACGAGTTTAAGGTGAATTACGCTGTAAATATCAGATCGGTAGGTTCGGTTTCCTAACCGAACCGGCTTTTGCCAATAGATTCACATGCAAATTAATTAGGAGGTAACAGATGGCAATTCTCTACATTACACGACAAGGAGCAGTACTCCATAAATCTGGCAATCGGGTAATTGTGAAAAAAGGCAGCGATGTGCTTCAAGAAATCCCGATTGTCCAACTTGACGAAGTCGTCATCTTCGGTAATGGACACATCACAACACAGACGATAGGTTACTTGCTTAACAAGAACATTCCGGTCTCTTTCCTCTCTTCACGTGGAAAATACAAAGGCAAGTTACAACCACCTTACGCGAAGGATACCCTCATTCGCCAGCAGCAGTTCGCTGTTGCTGCGAATCCGCCACGGTGTCTTGAATTAGCGAAATGTTTTGTGCGTGGTAAACTCACGAACGCTATTCGGTTTGCCCAACGGCAACGCACGCAAAATGCCGAGGTAAAATCGGCAATCCGTTCTACTCGCCAGACCTTAGAAAAACTTGAACGTGCCGATAGTTTGGATTCGCTTCTGGGGTATGAAGGTAGTGGAACAGCGTCATATTACAAGGCGTATCGGCAATTTTTGGGGCACAATTGGGGTTTTACAAAACGGCAATTCCGCCCACCGCCGGACCCAATTAACGCGATGCTCTCACTCGGTTATACACTCTTACATAACCATGTGTATACGTTTATTAATGTCGTTGGATTTGATCCGTACTGCGGTTATTTTCACCAACCCAGGCACGGACATGCCACGTTAGCCTCGGATCTGATGGAGGAATTCCGACAAATTATTGTGGACGGATATGTCCTTTCACTTGTTAACAACAACCGAGTGCAGCCGGAGGACTTTGAGCAAACGAGCAAAGGCATCCGTTTTACTAAGGAGGCATTAGACCGATTCCTCGTTGGATACTATGGTCGGATGCAACAGACGTTCCAGCATCCTACACATAATGAGAAAACGACCTATCTTCGGTCCATAGAACTTCAGGTTAGACATTTAGCTCGTGTGATAACGGGTGAAGACGCGGCATATAAGCCTTTTCTGATTCGCGTTTAGGAAAATTTATGCCTTACTGTAAAGTTTTTGCCCAGAAGATTCAGGAGCATATCCACCTCCTCCGCACTTTCCGCGATTCAGACAGATTACGCGTCAGAATCGCGGAAGGCACGGAGAACACAGAGAACACAGAAAAAGAGAGTTTTGCTAAAATCGCCCTATAATCATCAATTTAGCGATTCCCAAGACCATGCCTGTAGCACATTCATCCTTGATTGTGCTTTTTTCAACCCCCTTCCGTGTCCTCCGCGCTTTCCGCGATTCAGACAGATTGTAAAACATTCTTCCATCCCTCTTCCACCCTTCCCTTCTTCCCTTCTCCCACCCTTCCATCTTCCACTCTTCCACCCTTCCACCCATCCCCTCTTCCATTCTTCCATTCTTCTATCCCTCTTCCGCGCCCTCCGCGATTCAGACAGATTGTAAAACATTCTTCCACCCTTCCATCCATCCCCTCTTCCATTCTTCCATCCCTTTCCCCCTTCGTGTCCTCCGCGATTCAGACAAATAGAGTGTAAAAACTTTACACACCCCTTAAAAAAATTTGACATTTCTGCAGATTTAGTGTATACTTATATCAAGCGCATGCATTGTAAACTTACGCGATTTGTTGATTGATTGCCAATGCAGTCAAAATTGCCCCTGAACACAGATGGGGACTGGTTTTAGCGTCATTTTTGCTGTAAAATCGTGTTTGGTGTAGTGTTCATAAGGGTTTTTACCGTTTTTAATAATAATTTTCACAAAAAAAACCCTCGCGCAGTTCGCGTTTGGTTTTGGCAATTTTAGCCCTTACTGTGACTGGGTTCGCAGAGGGGTAAGTTCGGAAAGACCTTCCCGTTTGAAGGGAATTGAAACTTTCGTCTCTTCGAGTTCCTGAATCACTTTAAACCCGTTCGGAAAGACCTTCCCGTTTGAAGGGAATTGAAACGTCATCACCTCGACCAATCTGTCGGTTTCCGCCTTGTTGGTTCGGAAAGACCTTCCCGTTTGAAGGGAATTGAAACTCTAAATAGTATTCTAATTCATCTACATCAATTGAGTTCGGAAAGACCTTCCCGTTTGAAGGGAATTGAAACTTTGGCTTTAGCTTTACCTAAGGTTTCGCCTTTAAGCGGTTCGGAAAGACCTTCCCGTTTGAAGGGAATTGAAACTATCAACGCATTGCGTGACGAGTTGTGCTATGATGTTCGGAAAGACCTTCCCGTTTGAAGGGAATTGAAACTTTACATAAAGCCTGCGACTTTCTCGATCTATATCCCAAGTTCGGAAAGACCTTCCCGTTTGAAGGGAATTGAAACTGGGTCTCGCGTGTTGTTACTTGTGCCCCCTCCCGTATTGTTCGGAAAGACCTTCCCGTTTGAAGGGAATTGAAACTTTGAAGTTCTTTTTCTTTCTCTTCTTGGAGCTGTTTGTTCGGAAAGACCTTCCCGTTTGAAGGGAATTGAAACAAAAAGTTGTCACTGTTAACTTTTCGAATAGTAGTGGTGTTCGGAAAGACCTTCCCGTTTGAAGGGAATTGAAACTCTTATTTGATTTGCTCAGCAGAAAGACCTGTCATATCAGTTCGGAAAGACCTTCCCGTTTGAAGGGAATTGAAACACATAAAACGTTCAAACTGACGCATGGTGATTTCTTTTGTTCGGAAAGACCTTCCCGTTTGAAGGGAATTGAAACTCATTCAATACACCAAGCTTTGCGACACCTTCTTCGTCAGGTTCGGAAAGACCTTCCCGTTTGAAGGGAATTGAAACACAGACAGTATGTCTCTGTATGCATCATACTGTAGTTCGGAAAGACCTTCCCGTTTGAAGGGAATTGAAACAAAGAGTGGCGAAATAACAGAATGACCCCTAAAAAAGAGTTCGGAAAGACCTTCCCGTTTGAAGGGAATTGAAACTGTCGTCGTCTTCAGGGTTGTTGTTATCATTATTATTAGTTCGGAAAGACCTTCCCGTTTGAAGGGAATTGAAACTAACGTTATTATAGTTACATACTTTACGATTGCATTAGGGTTCGGAAAGACCTTCCCGTTTGAAGGGAATTGAAACGAATATTATAGTCTAAATAACTTATAAAAGAAACAGTTATGTACATAGCACTCCGCTGGAGTGCGGCCCGTTGACAATTCTTTTTCTATAGACATATTGCTCCGCTGGAGCAAGAGTCAGCGATCCTTTTTTTTATGGGACAAAAACTTTACACACTCGAAAGTCTTTCCTATTTGAAGGGAATTGAAACACAATCTATCAATACGAGAAGACACCTCTTATCCCGAAAAAATCCTATAATCCTGCAAATCCTGGTTCAGACAAGCATTCAGAAAAACCTTCACGTTTGAAGGAAATCAAAACACCACGGACGCGGTTTCATCTTACTCGTCCCGTTGAAAAAAGGAGGAAACATGGACGATCAAAATAACGGCAATCGCAGATATAGCAGAAGACAGGGAAGCAGAAGGCAGGGAGGAAGAAGAGGAACATTTAGACAAGAAAAATCCCCCTTGCACCGAGCCGTAATAGACAATGACGTTGCGTTAATTCAAAAACTCATTGTGAGCGGCGCAGATGTCAACGAAGTGGATTATGAAAACAGTACACCCCTACACATTGCTGCAAGCGAAAACAAACATGAGATCATTAGGATACTTATAGAAAATGGTGCTGAGATAAATGCTAAGGATAATCATAATATAACACCATTGCATCTTCTGGCAAAACACCCAAAGGCATATCAACTCGTAGAACTGCTCATACAGCACGGTGCACAGATAAACATACAAGGTCGTTTTAACGTGGCACTACACCGCGCAGTTGATGGGCAAACGCCATTACACGTCGCAGCAGGAAGCAACGCACACGAGATCATTAGGATACTTATAGAAAATGATGCTGAGATAAATGCTAAGAATGCTTTGGATAGAACACCATTGCATTATCTGGTAGCATACCCAAAGGCATATCAACTCATAGAACTGTTCATACAACACGGCGCACAGATAAACATACATGCTGAATGGGACAGAACGCCACTACACATCGCCATAGAGAACAACGCAGAGGAAACGGCACAGAAACTTATAGAAAATGGTGCGGACTTAAATGCTCAGGATATTCTTGGCAGTACACCACTGCATCTTGCAGTGAGACACCCCGATGCATATCCGATAGTCCGCCACCTGATACAATACGGTGCACAAGTCAACAGCAAAGATAAAGACTTGAAAACCCCACTACACGTAGCAGCATTGCATAGTGAACCTGATATGCTGGACATTCTCATCAAAAATGGGGCAGATATCCACGCACTGGATAGCTATAAAAAAGTACCGCTGCATAACGCAGTCAATGCTCCTAATAATGCTGTTTTGGCAATAGATACACTCATAAAACTCGGCGCGCAGGTAGACGTAAAGGATGCTGCCGGGCAAACACCATTACACAAAGCAGCACGTAAAGCTATTTCTGAGACAATTGAATTATTGCTTAAATATAACGCGAACGTTCACGCAATGGACAGCGATGGAAACACGCCTCTGCAACTCGCAGCAAGACACGGCAACGTCGATGCGCTTAAAGTGTTGATAGAAAACGGGGCGGACATCCACATTGAGAACAACAATTGTGATACACCATTGCACGACGCAGTTAGAAGCGGGACGATATTGGTCTTATATATCTTACTGGATCATGTCACGGATATCAATATACCAGGTAATAATGGATGTACACCCCTACACATCGCTGCAGAAAAAAGAAATCAAAGGAAAACAGAGATCCTACTATCTCGGGGGGCGGATATCAACGCACAGGACACCGACGGCAATACGCCACTCCACAAAATAGTACATCGGTGTGGAGAAGAAAACCCTTTCTTGCGATTTATTCGGGATGACTCCGATTATGATGTCGATTACATATTGCTATTGCTAAATAATGGGGCGGACCCCAATATTCAGAATGCTGAAGGAAAAACTCCACTGAATGCCGCGGAAGAATACATACTTAATGAAATAATAGAAACATTGCAAAGTCAATCCAAGTAGCGCGGGGTCTCATTTTTACCTTGTTTGTTCCCGCGAGATCGGAAAGACCTTCCCGTTTGAAGGGAATTGAAACAAAACCTATCAATACCAGAAGATACCTCTTATCCTGAAAAAATCCTATAATCCTGAAAATCAAGGTTCAGACAAGCATTCAGAAAAACCTTCACGTTTGAAGTGAATTGAAACTAATAATACCCGTGCGGTTAGGAAACCGCACCTACCGGGGGTGTTCGCGTTCAGAAAGACCTTCACATTTGAAGGGAATTGAAACAGTATCTATCCATACGAGAAGATGCCTCTTATCCTGAAAAAATCCTATAATCCTGCAAATCCAGGTTCAGAAGTATGCACCATACACGTCACCGCGGTATTTTCTTCGTCATAATGTTCAAAGTACCGCAGAATATGGCTCTTCATCAGCAAGCTCTGTATCTTTGAAAGATTTATCACACCAATATTGCCCTCTTTCTGCTTGACAGTAGTGAGTGTACTGAGCAGTACACCAAGACCCCCACTATCTATCCTTCGCGTGCGATGAAAATCAAAAAGAATGCGTGGCGTCTTCCAATGACCTATTTCCGTATATATTGTATCGCGTAATTCAACTATAGACGTGCCTATCAGACGACTTACAGGTTCAATGATAATCACGTCATGTTTTAAACGAACTTTTGTTTGCATGTGAATATACCTCACTATTAAGGTTTAATATATATATCACATGAGATTCAAATTCTTTAGTACTTTTTTCATTTTTTAGACGAATTATGCAATTTTTCGGCAAGAAATCGCGTCTTTATTAATCAAAAGATTATTATGCTATTGAGGCATTAGTTGTTATATGATGATATATGATGATGCTGACCTAATTCAACAAACATTAGAAGGGGATCAGCAAGCATTCACATCTCTTGTAGAAAAATACCAAAAGCAGATACATGCGTTAGCATGGCAGAGAATTGGTGATTTTCACTGCGCGCAAGAGATTACACAGGATGTGTTCCTCACAGCATATCACAAACTCAAGACGCTAAAAAACCCTAAACGCCTACCGGGATGGCTCTATGTGATTACCAACCGCAAATGTATTGCATGGAACCGAAAGAAAAAACAACAACCACAATCGTTAGAAGCGATGGACCCTGTTGTTTTAGAGGATGTGTATTGTTCATTGCATATCGCCAAACAACGCGAAACAGCTATAAATCAAGAACGACGAGAGTTAGTTCAGAAACTGCTAAGTAAACTCGAAGAAAGTGAGCGGACAGTTGTACATCTCTATTATATCGCTGAAATGTCATGTGAAGATATTAGTAAATTTCTGGGGGTATCCACAAATACTGTGCGCAGCCGACTTCACCGCGCACGTAACAGATTAAGGAAGGAAAAATTGATGATCAAAGAAAACATAGCAAGTTTCCAATTACCGACACAACTCAAAGAGAACATCATGAGAAAGATTTCGCGTATTAAACCTGCTACGCCATCCAGTAGCAAACCTTTACTGCCATGGACAATTGCAGCATCAAGTGCGATCTTGCTTGTGTTAATACTCGGATTAGGAAGCCAGCACTTTACTCGTTTCCAACATCCTTACAGTTTAGACTCACAATCTGAAGTGACAGTAGAACTAATTGATGCACCTATCGGTCTGAATCTTAAGGCACAACCTGATGCTCGAAATCAGTTAGGTGTCGCCTCTGATGATAACGGTAAAGGTGATGGCACTGGGCAGGAATCAGATCAGGTTTTAGGTAATAAAAACGACTTCACACAGTGGAGTCTACCTGAAGATGCAAAAAGACGTTTCGGTAAAGGAGGCGCAGCGGGAGCAGCGTTTTCGCCTGATAGCACACATATCGCGGTTGCAAGTAGTATCGGCATCTGGATATATGACGTACAAACCGGTGAACCACGCGAACTACTCACAGGACATACCGATGGTGTCAACACTGTTACTTTTAGTCCCAATGGACAGCTGATAGCAAGTGGGAGTAATGATAACACAGTCCGTTTATGGAATGCCAACACCGGTATACACCTGCATACATTGAGTGGACATGTGGCTGATGTCAACACTGTTACTTTCAGTCCCAATGGACAACTGATAGCAAGTGGGAGCGACGATAACACAGTCCGTTTATGGAATACCAACACCGGCATACTCTTGCATACATTAAGCAAACATGTGGCTAATGTTAACAGTGTAGCTTTTCATCCTGAAGGACAACTGATAGCAAGCGGAAGTGACGATCACACAGTCCGTATATGGGATGTTAGCACGGGTGAATCACAGCAGACTCTGAGTGGACAATCTGTTGATGTCAACACTGTATCTTTTAGTCCCGATGGACGACTCCTGGCAGGTGGATGTGACGATAACAAAATCCGTTTATGGGATGTTAGTACGGGTAAGATACACAGCACGTTTGATGGACATACCGCTTATGTCGGTAGCGTATCGTTTAGTCCTGATGGTCAGATGCTTGCCAGTGCCAGCGACGATGACACGATCCGTCTATGGAATGTTGACACAGGTGAAACACACCGCACCCTCAACGTCCATATATATAAATTCTGTAACGTGTCTTTTAGTCCCGATGGACAACTGCTTGCCAGCGGCAGTGGGGATACAACAGTGCGAATATGGGATATCAACTCGGGTGAGCTGCACAGCACGATGGATGGACATACGCAGTGGGTGCGTAGTGTCGCACTGCATCCCGACGGAAATTTACTTGCCAGCGGGAGTGACGATAACAAGATCCATCTATGGGACGTTAACACGGGGAGACACTTGCACGCGCTCTCAGCAGGTTGGGCAGATGTTCTGAGCGTGTCCTTTAGTCCTGATGGCAGTGTGATAGCCGGTGGGTGCCTGGACGGAATGGTTCGTTTATGGGATGTTGACACCCGTGAACTTCAACACACGTTTGAAGGACATACAAATTGGGTTAGGGGTGTATCCTATAGTCCTGATGGAAAACTTCTGGCAAGTGGCAGTAGTGATAGGACAATCCGTCTATGGGATGTTAACACGGGAACGCTGAAACATACGCTTGAAGGACATACAGAGCGGCTTCGCAGCATAGCATTTAGTCCTGATGGTCAGCTTCTCGCAAGTAGCAGTATGGATGCGACACTCCGCCTATGGGATGTTAGCACAGGCGAGTTGCTTCACACACTTGATGAGCATGCGGGTCCAGTCTGGAGCGTGTCTTTTAGTCCTGATGGTCAGCTTCTCGCAAGTGGCAGCGACGATAACATAATCCTTCTATGGGATGTTAGCACAAAAGAGATACTTCACACTTTTGATGAGCATACAGGTCCGCTTCGTAGCGTGTCTTTCAGCTATGATGGACAGTTTCTTGCAAGTGGCAGTACAGATGGCACAATCCGTCTGTGGGATGTCAAATCGGGTGAGTATTTATTCCCTTTGTATGGACATGCGAAAGGGGTCATTAGTGTGGTGTTTAGTCCTAAGAATGAGTTTATTATAAGCGGTGGCAGCGATGGTACTGTGCTGTTGTGGGATATCACAATAACAGAATAATACCAGATTATCGCGATCCATAGCGGTAGGTGTAATTGTAGAAGTTATCCCTTCCCCCTCCCCCTCTTCCATCCTTCCCCTCTTCCCCTCTTCCCCTCTTCCCTCTTCCATCCTTCCACCCTTCCCATAACAGATTTGAAAATTAAGTGACTTTAAGTTATACTTAAATCACGAATTAAACAGCCAGATAGGATGTGGAACAATGCGCGTTATACTATATACAGGCAAAGGAGGTGTTGGTAAAACAACCATCTCTGCTGCGACAGGTCTAAAATTAGCATCACTTGGCTATAAGACAATTGTGATCTCACTTGATGTGGCACATTCGCTGCGAGATTCTTATGATAGTGATGAACTCCTTATAGCACAAAATAAAGAAAAACAGATACAAATTAATGATAATCTCTGGATGCAGGAAATTAACGTACAAGAGGCAATTGTAGAATACTGGGATGAAGTCTATAACTACATCCGCTCCATCCTTAACCGTTCAGGTCTTGATAGTCTTGTCGCTGAGGAAATTGCGATATTCCCAGGAATGGAAGAGATATGTGCACTCCTTTACATTAATCAATATGTCCGTGAGAATGCTTATGATGTAATTATTCTTGACTGTGCCCCAACGGGTGAATCATTACGGTTCGTTAGTATCCCGACAACCCTTGAATGGTATATGAACCGTATCTTTAAATTAGAACGAAATCTCGCAAGAATCGCTGGACCTGTTATTGAAACTGTCAGCTCTGTCCCAATGCCTAAAGACTCCTACTTCCAAAATATACAAAATCTTTTTGACAGACTTGAGGGTATAGATAAAGTCTTAACCGACCCGAAAATCACAACAGTGCGTCTTGTAACCAATCCGGAGAAAATTGTCATCAAAGAAACACAACGAGCGTTTATGTATTTTTGCCTATACGGTATGTGCATTGATGCTGTTATAATCAACCGTATATTTCCAGAGGGTGTAGATGATCGATTCTTTGATTTTTGGAAACAAACACAACAGCAGTACATAGAAGATGCAGAAAACTACTTCTCAGATGTACCGAATCTAAAAGTTAATCTCTTTGATGACCAAATTGTTGGCGTGTCAGGTTTACAGAAATTAGGGGATATTCTCTATCCGGATATGGATCCTGCCGATAAATTCTCACAACGGAATCCTTATCAATTCAATAAAACTGATGATGGGTACCAACTTATCATGCAACTCCCATTCCTGACAAAACAGGAAGTCAATCTTAACAAACAGGCAGATGAATTGATTATTACCATCGGTGGTTTCAAAAGACATGTCGCTTTGCCACGCAGTTTATCCAGTACTAAAGCGACCGGTGCAAAACTTACAGGACAACAACTTATTATCACGTTCACGTAAACTTTCTGAATATTAATGACGTCTTTAATGCAGGTTTTATCAAATCAAATGGTGATAAAAACAGATAAAGCAATTCTCGTTGTAGTCTTTACTACTTTTTTAACGTTCTTATTACTGTTCTTAATACCGATTAGGTCGATTGGAATCGGAGCAATCTGGTGGCTTTACCCTAATTTGCTATTGGCAATCTGTTGGTTTGGGTACCTCATCAGATTTCAGAAAGAACTAACTGATGTTGATTCCTCTCGGCTACTCTTCAACAGTGTGTTATTTGGACTGGCTACCACTGCAACCTTTCTCCCTATGGATAGGTTATTCTCAAGACATGGAAAATTACAGTTCATTATTTATCGTAGTACAGACTTTTTCGGAAATATAATGACACCTGTGGGTATAATATTGACATGGGTACTTTTCGCTACTTTACTTATATATTGTTTCCACCGTCTTGACATGATTGGAGTACATCGCTTGCTGGCATCCACAATTATTGGCGTGATAGCTGCGATCAGTAGTATAGTAGTCTATAGAATGGGAGAAGATCTTTGGATCTGGAATTCACTACGAATTGATAATATGTTTAACATCTTGACAGTACCCATTTTTGTCCCCATAACGTTCTTACTAACTTTTCTTTTGTGTCCATACTATTTTCATAGGCAGCAACATCCGTTAGTAGCTGGGATGAGGTGTGGTCTATTTATGGGTGTAGCGATGTTTTTGAGCTATATAATCCTGTGGAGAAGCATGTCAGTTTGAGACAGACCTGATGGAATACAGAGATACACGGTTATTATAGTAAATTTTTGAATTAATTATACAATCTGTACCAGTGCGGTTGGGAAACCGCACCTACCGTGGTCCGAAAGTATGTAATTATTTTCAAACTTCACTATATTATTCATTCTATTGATACTTTTTGATTGGGAAACACATGCCAAATTTATCTAAAAACAATTTATCTGAAAAGAAAAAAATCCGTTCAACAACAATTTTAGCAGTTCGTCGTAACGATCAAATTGCAATCGGGGGAGATGGACAGGTCACTTTGGGTGATACTGCTATCAAACACGGGGCAAAAAAGATTCGTAAGATATATAATGAACAAGTGCTTATCGGCTTTGCCGGCTCCGGTTCAGACGCACTAACGCTCTTTGAGAACTTAGAAAAAAAACTTGAACAATATCGCGGCAATTTACAAAAATCTGCAGTTGAACTTGCAAGGGATTGGCGTAGTGATCGTATCCTAAGACGTGCAGACGCTCTGATGATAGCGATAGACAATAAGGATAGTTATCTCATTTCGGGGAATGGTGACCTGATAATCCCTGATGATGATGTCCTCGCCATAGGATCCGGGGGTTCAATTGCACTTGCTGCTACAAGAGCACTACTCAATTTTTCAAACCTCACAGCAACAGAGGTCGTCGCTGAAGCGTTGAAAATAACAAGTGAAATATGTATCTACACCAATTCAAGCATTGAGATTGAATCTATTGTGCCAGAAGGATAAGATATAATTCCGTTTGGATATGAGATATAATACAAACCTGTATACTAACTTTTCAGGAGGTTACCTTGCAGAAATCAAAAGTTGAAACAAAGGTATTAGCAGAAGCGTTAACCCCGCGCCAAATTGTTGAGGAACTGGATAAGTACATTATTGGGCAATTTGAAGCAAAAAGAAGTGTTGCTATCGCGCTACGAAATCGCGCACGCCGACAAATGCTCGATGCGGATATGCAAGACGAAGTTGCACCAAAAAATATCATCATGATTGGCTCAACAGGGGTCGGTAAAACTGAAATCGCACGCCGCCTTGCACGTCTGGTTGACGCTCCATTCATTAAGGTTGAAGCTTCAAAGTATACTGAAATTGGTTATGTTGGTAGAGATGTAGAATCAATGATACGAGACCTTACAGAACTATCTGTAAGTCGTGTAAAGACTGAACAGACAGAAACAGTTGAAGAAGAAGCATTAAAATTAGCCGAAGAACGCCTATTGGATTGTCTGTTTCCAATGCCAAGAAACTTAAAAGCTAAAACTCCCCCAAGACCATCAGAGGAATTAGATGTTGATGAACAAATTGAAGAAATTGAATTGGATGAACTGGATTTTGAGGAAGAATTTGGTTTCCCATTTGAGTTAGAGCCTGACGAAGAAGACAATAAGGTAATAGAAGAACAACGAAAACGCCATGAGAAAACACGCGAGAAGCTAAGAAAACGATTGAGAGACGGGGAAATTGAAGATAAACCTGTAGAAATTAACATGAAAAGCCGAAGCACACCGTTTGTTGAGATATTCTCCCCTGGCGGAATAGAAGAGATGGATATCAACTTCAAAGATATGTTCAGCAACATCTTGCCAAATCAGACAAAGAAAAGACGCGTCCCGGTCTCTGAAGCCAGACAAATACTCATGCAAGAAGAAGCAGAAAAACTCATTGACATGGATGCTGTCATTAATGAGGCAATTGAACGGGTTGAAAACTCAGGGATTGTATTCCTTGACGAAATAGATAAAATCGCAGGACGCGAATCACGACACGGACCTGATGTTTCACGCGAAGGTGTACAACGCGATATTCTACCCATTATTGAGGGAAGCACAATCGCTACGAAATACGGTGCTGTTTCTACTCACCATATACTCTTCGTCGCAGCAGGCGCATTCCATGTTTCTAATCCATCTGACCTAATTCCCGAACTACAAGGTAGATTTCCTATACGAGTTGAACTCAAAAGTCTAAATCAGAGCGATTTCAAATCTATACTTACGGAACCCAAGAACGCATTGGTAAAACAGTATACTGCCTTGCTACAGACAGAAGGCATTGAGGCAACCATTACAGATGACGCGATTGACGAAATCGCTGCACTCGCTTTTCAGGTCAATGAATCTGTTGAAGATATTGGGGCAAGAAGATTACATACCATCATGGAAAAACTCTTTGAAAATCTCTTCTTTGATGCACCTGACCTTGAAAAAGACAACGTTACTATTGATGCTGAATACGTTAAAGGTGAATTAGCAGAAATCGTTAAAGATCAAGACCTAAGCCGTTATATTCTCTAACACTACAAATCATGCTATGGTGAAGTTTGAAAACAATTACACACTTTCAACCCCCGGTAGGTGCGGTTTCCCAACCGCACTGGTACAGACTGTATAATTAATTCTAAATTTTACCATAAATGCCTATTTGTAACGCATTTATAGAAACTACCATTGTCCTCGTGATGAAATCAGACATACTTCCGTAAATATGTCAATGTTCGGTCGACAGCCCCAAGATTATCTTCAATCATCTGCTTACCGTTCATACCAGCAGTGACACGTTCTGCATCACAAGACAACCATTCGGTGATCACGCTCACCATGTCTTGTGATGTGTTTACAAGTCTTGCTGCACCCTTTTCTAATAATAGGTTCGCTTCGTAAGCATTCTGAATAGTTGGACCAAAGATCACAGGTTTCGCCATCGCTGCAGGTTCCATAACATTATGCACACTTCCGTGAAAACTACCACCAACGAAAGCAATATCTGCTAACCCATACAATTTGGCAAGCATACCTACTGTGTCAATAATTACGACATCTGTATGTTCTAAATTCGCATCACTTTTTAACCGAGAATAGCAGACGTAAGAGAGGTCTCGTCTCTTTAAATCTGCGGTTATTTCTCTTATTCTTTCGGTAGTTGGTTCATGCGGAACTAAAATCAGATGCACCAATAACCTATATGCATCTTGACGTAAAATCTGAAATGCATCCAATACTATCTTTTCATCGTCAGCATAAGTACTACCTGCAATAAAGATTGGACGTCTTAATGTCGGTTGTCCCGGGAAAAACGCACTATCGGTTTCAAACGACATCACCTTTCTGTTCACCTGTTCGTAACGGGTATCACCAGTCACAACAACCTGATTTGGAACACTGCTAAGTCTTTGAAATCGCTTTGAATCCGCTTCAGAAATCGCACAGATAAGCGAAATGTGTTGATATATACTCTTAAAAAATGACCTTCCAATTGCCCCAAGCCGTCTTGACTCCGCATGTATTGTCCCAGCAATAACAATAGTCGGTATTTCTGATTTTGATACATGCCATACAAGATTTGGCCAAATGTCGTATCTTGAAAAAACCAGACAATTCGGTTTTATAAGGTTGACAAGACGGACTGCGTTACGTCTTGTATCAAAGGGTAGATAAATTGCTGCATCAACATAGGTATAGGATTCTACATTGGGTGCAACAGAAGGTGAGAAGTAAGTAAGAACGATCCGTGTATCAGCGTGTAGCACTTCAATCAGCGGTTTCGCTTGTTCAAACTCGCCAACGGATGTAAAATGAAACCACACTGTTTTGTCTAAATCACGAGAAGTTTCAAGCTGCTTTTTTAATTTGCTGAAGACTTCTCGTCGACCGACAATTCCCTCGCGAATCTTGCGATTCCAGCATCCCATGATGTGATACGCAATGAACATAAAGGGAATTGCGAAAACGTTATATACAAATCGCCAAAACATTAAACTTTTTATTCGATTGCTTCTAAGATCTTCTTCTTGAGTGCATCTTTCGGCATAGCTCCGACAATCTGTTCTGTGATTTCTCCATCTTTGAACACCAACAGTGTTGGAATACTACGGACACTATATTTCATTGCGCTCTGTCGGTTATCATCAACGTTGACTTTCCCAACTTTGAAAGTATCAGCGTTTTCTTCTGCAAGTTCCTCCAGAATTGGTGCAATCATCTTACATGGACCGCACCACTCAGCCCAAAAGTCAACAACAACAGGTGTATCTGATGCGATGACCATCCCATCAAATGTATCATCGGTAATTTCGAAAGTACTTTCTGACATTTTAACTCCTTATCTGTAAATCTAAGTTAAGCTTGTAATGATTAGGTAAAATTCAATTGTTGCATCTAATCTCAAAAAATGCATCACTGCACCTAATATGTTACTCTAAAATGTGTTTAATTTCCACACTATTTTACATTACAATAGGAATGTAGACTAACTTATCAAAAAATCCGCCAAAACCCCATGCTTTAGCTTGGGGATGTAGGCGGTCGAGATGCTATTCAAAAAAGATTTGGTTTCGGGTGAATATGTGGTATAATACTTAGACTGGTTCAGTGGTAGTTGTTGTAGCAACTGCCACACCT
>JAJDZB010000101.1:0-88079 GCA_022824835.1 Candidatus Poribacteria bacterium | reverse complement strand
CACCGACAGAACCCGCAAAAAGGCGGCAAAAGGCCACGGTATGGTGGTACGATGTGTTTAGGGATTGTCAAGAACACACTTGTGAAACATGTCAAACACGGATTGCTACGCGTGACAGGGTTTGACACAAGAGGCGGACTGAACCTAAGTGAAATATCAAGTGTTAAGCGGGTTGTTAGAGGAGCGAAATATGAGAGTTTTCGCATCCTCACAAAACTAAACTTTCAATACAGATAAGAGCGGGCATTCCCCACCGAGTTAAAGCTGCGGTGTCCCCTGCCCGAATAATTTGATGGAGTACTATTCATGGATATCAAACAAGCTTTAGACAGCAAAATCTCCAATTATAGTTTATTGAATCATCCTTTTTATCAAGCCTGGAGTGCAGGTGAATTACCTGTTGATGCTTTGAAATGCTACGCACGTGAATACGGCGCGTTTATTTCAACACTGCCAAAAGGATGGGAAACATTAAACGACTCCGAAACAGCAGAAGAGGAAACAGAACACATTGATATGTGGGCAGATTTTGCTGACGGTCTTAATACCCAAGTATCAGAAGCACAGGTCCCGCAAGTGAATACACTATTAGAAACCGCTGACAAACTCTTTTCTGATGGTGAAACAGCGTTAGGCGCGCTCTACGCTTTCGAGGCACAGCAACCAGAAACAGCCAAATCAAAGTTAGCTGGTCTAAAGGCTTTCTATCAACTCCCGGAAAAGGTAGAACCGTATTTTGAAACGCATTCACACAATGAACACGAAGCGGAGAAACTACTTGCAAGAATATCCGAGTTATCACCAGATGATCAGCAGACAGTTGTACATGCATGTGAACAGATGAGCAGTGCTTTGTGGGATGCACTCACAGGAATTCACGATGCCGAATGCGCATGAGACAGTGAAAGCATATTTTGATGCACTTGTCGCAAGAGATGCTGAAACCCTTATCGCGATGATGCTTCCTGCAGCACACTATGTAAAAATAGGCACCGATGCTGATGAAGTTATTAAAGGTAGTGAGGATATAACAACTTACTACCATAACCATGTCGCAAGTACTGAGGATTTCAGCATCACAATCATCAGTCTTGATGTGCAAGAACGCGATGATGTCGCATGGTTCTATACACAACAGGTCTGGAATCTTAAATGGCAAGGTGTTCAGGAAGAATTTGTCATGAGAATGACAGGTGTATTGGAGAAAATTGACGATATGTGGAAGTTTGCACAAATACACGCCTCAATCGGTGTCTCAACATCCTAATGGTTTTAGGAGGGTTACTTGAATATTTCGGTTGTCTCTTTTGATGGTGACATGACCTTGTGGGATTTTCTAAAGGTCATGCGTCATTCGCTCGAACATACATTGACAGAACTGCAAAAGCACGTTCCAACCCAACGCGCGCTACAACTTACAATTGATGAGATGATATATATCCGGAATCAATTTGCTGATGAGGTTAAAGGGAAAATCTGGAACCTTGAAGACTTAAGGAAAAAAGCGTTTGAACGCACCCTTGAATATGTCGGATATCCGGATCAAGAACTTGCTGCACACCTAAACACAATTTATCTCAAACACCGTTTTGGTGATATAGAACTGTATCCTGATGTGATACCGACCTTTGATGCTTTAGCACCACACTTTAGGTTAGGATTACTCTCAAATGGAAATACATATCCAGAACGTTGTGGTCTTGAAGACCGATTCGCTTTCGTTGTCTTTTCTCAAGATGTCCAGGTTGAGAAACCAGATCCAAAAATATTTGAGATAGCAGCACAACAAGCAGGTTGTGAATTCTCACAGATGCTGCATGTAGGCGACTCACTTGTCAACGATGTTGCGGGTGCACAAAACGTCGGTATATCTGCAGTATGGCTCAATAGAGAAGGGGTAAAGAACGATACTGAAATCAGACCGGATTACGAAATCAGTTCATTGATTAAAATAACTACAATTTTAGGATTAGAAAGGAGATAATCATGATTGCCATTTCTGAAGAACTGCGACAAGCAGTTAACGAATCCAAAACCAAGCTTGTTCGCCTGGTGGATCCAGAAACAAATGTTGAATATGTTGTGTTACCTGCTGAAACGTTTGCCCAGATGCAAGAAGGACATTCTTATGATGACAGTCCACTAACGGATGAAGAACAGAAGGAATTGCTTGTAGAATTTGGTATTAGTTTAGGTTGGGATGATCCCGAGATGGATGTCTATAATGAACTTGATCCACGGAGAAACAATGAAGATTCAACGCGGTAACGTAGTTCTTATGGATTTTCCGTATAATAACCATATTCAGAGCAAAACACGTCCAGCACTTGTTATACAAGAAGATTCTTGGAATCAACGACTTGATTCCACAATTCTTGCTGGTATTACAAGTAGTCGTCAGAGAAGGATCGGAGCACCAACGCAGTATTTTATTGATATTTCAACTGTTGAAGGTGAACAAACAGGACTTCGGCTTGATTCAGTCGTTCAATGTGAAAAGTTAATCACTTTCAGGCAAAGGAGAATCCTTCAAGTAATTGGCAATCTTTCCGATTCTGCGATGCAGCAGATTGATATTTGTCTGAAATCCGCATTAGGTATTCACTAAGTGGAACATCATATCGGTAGGTAAAACAGATAATGCCTAAACGCGACTATTACGCAATTCTGAACGTATCTCAAGATGCTTCAGCGGAAGAAATAAAAAAGGCTTACCGTCAACTCGCGCTAAAATACCACCCTGATAAAAATCCAGACAGTAAGGCGGCTGCAGCTACTTTTCGCGCAGTGACGGAAGCATACGATGTGTTGTCTGATGACACACAGCGAGAACGGTATAACCGAAATTACCAACCTAAACCGAGTTTTGATGTGGTTTTTGGTCAAGATGGTGTCGAAATGGTGTTGATTCCCGCTGGTGCTTTTCTTATGGGGACAACCACTGGAGAGAAAGATGAAACGCCTATTCATTCTGTTCACATTGACGATTTTTATATGGACAGATATACGGTAACAAATGCTCAGTATAAAGTCTTTGTTGATCATAATCCCGAATGGCGTAAGGATAGAATACCACAAGAATATCATGATGGAAATTACCTGAAACTCTGGAATAAGGATGGGTATCCCGTCGGTAAAGCAGATTATCCCGTTGTTGCTGTTAGTTGGTATGCAGCGATGGCATACACACGATGGGCAGGGAAGCGATTGCCTACCGAAGCGGAATGGGAAAAAGCTGCACGCGGTGGATTAGTCGGTAGAACATATCCGTGGGGAGATTCTATTGATAGATATAAGGCAAACTACGGTATACGTTGGGACGGAAGAACATCTACTATTCGCACGACTCCCGTAGGCAGTTATCCACCAAATGGTTATGGTCTGTGTGATATGGTTGGCAATGTGCGTGAGTGGTGTCTGGATGCCTATCAATCGGATTACTATGAGTTTTCACCACCAGAAAATCCTATTGCTGGAGAAAGTATTGAAGATGTCCTCTCAAACTACAAAACATGCAAGAATTCACGAGTATTTCGCGGAGGATCGTGGTATAATGGCGCGGACTCTCTGCGGGTTACGCTTCGGTTGCGGGATATACCATCTTTCGCAGTTACAAGCATTGGGTTTCGATGTGTAATTGAGGAGCTATGATATAAGGTTAACTTAGGTAGTTTGTTGTATTAGGTTATTTATCTGAGAGGAGTTCTTCAATCATCCAAATTAAGGGTTGACCTTTTATGATGTGTGAGCCTAAAAAACTGTATTGCCAATTACCCTCTTTATCAATCATTATAAAAGACGGTATTCCCTTAATTTGAAAACTCTTTCTGACTTCCTGAAAGGGGTCAAGTAAAATTTGCCACTGTGGATTATGTTCATCTAAGAATTTCTGTACTTGCTCAGGTTTTTCTCCATCATTTATTCCTAAGACGATTACGTCATCGGTTTTGCAAAACCTTTCATAGACGGTATTAACTTCTGGAATCACTGTGTTGCAGGGACCACACCACGATGCCCTAACATCAGAATGGATTTTCTCTTTTGCTTCCTCATCTGAGAACAATCTTGCAATCACTTGCCATCGAAGGTCATAGACTTCTAAGTCAACAGGATCGGTTTTGAGAGCACGGGTACTAATTTCTAATGCTTGTTCAAATTCACCTGCTTCAAAACTGTCTCTTATATGTGAAATTAGATTATGTTCAATATGTTCGTCTGACATAGTGCTTTGTCAATTCCTATTTTGTACTAAAGAGGGTTTGTATAACGTTTAACTATAAACATAGCGTCCCTACGGGACTAGAGGAGGTTCTTCAAAATCTTCAGGAGGTTCTTCACGCGCCCGACATTCTGCTAACGCTCTTTGCCCCCCTCCATCACTGGTAACCGGTCCTACCTGACTAATGCAGTCTCCTGTATTAGTAGGCGGGTACGGTTCTTCCAGTGTCGGACTTAGTAGTATCCGTGATACCTGATCGCAGCCGGTAAACAGTAGTCCAAGTACCATTACTGTAATTACCAACATCATAAAAACACCTTTCCTCATCTTTCCCTCCTCACTTTTTTAGTGAAAAATAAAAACCACCTAATCAACTAAAATACTCCGGGTGAATTATACCACAACTCATTGCCCCACTTTTTGTTAGCACCGCATCTGTTGTCATTGTAACATCTCAACAAATGCATCCACGTCAGTTGTCGGTTCTTGGCAAACATAGTTCTCACAAACATAGACAGTTGTGCTGTTGTCTATGCGGGTTTTGTTCGCGAGGAGTGGGAGTGTAGCGTCGTCTGCGGATTCACTCAAAGCAACGATCTTATTCGGGAGATATATGCCGTGTAATGCTGCTAACATCGCATCCGTTTTTGCATCTTCTCTATTGCCAACGAGAGCGATCTCTTTAGGCGTTGAAAGCAGAAACGCTAACTCACAGAGCAGCTGCCCCGAACCCGATGGCATCACGTCCATCTGATGAAAATAGAGATTTAATGTATCCACCGCTTTGTCGTGGAATTCAGGTTTGTCCAGATGTTTAGCAAGACGTAATAGACTATGGATTGCCATAGATGCACCCGCAGGTGTGGCTCCATCATAAGCAGATTTGGATTGAACGATGAGGGATTCATGTGCTTTGCCAGTGAAAAAGAAACCTTCACCATCAACGTCTGCAAACTGCTCTATCATGATATAGGCAAGTCGTTCTGCTTCAGTAAGCCATTTCGCATCAAAACTCGCTTCGTACAATGCAACTAAACCCGCGATGAAGTATGAATAATCTTCAAGGTAGGCATTCAAATGACTTTTACCTTCTCGGTAGGTCCGTAAGAGTAGACCATCCTCTTGGGAAAGTGTATTCAACACAAACTCAGCAGATTTTTCGCATGCAGTCAAATATTCAAGTCTGCCTGTGAGTTGATACCCCATCGCCATACCGCGTATCATGATACCGTTCCAACTCGTTAGGATTTTGTCATCAAGACCCGGTTTAATCCGCTTCTCTCTTTCCACAAATAGTTTCTGTTTGCAATCTGTTAGAAGCATTTCTAATGCATCTTGATCCATTCCCAATTTTCGTGCAAAGACATCAGATGGAGTCTGTATGTGTAGGATGTTCTCACCTTCAAAGTTTCCATGGGGTGTGATGTCGTAAAACTCACAGAAGATTTCCGCGTTCTCCTCTCCAATAATATCTTCCACTTCAGAAAGTTCCCACACAAAGAATTTACCTTCAACGCCTTCGCTATCAGCATCTTGTGTTGAATAGAAACCGCCATTTTCAGGATCGTACATTTCGCGTAAGACATAATCTAATGTCTCTGTGGCAATATCACGGTAAAAAGTATTCTGTGTTGCTTGATACGCTTCAAAATAAGCAACAACGAGCTGAGCATTGTCATAAAGCATCTTTTCAAAATGAGGGACAAGCCAACGTGCATCTGTAGAATAGCGATGAAAACCACCACCGAGCTGGTCATACATGCCGCCGCGTGCCATTTTTTGCAGAGTGAGTTCTACCATCTCTAAAGCATTAGCATTGCCGCTATGATGCCAATAACGCAAGAGAAATGGCAATCCCATACTTGGTGGAAATTTCGGTGCATTGCCGAAACCACCGTAGTGTGAATCAAATTGTGAACGATAATGTTGAAACGCCTTTGTCATGAGTTCTTCTGTCAATTCATTTTCATGAGAACCCACAAGATTACTCATCTGATTGAGTTGGACAGTGATCTGATCTGCCTGTTCCAGAATCTGATCGTTTTTATCATTGTATGCCTCTATCACTGCGTACATTACCTTTGGAAATCCGGGTCTACCGTATCTGTCTTCTGGAGGATAGTAGGTGCCGCCGAAGAAAGGTTTCAGATCAGGCGTCAGGAATACTGTCATGGGCCACCCCCCTTGACGCGTCATGATCTGGACTGCGTTCATGTAAATTTCATCCAAATCTGGACGTTCTTCTCTGTCAACCTTTATATTGACGAACAGTTCGTTCATGATTGCAGCGATTCCCTCATTTTCAAAGGACTCACGTTCCATTACGTGACACCAATGACAGGCAGAGTAGCCGATACTGAGTAGAATCGGTTTCTGCTCATGCTTTGCGCGTTCCAACGCTTCTTCACCCCATGGATACCAATCAACGGGGTTGTGTGCATGTTGGAGTAGATAAGGACTTGTTTCGTGAATCAGACGGTTTGTATGTTTGTGTGAGTCGCTCATTCAATTTTTCTCCGATGTCAGTCTACCTGCGTGTTCAATCATTTCGCGTAATGTATCAAGATTTACATCTTCAAGTTTATTAAAACTAATACTACTTTTTCCTGTCTTAACTTTACCGAGTTGGGACTTATAGATTTCAGCCAAGTACTTTCTACCTTCAACAGCGTTAACATAGACGCTGAAGTAGTTTTTTTGTCGGGTTAATCCTATGAGGAACCATTCGACCTGTTTCTTATCGGAGCGTGTGTATGAGAAATTTCCGTAGCCGATAATTCTTTGTTCACTTCCACCCCAGAAAACACCTTCCCACATATAGGTGTCTTGTCCCGGTAAAGCAGTTTTGATAAGTGTGTGGAGTTCCTGCAAAACTGTCTTGATGTCTTGTTCTTGACTGTTGATATATTCTTCAGGTAAGGTTTCTACCCGTTCCATCTTATCTCCTTTAGTGTTGTGACGTGATTTATTCGTGCAAGGAATACTGCCCGGGAAGGACTCGAACCTTCACACCATGATCCAGAGTCATGTGTCCTGCCGATTAGACGACCGGGCAAAATCGTGGCATGCTGAACAGCACCAGTTAAGTATATCCTGTTCTCTGCTGATTGTCAATGTTATTACGTTTGAGATTCAACAGTGTTATTTCGTTGCTTTTTCGTAAAAAGATAAACAAACCCAATTAGTCCACCCACTACAATAATGCAATATACCCAGATATAAACTGATGTATCAACCCAGTACGCTATGAAGAGAGTACCTATGAAGGCAGTCATGCCAAGATTAAAATAGATAAAATATGCCCACCCCATTATACCTTTTTTTGGGATGAATTCTTCAGAGAATGGAAGTCCAAATGCTGGTTTTGGGTGAAAAAGCACATTATACAAGATAAATACCAATGTCGGCAAAACATAAAGAATTCCTGTTCCACCCCAAAAGTATATAGCAATAGCAGATAGCAATAGTGTATAAGGCATTACAATATAGAGGATACTTGTTATCTGAGATCCACGCCATAAATCTAAAGGTGTAGTTAGCGGTATAACCTTAAACATCCAAGATGCCTTCCAATGCTCCGAATATCTGACATTAGAGAGAAAAACACTCACAAGACCTACACCGAAAAAACTGGAAAACATAAAAAATGTGATGTTTAGTCCACTAATGTATGACTTCAACATCCATCCCAGGTAAAAACTGTCTGCTTGTGTAAGCATAATGGCAAAGCCACCTGTACTTCCAAGCATAACTAATATACCATGTAACATCCTTTTATCTCGGTAGAAATATACTGAACTCATGCATAGACCAGCAAGGATAGTGCGACTTTTAATGATTTTAGCATACTTAGAGATTTTTACTTTCATCATAGATGTCTGTTTCGTATCAGTTTCAATTAGATAGGTAAGGTATTTTGAATATGTCTTGGCGATGCTTTGTAGTGGTACCAGAACTAAGAAAGTCGTTGAAACAGTGGCGAGTGCAGTCAAAATTAGATAAATGACTTCTATTTGTCCAAGCATGATCGAGACTGTGGCGGCGAACCAACCGTTCGGAAGTGCATAGAACCATATTGCAGCAGACGATAACCCGTCAAAAACAGTATCGGCGGGGATGTCTTTAGGAAAAAAATAGATGATTATCCAAATTGAAGAAAAGAAAAAAGGAAATAGTCCTTGAGAAAATTTTGCGAAACTCCGTAATCTTTTATGTGCGTATAATTTTGTGAAGAATCCTGCAAATGTTGTCATGACACCAATCGTAAAAAAGCCAGAGATAAAAGCGATAGTGAGATAGACCAGCGGAAAAAGGATTTGAAGATTAGGATATTCTTCGCTACGAACCCAGATGCCAGCGATCGCAGGTAAGAGGTTTAAACATATTATCAACTTGATAGTATAACTAAGAATTTGCGTCAACTTCACGAAAAAATAGGTGCGCGATGATATCGGCGTATGTGCAACAATAGGGTAGTTTATTGGGTAGATCAGAATATCAAAGTAAGGTAGTGTCCATATCGCTATCATCACCATAGAAACAGTAATTCCTATGAGTGCGTAGTTATAGATAGAAATGTCCGTCAGTAAAGGAATAATGAAGAAAGAGGCACTTATCAAGAAACCGAGTACATAGTTCAATATGTTTGAAACATGAGGTCGTCCTTCAATTGCTCGTTTGGAGACAGTGTTTTCTGTATGTAGGAGATATTTATACTGGACAAAGGGTATGCCAAAAAGATTGGTAATTTTCTCAAGCATCCGAAGGTACTCCCATCACGACCCTAACTGCCATGTCAGTTTTTTCATCAACTCCTGTTGTATCTGTAAGTTGAACAAAGATCTCATTGAGAGCTTCCTGATTTGTCTGCTCCCGTAATTCTGCTACTGAAGCATTAGCGATAAGTTTCCCTTCATTAATAATCATTATCCGTGGACAGAGTGTTTCTGCCACTTCAAGAATGTGTGTGCAGTAGAGGATAGTTTTTCCTAAATCAGCCATCCGTTGGATCAATGCCTTCAAAAATGTTACGGTGTTTACATCCAGATTGGTAAAAGGTTCATCTAAAAGCAGAACACTCGGATTATGCAACAGAGCGGACATGATGATACACTTTTGACGCATACCTTGTGAAAAACTGCTTATTCTTTGGTTTGTTTGCGGTTCCATGTCAAATAACTTCGTAAGTTCAACGACTTTTTGTGCTATCAGTTCCTCATCTAAATGGTAGAGTCTACCCATTAGTTGTAAATGTTCTACCAAAGTGAGATGTTCATAAAGATGGGCTTCTTCAGGAACATAACCTATTTGTCGCTTTATTTCTTGCAGTTCAGTTTCAGCATCATAGTCAGCAACAGAGATTTTACCTGATGTTGGTTTTAGTAAGCCAACCAACATCTTTAGGGTAGTGCTTTTACCTGCACCGTTGGGTCCAAGGTAGCCGACAATTTCACCTTTTGCGACTTCAAAACTTATGTCGTCAACAGCTTTCTTGTCTCCATATTCTTTTGTGACATGTGAAATGTTAATCATCTGTTGAAATCCTTGTTGTTTGATAAGGGTTATTTTACTTTGATGACAACAAGCGTAATATCGTCTTCCTGCGGTTTTCCTTTCGCCCAAGAACTACTCACTTCAAACATGTGTCTGATAATTGCTTTTGGAGATTTATCTGCAACTTCTGTAAAATGTTCCTTCGTTTTCGGATAGTCTAACATTTCGTTTTCAGGATTCAACATTTCGGGTAGACCATCGCTCATCATTAAGACAGTATCACCAGACTGAAGTTCAAAAGATGTTTCTTGTCGCTTAGTTCCGATAACGCCACCCAAAGGCATTCCTTCAAGAAGTATCTCCTCCACCATGTCATCTTCGGATCGATAGATGAGAGTTGGCGGCATTCCTGCGGATGCAAGCGTCAGTCTATTATCATTGAATGTAGCGAGCGTCATTGCCATGTAGAGTCTTTTGAGATTCATACTCTTTATTCCCTGTGAGATACGTTCAAGTGTGGCAAGGTTTCCTGCTTCTGGCGCGGATGTTTTGAAAAGACTCTTGACGGCGGAAACCACAAGCCCTGCGTTCATACCGTGCCCTGTTGCATCTCCGATTGCGATAGTAAGTTGACCGTCGTCAGTGAGATTGAAGTCATAATAGTCTCCACATACCTCTGTTGCGGGTTGCATCTCAAAAGCCACATCAAGATTGGGAAGTTCAGGTGGAGCATCTGGTAGCATTGACATCTGGAGTTCACGCGCCTCTTCCAATTCCTCTGTTTTGCGATTGTTTTCGACCTCTAAGAGTTGTCGCTCAAGCTCTTCTGTCTCAAGTTTTCGTCTGGTTCTGGAAACGTTGCGTGCAAGATACACCGACATAGAAAAAAGCGGTATGAGGATTATTGATAACACTCCTAATTGCCAGTTAATTGCAAATTTTGTTTGTGAGAGAAAGGCACCAAGTGTGAACGGTAGTACAAAAGGCGCGATCGAACCGATCCCAAATATCCACGCGCCATCTTTTTTCTTAAAAACGGCGACAATTATCACTCGGATCATCTCTAAAAACGTTAAGCCTGTAAATAGAAGTATGAGTAGAATCGCAAATCCCACCCCACTGGCAAACAAGCTAAAACAGATGGTGATAATCCATCCTGTGAGAAAGAACCAAAACAGTTTGGGCAGCTTCGGATAAAAGAGTGTATAGAGAAATAACATTCCCGACACAAACATTAATACATATACGCAGGCAAGTAACCGAAGTAGAAGCAGAATATGTGTGCTACTTGTTGTCCACAAGATAAATTGGAATGTGAGAAAAATAAATGCTCCGATGCTTCCTGTTGATAGTGCGAAATAGAGATTTTCCCTTGCCCGAGGATAAAAGAAAAACAACAGAAAATGCTGCAGCATCAGAAAAACGGAAACCGCTGTCCATACCATTTGTAAAGTGGTGCCATTGCGAAGCGTGTTGACACGTCCTTTAATGCTTTCATTCAGCGGTGCAACTACAAGCCAAAAGCCGCAGACAGGTATTGATTGAGAAGACGTAAAGTTGGAATACCGAACTGCAATGACATGGTCGGTTTTACCGGAAAACGAGATGACCTGTGGGTCTCGTTCCCAATAAGGTTTCTCTTCTTCTTTGCGTGTACCTACTGTCCCAAATTCATAAATCAACTCGCCATCAAGATAGATTTCAGAAGCTCCTGCATGATATATCATCTGGAGTGCCAGGGGGGTATTCCAGAGCTGCTTGTCAGGAACAGACACGTGTAGTCTGAACCAACCTATTCCGTCCCATCCACTATCGGATGATTTATCTTGGGTCAGCAGTGTACCAAGTGTGAAAATGGATTCCCATTCGGTATCATCAAAAGTTGGACTTGCCCATTCTGGGTTATCACCCGGATGATACTTCCAAGGATAAACTAATAATTCTACGTCAGAATTCGCTTCGTTTAATTTCAGCACAAGTTTGTCGGGAATAGTTTCACTCTCTTGTGCTACTGTTTCGCCAATGCAACCAAACGCTACTAAAAAGAGATAGAATATTAGAACAAGCTTATGTTTCATAAAGAACAGAATGCATTTAAAATGATGCGTAATTATCACGAAGGAAGTTTATCTAACGCCTGTTGTAGGTCTGCGATAATATCTTCTTTGTCCTCTAAACCTATTGAAAACCTGACCAAACCATCTGTTATACCGGTCTTCTGTCTGACACTCTTCGGGACATGTGAATGGGTCGTTGATGCGGGATGACAAACTAATGTCCGCACGTCACCTAAACTTACTGCAAGGGTGCAGATTTGCAGTTGATTAACAAACTGTTCTCCTGCAGTACTTCCCCCTTTGAGTTCTATTGTTATCATCCCGCCACATCCGTTCATTTGACGTTTAGCGAGGTTATGTTGCGGGTGACTGACCAAACCAGGATAACGCACCCACGCAACTGCCGGATGTGTTTCAAGAAAGGAAGCGATCTCTAAGGCGTTCTCACAGTGACGTGTAAACCTTAGAGGTAATGTGGGTATTCCGAGCAAAGTTAACCATGCGTTGAATGGACTTATGACTGCCCCGAAGTTTCTTAAAGTGACTTTATGTGCACGTTCAATGAATTCTTTTCTTCCCACTATTGCGCCAGCGATAACCGCCCCGTTTCCACTCAAGTATTTCGTCATACTGTGGAGGACAACATCAATACCGAGAGAAATCGGCTGTTGACTGCAGGGGGTGGCAAACGTATTGTCAATGATCGACGTTATGTTATGCGATTTTGCTATGTCAGCACATGCTGAAAGATCAATAAGTTTCAATAATGGATTGGTAGGACTTTCAAGATAAAGCACTTTTGTGTCAGGACGAATTGCCTTTGCGACGTGGTTGGTATCAGTGGCATCTACAAAAGTGGTTTCAACTCCCATTCTACTCAGTTCGTCGCTCAGGAGATTATATGTTGCTGAATAAAGGTTGTCCATTGCGACGACATGTCCGCCATCAATTAGAGCGGTCAGTAGTGCCGTGCTAATTGCTCCCATGCCAGAAGCGGTCGCTAAAGCAGCTTCTCCTGCTTCAAGTACAGCGAGTTTTAGTTCTAATGCTTCCTGGGTAGGATTACCCCACCGAGTGTAGACATAGCCACTATCTTCGTCTATAAACGCTGATGCGCACTCTTCTGTCGTTTGGAAGCTAAAAGTGCTGTTCTGATAAATCGGTGGTAATAAAGGCATCCCCGTTTTTTCAGAGGAATTGTCCTGTGTGTCAGTTGTTCGTTCTAACACCGTTTCCCCGGCATGAATTGCCTCAGTTGATTTACCCATATATTTTTTGTTATTCCCTGTTTTGTATTTCACTGTGAAGAAACCTTTCGCTTTGATTTTAATTCCTTGACCGGGTAACCTTCAAGTGATAGCAATTGTCGTTTTAGTTCAAGTCCACCCCCATAACCCCCTAAATTCCCGTTGCTTCCTATTACCCGATGGCACGGAATGACGATTGTAATTGGATTATTTCCAGTAGCATTTCCGACAGCACGCACAGCTTTCGGTCTTCCAATCTGTTCTGCGATCCATTGGTAGCTGCGCACCTCACCGTGAGGAATTTGATGAATAGTATCCCACACCGACTTCTGAAATACTGTTCCGACCTCTATTTTAACCGAGATGTCTCTAAAATCAACAGGTTCACCGTCAAAATATCGATCCAAGATCTCTTTTGTTTTTCTTAGCAGATCTGTCCGTGGTGTGGATGGCGGTTTAAAAAACCTTGAATCGTCGTTGAAAAATATTTTTGAAATATGAGAATCCTTTTGAATAACATCTATATGATGTCCATTATGTAGGTTATATCTGAGATTGTCTTGACCGTAATAAGTGGCTACAAGTTTAGACATCTGTTCTATATCGTTAGAGTCCAAATCACCCTCATTCATGTCAACAACACCTTTAAAAAGTCTTTTGTTCATTTTAATTTGCCTTCCTTATGTTTTTAAGATATGCTATACTCTAAAATATGGCTATTTTTGAAACATCAGAACAACTCTATTCTTACATTAGTGAACTGTTTGAAGAACTTGCTGCTTTACCTGAAGTACAGGAAGCACTTGAATCATTAAAGCTATGTGTTAGATTTAACCATACCGTGCCCGATTGCATGATGACATTAACTATTTCAGATGGCACATACACAATTTCTAATACTGGCACAATTTCTCACAATGCCAATGATCATACGACTCCCGATGTTGAACTGACTATGACGGGGGATGTAGCACACAAATTCTGGACAGGCGAGCTCAATGTTATGGGTGCTATCACGACCCGTGAGATCGGTATATCCGGTTCTTTAGGTAAAATAATGCGGCTTTCACCGCTTATTAAAGCAGCAATTCGTCATAACAAGAAACGTGGTTAACTGTCTTATGTTTTCAAGATAAACTTACAATCCTTCTAATTTGATATATCAAAGGAGAACTAAATGACATCAGAATCCCTTAAACCTTATGGGAAGCAGCTCCGTGTAGAGGGTTGGTGTGTGCTTGAGGATGTTATCCCAACCGATGTTGTTGATATAGTCCGTGAAGAGGTCGAGACCTCTGAATCCGATTATGGTGAATTTAGCAAAGAGAACGGCAGATGGGCACGTAATGTTATAAGTTTCATGCCGAAGTTTGCTGAACATCTTGCCAATGAACGGCTTCTGGATGTTATTCGTCAACGTTTGGGACCGCAAGTACGTATTTCTCAAACAGAATATAAGATTCGTCCTCCGCATTACAAATTAGTCAGAGCATATCACTCTGATTTTCCTTACGACTTAAATCAGAAATGGCATATTACCCAACCTTTTCCCAGAGCTGTCATCGGGATTACCACACTCTGGATGCTTACCGATTTTACAACGGAAAACGGTGGCACTTGGATTGTCCCGAAATCGCATGTTGACCTCAGAAATCCGCGAGGTAAAGAGGATGGCATCGGAGACCGCAATCCAATTTCTGGTGAAATGCAAGCCGTTGGCAGTGCTGGCAGCGTGCTGATTATGGACAGTCGCATTTGGCATTCAAATGCTGAGAATCCCAGCGATACGCGCCGAACCGCAGTTGTCGTTAGATATGCCCCCTGGTGGCTAAATTTAGAACTCTTTGGTGTCAATACGGCTACAATTCCAGCTGAAATATTTGATACGTTCCCAGATGATGTCAAACTGCTCTATGAACACCGAGCCGAAGACCGTGAACCCTCTTATTGGTTATAAAGTAGTAGGCACACACCCTGTGCCATAAAAAAAGGAACTTATTTATGTCAACAACACTTGTTCATATCGGTGTCCGCACAACTAATCTTGAAAAGAGTATCCGTTTCTGGCGTGATGCGTTAGGTTTACGGATATTTTCAACGAAGGACGGATGCTACGATTTAACTGATGGCTATCACAATTTTCGCGTATTTCAGCACAACGGTCCTGACCGTCCTAAGCATGTCAGTGGCATGTTAGACTATCTCCATATCGGTGTTCGCGTCCCTGATTTACGAGCAGCTGCACAACGGTGTGAAAACCTCGGCTTTGAAATTACGTGGGAAGGGTTAGATGGCACCAAACCCTACGACCCGAATTCCGATGAATTGCCTTCGGAAGCCTTCAAAGTTGAAGACCCGGATGGGATCGTCGTTGACATTACTGAACGCGACGATCAGTGGCCCGGTGTTGATATTGAAAGCAAAGATTGAACTATTTCTTCCTCCTGTCGGCGCGGCTGTGTACCGCGCCATTCACCCCGCGCATACACAAAAGTCACTCATCACCACCTAAAAGTCCCAATCGGAAAAGATAATAAAGCAGTGTCAATAGACTTGTAATCGCTGCTGCGAGATATGTGAGGAAAGCCGCGTTTAACACTTTACTTGCGTGACGATTCTCTTCGGGGGAAAGCATGCCTACCTCATCCATTGCAATTTTGGCACGGCGACTGGCATCCCATTCAACAGGTAGCGTCACGAGAGAAAATACGACACCAACTGAGAATAGAATTACGCCTACCAATATTAATGACTGTGACATGAGCACGAATCCAGCTATAATCACAATATAGGAAAATATGGAACTGAAATTGGTTGCTGGAACAAGCGCACTGCGTAAACTTAGCATCGCATATCCGTGGGAGTCCTGCATAGCATGTCCCGCTTCGTGGCATGCCACACCGATGGCTGACAAGGAATTGCTTGAATACACATCGTCAGACAACCGTAACACTTTTTTACGAGGATCGTAGTGGTCACTTAACATCCCTCTTGTGCGTTCAATTTTGACATCACGGACTCCATTTCTCTCCAACATAAGTGCTGCTGCCTGTGCACCTGTCATCCTATTTCGCGAACCGATTTTAGAGTACTTTGAAAAAGTGGCTTTAGTCTTCCATGTCGCATATAAGGATAGCAGAAGCCCAGGTCCAATGAATACAAAGTACCAAGGGTCAAAAAGACCAAAAATCATGATGAAAACCTCCAAGTATTATGTTTATCTCAGTTTATGCGCAAATTAGTGTATATTAGATGTATGAAATTATACCTTGTTTGCGTTGAGAATTCAACTGAATTTAAACCTGATTTACCCAAAGTTTTTTCAGCGTCAAGATTTGCATGTCTTACCATAATGTCCAGAATTATGAACAAGAGCCGTCTCAAAATCAACAAACAGACAGATAAACACACCCTATAGGAGCGACACAGATGAAGAACATGTTGAATTCAGTGTTGATATCGTTTTTAGTTATATTCACATTCACACCAACCATTTTAGCCCAAGACTCCCCACAATGGCATCTACCCGATAGGGTGAAAGCACGGTACGGAAAAGGAAATGTCCACGAGATAAAGTACTCTCCCGATGGCACAATGATGGCAGTCGCCAGTGCAATCGGTATCTGGATATACGACGTTCAAACAACAGAAGCACGCCACCTACTTTCGGGACATACTCGTGCGGTGAGGAGCATCGATTTCAACGCGGATGGCACACAGATTGTCAGTGGTAGTGTGGACGAAACCGTGCGTGTCTGGGATGTGGCAATGGGTATAGAGGTAAATATGTTCACAGGACACACAGATACCGTCTCATCCGTTGCGTTCAATCCGGATGGCAACACCATCGCAAGCGGCAGCTACGACAAGACAGTTCGGTTGTGGGATATTTCTATGGGGTATGAACTGCACAGTTTCACGCAACACACAGAAGGTATCACCTCAGTCATATTCAACCACGATGGATCTCAGTTAGCAAGCGCAGGCTGGGATAATCTGATTCATCTGTTTGACGTCAACGGACGCAAACACCTTCGGACGTTCACAGGTTCGGAAAATTCCATCAGGAGTATCGCATTCAGTCCCGGTGGCACAAAGATAGCAAGCGGTGGATTGGACAAAAAGGTGCATCTCTATGATGTCGCATCCGCCAACAAACTCCACACTTTGGAAGGACATACGAGTCATATCAATTCTGTCGCCTTCACACCAAACGGATTAATGGTCGGTAGCGGTAGTCACGACAAAACAATTCGAATCTGGAATGTCAATTCCGGAACGGAACGGATGACCCTCACAGATAACCTGAATTGGGTGAATAGCATCGCATTCAGTCCCGATGGTAAAGTACTCGCAGGTGCTGATAGTGATGGCACAATTCAGGTATGGCAAGGATACACAATTTACACCGCAAGACAGACACGAACATTTACACGACATCAGCGGAATTGGGATACGTTGCTATTTAAACAGGATGGCAAGCAGATGGCGATGAATGCCGTAGATAATGTGATACGACTACGGGAGGTAGACACAAGCAACCTATTGCGGACGTACATCGGACATACAGATGACATAAGGAGTATTGACATTACCGATGATGGACGTTATCTTGTCAGCGGCAGTCGTGATGGTACAATGCGACTATGGGATGTGGAAACAGGTTCAGAACTGCACACCCTTTCAAAGTTTGTAGGCACTATAGACACCGTCGTTTTCAGTCCCGATGGCAAGTCTGTTGCAGGATTGAGCGACTTTCAGGATTCTAATATCGTGATATACGATGTTCAGACAGGGGTGGAACTCAGGGGAATTCGTGCGTTCGCGCTGCCGCCTCTCGGTCGTCCGTGGACGTTTCTACAAACAGCACATTCACATCCGGTCAATACGATTGCCTTCAGTCCGAGGGGTGATACAATCGCCAGTTGTAGCAGTGATGAGACAGTGCGGCTGTGGGATGTCCAGACAGGTAAACATCTTCGCGTGATGATAGGACATACAGACTCTGTGTCCCAGGTTAGTTTCAGTCCGGATGGTCGGGTCCTGCTGAGTAGCAGTCGCGACAACACCATCCGTCTCTGGGATGTGGAGACCGGGGCAGAGATTCGCCAGTTCAGTGGCGGCTCAGAAGGTATTAGGAGCGTGACGTTCAGTCCTGATGGCAACACTATCGTGACGGGGGAGGATGATAGCACAATCCGTTTTTGGAATTACCATAGCGGTGTGCTTTCCCACACGTTCACAGGTCATAAAGGTTCTGTCACCAGACTTGTATTCAGTCCGGATGGACAGACATTGGCGAGTCGCAGTGCTGATGGTACGGTATTGATATGGGACGTTACAAACCTTATTCCGTCAAATACACTCGTCAGTTTATCGCCAGTTAGTATGGTGTCGCCTGAGGTCGGCGAGCCACTCACCTTATTCCTAAACATCACTGGTGGACAGAACATTGCAGGCTATCAGGCAAAGGTCCATTACGATACAACCGCGCTTCGTTACGCCAACAGTGCAAACGGGGATTATCTACCAGCAAACGCCTTCTTTGCCCAACCTGTCGTAGATGTCACTAACGTGCAGCTCGCGTCCGTGGCGTATGGACAGGAGGTAGATGGGGATGGCACATTGGCGTCAATCACCTTTGAAGTGATAGCAGTTAAAAACTCCACCGTGCGTCTCTCTCATGTGTTGTTGACGAACAGCACGGGAACAGGAGAAACACCACAAACCACTTTCGCAGAGATCACCGAACCGCCGATCCGTCCTGAAGATGTCAACGAGGATGGCGTTGTTGATGTCTCTGACCTACTGTTCGTAGCGAAGAACTTCGGCGAACACGGCACACATGCAGCAGATGTCAATGCTGATGGTGAGGTGAACGTCATTGATTTGGCATTGGTCGCAGCAGCGATCGGTAGTGATGGTTCAGCTGCGCCTGCTCTTTCAAACATCCATCCTGACAATATGCCGACCCGCACCACAGTGCAAACGTGGCTAAACCTTGCGCGTCAACGCAACATATCTGATCCATCCTTCCAACGTGGCATCACCGTCTTGGAACACCTCCTTATATCGCTGACTCCGACAGAAACATCGCTGCTGTCCAACTACCCGAACCCGTTCAATCCAGAGACGTGGATACCGTACCAACTCTCTGCACCTGCGGATGTGCGTATCACGATCTATGCGTCTGATGGAACATTAGTTCGTCAGTTAGATATGGGATATCAGCCTATTGGCATATATCATCATCGGAGCAGTGCCGCATATTGGGATGGCAAGAACGACACAGGTGAAACAGTAGCGAGTGGTATATATTTTTATATGTTCCGTGCGGGCTCGTTTTCCGCTACGCGTAAAATGTTAATACGGAAGTAATCTTTAGCCACATAAACGTCAATTTACGTCGGCAAAATATTTACACACCCGCTCGAAAGGTTCGGTTTGACAAAGCGTTTAGCTTTTGATAAACTACAGCATTCGTTCTATAAGCGATTATTGATGAAAAAACCCAAAAAATAGGAGAAGCACTGCTTTGAAAATCACTAATGTCAAGACAATTTTGACTGCACCTGATGGGATTCGGCTTGTTGTTGTAAAAGTTGAAACGAGTGAACCGGGTCTATACGGGGTAGGATGTGCTACATTTACACAACGTCCACTCGCCGTTGCAACCGCAGTGGATGAATACCTAAAACCTTTTCTGATAGGAAAAGACCCTACTAACATAGAGGATATATTCCAAACCAGTTTTGTCAGCTCTTATTGGCGAAATGGTCCAGTGCTAAATAACGCGCTAAGTGGTGTGGATATGGCGTTGTGGGATATTATGGGTAAAAAGGCAAATATGCCGGTCTATCAACTACTCGGAGGCAAATGTCGTGAAGCAGTTACGCTTTACGGACATGCAGGTGGAGGCAGTTTTGAGCAGGTAGAAAATAGTATCCGTCACTATATGGAACAGGGATATCGTTACGTACGAGCGCAAGTTGCAATTCCCGGATATACAACCTACGGTGCAGGTGGCGGAAAAAGAAGTTCACCTGCATTTGAACCGACACCTTATGTCAATACAGTCATCAAACTATTCGATCATCTGCGAACAAAATTAGGGGATGAGGTAGAACTGCTGCATGATGTGCATGAACGTATTCCCCCAATCCAAGCGATTAATCTGGCTAAAGGGTTAGAACAATATAATCTCTTTTTTCTTGAGGACCCGTTTGCGCCTGAGGATGTTGACTATTTCCAATTGATGCGTCAACAGACAAGCATTCCTATTGCGATGGGGGAGCTGTTTAATAATCCGAATGAATATGTCAATCTTATCAAAGATCGGCTCATAGACTTCATCCGTGTGCATATTTCGCAGATTGGCGGTATTAGTCCTGCCCGTAAACTCGCTGCATTCTGTGAATTCTTCGGGGTCAGGACTGCATGGCACGGTCCGGGAGATGTTTCACCTGTTGGACATGCTGCAAATGTTGCACTTGATCTGGCGTGTTATAATTTCGGAATTCAGGAGCAACACGTTTTTGGGGAGAATACGAAAGAGGTGTTTCCCGGTTGTCCAGAAATTAGAGACGGTTGTTTTTGGGCAAATGAAGCCCCCGGACTCGGCATTGATGTCAATGAGGAACTTGCGGAAACATTCCCGTTTCCCGAACACCCCCTTAATGGCGGATGGGCACCAGTCCGTCGGATGGATGGGACAGTGATTCGTCCATAGGTTTCAAACAATATGAAATTGTTCATAATCATTGTATTGACACTCTGGATTAATTTTGCCCACGCCGATATACCCCAGGCTGCTATAAATTTTACACGGGTGACTAACGAAGCAGGTATCCAATTTCGGCATTTTAATGGTGCTACAAGTCAGAAACATCTCGTTGAAACGATGGGAGGTGGTACCGCTTTCTTTGATTACAACAATGATGGCTACTTGGACATATATCTTGTCAACGGGGCACATCTCACAGAGAATACACCTGATGTGCAACCTACAAATCAACTCTATCGAAACAGTGGTCATGGCACTTTCACCGATGTGACGTTACACGCAGGTGTAGGGGATACAGGTTACGGTATGGGGTGTTGTGTCGCAGATTACGATAATGATGGCAACCGCGATCTCTTTGTTACGAACTTTGGCAAAAATGTCCTCTATCGCAATAACGGTGACGGGACATTTTCTGATGTATCACAACAGATAGGCATAACAGATACATCCCTTTTTTCTGCTGGGTGTGCGTTCGCGGACTATGACAATGATGGATGGCTCGACTTGGTCGTTGTAAACTATGTGTTGCTTAATCTGGAAGATGCCCCAGATTGTTCGCAAGAAGGAATTCCCGCCTATTGCCGACCAGAAGAATTTGCCCCTGCTCCTGATCATCTTTACCGAAATAACGGTGATGGAAGTTTCACCAACGTTTCACAGGAAGCGGGAATAAATCTACACGGTAGGGGACTTGGAGTCGTCTGGACAGATATTGACAACAACGGTTGGCTTGATCTCTACATCGCAAATGACAGAGAGGCAAACTTTCTCTACATCAATAACGGAGATGGCACATTTACTGAAGCAGGTGAATTAAACGGAACAGCACGAAACGAACACGGCGATAACGAGAGTAGCATGGGAATTGATACTGCCGACTATGATAATGATGGCGACCTTGATATAATTCTTACACATTACCAAGCTGAAACCAATACACTTTATCAGAATGATGGAAGCGGAGTCTTTTGGGATGTTACCGCACAAACCCGTATCGGTGAACCGACACATTTACCATTAGCATGGGGAACAGGGTTCGTTGATTTTGACAATGATGGATGGCTTGACCTCTTTTTTGCCAATGGTCACCTACACGACAATGTTGAGGACTTACAGGAGGTGGGGGTTTACAAACAACAAAATCAACTTTTCCACAACCTCGGAAATGGCACTTATAGCGACATCACGGATAAATGTGGGAACGGATTACGGATTAAACAATCCAGCCGTGGAGCCATCTTTGGAGATTATGACAATGATGGGGATATGGACATTCTGGTTACGAATATAGGAGACGCACCGGATCTTCTACGTAACGATACTCCCCCAACTAACAACTGGATCAGCATCAACTTGATTGGCACAAAATCAAACCGTGATGCAATTGGTGCAAAGGTAACACTGAAATTCGGAGAAACATCAAAACTTATTGAGGTGAAAAGCGGTGGCAGTTATCTTTCTCAAAATCAGTTTCGTTCCCAGGTTGGATTAGGCACAGCCAAAAAAGTTGACCAGATAATCGTAAATTGGCAACACGGTGTTCAAGATGTGATAGAAGATGTTCAATCAAATCAGCATTTGACAATCAGAGAAGAAGATGGTATTATTTCGGTTAAACATTAATTGTTTGAAATAGGAGGAACATCAAGTGAATATGAGATTATATCTGTTTTGCATCGTAATGGCTCTCATTCTTACTGTGAGTCCACATGCAATTGGAAAAATTGATCCTGCCACCGTTGCTGGTCTGTGGCTCTTTGAAGAAGGCGGCGGAGACATCGCAAAGGATAGTTCCGACGCTGGAAACCACGGTACTATTACGGGCCCAAAGAAATGGCAAGAAGGTAAATTCGGTAGAGCGTTGGAATTTAACGGTAACGATGTCTATGTTGAGGTGACAGCAAATGACAGCATCATTCTTGAAGAACTAACGATTGTTGCGTGGGCAAATCTAAAACCTTCACAAGGCGCGCGCTGGCAATCTATTATGATGCGTGGGCAGAATCCGCGAAACTACCTATTGGCTGTAGATAGAGACTCACAAAGGCTTCAACTGAGTCTGACGAAGGCGGCAGACGGTGGTTTTGGTGGACCCATAGGAGGTCCCGTAATTACAGATGGAGACTGGCATCATCTCGCTGGTGTAATTGGTGAGGATGGTTTCGTCATATATACGGATGGAGAGGAAGTCGGCAGACAAAACTATTCAAATCCGAGCCTTAATGCTGAACCCTCCCGTATGCGGATCGGTGATGGTTCTAACGGCGGACACCAATGTGAGGGTTTACTGGACGAAGTTGCGTTATTCAACGTCCCACTTTCACCAGATGACATCAAAAGTATTATGAATGACGGTCTGGAAAGAGCGACCGGATTCCTCGCTGTTGAACCTGAAAGTAAGTTGACAACAACTTGGGGTAAGTTAAAAATTGGCTTTTATGGTAAATTTTTGAATTAATTATACAGTCTGTACCAGTGCGGTTGGGAAACCGCACCTACCGTGGTCCGAAAGTCTGTACCAGTGCGGTTGGGAAACCGCACCTACCGTGGTCCGAAAGTCTGTAATTATTTTCAAACTTCACCATAAGTTATTTACGCTGTTGACGGATCTCTTTTAGTCCTTCTTGATAAACCGGATTGTCAGGTGCAAGTTTAATTGCTTTCAATACTGCGGCTTCTGCTGCATCATATTTACCGTGCTTAAAGCACAACCATGAAAGTGTATTGTGATACGGTGCTGAGGATGGTGATAGTTCTACTGCTTTACGTGCAGAGGCAATTGCCTGATCTAAATTGCTATTGTGTTTCCCATATAGATAGGCAAGTCCGTGGTGTGCAGCTGCCATCTCTGGTACAAGTGAGATAGCCTGTTTATAGTGTTTTTCTGCGGCATCAAATTTCCCATCTGTTGTATAGAGTGTTCCTAACATCAGATGGGATTCAGCATAACCCGAGTTTAATGTGAGGGCACGTTTGAACTGCTTCATCGCCCGCTTTCCATCACGGTTCTGCATATAGGCGATACCGAGATAGTGATAAGTTGCAGCCGATTTCAAACCGAGTTGAAGGGCACGGTTGTAATGTTTGAGTGCCTCTGAAATGTCTCCCTGTTCCAAAGCCATCCTACCGTAACCAGCATGTATCTGTGCGATATCAACATCTGATGTGCTATACTTACTGATCCGTCGGAATTCACGGGCTGCTTCCTCGTATCTTTCATATTTAAGGTAGGTATACGCGAGTTGGATTAATACCGTTACTTTGTTGTCAGTATCCGCGCTGAAAACGGCTTCAAGATGTTCTTGAATGTCATTTTCTACTTTCTTAAGAGAACGGAACCGTTCCATTACCTTTTCTGCTTTCTGTACATCTCCGATCTGTCTGTAACAACGCGCAAGTTGATAATGTGTATTTGGCATCGTTGGAGATATCGCTACTGTTTTCTGTAAGGCAGTGATTGCTGCCTGCCAATCCTGCTTACGACTATACAACACACCGAGATGAAAGTATGCCTCAGCAAAATTTGGTTCTCGTGAAATTGCGTGCTGATGTGCGTCAATCGCTTTTTCTATCTCCCCACGTCCAGCATAAATTTTGCCGAGGTTGTGTTGCGCCTTAGAAACACCTACTGTGTCTTGTTCCACTACATTTGTATAATACTGAATTGCATCATCAAACTTACCTTGTTGGTAAGCAATGAATCCCAATCCGATGAATACTTGTGCTTTCACAACGTGGGTTTGTTGTCCCAATTCTCCGGTTCTAACTAAACGAAGTGTCTTCTGATATGTGTCTGTTGCTTCTCTGTAACGACCAAGTTGTGAATAAGCAAATCCTATACGTATGAGTGACTTTCCAGTCGGTGTCGTGTTTTTCAAATATCGGATTGCTTGTTCATAATTACCGTATTGTAGTGCCTCTTCGCCTAACTGATAAGCATCTTGGGCATAGACACACTGAACACTTCCCAAATAGAGACACAATGCGATAACGTGCCAAAGGTGTTTTGTTTGCATTTTGATTATGACCTGCATGAACAGTTTGTTTTAGGGGATTGTATTATCAAAACCCAACCGTTTGACTTCGGTTTGAAGTGATATTCCTGTTTTTTCCCGTACCTGTTCTTGGATATAAGCGACTAATTCTAAAACATCCTCTGCTGTGGCGTTATCAACGTTCAGAATAAAATTGCCATGAACTTTGGAAACTTCTGCACCACCGATACGGTATCCTTTCAGTCCACTAATATCAATGAGTCGTCCAGCAGAATCGCCAGATGGGTTTTTGAAGATACATCCTGCATTTTCTTCAGCGAAGGGTTGTGTTGCCGTTTTCTGTTTGTAGAAGTCTTGCATCTGTTTCGTAATCGTGTCCACATCCCCGTTTTTCAGTTTGATTGTTGCGCCTATAACACAGAAATAGGCATCAAGTGAACTGCGTCTATATTCAAACCTTGCTTCATCGTGGGTTAGTTTTTCAACTTCTCCTGTATCATGCATAACAGTTACAGTGGTGACAAGATCCCCGAAGCTGCTCCCCCATGCGCCAGCATTCATTATCAATGCACCGCCGACAGAACCAGGTATACCGAAAGCAAATTCAACCCCACTTAACCCGCCTTGTGACATGAGTTTTGATAGTTTTGGCAGTGCCAGTCCAGCCCCAACGGAAACAACATTGCTATCTACTTTAAGTTCAGCAAGTTCCCCGATTAACCTAATACTGATACCTTTGAAACCGCTATCACTTACGAGTAGATTTGACCCCCGTCCTATGACTACGATGGGAATTTGCCATTCGCGATGAAAACGTGCTAAGGCTGCTAATTCTGTAAAGGAACTAATCTCTAAGTAAACAGTTGTTTCTCCACCAATACCGAAGTATGTGTGCTTTGCGAGTGGTTCATCAAACCTGAGTTTCGTTTTTGGTTCGGTGATTAGTTTTTTGAGATCTTTTTTCCAATCCATAGTATCTTCTCCTTACGCAATTATAGCATGGAATATGTAGACTTATCAAATTTCAAAGTTGTGTAGGGTGTGCAAGTATTTTGTCACCTTTTTCATAAGAGACGGCACTCGGCGAGTGCCTACTACTATTAAGAGCTTATGAAATCCCAAAATTGACACTTATAGTGACAATAACTTTACGTACCCGTTGTGTATGTAATTTCCTTTGATATATTTAACCGAACCTTTTGTATGTTGACTTGACTAAACTTATGAAATCGTTAAGGACATTCATTCATTTACGAATTACAGAATTTACATCTTACTGATTATTTAAAATCGGAATGAAAACCTTGTATGACAAATACGGTTTATCGTTCCACAAAGGAGAAAGAAATGAAACGCAAATTTTTCGCACTCAGCACAATCGCCCTATTTACGATAGTAGGTCTTCTGATTTTTGAACATGCAACTTCAGCACAACGTCCTGATAGGAATGCTCAACCCGGGCAAGGTGAACGCGGTAATAGAGCTATGGGTATGATGGGTAATCCGATGTCGTTAGTTGATAATTCTTGGCTGGATTTGACATTTAACGTGAAGGTTGACGACGAAACGCTCGTGAAAGCGCGTCCAGTATATCAGGCAACCCGCGAAAAATTTCAGAAGAAGATGGAAGAGATACGTGAGTCAGGTGATTTTCGCAATGCAAGAGAACAGATAGAGACTTTTACTGCTACTACGAGTACAGCATTCCAGAAAAGCTTAAAAGAGGTCCTATCCAAAGAGGATATGGCAAAACTTACTGAATTGACGAAAGCGCGGTTGGTCGCTCAACAAACAGCACGTAACAGATTCCGTGGCGGAGGAGGCGAAGGTTCCCAACGCGGCGGTGGCGGTCAAGGCGGTCAACGTGGCACACGTTAGTATGCGGAATTTATCCTTTTTCCTCGGTAGGTCCGGTTAGAAACCGCACCTACCGAGGGAATGCCTAATCTCTAACGATCATCAATAACCTCTTTGGGATTGTAGTTTAGTTCACTAATCCACTTTCTCAATGTAGCACTTCGTTCAGAATCGTTGTGCATCTTGAACCCACTTTCCAGTTTTAATCCAGTATCATATAATAGTTTTTGATATTTATCGGATTTACTGTCTTTCGCTTGCTTGTATTTTGTAAGCGCATCATCAAATTTATTCCGATTTAACAAGCAGATAGCGAGTAAACACCGCGCACGAATAAGTATATCTGTCTTGTCAAGACCCAATATTCTTTTTCCTACTTGTGCCTCAAGTGCCATGAGATTTTGATAGCATGAGCTATTCCTCGGGTCTTCTGAAATTACCTTCTCAAATTGCGTCAACGCCTCACTGTATTTCTTCTGAACAAGATATAAGTAGCCGATGATATTGTTGATGAGGGCATCCCTATCAGTTTCAGGTATCTCATTGTATTGTGCAAGTGCTGCTGGATAATTCTTCTGCTTTACCAAGGCATTACCACGTCGGATATATAGGTTTATCTGTTCTGTTGTTGCTTGTTGATTATGCGGATCATGCTTTAGCACCTGTTCAAGTTCCGTATTTGCGCGCTCGTATTCACCAATGCTCTGATATGCATGCGCCAAACTTACACGAATGCTGGACTTGGTGGGTGCAATGACCACTGCTTTCTTAAGTAGGTCAATTGCCGATACGAAGTCTTTCCGCTTTATCATAGACTGTGAGGAGTGATGATACGCTGCAATCAGGTTATGCTGTGCTTGAGAATTATCGGGATCAGACAGATAGACTCTATTGAATTCTGTGACTGCTGCAGCATAATTCCGCTTCTTGAGATACAGATCACCAAGTAAACTTGAGACTTGCATGTCTTTCGGTTGTAATTTCCGTAATTCAAGATAGGCATTGATAGCATCATCTAATTGACCGGAATCGCGATGAGCATTTGCTTTCTGCCAAAACACATCACTTAGATTGGTTTTCGCAATGGCAAATTCGGGTTGTATCTCCAGTGCCTTTCGGTAGGCATTGATAGCATCATTCCACTTCTTACTGTTTCTGAGGGTGACTCCATAGTTGTTATATGCATGAGCAAGACTGCGTTTCGTTAATCTGCTAACAGGGTTTATCTCAAGTGCTTTTTGATAGTAATCAATCGCGGTTTTATAGTGTCCAGCCTGTGCATACCCCTCACCCATCAACATGTATGTCTTTGAATCCATTGGGTTGAGTTGAATTATCTTATCAAATATCTTCTTCGCTGTTTCAAAGTCCTTGACTTTTAGTGCGTGGTGTGCCTTTTCTATGAATAGCTGATGTAAATTATGCTTTGATGCTTTGTGCAAAGGATCGAGAGCAACTGCCTTATGAAATGCATCTATTGCCATACCGACTTCACCTTTTTTATAGTAGTAAATTCCAAGAGTGTTATAGTCTACTGCTCTCGGTTTTACTTTTATCTTTTGCTCAAGCAGATTGATTGCTGTTGATAGTTGTCCTAATGCGTCATAAGTCTGCAGTAGTTTCTCAATAGCAGGTTGAAAATGCTCATTTATTTCTATGCAATCCTCAAAACTGCCGATAGCGGAATCCATATCACCTTTGTCAAAGTATACATTACCGAGAAGAAAGTGATGATAATGTTCTCTCGGTTCCTGCAAAATCTCAATTTTCAGTGCTTTGATTGCAGCATCGTGCTGTGGTGTGTCAATTGCTGTATTATAGAGTCTCTGTAGTGTGTTTAGGTCTCGTTGTGATAGATGCTGTGCAGTCGCAGTCGGATAGCTTATGTCCCCCGCGTACGGACTGTGTCCCCATAAACCGATAGCATGTCCGAACTCGTGTAAACAGACCGTTCGCATTTCTACTTCGGACAGTTCAGTAATGTTTTCATCTCCCTCCAGTATCAGTATTATTTCTACTTTGATATTCTCTTTCTTTGTCTTATCCGTTGTCTGACTGTTTTGTATCCGCCTTAGCTGTGCACTTCCGAGTCGGGTATCATGGAACTTCATGAAACTACTGTAACCCCAACTGACTCTGATATCGGCGTTATCCGGGGTTTCGGTTTCCTGAAATTTGATCACTGTTTTGGGGATCAGTTTATTGGATGCGGTTGTCCATTCGTTCATTGCATATCGGAGTGCCGGTAGGTATGGACTTTCCTTTATGACTGGAGAGATATAGACCGTAATCGGCATCTCAGAGAATCGTGTGATTTTGCCGTCGGAGAAGAGCGTGATGTAGTCGAAATAGTCTGTTGATGTGGTGGTTGCGTTTGTGTTAGCAGCATCGTGTGCAATGGCTTGTGTTGCGTAGAGAAGGCAGATAACAATAATAGTTGATAGTATTTTGACTTTATAATCAGTATCCAGTGCATGCGTTTTCATGGAATCCATCTTTCTTACGAATAGTTGAAAAAGTATATCACAACTTATGACTGTTATCAACGAATTTGATGGCTGTTCTTGAAAATCCTGGTTCAGAAGCGAAAATAGAAATTACGTTGAAATCTGCTCAAGAACATGGTATAATACACCTTAACTCTTTATCCGGACGAAAAGGAACAGACACGTGAATTGTGAAATGAGCGAAACTCGTATGCGAATCCTGCAACTACTCAAGATGCGTTGCAGTATGACTGTTAGTCAACTTACAGAAGCTTTGCATATCAGTGCTATGGGGGTTAGACAACATCTCGCTATCCTTGAGGATGAAGGTTTAGTTGCCTATCAAAGCGAAAAGCAGGAACGGGGTCGTCCCCATCACCTTTACTCCCTAACAGATGAAGCGAACAGTCTCTTCCCTACCACTTATGCTAACTTTGCTGTTGACCTGATGCAAGAAGTCGCAAAATTCAACGGTCCTGGATTCATCAATAAGGTTTTTCGAAGCCGCATGAAATCGCAGCTGCAAACCTACGAACAGAGACTTGCCGGTAAAAATCTATTAGAGCGTATTAAAGAACTCACACAAATTCGTGATGAAGAAGGATACATGGCACGGTTTGATGAAGAAGATACAGATTATATCTTGATTGAGCATAATTGTCCTATCGCTGCAATTGCACGCGAGTATCCACACGTATGTGAAATTGAGTTGGCACTTTTCAGACAATCTTTGGGAACCAAGGTCTATCGTGAGGAACACCTGATGCAAGACAGTCATAGATGTTGCTATCGTATTCCAAAAAATATTCTTGCACAGCAGACTTCAACATCCTCAAAAGACACAAATAAGACGAAGAAGTAAGTCTCTTCAACATTGCACCTCTATCTATTTACACAAAAAACCAGCTATGTCTGACGAAACAGGAAGACGGGACTTTTTTAAGGAAGCATTGAATCAGATCATGAAACCTGTCGCAGATTTTATTGATGACAGGGTTGGTGATGATGTTTTCAAAGATAAACCGATAGGTGAAATACTACGTCCCCCTGGTGCCTTGTCTGAAACTGAATTTTTGGAGACATGTCACCGTTGTGGCAACTGCGTCAAGAACTGTCCTGCAGATGCTATACAACCGATACAGCGTCGAGACACTAACCTCGCTAACACACCCTATATTGACCCTGATCATCAGCCTTGTGTGATCTGCGATTCGTTAGCTTGCATGTATGTCTGTCCAAGTGGCGCGCTGCAAACTGTCTTTGCTGAAGATATTAGAATGGGTATCGCGATCTTTCATGCTGAAACGTGTCTACGCGCGAATTCTGTCGACTGCACCTATTGTGTAGACAGTTGTCCAATTGGTGAAAATGCAATTAAACTCTCCACAGATGGGTTAATAGAAGTCCTTGACACAGGATGCACAGGATGTGGAGTTTGTCAATATGCTTGTCCTACCTCACCAAAGTCAATAGTGATCAAATCCTTGACGTATCCATCGTAACATCATGTCTTTCTTCTCACAATTCCATTTGCAGAGCCCTTTGACTTTGCAGAATCTGCGTGACATTAAACCACCGATAGATATTCCAGTAAGTCCATTACCTTCCATTCTGATCGGTTTGACAATACTTCTCGTTGTTTTTGGAGCAATCTGGATGTATCTTCGAAAACGACGGCAGCATGATGAAATACCCATTACCGAAGAAATAGTTGTAAACCCTCCCCATGAAATTGCGTTTGAACAGTTAAATAACCTTAAGGATGCACAATGTGATATGGAAACTTATCATACACGCATCTCCTATATTCTACGCGAATACATAGCGTTACGTTATCGTATTCCCGCATTAGCGTTGACATCTACGCATCTGTTGCAGCAGTTGTCGCTTAAAGAGGTTGGAGATTCGGACATTAAGCGTATTCAGCAGTTTTTCGCAAACTGTGATACGGTTAAGTTTGCCAGTCGGGAACCTGAATCGTCAGAAGCGGAGGAGAGAATGGAAGATGCATTATGGTTCGTAGAGGAAACAAAAGCATCGTTCTAAGAGAACAAGTATAACCCCTATTCATTTATCTGTTTTTACAAGAACTTTCCCATCCTATTCTTTCAGCAACGTGCTAAACTGGTACTTTCCTTTCGTATCAACTGTGATCTGTGGCAGAGTCTTATGTTTTTCGAACCATTTGTATCCGTCACGTAGATTGTTCCAGAAGTGCAGGAGTGTTGTATTCCCTGTAAACTCCTTTTGCAATTGATTCATTGTATCATCGTTTAGTTTTGCGGGGAAGATGTGTACAGGGATTTGTGCTTGTCCGTTAGACTTTGCTTGCACCGCTACCCAGTAGACCTCTTTAATATATTCATCTGTAATTGGAATACATCCGATAGTTGCACATCCACCGTGAATGAATATATCACCGCCTAACTTTCCTTTTGTGCCGAGTATCTGGTCGGATCGGTTTGGGTAATTGATGCCAAGTGACAGATGGAAGTTGCTCTTGGGATTGAACCTGTCAATGTAGTAGAAACCTTCAGGGATTTGTAAGTCACCCTCCTGCCTTTTAGGTCCTAAATCTCCTGATGTGCGACAGATTGGATATGTGTATACCTTTTGGAAGTGTGTATCCGTTTGGGAGAGTGTCCAAACTTCCAGTTCCTTTTCCCGCTTAAACACTCGTATAAATATCTGCTGTGGTGGATATGCAAGTTTAAGCGATGTAAATCGTTTTTGCCATAACGGGTCTTTCTCTGACCTTGCTTTTCGGACTCGCGGATATAGTTGCTGCTGATCTTTGAAGTTAGTTTCTTTAGATTGGCAAGTAACACATATAGCACAGATAATTAAAATTAGAGCGAATTTTGTCATTTTGGAATTACCTTAGAGGAGTTAAATTATCAAACTCTGAACCTAATTAAAGATAATATTAATATACTAAAAAGTCAAGCAATAAAACCAATTCGGGTGTGTAAAGTTTTTGCACTCTGTTTGTCTGAATCGCGGAGGACGCGGAAGACACGGAAGGGGTTTCTTTGCATTTCAAGTTTACTGATGAATGTGCTACGGTAGTATCAAGATGGGTGGTGTGGGGAGAAGGTAATGATGGATGAAAGGGGTTGGAGGAAGAAGCACAATCAAGGATGAATGTGCTACGGTAGTATCAAGATGGGTGGTGTGGGGAGAAGGGTAATGATGGATGAAGGGGTTGGAGGAAGAAGCACAATCTAACATAATGTGCCATGATCGCGGAAAGCGCGGGAGGAGGTGGATATATTCCTGAATCTTCTGCGCAAAAACTTTACACACCCACCAATTTCTATTTGATAATTCCTTTATCTCAGAAAGCAAGAGGATATGAAGTCCACTCTTCCCCCTTCCAGTCTTCCCCTCTTCCATTCTTCCCCTCTTCCATTCTTCCCCTCTTTCATCCTTCCACAATATATTATTGCAACTATTCAGGTAATTGGTGTATAATAGTCACAACAGATGTAGTGCTTAACAATTAAGTGAGGAATAGATTATGAGATCCATAAATTCCACCCGTATATTCTGTGTTATGTTCATGGTGTTATTAGGAGTTGGATTTTGCACCGTGAGTATGGCAGAATTGAAGATCCTAAAAGTAGAGATTTCTGACGTCATTAGCGGTTCCGATGCCATTAAGTTAAAGAGATTGTTGTCTCCATGGGCTGATGCGAAAGATATTACTTTCAGTACACCCGTAGACAAAAATGGGAAAAAAAGACTCTTCTCCACGGTTGTTGCGTTAAAACCGAGGAGCGGTGATTCAAAGTGGACTGAATCTCACGTCTTTGATGTGTATGATATAATGCGGCAATTGAAGGATTCTCGTTATCGTGGACGGCACGGAATCAGCCAAGTCCGTTTACTTAAAACTGAGGCGACAGTCCGAGGAACGATGTTCGCACATCCGGCTTATGGACGAAGTAATATACGTGATGTCCCCGCATGGGCACGTTGGAGACCCCAGACCTCAGAGATACATCATGCCTTCAGAGCAACAAAGGATGGTCAGAAATTCGTCTTTACACACTCTCCAGAATTCGATCAGTTACGGACTGATCTCGCAAATAGCAATAGGGAAATCGAAATGGAAGGTAAGGTCGTAGGTTTTGATGGTCCCTATCCGATTATGCGTGTGCAATCGTATAAATTAGGTCCCCGTGTGAATCGGAATGCAACTCCTAAACGAAGTATACCGATGGAAGGCGAGATACCTGCTGAGAAAGGGCAACCGAAATACGATTATTTAGAATACGATCGATAGACCGCAATTACCGTGGGTATGCTGTCATAGTGTTCCCACGGTTTTTCCTTACGACTGGTACCCTCCCGTATTGAACAAGACGACTTGATCCGAAGTTGTTATTAGGTTGTCTGCTATAAGTTTCCCTAAGGCGGCTACAGTCGCAGCACCTTCAGGGCACGTCAAGATACCTTCAGTTGTTGGCAAGAGATGCATTGCATCACCAATTGCATCATCTGTTACAGCAATTGCTGCCCCTCCACTTTTGCGGATAGCCTCTAAAATTAGAAAGTCTCCGATAGCTTGTGGTACACGTAAACCGCTTGCGATAGTTTTCGCGTTTTGCCACGGTTCCGCAGATGATAGACCATTCTTCCACGCCTTCACAATGGGTGCACACCCTTCGGCTTGAACAGAAATAAAACGGGGTCTTTTCTTACCTATCCATCCTAATGCTTCCAATTCAGCAAAACCTTTCCACATGCCAACGATACCGGTACCACCACCTGTGGGATAGACTATCACATCTGGCAATGTCCAACCTAACTGTTCTGCCAGCTCAAATCCCATCGTCTTCTTTCCCTCTACACGATAGGGTTCTTTTAGTGTAGAAACATCAAACCAACCTTCATCTATCTTTTGATCTGCTACAATACGACCAGCATCTGTAATCAACCCATCAATCAGCGTTAAGTTTGCGCCGGCAAGTTGACATGTTTCAATATTGAAGGAAGGTGTGTCATTTGGCATGAAGATATAAGCAGGAATCCCTGCTCTGGCAGCATATACAGACAATGCTGTCGCTGCATTACCTGCTGAGGGAATAGCTAAATTCTTGATCTTTAGTTCTTTCGCTTTGGAAACTGCCATTGTTAAACCCCGTGCCTTAAAACTACCTGTCGGCAAACGGGATTCGTCCTTTATCCAGAGTTCCGGTAATCCGAACTGTTCCCCAAGTTTTTTAGCATGGATCAGTGGTGTCACTGGCTCTCCGAGTGAAACGATATTCGCAGGATCGCAAATAGGGAGAAGTTCACTATATCTCCACATGGAATTAGGTCTTGACTTTAGTTGGATCGGCTTCCATCTATCTGCCAATTTTTCAAGTGCGTAACGTGCAAATAGAGGTTTCCCACATGTATAGCAGACATTATGTGCTACATTGTGTGGAAAGGTCTCTTTACAACTACTGCATTCAAGGTGTTTTAGATAATTTTGCATGACGTGATGGTAGTATTAATGAATTCTGCTTAAAATCTCACTGACGTTCAAGTAACCCAACGCGAGTTTGATAATTAAAAGCAATATTCGTTGTAGGTCGGGTAGAGGCACGAAACCCGACATGTATTGCTATATAATGGGTCAAGATGTTGGGTTTCGTTCCTCAACCCAACCTACGTAGTTATTTGTTCTGTTTTATCAAACTCATGTTAACCCAGGCAATGAACTTAGGCAAGTAACTTAAGGATAATCGCTTTCATGCTGTGTAGTCGGTTTTCGGATTGTGCGAAAATGACAGAGCGTGGATCATCAAGAATCTCAGCTGAGATTTCATAGCCGCGATGTGCCGGTAAACAGTGCATAACTTTACAATCAATCCCGGCAAGAAGTGTCGCATTCAATTGATACGGCATCATCAATTGAATGCGTCGGTCCCGTTCTTCAGCGAAATCAGGATCCGTGAAGAATTCCATATCTATCCACGTATCCGTATAGACAACATCGTTTTGCGCGATCACTTGCTGTAATTCTAAAGTGTCGTCAATTCTATCCGTTGAAACAGCTTTGTAACAGCCTTTCTGTGCAGCTTCATTCCACAGTTCTTCATCTACTGCAGCAGGATTCTTTTCTGGTGCGATGACAGTAACTTCTAAACCGACCTTCATTCCAGCAGAAATCAGGGAATTGCACACATTGTTATGTATTCCGATAAAACAGACTTTGACCCCTTCCAATCTTCCGAAATGTTCTTGTATTGTCATCAGATCACCGAGAGCTTGTGTTGGATGGTATCTATCACAACAACCGTTTATGACAGGAACAGTTGCGGCTTCTCCGGAGATAGATATGTCTTCGTGTTTCAAGAAACGCGCTAAAATTACATCTACATAAGCAGATAGCACGCGGATCTCATCCTTCAGGTCTGCTAAACCGAAGTTCGTCGTCCGCCAGTCCAGATAGTGTGCATGGCCACCCAGCTGGACGATCCCGATCTCTCCTGCACATCGTGTTCGTGTAGAGGTCTTTTGGAATAGTAATGCAAGACTGAGTCCAGTTGCAGCGTGCCTGTATTTTTCAGGATGGTTTTTGATCTTAATGCAATTTTCTACAGTTTCAAGTATCTCCGTTTCTGACCAATTTTTTAATGTAATTAAGTGCATAATTACCTCCACTACGGTTTTATTCGCTGAATAGACTTAGGCTTATAGTAAATTTTTGAATTAATTATACAGTCTGTACCAGTGCGGTTGGGAAACCGCACCTACCGCGGTCTGAAAGTGTGTAATTATTGCGGTTCGGAAACCGCACCTACCGGGATCCGAAAGTGTGTAATTATTTTCAAACTTCACTATAATAAAAGAAATGGTAATTATAACAGGGAATTCACGAGTTGTCAAATTTTTCAGTATATCTGAATCGTAGGGATCATTTTTCTTACAACAGAAACTGCATCGTTAAAAACAGGTAGCGACTACAAAATTCTCCCATAAGTACGGTAATGATCGCAATGAAGAGGAAACCTGTTGCTGCTCGGGTTGCGCCAACTTCATCCAGGGCAACAGATTTCGGACGTAAGCAATCCCAAGTGATGAGATAAAGAATTAATGTTCCAACAAATCCAAGACCAACGCGAATAAAAAAGATGAGCTCTTTATGAAAGGTAAAGGGGTCTACGTTTTCTACTTGCGATCTAAAGAATAGGTTTAGACAGAATAACCCGATCAATACTATCAGTGCACCGAGCAGAACGGTGTTAAACCTTCTTAGATAATGGACAGGCAATTCAGGGGTTACCAGATACCAATGTCCAAACCACATGCCTGTATGCACAGTACCGAGTAGGACAGCTGCCACAATAAATTGTGCAGGTATAAGGAATGTCGTACCGGGAATTTGTACTATTTCTATGTATGCAATAGCACTATAGATAAGCCAAAATGTACCACAGAGAATCCCACCATAGAACAGTATAAGTGTGACGAAAGATGATTTAAACCACCAACTGAGTGTATAGAGAAGTAGTAAACAGACAAAACCGATGACCAATACGGATTCTGTGTCTTGCCAGAAACCGAAAAAGTTGAGAAAAGTGATGGCTTGGTCATGCAAATATAGATTCGCGCAACGGGCTAACCCACTCACCAATAGGTATATACCTCCCATCAGGCGATAAAAGTTAGCACCAACCAAGCCTTTGGGTATGAGTAGCATTACAGCCATACCGCCAACAGCAAGTTGACTGAATACCAGATAGAATATTTTCACGGAACAGAAACCAAATGAACCCCATAATTTATGTTAGGTGCGACAAGGATATCGCACCTAACATTATGGGTAAAACCGTTTTGCCAATTTTTTGACTTAATCTTCTTCATGACCTGATGGACATGACACATGCTATACAATTTCGACGACTGCGCCGATGGCTTCAAGTTGTTCTTTAGTCTTCTCAGCATCTTCTTTGCTGACACCCTCTTGAATGTTAACAGGTGCTGATTCAACCTTCTCTTTGGCTTCCTTCAAACCGAGACCCGTAATAGCGCGTACTTCCTTAATAACAGGGATCTTCTGTCCACCGATTTCTTTGAGTTGGACATCAAATTCGGTTTGCTCAGCTGCTTCGGCTTCTTCAGCTTCTGCGCCACCAGCAGCGGGTACTGCTCCTGGTATTGCCATCGCTGGCATTGCGGATGCACTGACACCGAATTTATCTTCCAGTGCAGTTACTAATTCAGACAATTCCAACACTGTCATTTCGCTGATTTCATCAATCATTTTTGCTATATCTGCCATTGTTCATTCCTCTCTTAAATAAAATTTGTTATGCCTGTTCGGCATTTTTCTTTTGTTCGGATATCTGTGTTAACACAGATGTAACTTGACCTATTGTATTACTCAGTACGTTAACGAACCGCGTCATTGGGGACCCGTTATTCAATACATTGACGAGTCCATAGAGTGGTGCACCGATACCGCCGATAGCCTGGGCAATAAGCACCTCTTTTGAAGGCATATCTTGGAGTGCTTTAACTCCGCTCTCATCAACAACCTTATCTCCAAGAACGCCCGCTTTAATTTTTAAACTTTCATGTTCTTCACTGAATTCAAAAAGGATTTTACTTGACGCTGCAGGATCATCGCTTGCTGCCAGCGCAGTATTTCCTTTAAGATAAGGTGTAAGTCCTTCTATCTCTCTCTCTTGTGCAACCACGTTTATCAATGTATTCTTGTAGACTTTGTATTTTATGTTGGCATCCCGTAATTGCTGGCGCAAAACATTCACCTCAGCAACAGAGAGACCTTGAAAGTCTGCCAATAGAATAACACCTGAATTATTGAATAGTTCACGAATTTCTTCTGCTTGTTGAAGGTTCGCTTCATTCGGCATATTTAAACTCCTTTCACATTTTGACTCCGCAACCCAGAAATAGAAAAACCCCCAGAGACCTGGAGGCTTACCCACTTCGGTAGTAAAAAGATTGATTTCATTCTGAGAATGAATACATCTTCTTACGATTTCCGAGTCTCGGTAGGTAATTAAGCCTACGGCTCCTACTTTCTTCAACTCAATTCTGTTTTGTGCTATTTTCGTACTGTTCCTTTTGTGCTTTGTCAAGTACTATATTGTAGGTCGGGTAGAGCGAAGCGCCAATAAAATATTAACTGGCGACATGACATGATAGACATAATCAATACGTGTCCAAATCAACGCCAAATACGCGTTTGGTATTTGTCGGGTTTCGCTTCGCTCTACCCGACCTACAGAAGAAAACTTTTAAGAACGGCACACGGCGTGTGCCTACTACTATTAAGAGTATATCTGAAATTACAGGAATTCTTGTGGGTCAATTCGGATTCCGACACCCATTGTTGAAGAGATGGCAACACTCCGAATATATCTCCCTTTTGTTGATGCTGGTCGTGCTTTCACGAGTGCATCCATGACAGTATTGAGGTTTTCCTTTATTTGGTTTTCTTCAAACGAGGTTTTTCCTATTGGCACATGCACGACACCCGAAGTTCTTTCCACTCGGTATTCTATCTGTCCCGCTTTGATGTTCTGCAGTGTATCAGCGATGTCCATCGTTACAGTTCCCGCCTTCGGATTCGGCATTAATCCACGTGGGCCTAAAATCCGTCCTAACTTTGGCATAATACTGCGCATAAGGTCTGGCGTAGCGATTGTAGCATCAAATTCAAGCCATCCATCAACGATTTTGTCGACCAGATCATCTGAACCGACGATGTCTGCGCCTGCTTCTTCTGCCTCGGTTGCTTTTTCACCTTCGGCAAATACAGCGACACGGACAGACTTCCCAGTACCGTGAGGGAGTGAAACTGTACCACGGATATTCTGTTCAGCAATACGTGCATCTATACCGAGACGAGAAGCTAAATCAATAGTCTCATCAAACTTGGCAGTAGAAGTCTGTTTTAGGAGTGAGACAGCTTCGTCCACAGTGTAAAAACTCATCCTGTCTACGTGCTGTTGAATATCGTTATAACGTTTACCTTTTTTCGCCATTTTCTTCTCCAAATAATATCATAATTGCAACAGAGATAAAACCTTGTTGGCATTAGTTAATTGTTAATCCCATACTCCGTGCGGTACCTTCAATCATCCGGACAGCTGCTTCTATATCATTCGTATTGAGGTCGGGTAATTTCGTTTCAGCGATCTCCCGGATCTGATTAGATGTTACAGCTGCGACCTTATTGCGATTAGGTTCTCCAGACCCCTTTGCGATTTTCGCTGCAGATTTAAGCAAGACCGCCGCTGGGGGAGACTTAACCGCGAATGTAAAAGACCTATCACTATAGCAGGTGATGATCGTGGTAACAACCATGCCGCTCTGTTGCTGCGTTTGTGCATTGAACGATTTGATAAATTCCTGCAGGTTAATCATGTAAGGTGCAAGACTGGGACCCACGGGGGGTTGGGGTGTTGCTTGTCCAGAGACTAACTGCAACTTAACTTCACCTGCGACTTGTTTAGCCATTTTGTTTTTTCTCCGTATCATTCAAGATGTTAGAGTCTCTCAACACCCATGAATCCTAATTCAAGAGGTGTTGAACGTCCAAAGATTGTAATAGACAGACTTAATCGTTGCCGTTGTGTATCTATGCCGAGGATTTCAGCGGTAAATGAACTGAATGGACCTTCAATAACGCGTACTTTGTCGCCGAGAGAAAAAGTGATTTCTGGTACAGGTGCTTCCTCTTCAACGGTTGATGTAGCCAACATGCGTTCTACATCTTCATTGCTTAACGGGATAGGATTCGCGTTTCCCAAGAAATTCATGACTCCTGGTGTCTCTTGAACGAATGACCAACTTTTCCTTCCTATCTCATTATCTGCATGGGGACCTAACTGATGCTGAGCGTTAACAAGAACATATCCTGGATATGTAGGTGCGGTTCTGACCTTCCGTTTACCATCTTCATTTTTTACGGTGGTAGACATAGGGACGTTAACACCTAATATCTCATCCCGGATTTCTCTATCACTATCTGAATTAGACGCAAGTCGTCTCTCAAGATTCGACTGTATTTTCTTTTCATGTCCAGTATACACCTGAACAATATACCAATAACCTGTCATGACCAATTCCCATTACATTAAAACCGACTTAAACCGAAGTCGGTTTAGTTCTGTATCAAATTACCTTTTCGGTAAATACATTACTTGTATGCGCGAAATTACGCTGTGTATTTACTTTGTACCTCACATGCAATAGATTACCAGTTTAACGCTATCGTAGGAAGATGTTTCTCAGAAATGACATCCCAAACCCTTTAAGTCCATCTTGATTGAGTAGATAGTTGTTGGCAATGACAACAACAAGGGGGAGAAGAGCAATTCCAGTTGCCAGTAATCGCCTATTTTCTAATCCTTTACCGAGAAAAAAGACTCCGATAGGGATTAGAACAAGAAACAATTCCGTGGGCCAATCCCATTTAGGACTTGCGGTATTTCCATCAACTAACCAGATGAAGACACCTAACATTGCACTTGCGATGAGTACGACGATTGTGCTACCGCGCACCTGTTCCCAGTCCGGTTTTGAAACTTTTTGCCATTCTAATAGAATATTCTGAATATAAGTTTTTATTCTTGCTATCATATTTCAAGGCAGGCCAGGAGGGATTCGAACCCCCAACATCCGGTTTTGGAGACCGGCACTCTACCAGTTCGAGCTACTGGCCTGTGTACATATAGGGTTGCGTATACAAATAATTGTATATGCATTTACTATAATTTAACGTGTCTCCTTATGGAGTGTGTGTTTGCGACAGAAACGACAGTATTTTTTTCGTTCATACCTGTCTTGTTGTGTCCGTCGGTTACGTGTGGTTACATAATTACGTTGCTTGCAGTTATCACATGCTAATGTCACAATATCTCTTGGCATAATTTTTTACCTTCGTATCTATTTTGTGGAGCCGACGACCGGAATTGAACCGGTGACCTCGTCCTTACCAAGGACGCGCTCTACCGACTGAGCTACGCCGGCAAGAATTAACTTTACACAAGCTGGCAATTTTTCACAAGCGGGAGACGGGATTCGAACCCGCGACGCATGGCTTGGAAGGCCAATGCTCTACCAGCTGAGCTACTCCCGCGCAAAAAAGATGGGGGCGGACGGATTCGAACCGCCGTAGGCGTAGCCAACAGATTTACAGTCTGCCCTTTTTGACCGCTCAAGCACACCCCCAGCATGGAAGCTGACGAGAGGAATCGAACCTCCAACCTAGTGATTACAAATCACTTGCTCTACCATTGAGCCACGTCAGCATCAAACAGTTCCTCCCTACTCCTAAACTTCATCCGAATCATCCGCATCATCAATGTCGGTTTCAGTCTCACTATCTTCAGTGGGTCGTGCTCCGAAGATTTCAGCTATCTGGTCAGCTGTTTCTACGGCATCATACCCTTCAGATTCAGAAGCGAAGTCAGTTTCAATCTCAAATTCCGGAGCGTTGGGATCAAGTATTCTATATGACAAGTTACCCGCTTGTAATTCTTCGGTAGCGACAGAAACAGGTTTCGGTTTTTTAGACAAACCAGCCCCCAGGAGTTCATCATTCAATGAACGCGCCCGTTTCGCAATGACATTAACTGCCAAATACTTATTCGGAACATGTTTAACTAAGTCCTCAAGGTAGACAATTGCCACAATATTCACTCCTCTTATACAAGACTAACGCTATATATTATACTGAAAACCTACCAAGAAGTCAAATTAAATTTTGACATGTCCCTGCTAAAATGGTAAAATATCATGTTAAGAGAATTAGAAATATAGCAGGTAACGTGGGTTTGATAAATCAGAACAAATAACTTACGTAGGTTGGGTTGAGGCACGAAACCCAACATTTTGACCCATTATAGAGCAATACATGTTGGGTTTCGTGCCTCTACCCAACCTACAACGCATATTGCATTTAATTATCAAACTCACGTTAAGGTAATACATTCTTATGGATAATACCATTCATTCTATTTTGGAAAAAGCACTTTCAGATGAGCGTCTCAACTTTGATGACGCACTGACACTATTTAAATCTCACGATCTGCTTGCACTTGGACAAGCCGCAGATATCGTCCGACAGAGAAAGCACCCCGATGACTACATTACATACATCGTGGATAGAAATATTAATTATACGAATTGGTGTTACGTTGACTGTGAGTTCTGTGCTTTCTACCGACACCGCAAAGACCCTGATGCTTATGTGATGGAACGTGATGAACTCGGTCAGAAAATACAGGAAACACTTGATTTAGGCGGTGAACTCATCCTCATGCAAGGTGGATTACACCCTAAACTCAAATTGGATTGGTATGAGGATCTGCTCCGTTGGATCAAAGCGAACTATCCTATACACATACACGGATTTTCACCGCCAGAACTGGACTGGTTTGCAAAGATTAACAGGATGCCGTTGCGTGATATGCTTATCCGTCTCCGTGATGCTGGACTTGACTCTATTCCAGGCGGTGGTGCTGAAATACTGACTGATCACGCTCGTAATATAATCAGTCCTAAAAAGTGTTCCGCAGATGAATGGCTTGAAGTGATGCGACAGGGACATTTAGTGGGACTCAAATCCAGTGCTACGATGATGTATGGACACGTGGAGAGTTACGCGGAACGGGTGGAACACTTGATGCGTTTACGTGACTTACAAGATGAAACGGGTGGATTCACAGCATTTATCTGTTGGTCGTTTCAACCCAATAACACCGAACTTGCACATATACCGCCTGCTGGAAGCTTTGAGTATCTCAAAACCTTAGCTATTTCCCGTCTGTTCTTGGATAATATTGACAACTTCCAGTCATCATGGGTTACGCAAGGTCCAAAAATAGGACAGATGTCGCTAAAGTTCGGTGCAAATGATATGGGTGGAACGATGATAGAGGAAAACGTTGTGAGTAAAGCGGGGACAGTCTATTGCATGCCGATAGATGAAATTGAACGTACCATCTCCGAGCTCGGATTTGTTCCTAAACGTCGAAACTTCTATTACGATATTCTCAATTAGCGGTAGTCTTCGTGTATCCAGATTTCTATTCCATTTTCACGGGCTGCTAACCAGTTATCGTAAGCTTTCCCTTTTTTCTCATTAAGAAGCGTCTGACGCTGTTTTAGCTTATCCGTCTCAACTAATTCCGTTTCTTCTTTTTCTGTCAACTCAATGATGTAAGTTGCAGTACTTCCTTGATAGGGTCCCTGTACATCCCCGACAGACATATCAAATGCAGCGAACATTGCACCTTTTGAGACACCCATTCCAGATACATTGTTATTGCTGGATAGGCTAAACTCATTGCTTTCCTGAACGGTTTTTTCTTCCGTATCTTTACCTTCAGGTGCTTTGTATTTCTTAACTAAATCGTCTAACACCTCATTGTCTGTGCGTTGATTGATCAGGTCTTGTGCTGCGGTTAAAGCCAGTTCCTTAGATTTTTCTTTTTTGAGATGATCTATTACCTGCTCTTTTACACTCTCAAAATCTGGAATAGTTGGTGGTTTCTTCCCAAGAAGAGTTACTACGAAAAAAGCAGAAACGTCTCCGCTGTAATTTTTTGTTTCAACTTTCTTTGTTACACCTACCTGTATGTCAAACAGTTCTTCAACCAGCCCCTTATAGGTAAATGTAGAACCGACATTGGGGATGCTACCTTTCCCTTTACTGAAAAAGCCTGTTTCCAATGGTTCAAGTGATAGGTCTTTATACATCTCTTTTTCGACTGCAGTTTTATAATCTTCCAATTCAATCTCAAAAACAAGGTCGTCTGCAATGCGTTCTGCCCCGTCTACACCGTTTATCTGGATCAGTTTGTTACGAATTTCGTTCTCTACCTGTGCAAATGTTTTAGGCGCGGGTTCTTTTCGCTCTTCCAATTTTATAATATGAAATCCGAAAGATGTCTCAATAAGATCACTGACATCACCGGGGTTTAACGTATCGAAACATGCTTCTTCAAACGGTTTTACCATGTCTCCGCGAGCGAAATAGTCTCCGGGTGGCAGTTTAGGATTTCGTCCTCTCAAAGCCCCCCCATCTACACTGGAAGGACCTTCTGAATGCTCTTTAGCCAAATCAGCAAACGGTGTACCCGCAGCCAATCCCTCTTTTACGGTTTTTAGCAGTTCTTCTGCAGCTACCTTCGTTTCTGCCTTCTGTTCGTCAGTTGCGTCATCGGGGAACTTCTTCAGGATATGTCTTGCCTTAACTATAGGAATTTCAGGGTCTAAGAATTCGTTCTGATTATCTGCGTGGTATTTTTCAATATCTGCTTGTGATACAAAGTCGGCAGGATTAATTTGGACAAACTTTACGTTAACCTGTTCTTCGGTCTTATATCTCTCCTTGTTCTCCTGATAGTACGTTTTTGCTTCATTATCATCTACTTTTATATCTGGACTATAGTAGTCGCTATGGCGAAATTCGATGAATTTGACTTTTGCCTTTTCACCCTCAAGTTGAAATGCTTGCTCTACTTCGGTATCAGTAACCAATTCAAGTTCTCGTATACTATCGCGTAGTGATGTCGCACTCAGATTAAAACGGACACTATTTTTTATTTGTTCGGCATCTTGAGGGTTTGATTGATTATAGTAATTGACTAAGTTCTCATCGCTTCGTATAAAATGCTCAATTTCTGCATTCGTAATCTTTGCGCTTCCCTCAATTACACGTTTAATATAAAAATCAATTATATTTTTTTGTATGACCTTGGGATCCTGATTCTGATTAAACCTTTGGTTCTGCTGCTGAGACTGCAACTGACTTGAGACCAATCTTTCGAAGTCACCTCTTGTAAGTTCAAACGCGCCGATTTTTATGACGACTTCTCCTTCAGCGCCTGACTGTTGTGGACCGCTTGAACCGCTGTAAAGTAGAAACGTGGCAATGACAAAGACAACAGCGATGACCCACATGAATATTTGTGCAATAAATTTTTCGCGTAGAAAGATAATCATGCCTAATATTTCTCCTGAATTTTGATTTATATTGTTATTAATGATACTCTATAGAGACCAATTTTTCAATTTATTTTTACCTTAACACTTGCATTTTGATGTGATTTAACATATAATTTCTCTAAAAGTGACAATGATAATAGAAAACGTTCACGTGTTTAACCTGAAATATACCTTGGAATCTGGACAATCATTTCGCTGGAATAAGGTAGACGATTCTTATTACGGTGTGGTTGAGGGATGTATCCTCAAGATACAACAGAGAGGGGATACCTTATTCATAGATAGTTCACGAAAAGGGGAACATTCAGCAACTTATTCAGAATTGGTTCATTATTTTGACCTTTCGCGAGATCTATCTGCAATTTTGACAACAGTAAACGTTGATGCTTACATGGATCGTGCAATAAATAGGTTTTGGGGGATGCGTCTTTTAAATCAGGAACTGTGGGAAACTATTGCTTCTTTTATCTTGTCACAAAACAACAATATATCACGAATTCGGGGACTCATTCGTTCGTTATCAGAGAAATTTGGACACAGGTTAACGTTTGAAGGGTACGTTGATTATTCTTTTCCTACACCTGAAGTATTAACAGATGTAGGCGTTGATGAAATCTTTGCTTGTGGTACCGGTTACCGTGCCAGTTATCTCTGGCATGCAGCCCAAAACGTTGCCAACGGTGATCTTGATCTTGATGCTCTAAAACGGATGTCTTACGCAGAAGCAAAAATAGAACTCATGAAAATGAAGGGTATAGGGGAGAAGGTGGCTGACTGTATCTGTCTTTTTTCGCTTGGACATCTTGAGGCACTGCCTGTTGATGTTTGGATAAAGCGGATTTTTGAACAGATATATCTACGTAAACGTGCTACACCACGCGAGATTCGTGAATTTGCCAGAGACTATTTTGGAAAATTCGTTGGATATGCACAACAGTATTTATTCCATTACGCTCAGAACGAACCAACCTGGGCTGATGCTGAACATCTTGCATTACGTTATAAACGCGTACGCAGAGATTAAATATAGGAGGATTCAATGTCTGAAATAACCGGTAAAAATGTGGTTACGCTTTTAGAGGAACATGTTGACCATGCTATCTCAACCGTGAAAAAACTAAGAGAAGAGAAACTGGCACTTGAGGCAGAAATTGCACAACTCAATAGTGACGTAAACCAACGGGATGCCAGAATAGAGGAATTGGAAAACCTCAACAGTGAAATGCGTGAAGCATCTGAACTTGCTCGGTTAGCAGCTGAAAAGGAACGTGAAGAAATTCGCAAGCAGCTAACAGGATTGATGGCAGGACTCGCTGAACCTGAGGGGATTGGAGAAAACACGGATGAAACTCCAGACAACAGTGAGTCGGAAGACAGCAGTGAGTCAGAAGTTATGTTCAAGGCAAATAATTAGACAGGACTTACGCATTTTCTCTTAAAGTCCCCTTGATAAGGGGGATTTAGGGGGTTACAAAGACTAAAAACACTGAAATATTGCACCATTTAACCCCCCTAACCCCCCTTATCAAGGGGGGAGTGCGTAAGTCCTGTTAGAAAGGTAAACTAAAGTTGACACGGTGCGCGTCTTAGTACTTTCTCACTCATACATCATGAAACCGTATCGGAGAAAGTTCAATCTCATCGCAGCGAAACCGGATGTTACAATGCGGGTTTTAACGCCTGAGCGTTGGTACGAGAGTATTCAGGAGATACATTTTGTGCCAGAGGCAGACATCCACTGTGAGGAGATTCCTTGTCCTATACGGTTTTCTGGTTATGGTAGTCGTTTCTTCTATCAACGCGGTATTGCTGAATATTTCAAGGATTTCCAACCCGATATTATACATCTTGAAGAGGAGGCGTGGAGTCTTAATGCTTTACAGACAGTTCGGTTGAAACGTAAGTATTGCCCGAAGAGTCGTTTTATTTTTCGCACCTCGCTGAGTATCCCTGCTAAACAACGTTTTGGTCCCTTACCCGTTTGGATAGAGCGACAGGTCTTCCGTGAGACAGACATAGCTTTCCCTCTCAGTGAAAATGCTGGTGAAATATTGAAACAGAGGGGATATGATGGCGAACAAATTCCGTTTCCAAATGGCGTTGATGTTTCACTATTTCAGAAACACGACATGCGCGAACTGAAGGAATCTCTTGGACTCAAGGATAGTTTTGTCATCGGTTATGTTGGACGGTTGTTACAGATGAAGGGTGTTGATACACTCATTGAAGCCGTATCTATGCTTACCAAGACGGTTCCTAATTGTCCATTTATGTTGTTGATTGTGGGACAGGGTGAGGACAAAGATAGATTTCAAAAAGCTGCAGCTGCACATCAGATCGCCGATAGAATAGTCTGGATAGATGTTGTACCGCCGGAAGAAGTTCCCAATTATATCAACTGTATGGATACCTTAGTTTTGCCATCACGCACCACTGCAGACTGGGTGGAATTTTTCGGTAGAGTGTTGATAGAAGGCATGGCATGTGAAGTGCCTGTCATCGGATCGGATTCAGGAGAGATTCCGCACGTAATTGGGGACGCAGGTATAGTTTTCCCTGAAGGCGATGCAGAGATGTTAGCAGCAAAAATCGACCAGCTCCATAACGACCAGAAGTTATACCATGATCTCCAAAGGAGAGGACTTCAAAGAGTTCAAGACTTTACATGGGAGACGATAGCAGAACGAACATACAAGGTCTATCAACACCTGTTAGCAGAATGAGATATGTCTCTTTGTAGCACATTCATCCTTGATTGTGCTATCTTCCTCCAACCCCATTTATCCGAAACTTTATACCTCTTTGTAGCACATTCTGTTAGATTGTGCCTGTGAGGGTGCAAACTGACAGTTGACGCTATGCGATGCGTGTGCCACCTACTGGCGAGGTGGGGAATGCCTAAAGACGAATGTGCATATAGCATTCGCCATGATTCATACCGTTGATTTCTTCCTAACCTCAAGAACGGCACTCGGAGAGTGCCTACTACTATTATAAGAGACGGCACTCGGATACTATCAGGACTTACGCATTTTTTCTTAAAATCCCCTTGATAAGGGGGATTTAGGGGTTAAAAAGACTGAAATATCGCACCATTTAACCCCCTAACCCCCTTACCAAGGGGAATGCGTAAGTCCTGTTGGTATTCTATGCCGGTGACTTCTTCTTCAAAGTTTGGCGGTTCTGGGGGTGGGGGTGGTTTTGGTAGATCGTGTTCAAATTCTTGCATAAATGCATGAGCGACATCGCTGTGTGTCATATATTCTGCGAAGCATTTGACGGCGAATTCTTTGTGATGATCCTGTAATGTCATAGCGTTTCTCCTTTCAAAAGTGTACCATATGGTACAAAATAGTGTACCGTGGTACACTTTAGTACATTGGTTATGGCGTTAGTCATAGTAAGGTTTTGTAGCGTGTTTTTTGACAGAGTCAAAATTTTAAAATTCCTTTTTGGTACGAAATTCTCGCCATGTTGAAATATGCCTGAAAATATTGGATTGTTTCTGAGATTATGATCATTTCTGGACATTTTGTAGAATAGCATTTTAAACACCTTTTTACATAAACTTAGAGTATGTGTATATATAACTTAAACTAATTGTAATATATATAAAGGTATTTGTCAAGTTAAAATTGAAAATAAATTAGTTTTTTTCATTTTTTGGTTAGAAGTTTATTATCTGATGTGTGTGCTTATCTGTACATTGTGCATAACAGTATTGTCAATACCTTTATTCATAAACACTTCATAAGCAAATAATTAACATACATCTATTGTAATATATTTAGAAACATATGTAAAGTTAAAATGATAGGTTGGAAGAGTGACCAGGATTTGACCAGGATTTTCAGGATTTTCAGGATTTTCAGGATTTGACCAGGATAAGAGGGACCAGGATTTTCAGGATTACCAGGATAAGAACGTGTGAACAACAGAAAACTAAGCACCAGCGGTGCGAAAGGTGTATAGAACCTGTCAACAAGAAAATACGGTTATCCTGATGCCAAATGAAGATTAAATAACTATTTCGGTAATTTTCTGTTCGCATGATGCAGGTTTACACCACTGCTGGTGAGGTTTCCTAACCTCGCCAAATTACCTAAAGAATTATTTTAACTTCCTGCGGCGTGCTATGCACCTAAACGGATGCGTAAAGATTTTACCTTCACCAATAAGAGACAATCTCTTAGATTGTGCCAGTTGTAACACATTCTTCCAGATTGTGCTATTTTGTAGCAGATCAATATCATATAAACAATGACATATAATGATCCAGAAACTCGTTCTGTGTCCTCCGCGTCCGCCGAGTAATCCGCGATTCAGACAAATAGAGTGCAAAAACTTTACACACCCTATTTCGTAACTTGCATTGCTATTTTCTGGTTACTAATGTATAATAATACCTATGAAAAATCTCTTACTTGCTGAAAATTCAGTTTCTCCATATCAGATAAATCCATCTTTTTCTGGGCACCAATCCTTCCCGTTGAGGTATAATGGCAAACGTTCCGTTGTCTGATCTTTTTCATGTTAGGGGTCGTTTTCGTCGTTCTATCCATCTTGAACGCGACTTTTATAAAGAAAATACCCTTGATGGATATGTTTTGACCGCTACTGCGCGTCAGATGTTGTCGCGTGTGATTGACTCAATTGAAAATGAAGTTACATCTAAAGCGTGGTCACTTACAGGTCCTTACGGGTCGGGTAAATCAGCGTTTGCACTTTATGCCGCAAAACTGTTAGGTAATGCCAATTCTCCTACTGCACAACAGGCATTAGAACTGTTAGAACAAGGTGATACAGACCTATATGAGCGGTTCAAAAACAATAACGGTAATGGAAGTCTAACTCAATCTGGATTCTGTCCCGTTCTTATCTCAGGTGAACGTGCGCCTCTTTCACTTGCACTGTTGCGTGGTTTAGAACGTGGACTTTCTTATTCTAATGAAACTTATATATCTATATCACTTCGTCAGAAAATCAATGATCTGTTAAAATCAACTGACAGAGATTCCCTTCCATCTGCTAAAGCAATCACAAACCTATATGAATTAGCGACTCATCAGATATGTGAATCTGGTGGCTCAGGTTTGTTGCTTGTAATTGACGAATTGGGCAAGTTTCTTGAGTACGCAGCGCAACACCCATCCCAAGGGGATATGTTTGTCCTGCAAACTCTTGCAGAATTAGCAGATCGTAGTCAACAAACGCCTCTGTTTTTAATGACTATTCTGCATCAGGCTTTTGAGGCTTATGCACAAAAGACAGATCAATCCCGACGAGAAGAGTGGGCGAAAGTTCAAGGAAGATTTGAAGACGTAGTGTTTACAGAACCTACCGAACAGGTGCTTCGTTTAGTCGGTGCTTCGCTTGATAAAACATCAGAGATAAACTGTAAAGAGAACATTCGGACTGCAGTGAAAATAGGATTAATTCCGCAACATCTCAATGGCAACGAAATAACCACTTTATTACAGGATTGTCTCCCACTGCATCCTACAGTAGCATTACTGATTGGACCACTTTTCAGACGTTTCGCACAGAACGAAAGGTCGCTGTTTGCTTTTCTTAATTCCAGTGAACCTTACGGATTACAAGATTTCCTACTAAACCGCCATTATGATGGAATTACACTCCCGATGTACTCACTTCCTGACCTATATGACTACCTTGATGCGACGCAAGGAAATGAACTCTTTACTTCAACTCACGGCAAAAAATGGGCAGAAATTGAATCCGCAATAATGCAATTTCAGAATCCTTCCGATATTACACTGAAACTCATTAAATCCATCGGTTTACTCGGCATAGTAAAAGACGCAATTTCTAAGCTGAAAGCATCACAAGAGTTACTCCATTATGCATTAGACGATGGGACATCAGAATTTGACACAGAATTTTCTAAGGCACTTTTAACATTACAGAAACGCTCAATTATAACCTATCGTAGACATAACGATATATATGTAATATGGCAAGGAAGCGATATTGACATTGAGGAAAAACTTCGGGAAGCAGAAGCACATGTTGACACAAAAGCAGCACTTGCAAACGATCTTTCACAATACATGCCAACACGACCACTGGTTGCAAAACGACACCTATACCAGACCGGTACGCTTCGCTATTTCACAGTTCGCTATACAGATTTAGAAAACTTTGATTCTGATCTAAATGAATCCCTTGAGGATGCAGACGGTCTTATCCTATATGCTTTGCCTGCTAACGATTATGAGGTGGCACAACTCATTGAAAAAGCAACTCATACTGACTTAAAAGAACGCAAAGAGGTGTTAATTGCAATTCCGCGTACTATTGGAGATCTTAGCAACGCAGCGACACAACTTGCGTGCTTACATTGGGTAGATGAAAACACACCTGAGCTTGAAGGTGACGTTGTCGCAAGGCGGGAACTTGAAAAACGACTGGTAGATACTGAACGTGAAGTAACCGAAAGGTTATCAGCAACTTATGGTACTGTCAACAAAGATGCATGTATTTGGTATCATCAAGGAAAACAGACAGATATTGATTCTGAACGTGCAAGAAACGAATACCTGTCAAAAATCTGTGATGATGTCTACCACAATACCCCTCTCATTCGGAATGAACTTATCAATCGCAGAAAAATATCTGGTGCTACAACTTCTGCACGTAAGAAACTAATCCAAGCTATGCTTGAAAACGAGAACAAAGAGAGTCTCGGTATTCAAGGTTACCCACCTGAATTGAGTATCTACCGTTCACTGCTATGGGACACAGGAATTCACCGTCAAGTCTCAGGTATGTGGGGATTCCATCCACAAAAAGTTGATGATGGAAACAGATTAGAACACACTTGGAATGCGATTGAAAAGTTTCTTAAAAAATGTGAGGTAACAAGGCAACCTGTTGAAGACCTATTTTTTCATCTCATGCAACCACCGCTCGGTGTCCGAAGTGGTCCGCTACCAATTCTCTTATGTGCAGTAATTCTCCACTACAGAACAGAAATCGCACTGTATGAGAACGGTTCCTTTGTCGCTGATCTTTCTATGCCTGTCTTTGAACGATTGCTAAAAGCACCACAACAATTTGAAATTAAACGATTTCGGTTAGCAGGTATCCGCACAGAAGTGTTTTCAAAATTTCTGGAAATGCTCAACCAACCTATAGAGAACAAAAATCTTGATCTATTGACAATTGTTGCACCTCTTATGCGATTTATCGCACGACTCCCTAACTATACGCAAAAAACACAAGAACTCAGTGAAGCAGCCAAGAGTCTCCGTAAGGTAGTCAGTAAAGCGAGTGAACCAGACGAACTCCTCTTTAAACAGTTGCCAGAGTCACTCGGATTTCCGGTATTTACTACTGACTTTAAAGATTCAATAGCACTTGCTGATTTTTTCAACACACTGCAAGATGCTTTGTCGGAACTTGGTACTGCTTATGATAAACTTCTTAACTCACTTGAGAGTATGCTTGCAGCGGCGTTTAGTTTAGATGAAACTGGTGAGAATCTCCGCACAGAATTAGCCACCAGAGCGGAACCTTTGTTGGAAGTCGTAATTGAGACACAACTAAAGGGATTTCTAATACATCTATACAGTGAAGGGCATGACTTCAAAGGTTGGATTGAGTCAATCGGCACTTTTCTTGCGAAGAAACCACCTGCATCTTGGTTAGACACTGATAAAGCACAGTTTGAAGTAAATCTTTCTCAACTCGTCCGGAAATTCCGACATTTTGAGGCAGTGTCTTACGATAAACTACAGCACGATGAATCGGCTGTTGAGACAATTCGCATAGGTATCACGACTCCGAATGAACCCGAACAGGAACGGGTTGTTAACTTGCCTTCAATTGCTGAGGAACATGTCAACAGAATTGAACAGGCAATTGTAAACATTTTTGAGGAGTTTGATGTAGATGAAAACTCCGAACTACGTCTAGCAATTTTAGCACGAATCTCGAAAAAATTGATGCAGGAGTCAGAAAAATAGAGATGTGAAGGTATGGTCAATTGTCTGAATCGCGGAGGACACGGAAAACACAGAGGACGCGGAAAGGGTTTGGCAAGATAAGTCCCTTTTTAAGCAGGACTTACGCATTCCCCCTTGATAAGGGGGGTTAGGGGGGTTAAATGGTGCAATATTTCAGTGTTTTTAGTTTTTTTAACCCCCTAAATCCCCCTTATCAAAGGGACTTTAAGAGATAATGCGTAAGTCCAATTAAGTATTGTGCTTGTCGGGTTTCGCTAACGCTCAACCCGACCTACATCACTGAAAAATAGAGATGTGACGGTTTTGTCAATTGTCTGAATCGCGGAGGACACGGAAAACACAGAGGACGCGGAAAGGGTTTGGCAAGATAAGTCCCTTTTTATAGTATTGTGCTTGTCGGGTTTCGCTAACGCTCAACCCGACCTACAACACAGAAAATAATTTGTATTGACTTTTTCTGGTACTTATGGTATGATAACTTGCATGAAAAAGAAGAATGTCAAAAAAGATAAAAAAGTAGCGCAAGACGATCTTTTGCCCGAATATGATTTAGAAAAGTTAAGGGTGCGTGGGGTAGGTCCCGAACGCAAATCTATTGGCGGCAAACCTGTCATCCTATTAGAATCTGACGTTGCTGAAGTATTTCCAGATGCTGTGTCTGTAAACGAAGCACTACGATTCCTAATTCGCATGACAAAAGCAAACAACGCAGCAGTTGATGTAACGTGAATTCGGTCCAAGCAATTTTTGTAGAGCAAACTTTTAGTTTGCCTCTCATTATGCACAAACTAAAAGTTTGTGCTACAAGCAGAGGAACACATATTTTTTCATTTCACTATAAAACTTCACTCAAGAGGAGCAGCATGGCAGAAAATTATCGGCATCTTCTCGGACTTTCTGGAGGAAAAGACAGTTCGGCACTTGCTGTATATATGCGCGACAGAGTGCCAGAGATGGAGTACTTCTTTACGGATACTGGGAAGGAACTGCCAGAAACGTACGACTTTTTAGATAGGTTAGAGGCATTCCTCGGCAAACCGATTGCCCGTCTCAACGTTGAACGCGATTTTGACCACTGGTTGACACTTCACGGTGGTTTATTGCCATCGTCTCAAGTCCGATGGTGCACTGTAAAACTGAAAATACGACCTTTTGAAGAATACGTAGGCGAAGATAATGCATATAACTACGTTGCTATCCGTGCTGACGAAGATCGTGTCGGTTACAAACCGTTGAAAACGACAGCACTCCAGAACATTCTCCCCAAATATCCATTCAAAGAGGATGGCATCACCAAAGACGACGTTTACCGAATCCTTGAGGAGAGCGGACTCGGTCTGCCCGACTATTACAAGTGGCGTACACGTTCCGGGTGTTACTTCTGCTTTTTCCAACGTAAATCTGAATGGGTAGGACTCTTAGAGCAACACCCCGACCTATTTGAACTTGCCAAAGAGTACGAGAAGTTTAATTCGGAGACTGGAGAGCGGTTCACGTGGAGTCAGGGTGAAAGTTTAGAAGAACTGGCGAATCCTGAACGGATAGCACAAATCAAGACTAACACAGAAAAGGCGAAGGCATCTAAGAAAAAGGAAAAACCGAATCGCCGACTGATAGAAATTCTTACCGATGTTCATGATGATGAGGACGATGAGGAACCTTGCTTGATTTGCCATAAGTGAGAGTCTGGAGATTGGCTAATGGACAATGAACAAATTCGTAAGAAATTTCAGAATCTGAATGTATGGCAAAATGGTGATGAAAGAGCAATCCATAAACCGCTCCTTGTGCTTTATACAATCGGAAAACTACTACGCGGCGAAAGTAGACTCATTTCATTTGCTGATATAGAAGAAGATATTCGTAATTTACTTAGTGAATTCGGTCCTTGGCGCCAAACTTTCCGTCCCCAGGATCCGTTTTGGCGGTTGCGAAATGAGGAAAACGAAATTTGGGAAATACCCGATGCACATAGAATTCGGGAAGGTAAAAGAAAAAACGGGAAATCCACTGGTGATGCCAAAATAAAAGATCTGAGACTTTATGGTGTGGGAGGTTTCCTTGAACCTATTGCCAACAAATTTCAGGAAGATCCCAACTTGGCTATTGAAATAGTCCATGACCTTTTAGATGCACACTTTCCAATCTCTTATCATGAAGACATTTTGCAAGCTGTTGATATTCAACTCCCACTCCAAGCATTTGACACAAAAACGCGCCCATCCAACTTCCGTATAAACATCCTCAGGGCTTATGAATACAGATGTGCTGTTTGCGGTTTTGATGTGAAGTTAGGTACCTCCCCTGTCGCATTGGAGGCATCTCATATCAAATGGCAAAAGGCAGGTGGACCTGATGAAACGGTGAATGGATTGGCTCTGTGTTCACTTCACCATAAATTGTTTGATCGGGGTGCGTTTACATTGTCCAAACGAAGACAAATCTTGGTATCAAAAGATGCACACGGCACAACAGGATTTAAGGAGTGGCTTAAGGTTTTTCATGGTGAAAAAATCAATTTTCCGCAAAGCCGATCTTACTATCCAGCAATGGAGTTTATCGGTTGGCATGTCAGAGAGGTGTTTAAAGGGGAATACCGGGAATTGTAATGCTCGGATTTAGTGTCGTAACCGTTGCCTGCAACAAATAGCACGGACTAAGGAGAATCGTCAATGAATGAACAAGATGGTGTTGATTTCTTATTAGTAGAACATGGGAAAACACTTGATTTAATCCAACACTACGATAACATTAGAGTCTCCCACATGAGATTCGCGGCTTCGTACCACTCTGTTATCGGAACTTTAGTATTCGCTATCTACCGTTATCTATACCTTAGCGATCAGCAGTCCAATGCCGTAGCACATGAAGTACCAATCTTTCTTGGTATCTTTCTAATGATCTCTTTTTTAGTTGGGATTGCCAGCGTTGCGATCCTTGCTCAAAATAGAAGTTATTTCGTAATTGCTGCAAGACAAGCAAATACTATCAGGGGTACTTTGTTTAAACGAGGCAGTCTTGCATCAAGTATTCAAAGTGTTTTTCCTACAAATCCAGATGAACCTAAAATGTTTAACCCTAAAAGTACACACTTGTTAACAATTTTCTTTTTAGTTATTGTCAATAGCATCTCTTTTTGCTTTGGTATTCTATTCTTCATATTGACAGCAAACTTTAGCGTGGGGTTCAATTACTTTCTGCTTATAAGTTGCGGCTTAATCGTTCTTTTTGGACAGTTTCTATTGGTGAAATACGTGTTTTTAAAGGAAAAAACATCATGAATTCTGATCTTGAAATCATCGTTTGGGATGTTCAGCATGGGAATGCTATTTACATGAAAACGCCTAATGGCAGAAACGTGATGTTTGACATAGGTACAGGGAGCCATGCAAAAGGCAAGGAGTTTAGTCCGTTAAAGTTTCTAAAAAATTATTGGGAAGTTGATTGTTTACACTATCTCGTGATTTCTCATCCCCATGCTGATCATATAAGCGACATAAGCAATATGTTTGATCTGGGTATTGAACCTCTGACTTTGACACGTCCAAAGTGCATTAATCCTGCTTTGATAAAGAAGTCAAACCAACCCAGATACGCTCAGGTTGTAGAGGATTACTTAGAACTAGACAAAAAATATATTTGTCCAGTCAATGGAGGTTGGTTAGATGCATCAAATCGCGCTAACTACGGTGATGTACAAATAAACTGTTTTTCTCAGCAAGAGGAGGGTATAAACAACCTTAATAATTACAGTATTGTTGCTGTAGTAGAATACGCTGGTGAAAAAATTGTTATTCCAGGTGATATTGAAGCCGCTGGTTGGAAGGCACTGCTAGAAAAAGCAAATTTTCGGCAAACTATAATAGGAACAACTATTTTTGTCGCTGCACATCATGGTAGAGAAGCTGGATATCATGGTGATATTTTCAAATATTTTAAACCTGATATTGTAATTGTATCTGATGGACCATCTACTGATACGAGTGTTACAAATAGATATACAAATCATGCTAAGGGGACTTGGATTAAAAAAAGAAGTGCTGGATTTAAAAAGAGAAGTGTATTGACTACTCGTAATGATGGATGGATCCATATCTTAGTTCATGATACAGGAAGACAAATCACAATAAATTAAGTTGTTACCGGATCATTGATATTAAAAATTTGTGAGAGCATAAATGTTGCAGTTTTGGTAATTTTTAGTATTAACAGCATTTTTTTCATAGAGAAAATAGGTCTTGAACCCTTTAGTATGACAAAACCAGGCATCTCCCACCAAAAAACTCCCCTTGACAATCCACCACCCCATCAAGTATAATCAACAAAGAATTTGACCGAAAGGCATAACACTGAGCCTGGCACAATATGATGAAATCGTGAAGCATCTTATGGATAGGTACGCCGATGACTTCACCAGGCTATCCTATTATCCAGAAAGAGAGTTTATCGGTTGGCATGTCAGAGAGGTTTTTAAAGGGGATTATCGGGAATTGTAATGCTCGGATTTAGTGTCGTAACTGTTACCTGCAACAAATAGCATGTACTAAGGAGAATAATCAATGAATGAACAAGAAGGTGTTGATTTCTTATTAGTAGAACATGGGAAAACTATTGATTTAATTCAGCACTATGAAAACCTTAGAGTCTCACACCTAAGGTTTGCCTTCTCTTTTCATGCTGTGGTTGCGATTGTAGCGTTCGCAATTATATTCCTCTCTCATACGCAGTCAAACAACCTGGAACTCACGGTACAAATTTTTCTTGGATGCTTACTCATTCTTGCCTTTGTAGTTGGTGTCGCCACTGTTTGTATGCTTGTTCAGAATAGAAGTGATTTTGTAGATGCTGTAAGGCACGCAAACACTATCAGAAAAGTTTTGTTTGCACGCGGCACCCTTGCTTCAAGAACTAAGAGTTTCCTGCCAACGAATCCTGATGAACCTAAAATGTATAATCCTAAGAGTCCACACTTAATCGTGCTTTTCTTGTTAGAAGTTGTTAACAGCATTTCGCTTGGTTTTGGTATTTTATTTTTCAGTATGGCGGTAAACACAAGTCCATGGTTGCGCTTTTACTTACCTATAAATTGTGGATTAATCGTTCTTATAGGACAGTTTCTATTGGTAAAGTATGTCTTTTTAAAGGAGAAATCATGATGAGTTCTAATCTGCAAATTGTCGTATGGGATGTCCAGCACGGAAACGCTATTTAAAATTAAGTTATCACGTTAAATATACGCAAAACTACTAAAGGATAAGGAGAAAAGATGAGATTTCTAACATTACTTGTCATGGCATTCTGTCTTTTCACGCTGACTTTATCGTTTGGGGAAACTGAGCGTCCACTTGAAAAGAGTGAGGGTTTAATCACAGCGTTAAAGTTTTATGATGCTCTGCTCGCTTTGGAACCATTGTTAACTATCGATGAAAAAAGCGAAGACCAGGAAAAAGCGCTCTGGCTCGCTAACATGCTTTCTGATAGACTTCAAAGAGAACTCACCGACGAATATAGGGAGTATTATCAAGAACACAAGGGTAGAGGTTTTATAAGAGGTGATCTTTCAAAGGAATGGGGCAAGGTTGACATATTAAATCGGTTAGGTGCTCGTTTTGCTTACTTTGAAATAGGTGGAGCGTTTCTGTATCATTATGGCTTTCTGAAACGTTTAGTTGAACTTTATCCAGATAGTGAGTGGCGTCCAGCAGCTGAATACTATCTCATACAAGAAGGAGCTCCGGCACCCCGTGAGGCACAAAAAACGCTCAAAGCACTATATGCTTATGTCAAGAAATACCAAAAAAGTGGACTGACAGAGATCTACATGGCTTATCTTGAAATTGCTCGTATTAACCACGGTCTTTGGGCATTTTTAGCGCATCCAGATGATGATCCCTTTGGTGCGGCAGCTGAATACACCAGTGGGGACCCAGAAAAAGACAAAAAACTTGCCAAGACTCACAAAGCGGAAGCATTGAAGTACTATGCGAAGTTCATTCTTAGTAGATTTCAGGGAAAATACGCAGGACAACGTGAACGGGCACTTGAAAGTTATAAGGAATTAAAGCAGAACAAAGCGACAGGATACGATATTCTTGTTATAGATTGAAAGTGAACATCGGCAGGCTATATAAATAGGAAACCGAACCTACCGGACGGGACACAAGAGACAAATTATCCTGAAAATCCTATAATCCTGCCAATCCTGGTTCAGACAAAAAAGGTGACTAAAACTTCACACCTTCCCAAAAAACTTCCCTTGACAACCCACTACTCCATCAAGTATAATCAATAAAAGTACTTGTCCGAAAGGCGTAACACATAACATGACACAATTTGATGAAATTGTGAAGTATCTAATGGCTATGTTCGCTTATGAGTTTGCCAAACTATCCTTTGGCACACCCGATGTTAAAGTCTTAGAGACGCTTGACACCGAGCAACAAACTGTTAAGGTGCATCGCAATGATATGACATTTAAGGTTCAATGGCACAATGAGACAGTCCTTCTGCATATAGAGGTGCAAACGGAGGATAGCAGAGATAAACCGATGCCATTGCGGGTGATCTCTTATGCCAGTGAACTTCTGCTACGGCATGAACTGCCTGTGTATTCTGTGGTGCTATATCTGAGTCCGAAGGCAGGACAGAACGACCCGGGTGGTTATCACTATGGAAGTGTTGAATTTGGTTTGCGGCACGGGTATCAAGTGATTCGGTTGGCGGATTTAGAGGGTGAGTCGTTTTTGGATGCAGCATCTGTTGGACTGTTACCGTTTACACCTTTGATGAAACCACCAGAGGGTATGGACAAAGAAGCATGGTTGGAAAGATGTGTTGAGAAGACAGTTGGCGCACCTGTTGATACACAGACGCGGGGGACATTGCTGTTTGCGTTGTCAACTTTGGGTAGTTTAGAATATGATCTTACATTTATACAAAAACTTATATCGGAGGAAATGATGCAAAAATCACCTTTTCCCTATATTGAACATCTAAGAAAGCAAGGTGCACGTGAAAATTCCATCAATAATACTCTGTCTGTGCTTACAAAACGTTTTCAGTTGAGCGATGTGCAACCTATTGCGGATGCTCTGGAATCTATTGAGGATCTTGATTATTTGACAGAACTACATCTCACAGCAATTGACATACCCAGCGTTGAGGCATTCTTACAAGGAATTGACGGAACAGAAGTGTAAACCGATGCAGTAACCAAGGTCACCGTTGACGGCAGTGCAGTCGGAGGAAATGATGCAAAAATCACCTTTTCCCTATATTGAACATCTAAGAAAGCAAGGTGCACGGGAAACTTCCATCAATTTTATTCTGTCTATGCTTACAAAACGTTTTCCGTTGAGCGATGTGCAACCTGTTGCGGATGCTCTGGAATCAATTGAGGATCTTGATTATTTGACAGAACTACATCTCACAGCAATTGACATACCCAGCGTTGAGGCATTCTTACAAGGAATTGACGCTTAGGAAGTGCAAAAGCCTTTTCTGTCTGAGCGATCTCCGAATCGCGAATGTATTCTGTAGGAGCGATAAAACTTGGAAGGGATGCCCCCGACTGGACTCGAACCAGCATGCCAATTAAGGCACAGGCCCTCAACCTGCCGTGTATACCAATTCCACCACAGGGGCAATTAGAGGTCTAATTATTATACTTATCAAGTAACAGATTGTCAAGTTAATTTAGGATATGAAAACGGATGCAAAATTCTGAACCGTCACTTGAGCAACTTCTCACAAAAGAACTTCAAGGAGAAGTACGATTTGACCCATACTCAAAAGCACTCTACAGCACTGATGCGAGTCTTTATCAGATAGAACCTATCGGTGTTGTTGTTCCGAAACATAAACAGGATGTGATCCGAACGATACAGATAGCAGCTGAACGACAGATCCCTATTCTGCCTCGGGGTGGTGGAACCAGCCTGGCGGGACAATGTGTCGGCAAAGCGATCGTGTTGGATATGTCCAAGTATATGAACAAACTGATTACGTTCGATGTTGATGAACGTTGGGCGCGGGTTGAACCTGGAATCATCCTTGATGAACTGAACCACCACCTCAAACCACATGGATTGATGTACGCCCCTGATGTGGCTACGAGCAGTCGCGCCAATGTCGGTGGCACCATTGGTAATAACTCCGCAGGTTCACATTCCCTCATCTACGGCAAGACGATTGATCATGTCATGGCATTAGACCTTGTGCTTGCTAATGCTGATGAAATAACTGCCTCCCCGTTATCCTTTCCGGAAGTCGCTACAAAGAAACAGGGTAAGTCCTTAGAAGCAAATATCTATAGAGAAGTTTGCAGAATATGTGATGAGAATGCCGATGAGATTCGTAAACGATACCCGCGTATTCTACGTCGGGTTGCAGGATACAATCTTGATGAGTATGTATCTGACGCAGGATCAAAAGAGGTAACCCCTTATCGGAGAGATGGATGCGATAACCATCGTCCATTCAGTTTAGCAAAGATTGTTGTCGGTTCAGAAGGCACACTTGCGACAACAGTTGAAGCGGCTGTGAACCTTGTTCCTGTGCCTAAGATGACGTGCCTCTGTGTCGTACACTTCAAGTCGCTAATCGCTGCTATGGAGGCAATGCAACCCATCTTAGCATGTCATCCCACAGCAGTTGAATTGATTGATAAAACTATACTCGGTATGGCACAAGGTTCTATAGAGTTTTCACGACTAACCAGTTTTATTCAAGGAGAACCGGAAGCACTCCTCGCTGTTGAGTTTTACGGTCAGACAGAAACAGAATTGCATGAACAGATGGATCATCTTGAGAAAACATTGAAGAGCGATGGTTTCGGTTACGCTTTTGTGCGGTGCTTCACACCCGAAGAAAAGGCACGCGTGTGGGAAACACGAAAGGCAGGACTCGGACTGTTAATGGGGATGAAAGGGGATGCAAAACCGATAGGATTTGTAGAGGATGCTGCTGTGCCTATAGAAAACCTACCGGAATATGTGCAACGATTTGACGAAATCGTCACGAGACATGATACAACAGCTTCATACTATGCACATGCCAGTGTCGGACTTCTCCATAACCGTCCTGTCATCAATCTGAAATCTGAGTCTGATATTCACAAGATGCATAGTATTGCCAGAGAGGTACGGGACCTACTGATGGACCTTGACGGTGCGATGAGTGGAGAACACGGTGATGGACTTGTGCGGAGTGAATGGATTGAGAGTATGTTCGGTTCACAGGTCTATCAGGCACTGCGAGAGGTAAAAAATGCGTTTGATCCTGATGGCATTATGAACCCGGGCAAAATCATTGACCCGCCTCCTATGACTGAGAATCTTCGCTTCGGACCAAAATATAACACCATTAAAATTGATACATATTTCGATTTTTCTGCACAGGATGGATTCGAGAGGTCTATTGAAATGTGTAACGGTGTTGGCGCATGCCGAAAGACGCTTACGGGTACTATGTGTCCATCATTTATTGCAACCCGTGAAGAGGAACATTCTACACGGGGACGTGCAAATGCACTCCGCTCAATCATCTCGGGTGCTATTCCCCACAAAGATTTCACCAGCGAACGACTCTATGATGTTCTTGATTTGTGCCTCGGTTGTAAGGCGTGTAAGGCAGAATGTCCCTCTAACGTTGACATGGCGAAGATTAAATATGAGGTATTAGCACATTACAGAAATGCAAATGGACTGCCATTACGTAATCGTTTATTTGGTGAAATAGGGTCGCTTGCTGTATTTGGTTCAATGTTTGCTCCCTTCTCCAATTGGGCAACGAACAATCCAATTTCTAAATGGATGGCTGAGAAAGTACTCGGTGTTGACCGTCGTCGTGATATGCCGACTTTCGTACATCAGACCTTTGAGAAGTGGTTTAAAAAACGGAAATCTCAGCACACTTACGATAAGAGGGTTGTCCTCTTTCACGATACCTTCATGAACTATAGCGAACCCAATATCGGAAAGGCAGCAGTACACGTGCTGGAAGCTGCAGGATTTGAGGTGATTATACCGGAGAAACGTTGTTGCGGAAGACCGCTTATCTCGGAAGGGATGCTTGATAAAGCTATTGATAACGCCAATTACAATATTGAACAACTCCATGCTTATGTTGAGGAAGGCATACCGATAGTCTGTTGTGAACCGAGTTGTACTTCCGCTTTGAATGATGACTATGTTGATCTCATAAACACGAAAGAAGCAAGACAGGTTGCTGATTCAACCTACGCACTGGAAGAGTTTATTCTTCAATTACATCAGGATGGTGAACTTCCATTGACATTTAAGGACATGCATCGAAAAATACTACTGCACGGACATTGTCACCAGAGGGCACTTGATGGCATCCAACCCGTTCTGCAAATGCTGGAATTACCTAAGGCACATAGCGTCACTGTGATTGATTCGAGCTGCTGTGGCATGGCAGGTTCATTCGGCTATGATAAGATGCATTACGATATATCTATGAACATTGGTGAGCTGCGTCTATTTCCGAGCATTCGTAAACAGTCTGGGAATTTTATGGTCGCAGCGGCCGGTTTTTCGTGTAGGCATCAGTTACAACACGGCACCGGAATTCTACCTAAACATCCGATTGAGGTGTTAAGTGATGCCATAGTGTCGGACCCCGATGTATAACTATGTTTCTGAGGAAAAGAGAGATGAAAGTATGACTAAATTCAGTATATCAAACATTTTTGAAAAGCTTGATAGTTTTAAGACAATTGATCTTCCTGAAAAACAGCTACCGTTTTGGAAAATAGCAGGACCCGGGGCAATCTTAGTCGGTCTGTCTATTGGCGCGGGAGAAATTATAATATGGCCCCGAATCGCTGCGGAATACGGCGGCAGTATGGTATGGGCAGCAGTTTTAGGTGTCTTTCTCCAGCTCTGGATCAACTTTGAAGTCGGTAGATGGACGATAACGACAGGTGAAACTGTTTATACAGGCTATAGTCGTATTTGGAGAGGTTTTGCGCCGCTGTTCATTCTGCTTACCGTCGTAAGTTGGATTGCACCGGGTTGGGCACGCGCCTCAGGGGATGCGCTGAAGGCACTGCTGATAGGACCCAACGGGTGGGGTTCAAGTACTTTCTGGACTGTCGTTACTTTCGCGGCTGTCGCACTGATCCTCTTCGGTCCTAAGATGGTATATCAATCCGTTGAGAAAACAGTAGAGCTACTCGTTGCGATTGTAACCATTGGACTGATTCTTGTCGTTATTGCTGTAGGTAATCTGGATACTTGGAAAGAGTTGGGATCTGGACTGATAAACGTTGGACACATCGCGGATGGAATGAACGTCAAGAAACTATTTATTGCTGTGGTTTTCGCTGGAGCAGGTGGTACTGCAAACCTATTCTACACGTTCTATCTCCGTGACAAGAACATCGGTATGGGAGCACGGTTACCATCTCTACGAAACCCGCTGCGTGGCAGAGACGAAACAGTGCCATCTACCGGATTCTTATGTGAGGAAACGGAAGAGAATCGCCAACGGTTCACTGCATGGTGGCGGTATATTAAACAGGACCAAATGCTCTTCTTTTGGGCACTTAACACCGTCACTATGCTCCTATTTATCTTTGGTGCTCTTGCGGTTCTACACCCAAAAGGAATTGTCCCAGCAGAGGGAACCCTCATATATGATGAATCTAACATTCTAAAAGATATATGGGGAATTGCGGGACAATATATCTTTCTACTCGTTGGCGTCGCAACACTCTTCGGCACACAACTTGCCTTGGTAGACGGTGTAAGTCGTTCCATATCTGACATTATCTACACAAATTTCAAATTTGGAAAAAAGCGGTCATTGAGCTGGTGGTATCTCCTTGTAGCAGGTATCTGGATCGTCGCAGGATGTGTGATTACATACGTTATGGAGCAATTGAAGGTCAGCGAACTCGGATTCTTGTTCAATGCAGCTTATATGGGAGGATTCGCAATGGCAATTTATGTACCACTAACCCTTTACATGAACAGAAAGTTTTTACCGAGTTTTGCAAAACCTAAAGCAATTTCAACAATAATGATGCTGATCGCTTCTGCTGTCTATATCGGGTTTGCGATTTCAAGCATTATATGGGAAATAAGAAGTCTCCATGGAGGATAAAATGGATAAGGTTGCTCAGAAGGACTTTTTTGAGAAAGAAGGCTACCTCGTTGTTAAAGACCTATTATCACCTGAAGAGGTGAAAGCGTGTCAAGAAGAGATACACTTACTGCATCAATTTGCAGCTGGACAGGCATCTGATACAGAAAAGAAGCGTGCTGATATTGCACGCAGGCATGTCCAGCAGGAACCTTTCGCTAAAGATAAGACGCAGGGTGATGCATTGCCTGTATTACGGAAAGCTGAGAATACGCGTCAATACTCAGAGGTGTTTAAGGATTTAGCACAACATCCAAACCTAATTGCTGTGCTGCAAAACTTAATCGGAGATGACCTGCTCCTATTTAGAAGTACCTTAATGTTTAAACCTGCTTTCCACGGTTCATCTCATGGATTGCATCAAGATTCAGCCTATTGGCCTATGGAACCACCGAGACTGGTCACGGTGAGTATCGCTCTAAACGATGCGACTGTAGAGAACGGTTGCTTTAAAGTCGTTCCCCGTAGTCACTTATGGGGTGTGCAAGAGTGGGGTGGGATTGCCCGACAACAGGATGCAGAACTTACCGATAGAGAGGATGTGGCGAAGCAGCAGATGGATGTACCCCTTTCTGCTGGAAGTGCGCTCTTTTTCCACAGTCTGATGGTACACGGGTCTGGTCCAAATGCATCACCACATCCCAGAAACACCGCCCTCTATGCGTATTTCTCACCAGAAGTGCGGTATGTTACAAAGGATGGACATGGTGAGCGTACTTTTCCAGTTGTTGCCGGATTAGATGACAAGACAGAGGTAACCTTCGTTGCGCAGCCATCCTCATAAAGAAAGGCTCATAAGTTATGCAACAACGCCATTCCGCAATACGCCGATACCTTCAATCTCAACTTCAACGACATCACCTGTTTTCAAAGCGGTTGTCGTGCCAGGGGTGCCTGTATAGATTGCATCGCCAGCCTCTAAGGTCATAGATTGAGAGATGAAGCTAATGATCACAGGTACAGGAAAGATTAGGTCAGCAGTTGTTTGGGACTGAACCACATCGCCGTTGATACGTGTTTCCAATTGAAGGTCGTTGTAGTCAACATCAGTTGCGATAGCAGGTCCCATGGGTCCAAAAGTGTCGGATGCTTTTGCGCGCCACCATTGCAAGTCGTTCTTCTGCCAGGTGCGTGCGCTGACATCGTTACCGCAGGTTACACCCAAGATATTCTCAGCAGCTTCCTCAGGAGTCGCTTTCTGTGTTTTTGCTTTCATAATCACCACCAGTTCACCTTCCGCATGCACATCGTCATCACCTTCAGGCAGCACAATTTCACCTTCAGGATCATTTATACATGATGGTGTTTTGATGAAAATTTCAGGGTTATTCGGTTCTGCTGCATCACCTAAGTGACTACGATAATTTAAGCCAACAGCAAGTACTTTTGAAGGTTTTGTTGGTGCAAGCAGTTTAACATCTTCTAAACGGACGGTATCTCCTGTTTCGTTGAAATCTGTAAACGGACAAGCGTCCAGAGTTCGTAAAGAATTGCCGTCAACAATTCCGTATCCAATTGTTCCATTCATATCGTATCGTGCTAATTTCATAGATAATTCCTCCATTATCATTTTCGCAAAATGTCACCATTTTGTCAAGGATTTCCAGAGATACAGATAAGAAAACTGTTGTTGAAACCTTAAGGATATGCTATGATAAGATTATGCATCAAAATGATCACAGTATAATTCGGGATGTAGCAAAACCTTCAAGACTCCGCTTCGTAGTTGGCACGCTTCTTTTCGGTTCAATCCTCATCATACTAACCTGCTATTGGATTATCTCTGCAGAGAACCGTGTGGTATGGGAACTGACAGATTTCTCAATCTTTCCTACTGTGCTGTTCACATTCTTTCTGTTGGCTGCAATCACCCCTCTTCTGAGAAAATACCTAAAGCATATCGCACCAACGTCGCGTGAATTGGCGATGACCTATATTATGGTCTCTGTCGCAACAGCACTTGCCGGACACGATATTGTAAGACAGTTAGTGCCGATGATAGCAAACGCAGGTTGGTTTGCTACACCTGAAAATGAGTGGTCGGATATCTTCTTCCGTTTCTTACCCACATGGTTAACTATTACGGACCGAAAGATACTTCAAGGCTATTTTGAAGGTGATGACACTTTCTGGCGACCTATCTATATGGAGGCGTGGTTTGTACCGATAGTTGCGTGGAGTGCTCTGGTGATCGTGCTTCTGTTTATGATGCTATGTATCAACATCATCATACGGAAACAGTGGATAGACCATGAAAAACTGAGTTATCCATTGACAACACTCCCCGTAGAACTCCTCGGTAATACATCAAACCTTTTTCGTAATAAACTCATCTGGCTCGGTTTCGGTATTGCATTTGGCTTAGAATTACTTGCGGGTCTCAATTACCTTTTCCCGGTCATACCTTCTCTAAAGATAAAGTATCAGCTCTTCTTTGCAGATCGTCCTTGGAATGCGATGGGACGTTTACCTGTATATGTGTATCCTTTCGCTATAGGCCTCGGGTACCTAATGCCATTGGACTTAGCCTTGTCTTTTTGGGCGTTTTATCTATTCTGGGGACTCCAACGCGTCTTTTTTAGCGCAACAGGATGGACAACCGCGATAGGATTTCAGACAGAACAACGTGCGGGGGCATGGATCGGGATTGGATTACTCGCTTTATTGACAAGTCGTAGAGAGATCCTAAAGGTGTTGGGAGGTGTTTTCTCCTTTAGATCCAAAGACCCTTTGTATCGTCTTGCAGTTTTCGGTCTGCTGTTCGGTTTAGCGTTTGTTTTAATCTTCTGGTATTACGCAGGATTGTCTCCGTGGGTTGCGCTTGGATATTTCGGTATTTACTTGATACTGTGTATCGGCATGACACGTATGCGTGCAGAACTCGGTCCTCCCACACATGAGTTACATAGAGTGCATCCAGATCGGCTCATGCTACTGTTTTTAGGTAGCCGTCCACTGGGGGCACAAAACCTGACCAATACAACGCTTCTATCGTGGCTTGCTTACGGGTATCGTTGTCATCCGATGCCGCATCAGCTGGAAGCCTTTAAAATTGGTAGACACTTCAGTCTTCGTGAAAATCGGTTAGTTGTTGCACTGATAGTAGCATCTATCGTTGGTGCGGTCATATCAATTGTCGGTCATGTTGCGCTTTACTATGAGTTTCGATTCGCACGATGGGGAGTCGGTGAGTTTAATCGTCTACAGAACTGGATAACTTCACCGCGTGCCCCCAACCTACCAGCGATTCAATATATCGGTTTTGGTTTCGTCTTTACAGTGATCTTGACAGTACTCAAACGGCAGTTTTTGTGGTGGCCCTTCTATCCGGTCGGTTATGCCGTTGGTAATGGTTGGGCGATCGGTTGGATGTGGTTTTCAATATTCTTGGGTTGGCTTTTCAAGAGAATAATATTCACAGGAGGCGGTGTTCGTGCTTATCGTCATGCGCTTCCACTGTTCTTAGGCTTAATCTTTGGACAATTCCTTGCGGGTAGTCTCTGGAGTCTCTTAGGCGTACTGTTTAACACAAACATGTACACTTTATTCCCTTAAAAGTCCTCTAACGCCTCTTCTTCTGTCGCGAACACACCGATGCTCTGTGTCAATCCGATGGTATTAAAGATTGTTCTTACTTGTGTAGCGGGATGTGCTATACGCATAGATTGACCTTTATCTCGTGTTTTCCAAAGCAGTTTGATGATTGTGCCGAATCCGCTGCTTGTAATAAAACTCTGACGATCAAAATTGAGTAGTAATTTTGTTGCTTCCTGAACATCACTATGCGCATAAGCATCATTCATAGCGTCTTCAGATTCATTTGTTAGATATCCTGTAATGTCAAAAACTGCGACATCTTCTTCAAAGCGAATAGAGACTTGTGGTTGTGCTCTCACATTAACCTCCTCAAGGATAGGACCTTGAACTCAATATGGTAAAATATATGATAATCACTGGATATGAAAAATAAAACTCAAGGTTTGAAATGCTGAATTTGTCTTTACAATATTTTTTAAACATCCGTGAACGTGCGTTGTAGTGGTGTATGCTGTGTTTGTTCATGCATGATAGTTCCATCGTCAAGATGAAGCCAAGTTTCAAATTGCCGTTCACCCTCTTTTAATTCTATTACGCGTGCGCCACGTGGGAATCCATCTTTACCGTAGGTATTATACCCGGTTGCCCTCCCGTAGCAGAGACGAATCCCGTGTAAATCTCCCCAGAAGTCGTTGATATGATCATGTCCTACAAAAGTACCTAACACATCTCCCGCTTCGTGCAAGGCAGCAAACATGCCCGTATTTACTCTTGGTGCGCATATATCTTCATATTTTGCACCGTAACACGTGTGGAAGTCCCATACTTCATGATACTCGGGTATCGGGATATGAAAAAAAGCGAGTGCGGGCAGTTGATGTCCGGCATCGTTAGTAAATCTGGCAGATTCATCAAGATACCATTCAATCTGGTCTCTTCTAATCCAATCGTAACCCCCAATATCTGTGGGTGCATAACTACCGGAATCTATAAAATACAGCAGCGCAGCAGGATTGTCATCTTCTGAGTCCTGAACTGTCAGAACAAAATTTCCAACGCCAGCTATGTCTTCCGGTCCCGGTTCAACGAGTGACAGATCACTCTCCTGCATGACTACCATCAACTCATGACGGTTTGCCGTTCCTTCATCGTCATGATTCCCAAAAACCGCTGTCCAATGGGTGTTGCAGTTCTCCATTATCTTAACGATTTGACGCATAGATGCGCTTGCATCATCACATCCTCCGCCAGACAACATATCCCCAGTCAACACGATCAGATCAGGTTTTTCTGCTCGTGCAATACTTTCCATCAGTTCAGCAGATTTCTTGTCAACAGATTCCCCGTTTTGCCAGTGTATATCAGTATATTGGACAATCTTAAAAAGACCTTCTTGATTAAACTTTAATGTGTTGTCCACCATCGGTGATTTACCTCCCGTATAAATATATACATAATACAGAATATTTGCAAGCAAAATTAAACTATATACGCCAATATTGACAAATTTTCGTTTTGAGTGTATAATTTATCTATATTACAACAATCGGGAGAAGAAAATGGACGAACGTGAATAAACATTTAGGATATATAAACATATCAATAGGAGGATTTAAGTGAGAAAACGTTATGTTATAAGCACTATTTTGACTGCTATGATTATAGTTGGGAATTGTGTGGCAGGTACAGTTCAAGATTTTGGTAAATGGGAGACAGGTGAGCTTCTCCTTGAAAACTACAGTTTTGAAGATGATCTGACAGCATGGGATTTGGAAGATGGTTCCTGCTGCGACAGAGGCGGGTTGTACACAATGGAGATTGATAAGGATAACCCACAACACGGTGACCAATGTCTGAAAGTTATTGGTGTACAAGCGACAGGCACGAATTGGCATGCAAAAGTTAAACAGTTGAATGTATCAATGCAGGGTGGAAAAGAGTATACTATCATTTTCTGGGCACGCGCAGAAAAACCCAGACAAGTCAGTGTTAACATACAGATACAACAAGATCCCTGGGATTTCCTGCAAGGTGGAGATATTCAACTGACAGGACAGGAGTGGGAAGAATATCAACTTACTTTTCTTGCGAGTAGGGATATCGAAAGACAGATGTGGGTTGGGTTATCCATCGCGCAATCTGATGTTGATTTCTGGCTTGATAATTTCCGTTTCTTTGAAGGACAACCTGAAGATGAGTTATCCCTTGATGGAACGCCGCAATCCGTTGATGCAAAGCAAAAGTTAACAACGCAATGGGCATCTGTTAAATCAAAACGTTTTTAGCTATACTCGGTTATATAAGCACGGTCTTCAGATCGTGCTTTTAATCCCCTCATACCGTTATCAGTATCATTGGCAGGTCATTCCGTTCTCCTAAAGCTCAGTGATACGCGCCGTTGCCTTATATACTTTCGTCCCTCCCACATATCTGATTTCCTGGCGGGAATACCGTGTAACCACTCATATCTCGCTGCCTTTTGCAGTATCGCTATACTCCGTTTCGCCAACCAAACATGCACCTTTTTCGTCTTATCAGCATCGTTGGTGAATTCCATAATACAACTTGTCCCCAAACTCAGAATAATAATCGTATCCTTGAACCACGGCTCCTTATCAATGTGTCCACCGATGCCTTGTCCCGGTTCGTATTCACTGATTAGCACCTGATTTGGGACTTCCGTCATGTGTCTATCTCTATACAATTTCTCACTAAGTCTATTCAGCCACTCAGGCAACTCACGTCTTTGACTTTCTTCTTTCAACTCCCCTGTATTGTAATCATACTTCGACCCGTAATTCTGCATACGTCTTTTACCAAAGTAGGACCACTCCTGTTCTCCTATTTTTTTTATCAGCCAATCGTGTTGGTATTCAGTGATATAATCTGGCACATAACGTAACCCACGGATTACATCTGTTGCTTCTCTGTTTTTAGGTGGAGGGTCCGGCTCTCGAATGTTATGCTGTTCTAATGAAGAGAATAAGGACAGTTGTTCCATTGTGTTTGCGTATCAAGTTATATTATTCAGGCGTAAAGGCAGGGTTCGCTTCCAATTTGCTGTGATAAGCAAGGAGTATTGCGATGGCGATACATGTGCCAACAATTCCTATCGGTACAAATTGAGCGACTTCAACGGGAGCAAATGGTGCAAATGCGTCCACTAACCATCCAAGTAACGGTGCGAAGATAATAGTCGCCAATGATTTCGCCTGTGCTTCAATAGACAGAACCGTCGCACCCATGTCGGGGGTAGATTGTGCATCAAATCTGCTGATTAACACGGGTCTCCAGATATTCTGAAGGATTGCTAATGCTACGAATAACACTATTACCGATGGGAGCGATCCAAACCATAATGCTGGAATGAGTGATGCAAAGAGTGCTAAATCTATCCACCACATCAATTGTGCAGCCCCTTCTTCCCCACCACGCCAGTCTGAGACACGGTGAGAATTCCGTGAAGCAAAAGATGATAGAAAATATAGGAGAAAATAGACCCCAGCGACCAGTAATGCTGAACGTTTTGACTCATCCAATGCTACCAATACGGGTAATGCAATCGCAGTCTGTTTAAGTATCGGTTGCAGAAAGTCTTTACTGGCTTTATACATACCCTCAAAACCCATGCCCTCAAAGACGAGTCTTCGGAGCGGGGGAAAGCATACTGCACTTTTGAGGGCTTTCCCGAGAAGTTTTGCGACCGCTTTCAGTGAAAATTCGCTCTGTCTATCCCCATCCAACTGAGATGGATAACCGAGGAAATTGATTATGTTGACACCGTAAGGGATGATTGAATACCAGAAAATGTCTATGAAATTCCCACGATAGAATACCAAGGCACCCGCGATAAGTACTGATAATGCAGAACCCATCTGCGACCAAGAACGTGTAAAACCGTAGACTTTTGTTTTCTCATCTAACCTATCCTGCATCCGCAACCAGTCGAAAATCATCGCTTTGTGCGTGCCGGTCCTGAATGCATCACCTAAACCGAAAAAGAACATCGCCATGAAAAGAACAGCAAATGATTCGCTCAGTGCAAACGTAGCGAACGAAGCGATATATGCACAGAAAGAAAAGATCATTGCGCGACGTCTTCCGTAGAGATCAGCAACCGCACCTGATGGGATTTCAAACACATTCGTGCAAATTTCTCGAAATCCGATTAGGATACCGATCTGAAAAAAGGACAACCCCTTCTCAAGAAACGCTAAAATTAGGAATGGGTCGTAGTAGCGTTGATTCTTTAGAAAGCCGTATAGCGAAAAACGGAAGAGCATCGGTATACGCATGGATTAGATAGGATACCTCACTGTTTTTCCCAAATTTGCACGTTATATTTCGGTAACGCAAAAGGATATTCTGCATATTCCAATATGGGGATACCGTTTTCATCTACTGTAACTATTGCGTGTAATTGATGGGGTGTTACGCTTGTGTCCACCCGTTCAATGAACTGCCATCTATCTCCTTCAGCAGTGATGAGTCTTATTTTTGTCCAGAGGATACCTTCACCATCTGTGTATGTTCCATCTGATGTTTGTAGAATCGGTTGAGGATCAGCAGGTAATGTAAAACTCTCACCAATTGTTGAGGTTGAATTTTCATGGGTATGAGAAACCAATACCCAAGTGCCAGGAACAGGCACTTCAACACCGTTTTGATCAATGGGCCATACATGGTCTCGTTTCTCTATTGGAACGTCAATGACTGTATGTGAATCCAATACTTGTTGGGCCCGTTCACATCCGATATGTCCAAAGATAAGAATGGAGATAGGTATTAAAACTGCAAGTTGAGTTGTTCTTTTAATATACACTTTAAGTTCCTTTGAGTTTTTCATTATAAGATTACAATAACTGTCTGCATTTCTATACACCTGTCGCCCCGCTGGGGCTAAAGATTATTGTATATTTGCATTTCTATACACCTGTCGCCCCGCTGGGGCTGCTCTGTTCTATTAGTGATGTTAGATGTGGTTTAGAAACTTAGCGAAAATAGAAACAACATCAATGCGACAGTCCCAGAGGGACGAAAGGTGTATAGTAACATATTCGTATCTGAAACCTAAGCCCCAGCGGGGCGAAAGGTGTATTTCATTCATGATATAAGAAATGCATATTCTAATGAAAGATACAACAGAAAAAAATCTGAAAATTGTCCAAACTATAGTAATTATACAATAAACTTTTGAATCGGTTCAACCAACGGTCTTATCCTTTCGCTGGTGGATGATAATACGGTTTCCATCTGGGTCTTCAATGACTACCCAGAAACAGACAGCAGATTCACCCAAAGATGATTGGAGTTTAATCCCTGATTGTTCTAATTCCACAATGGCAGCTTTCACGTCCTCAACAGCAAAAGCCACCATTCCACCACCAGGTTCTGTAAAAAAATCACCTTCACCTAAAGACAAAGTTCCATGTTCAGTCTCAAATTCTGCCCATTTGCCTTCATGTGCCAAAACCGTCAGTGGAATACCAAGGACATCACGATAGAAGGAAATAGATTCCTGCATGTTGCTTACTGCAAAGAAGGTAAAATCAATACCTAAAACCTTCATGCTTTCTGCCTCTTCAATATTACTGTTCTGTCAACTTCTAAATGAAGATATAGTTTTCTTCTGTAGGTCGGGTAGAGCGAAGCGAAACCCGACATGTATTGCTCTATAATGGGTCAAGATGTTGGGTTTCGTGCCTCTACCCAACCTACGTAGTTATTTGTTCTGATTTATCAAACTCACGTTAATAGCTCATTTAAGCAGCAAGGGTTTTGATCGGATATTCTGATGAATCGGACGCTGGTGCTGTCCAGAAGGGACTCCAATCCGTTGCCCCATCCTGACCCATATAGAGTGTCTTTCCGATAGCTGCCCATGCGGTTCCATCGGCAGCGAAAGCGATGGAACCGGTGCTTATACGACCTGCTTGTTCTGTGATTTGATCGTTGAGTTCAGTCCAAGTTGAACCACCGTCATCCGTACGACATAACCAAGCACCACCACCTCTCGGTCCTCTCTGGACTGAGGCAAGCATCAAGTCGGGGTCAGTAGGATCTATCGCAATAGCAGTCCCATATCGTACAGGCAATCCTTCAAGTCTGTTGATCCATGAGTCACCTCGGTCTTTACTTACATAGACACCGTTTGCGGTATTAGCAAATACCTGATTATCGTCTGCGGGACACGTAGCAACCTGATGTACATCTTTATTCAGGTCCGGTGTAACAGGTTCCCATGAAACACCTTCATCGGGTGAACGCATGATACTGCCGACATGGATATCTGCGTAGCAAAAACCGTCCTTAGTCTTAGCTAATGTCCGCACTGCTGGTGGACCTCCCCATGGTGTGTACCAATCTTTCCTGCATTCTAAATCATCAAAAGTTTGAATTCGTTCTGCGGGACCTTCCTCACCTACGAGCCGATAGACATAAGCACCTTCATCCGTTCCGATCAGTAGTGTCAAGGGTTCTTCACGAATAAAAAGCAGTGAAGCAATTGGGTCTTCAATCCCAGTTGGAATTCGTTTCTCGTCATCTTCTGATAAAACCAGTAGCGTTCCATCCGACAAGGCAGACACCACGGCTTGACCGCTTGACAGTGAAACCATCGTGCCAGGTTCTTGATGATCTGTCCCTTTGTAAACTTGGATAGGTTCGCCATTTCCATTATCTTCAACGGTATAGATAGCGTTGTAAGCAGCAATAAACATTATGTATTCTCCTTTGTCGTGTAATATCGGTATAGCTTTGTGCCATAACAAAAATCTGGATCGAGTTGAGCAGCTTTTTCAACAGCTTCTTTTTCAGTATAGATTGTTGTCGCATAATCACGATCTTCTGCCATTAGATAGTAGAACAGGTTGACGACAAAAACCAATGCCGAACCAGCATTAACAAATGTTTCAGCAGGTGCTATGTAGGTTTGATAGCCAGACTTCAGAAACGCATGAGCTAATGGTTCTCTGCCGGAGCCACACGCTATAGAAATCAGGGTGCCACCTCGATTTTGTAAGTGTTCTGCAATCTTTGTTGGAGTAAGTTCAATAGTCACTGAGTCCCAACCTTCGGGATTATCATAATCTCCTGATTCCTGATCAACGACCTCAAATCTAATGTTCATATCCTCTGGTGTTTCACCTGTGCCGTGGCAAATGAGAATCGTGTATGCATAGTTATTCGGTTGGGCGAAGAAGTCAAACACCTGCGGTTTCTGGATGAAATGGTAGAAATCAACCCGCAACCTAAAACTTTCAAGCATTCCGCGCAGGGCCGATGCATCATCAGTCATCGTATGGTCACAGACAATTGCGACTGGTGTAAATAATCTTAACATTTGAAATTACCTCTTGTCTTTAGTTAGGTCAATTCCACTATCTATAACACGATAGTGTTTCAGCAGGTCACCAGACTTATAAGTTTTAACCTTATCTGGTGTTATCTCGTCCTCAATTACAGCAACCTGCCACGGATCAATGTAGATTTTCTTATCCTCTGAGATTTTTGTAGGGTCAACAAAATAGATGTAAATCGTCTCTTCTGGCTCAAACTGATCCGGATTTTTAAAGCAAATGGTTCGTTCTGTTAGATCTATATTTGAGGTGCCGGGTGGTCTTGCCGCGCAAGCCAATGCAAATAGGAAGTCGGGAGTGAGATATATTGCATCCAAAGCTTCTTCAGGTGGTCTCCCAGGTGGAGCCTGTGCCTTCTGTTTCTTCAGTTTTTCAAACAGTTGCTTGCTTCCGTGATATAGATACATAACGTATTAATTTAGAGTGCAAACGTCTTCTCATCATCAAGTTCCATCATAGCAAACCATGTGTTGATGTTCTCAGACTCAGCATTAATTTTCTTAAGCATTCTTGCCATCATAGCTTTATGCCGTTCAGTTTCAGGACCCATTTGACTAATCTTTTCATTGAATTCTTTGATGTCATTATCACTTTTTGCGTAGTTTCCTTTCAACCAGGCTTCAACATCTTCGTCGTTAGGATGTATTCTAAGTGCTTCAGTAAAGTCGTCAGCAGAAACACCGAGAAATCCGAGTGCCATTCTATCCATGCCAGAATCCTCAGCATAAAAATATTCGCCTAAAGTACCACCAATAAATGCTCTTCCTTTATCTATCAAACGTGCTAAGTGCACCATTCCATAGACATCTGTACTGTTTGGACTTCTCGGTGCTCGTCTTTGTAGATCAACGATACCGAAACTCAACTCATCGTCTAAGTCTTGTAAAGCAACCCATGTATTGATGTCTGTTCGAGTTGGATCTACTTCTTTCCGTCGTGCTTCAAAACGTTCACGTGTCGTTTCATTAGGACCGCGATTCACCATAGCGTGATTGAATGCCGCAATCTCTTCTCTCGATCTATCAGAGTTTTCCAGTACCCACTCACCGATCTCAATATCATTTGGGTTTTTGACTGCTGCGAGCTGGAAATCGTCAGCGGAAACACCGAGGAATTCCAATATACGAACATCTTGACCGGACGTGTCACCGTATTTGTATTCACCGATTTTTCCTGCGCGTTCTGCCCGTGCTTTATCTGCCATACGGGCAACACCACAGATCCCCGCAACATCTCTTGCGCGTGCACTACGTGGTGGACGCACAGTCAGATCAACCTGCCAAAAACAACCCCAATCATCCAACTCTATAGATTGCAAGACGGTCTTAATATCAGTACGACCAGGTCCAAACTTCGCAAGACGTTCTTCTAAAAGTTGTTTATGTTTTTTGTCAGCGGGTAGTTTCTCAAGTTCTGATCTGTTGAATTCCTCAATTTCCTTGGCAGATCTGTTTCCTTTTTCAAGCATCCATTTACTGAGTGCTCCATCATCGTATTCATCTGCTGCTTCCGCAAAGTCATCTGCTGTAATATCCAAGAAGGCTAATATTCGTCGGTCTAATCCGGAGTATCTTCCATAGACAAATTCTCCGAGTGTCTCATCGTTGTGTGCGCGTGCCTTGTCTGTCATTCGTGCGGCACCCACAATCCCCGCAACACCGAGATTAGAGGGACGACGTGGTGGTTGGCGTGTTAAATCCATAATAATAATTCGTTTCCTTTCAATTTTTCTAAATTTGTGTTAACATGTCTACAGCGTTTATTATACCATAGTTGGCAGGAATGTCAATTAAAATCTAAGAACGGAACTCTTACACAATGAAAACAAGGTTATTTTTAACTATATTGGTGTTACTCATACTCTTTGTAACATATAATCCTACCATATTCTCACAGGACTATACGCAATTAAATTTACCTGAACATGCAAGAGCCCGTCTTGGAAAAGGAACAATACTTGATATTCAGTTGTCTCCTGACGGTAATCGGTTAGCAATATCCAGTACCACAGGAGTTTGGCTTTATGACGTTAGTACAAATGCGCGAAACACACACCTTATCAGATTTGATACGCAGTATACTTCTAAGATAGCATTTTCACCGGATAGTGAGACACTTGCGACCAGCGGGTATGACAAGACGATTCGTTTCTGGAATGCAGATACGGGTGAACTAAGGCTGAAATTCGATACACCTGACGGACCTTTCAGGTCTATGAAGTTTTCTCCGGATAGCAAAACCCTTATAGGTCAAAGTCAGAATTGGAATGGTGTCGTGTGGATTTGGAATGTTACCAACGGAGAACAGTTAGCAACTTTCAACCCGAATTTACCTAAACTCAGTCACAGAAAGTATAGGAATTGGCGACGCGCAATTGATACATATATCTACAAAACGGGTGATACTGTATTTGCTGTTGGAAAAAAGGATGGTACAATAGGCATACGAAATGCCAAAACCGATAGAGAGACACGCACGCTTACTACAGTTGCGACTGATAGTATCTCATTACCTATTCAATATCTACGACCCTATTTCCCGGATCCAGATGTGAAGGATGGCGGTCAATATATTAAATGGGTGAATACACTAAGATTTGCTCCCGATGGCAACACACTTGTAAGCACTTCTGACTACCGACGCGCACGTTTAGATGGAACGACTGCACAGGGAGGACCAGTTGAGATATGGGATGTAAACACAGGCGAGCAACTCGCTATGCTTCAGGGGAGGACAAAAGTGACTTTTTCTGGGGATGGCAAGACCGTTGCTCTGTTTGATGATAGAGGATATGTGCTATGGGATATCCCTTCACGTAGAAAGATCGCTGAATTTCCGAAGGATGTAAAAATAAGGTTTTCAGGTGACGGCAAAACGCTTGCTATTATTGATGAAAATGGATATAAGATATGGGACATTGCAACACAAAGTGTCATGACTTCACACAGTCAGATTGTAGAATGGTTAGACGCATATCCATGGGGGTTTATTTTATCATACGATGGATCAACCCTTACCACTGATGATAGCAACGGTGTAATTGCTTTGCGGGAAACGCGAGACTCTCAGAAACTTCGTTTCATAACCACAGGGTATACAGAGCTGGGAACTATTGCGTTTTCACACGAGGACAAATTCCTCGCAAGTAGAGAGGGTAGTAACGTTCAACTATGGGATGTGAACAATGGCAGAAAAAAACAAAAAATAACAGCAAATAACATCTATAACTTCGTTTTGGGGATAGACGATAAAACTATTATCAGCGAGAGTGTAATAAGTAACAACGAAAGTAAGATTCAGGTTTTAGATGTTTCCACTGGAGAATATACTGATGGTTTTACTATCAACAATGTCGATCGCAGACACTCCTCTACTTCATTTGACGATGGAACATTTATCAGTCTACATACCAAAAGTGTCTTTACGCCAAATGGCGAAAGTGTGGCTATCCAGACAAGCGAAGGCATCGAAATATGGGATGTTCAAAATAAAAAACAGGTGAATACTTTTAATGATAATGCGAAAAACAGTCGGGTGAGTATATATGCTTTAGCACCTGATGGAAAGACTCTTGGCGTTGGAACGGATCGCGGTGTTAAGCTATGGGATACACAAACAGGTAAACATATCACGCTTAAAACCTCAGCAAACTGGGGAAATAGAATTTTAGATACAGTGGGCTTGCACAGAAATAGAATCTATACATTAGCGTTTTCACCTGATGGTAAATCGATTGCTGCAGGAGGAAGAGATAAGACAGTTTACGTGTGGAAAATTCCAGAAATTCGTCCAAATGCAATACTCAAGCATGACCATCCAAATGCAATACTCAAGCATGACCACGTAGTTAGCAAACTGACATTTTCCCGTGATGGCAAACTTCTGGCAAGCGGTGACACATCTGGCAAAATTTACTTATGGGAATTAAAGACTGGACAACGCATTGCTACATACAACGGACATGGAGTTTTCATTAGTGGACTAACCTTTGCGTCAGATGGCAAAACACTTGCAAGTGTTTGTGGTGGAGATAGTTACTTAGGTTATAACGCCGGAACTATTGTGCTTTGGGACGTGCCTTCTAACTGAAAGTCTGAAGAGAATGAACCTGCTTTACACACCCCATGATTCTATGTCCTTTCTTTTTATGTGAGAATGTTGTATCATATCTAATAGAGATCATTTATCATATTTTTAGTATGCGTCAATTGAAATCTAATACCATTTCTAAATCAAAATGCCTCTTTACTGTAGCACATTCTGTTAGATTGTGCCGTTCCCCGCTTCATTTCTAAACAGTCGGTAATGAGAGAAAAATTAATTGAAATGGTATAAGAACAGGTGTGTACAAACAGCAAAGGAGGAAATACCATGGAAAATTCAGAACATATTCAAGAAATTGTAGAACGAGTCAAAAACCTTTCGTCTGGACAACAGAGACTGGTATTAGATTATGTCTTGGAGTTGTCAGGTGAAACGCCAAAGGACATATCTGGCAAGGAACTGCTCAAACTTGTTGGCGCAATTTCAAAGGAAGACTTAGAGATTATGAAACAAGCAATTAATCCATGAAAAACAAAACTATTCTTATCATCTCCATACTTGGGGTACTACTCTCAATAATCTTAAGTGGTATCTACCTGAATTTCTCATACTTTGAACCAGATACAGCTTCGTATCTATTTCAGGCAAAACTGTTTGCGAAAGGTAAAATATCTATTCCTGTCCCACCACAGACGATAAACGGTGAGATAACGATAGAACCGAATGGCAAACCGATGCCAGAATACGGATTTTCCCCTTCGCCGCACATCAACATGCTGAACGGCAAATGGTATTCCAAATACCCGTTCGGTAACGCGCTGATGATGATGTTTGGGGTATTTATTAACGCCCCTTGGCTCATTCCAGCTCTTGCAACAGGTGGAGCACTCTTCCTGTTATTCTTGCTGGTAAGGGATGTGTATGGAAGACAAATCGCACTGATTGCTGCAGTCATCGCACTTATTTCACCTGCAACTGCAGGAATGGGGTCAACGTGGTTTAGCGAACCCGTCAGCCGGTTTTTCCTAACACTCTTTCTGTTCACATTGGTCAGAACACTGAATAATCCAGGTAATGTAATCTATCCATTAATTTCAGGTTCCGCATTGGGTTATGCATTTAATACACGTCCACTATCTGCCATGGTCTTCGGTTTTGTAGGCGGGGCTTTTGCTCTATACCACTTATACAAACCCGCAAAAAGTGAGGAGTCAACGTCTGAATCTGATACAGAAGTTTTGGATAATTCGCAAACACGGAAACAGTTAGTTCGCCAGTTAGGTGTTTTCTTAATTCCGTTTGCTGTGTTAGTCCTTATATGTATGTCATGGAATTACCATTTTACTGACGATCCCTTCATGTTCACACATACGGCAGCACAACCTCACGACAAAATCGGTTTTGGAAAGCGCACTGAGGGGTACTATTCCAATATTGAAAATGCATGGGAATTTAAGCCCGAGTGGTCAGTTAAAAGAACGTGGCGACACATACTACCTTGCATCAGTTTTAACGCACTCGGTTGGGGAAATTATCACTCCAGACTACTTGTAGAGCCTAAGCTAACTTTCCGTTTTTTCATAGATTTTTTACCACTGCTGATACCGTGGTCTCTTGCATTCATACCTTTTTTCCATAAATCACGAAATAGATACGATGTGTTATGCATCTCGCTCATCGTTGTAAGTCTATTACTTTATGCATTCTTCTATTTTGAGGGTTCTACGTGGGGATTCACACCTGTCAATGCACGCTACTACACGGAAGCGATTTTCCTCGGTTTCATTCCTCTGGTCGCGCGTGGGGTCTATATTATCTACCAATGTGCAAAAGAACTGACTTGGAGAAACGCGCTTGCTTGTGTAACAGGCGTGTGTCTACTGTTGCTCAGTGTAAACCTTGTATGGAGTTATGTACGTATTGGTAAAGTCTATCAGAACTGGAGTAGCGTGTATCAGAAGTTACCTCCGTTGGTTAAGCAATCCGATATTCACAATGCTGTTATTTTCATACCCGGCACCAGAGATGCACCGATTGGTGATTATCCGTTCAAAAGTCTGGATGAAGCGGATATAGTCTATTTCAAGATAGGACCAAATCCGAGATGGGGTTTAACGAACAGCGATTGGAAAGCAGTCTACACACAGTATTTTGAAGGTAGAGATGCTTATCTTTACGAAGCTGGTCCGAACAAACTAAATTCTTTATCTCTTGAAACCGCAGAGTGACCATTATAGTAAATTTTTGAATTAATTATACAGTCTGTACCAGTGCGGTTGGGAAACCGCACCTACCGTGGCCCGAAAGTGTGTAATTATTTTCAAACTTCACTATAATTACAAGCCTGGCACGATATTATCTGTTTGTAAACTATAGGCATGTTATTTCGTTTACATAAGCAAATTGATACGCATTCAGAGAAATCTATCCGAATAGTTTCCATAAATATAAGGAGAAATTATCATGTTTAGCAAATGTGCTTTTCATAGATTCGTAATACTTACATTTTTGCTGTCCGCAACTTTTTGTGTTTTTACCGGTTGTGAAAGAATAGCGGTTGACAGTGGCTTTCAATACGAGGATTTAGACTTCATTGATACCCCTTGGGAGATCGTATCGGTTAATGACCAACCGATTGAAGTCCTTTTTACCCCAGAGCCTGAAGAAGGATCTCCACCGTCTACATTCGATATTACCTCAAAATTTGTTTTTGATGCTGCAGGGAAATTGAATGGCGAGTTAGTATTCACAGTCTCAGAGCAATATCCAGTGGAACCACCGAGATCGTTAACGTTTGTGATAACCAATACAGTAACAGGGGAATACACAGCGGGAGAGACAACGCTAACAATCGAGACACAAAATGTTGAGAGTGATGTGGCTGCGATTCTTACTCCCAGAGACGCATGGGAAAAGGAATTAGAAAAAGCTCCATTGGAGTTTAGATTGACAGTAGAACAACTACAAGACCAATTAGCAGCTGAATCTGAAATGGGATTAATACAAGATGAGTCTACATTTCCATTCACAGTCGGTGTCGATTATACGCATCAGACCGAACAAGATACACTCACACTGTCTATGCCTGGAGAGAAATTACTGTTTAGAAAGAAAACAGAATAATGTAGTATTGCTCTATTCTATAATGGGTCAAGATGTCGGGTTTCGTGCCTCTACCCGACCTACAACGAATATTGCATTTAATTATCAAACTCACGTTACTTTACCATAAATTCATGTCACAGCAAATTATCTTACCTATTACAGGCATGCATTGTGAAGGTTGTGCCTCTACAATCTCACATAACCTTGAGCAGATGACGGGTATACTTACTGCAAATGTCAGTATTGCCACGGATCAAGCAGCAATCACATTTAATCCCACTGATCTCAACGAGGAAACAATTGTTGACAAAATCCGTTCTCTCGGATTTGATGTCGTTGATCCAGATTCTGAAGCGGAAGAACGCGATGCAGAACGCAAACGACAGAAGTTCCAGTTTGCCGTTGGTCTGCTCTTCACGTTCCCGTTGTTCCTTCTCAGCATGGGTAGCGATATGGGATTGCTTGGCGGATGGTCACATGCTATATGGGTCAAATGGATTATGTTTGCCTTAGCATTACCTGTCCAGACATATTGTGCACAGGATTACTATGTCGGTAGTATAAAGGCACTACGTAACCGTTCAGCCAATATGGATGTCCTCGTTGCGATGGGTTCATCTGTGGCATTTCTATTTAGTGTAGTGGTTATGATTGCCTTAACAGGTAATAGTCAACACTTTGGAAATCATGTCTATTTTGAGACAGCTGCGGTTATCATAACCCTAATCAAACTTGGTAAGTATTTGGAGGCACGCGCCAAAGGAAAAACGGGCACTGCCTTAAAGAAACTGATAGGTCTATCTCCAAAAACAGCCTGCCTCCTAAAAGATGGAGAAGAGGATCATATCCCAATTGAAAATGTAACTGTTGGTGATATGCTCCTCGTCCGTCCCGGTGAAAGCATACCCGTTGACGGGATTGTCCGTGAAGGTTCAAGTGCTGTTGACGAAAGCGTCTTCACTGGCGAAAGCATACCTGTTGACAAGTCGGTAGATGACACAGTGACCAGTGCAACAATAAATCAGAGTGGCATGCTTACAATTGAAGCAACACGCGTGGGGTCTGAAACCGCACTTGCACGACTCGTTCAGTTAGTCCAACAAACACAACAGAGCAAAGCACCGATCCAAAGAACTGCTGATGCTGTTGCAAGTGTGTTTGTTCCCGTTGTGTTGTGCATTGCTGCGATAACGTTTTTCGTATGGTTGTTTTTGGTTGGAGAAGGGTTCACGCCTGCAATGCTACGTTTGGTAGCCGTGTTAGTCATTGCATGTCCATGTGCTTTAGGTCTCGCAACCCCGACTGCGATTATGGTAAGTACGGGTATTGGTGCACACCGTGGTATCCTATTCCGGAACAGTGAAACATTAGAACATGTCGGTGACGTCTCTCAAATTGTTCTGGATAAAACTGGGACATTAACACAAGGCAAATTAACACTCACAGATATAATTACAAACGGCGTGGAAGAGAATCATCTGCTGCAGATAGCCGCATCAGCGGAACGTGGCAGTGAACATCCTATCGGTAAAGCCGTAGTATCTGCTGCATCTGAACGTGCCATTGAGACTGCCGTTCCTTCAGACTTTACAGCTGTCACAGGCAATGGTATCATCGCAAAACTTGATGATAAGACCGTGATAATCGGTAAGCAGAACTTCATGCAACAGCACGATATATCTACAGAACTGCTAACTCAAGACGCAGAGCAATTACAAGATGATGCCAAGACAGTGTTATGGGTGGCAATTGACTCTCAACTGTGTGGACTGCTGGCTGTAGCCGATAGTGTAAAACCTGAAGCAGAAACAGCTATCAAAGAAATCCGTGATCTTGGATGTGATGTAACCATGATGACAGGGGACAACAGCGGCACTGCCAATGCTATCGCAAAAAGTGTCGGGATTTCAGATGTCATGTCCGAACTTCTACCTGAAGACAAGGCAACAGCAGTCAAAAAAGCACAAAAAGAGGCAGATGGATTCGTCGCTATGGTGGGAGACGGCATCAACGACACACCCGCGTTAGCACAAGCAGATGTCGGCATGGCACTCGGCACTGGAACAGATATTGCGATGGAGACAGCTGATTTGACATTAATGCACGGCGACCTAAAGACGATCCCCGATGCTATCCGATTAAGCCGTTCCACGCTCCGAACAATCAAGCAGAATCTCTTCTGGGCATTTTTCTATAATGTGCTGTTGATACCTGTAGCTGCAGGTGCATTATATCCGCTGGAATTCTTCCCAACGATGCTGCGGGAGTTACACCCGATGCTCGCAGCGTTTGCAATGGCGTTTAGCAGTGTGTCTGTTGTTTTAAATAGTTTGCGGTTGCAGTGGAGGAAATCACAACAAACTACGATGAATTAGATAACGCCTGTCGCACGCAACAACGTTTCCTGCACCAACAATTCATGAGACAGAGGACGATCAGAGGGTTGTTCACCTGCAAGCGTTGCCAAAAAAGCTTCTAATTCCAATTCGTAGGTCCTTTGACGACTCTCCCCATTAATCTTGACAATCTGTTCACCTTGCGAGTATCCCTCTTTTGCGGTTTCCAAACAGAGACGGATATTATGTCCCGGTTCAAACGGTTCAACAATAATCGCGCTCCCCTCAGTGCCATATACCTCAAACCTCCGTGCCATCGGACGTGGTTCTAAGGCAGAAATAGAGATAAACGCCATCGCATTTTCATACTCATACACCGTCAACGTATTATCTTTAAAAGGTTCAACAGAACCGCCATCATTCCTGAGAAAACTGGTAACCTTTTCAGGTCTACCGAGCATCCACACTACCTGATCAAGCACATGTCCACCTAAATCAAAGAATATCCCACCGACATGTTGACTGATACGTTTGCGAGCATCCTCAGATACATTGGTTGACATGTGAGCTCTCACTGAGAACACATGCCCCAGAAATCCTGACCGTGCCCAATCTGTGACCTGTCTAAAACTTGAATGGTATCGTAACATATAACCCATCTGAACATGTAGCGATTTCTCTTGTGCAGTTTGTATAACACTTTGCCACTGTTCCCAGTTTTCACCTGCGGGTTTATCATACCACACATGTTTACCTGCATTCACGATCTGTTCGGTTTGGTCTAAACTCTCAGCATTATTCCCTTCGGAAGCAACTGCAACGATAGTATCATCACCTAACATCTCGGTTGCATCTGAATAAAAATGCACATCACTGAAAGCACTCCCATCTGCTTGTAGTTGTGTGCGTCGTTCCTTATCAGGTTCAAACACGCCCGCGACTTCTACATTAGGATTACCCAACATCGCCTGTAATTTACCTCGTGCATGTCCGTGTTTCGTCCCATATTGCGCCATCCGTATCTTTGCCATACATTGACTCCACTGTTAAAGAAATTCGTGTTATACCATATCTAATTGAGCAATTACCATTATTGCCTTTTCGTAGGTCGGGTTTCGCTAACGCTCTACCTGACCTACAGACGTTGTTTCGGCAGCACCAATGATGGGAAAGGTCTATAGAAACGCAATGATGCTCCTATTATTTCATAGCGTGTCGCTTTTGAAATTCGCTATGCGTTCTATATATGTTACTTGCCGTTATTTGAAAAATCAATGTCTTCAAACTCCTCTGCAGCGAGGATCTGATCAAACAAGTCATCAAGACAGGCGAGGTCATCTATCCCGCTAATCTCATTGAGAATAGTAGAGTCTGAGATGTCAGCAAACCGGTGCCGCGCTAATTTGAGAACGGCTGTCCGTTTCTCATAGATTCTACCTTGTTCAAGTCCTTCAGCTTTTCCTTGTTCAAGTCCTTCAGCTTTTCCTTCAGCTTTTCCTTGTTGAATAAGGGCTTCTCTTCCTTCTTGAATAAGGGCTTCTATACCAGTCATAATAGTTCTTTCAACCTCCTCATTCTCTGTATGGGTATTTATCATTCTCAGCAACTGAGGTTGCTCGTTTTTATCACGTCTACACCGGACGATAAGGGACAGATACATCATCGCATTTTGGTGCAAGGTAGGGTTCTCGGTCTTTAATGTATCCAGCTGCGTGAGTGCAATTTCCAATGTCCGTTGCAGTACGTTTTCATCTTCCTGTTCTTTTTGCAGTACGGTCATCTATCCATTTCGCAAGTTTGTCGGCAAAATGACCAATGGCTGGATCCAAAATGTTCAGGATTTCTTGGAATTCGTCCGTTTGTTGTACTGTTGGCATTTTTCCTCCAATAGATTTATAGTAACAGATTGTAAGAGAGATGTCAATGTTTTTTTGGGTTCTCTTTTTGTTTGAAACGTGGATTTGTCGGGTTTCGCTTGTGCTCTACCTATAGATCAACGATGTGAATGGGGTATGGCATTCATCCAAATCAACGTCGAATATGCAATTGGCGTTGATTGGTAGGGACGTTATGTTTATAGAAAACTGATTTTGTTTGACGATGATTCAAAAAAGATGTATACTTATAGACAAAAGCACATTGATGTAGAAAAGTTCCTATAGGAGTTTATCAGATGTTCAACGTAGCGAGTTCTTTTATCGGACTTATAATCGTTATAATGCTCTATATATCGGGAGTAATCTTAGCAGTCGTCATGCTTGCAGTGGCAATCTCATTGGGAATTAGATGGGGAGGCACATGGTTATTAAAAGACATTTCAAAAGATCCACAGCTCGTACATTGGTTAAAACACCTTCTAAATTCCCCAGAAAAGTAAATGTTAGGGTATTCAGTGCGGTTAGGAAACCGAACCTACCGC